>NZ_JH815193.1:430086-441570 GCF_000296405.1 Corynebacterium otitidis ATCC 51513
GCCCGCCGTCGACGGCGCGGGCCAGCTCACTCTCGCGCTCAGCCGCCGCCGGGTCGCCGCCGCGGCGCGCGCCCGGCTCGCCGACACCGGCCGCGAGCCCGCTTTCCTCCTCGAGCTGCGTTTCCTTCGCGCCGGCGGCGCCCGGCGCCTGGGCGAGCTCGCCGAGGCCTGGGTGCGCGCGCTCGTGCCCGCCGGGAAGGCCGACGCCGTCCACGAGCTCTCCGACGACTCCGACCGGGTCTTCTGCCTGCTCGTCGACGCCGACTACCGGCCGGTGCGCTCCCCCGCCGAGCTCTTCGAGCGCTACCCGCAGCGCGCCTAGCCCGACCCGGCCGGGGCGGTTTCAGGCCTAGTCCTCGGCCGGGTCCTCGCCGGCTAGGTCCTCGAGGTGGTAGTAGTCGTCGTCCTCGACGGGGCCGAGCTCGTCCTCCCACAGCGGGGCCTGCCTGGCCGCGAGCGCGACGACGTCGAAGAGCCTCTCGGGGTCGGTGTGCTCCCCGAGCTCGAGGCGCTCCTCGCCCTCCTCGCCGTCGGTGAGCATCGCGACGGTCGCGACCGGGGTATCCCCGTCGAGCTCGACGACGACCTCCAGGTCCGAGGCGGCGGTGAGCTCCGCGAGCAGGCGGTGCGGGTCGTCCTCGTCCTGGACGAACTCCACCTCCGCGAGCCGCACGTCGTCGCCGACGACGAGGTCGCGCAGCAGGCCGACGACCTGGTCGATGGCGATGTGCCGGCTCACCGCGGCGAGCGCGTCCTCCGCGGAGAACGCGACCTGCACGAGCACCGCCGAGAAGGACTCGTCCTCCTCCGCGACGTCCGCGGCGGCGACGTAGACGTTCGCCGCCGGGAGCTCGGAGTCGATCTCGACGAACTGGAGCTCCACCTCCGGGGTGATGGGCACGAACAGGGTGTCTCCGCCCACCCGCGACTCGATGCCTTCCCGGTCCAGCCGGGAGGCGATGTCCTCGAAGAAGCTCATCCCAGACCGCCTGCCTTTCGATGTCCGGCCCCGGGCTCGCCGGGGCCGTGGGAAGAGGGACCCGCCGGGCGCTCCCCGCCCGGTCGTGGAGCCGATCGTAGCGGCGAAACGGCCCCGGCGGGAGGGCCGAAAACCGCCCTTTTCCGGCGGCGCTCAAGAAATAAGGCCCGCCAGACCGGCCGCGGGGCCGGCGGGGAGCCACTACGCTCGACGAGGATGGCGCGACCCGCGCGCGACACGACGGCGCCGGGCTCGCGCCGGTCGGCACTGTGGCAGCGATGCGAGTCGAAAGTGGGGCGAGGGTAGCGGTGACGCCAGGCTTGTCGGAGATCGTCGCCCGGATGCGGGCCCGCGGCTCGCTCACCGCGGGCGCGCTCGTAGCCGCCGTGATCGGGGTGGGCTTCAGCCTGCTCGCGCCGGTGGCGACCGGCGACGGCATCGACGCCGCGCTCGGCGTCGGCGGCGAGGACACGTGGGTCACGGGGCTGATCTCGGGCTTGAGCCCCGTGGCGACCGCGGCGGCGCTGCTCGCGCTCGCGGCGGTGGGCCGCTTCCTCGCGCAGTTCGTGCGCCGCTACCTCGCCGGCCGGCTCTCCCTGGGCATCCAGTACGACTTAAGAACCGGGATCCTCCAGGCGCTGCAGCGCCTCGACGGGCCGGTGCAGGACCGCATCGCCACCGGCCAGGTCGTCTCCCGCTCGATCAGCGACTTAAGCGTCGCGCAGCTCTTCGTCGCCAGGCTCCCGCTCATCGCCAGCGACGTGCTGCTGCTCGTCTTCACGGTCGCGGTGCTCGTGGCGATCTCCCTGCCGCTGGCGATCGTCGCGCTGCTCATGCTGCCGGTCGTCGCGCTCGTCACGCTCGCCTCGAGGCGCCCGGTCTACGCCTCGACGTGGTCGGCCCAGCAGGGCGAGGCCGACGCCGCGACCCACGTCGAGGAGACCATCACCGGCGTGCGCGTGGTCAAGGCCTTCGCCCAGGAGCCGCGGGAGATCTCCGCGATGGAGCGCCTCGCCGGCGCGGTCTACGCCCTGCAGATGCGCGCGGCCAGGGTGCAGGCCCGCTACCTGCCGGTAGTCAACCACCTGCCCCAGATCGCGCTGGTCGTCACCATCGCCACCGGCGGGCTCGTCGCGCTCGGCGGATACATCAGCGTGGGCACGTTCTTCACGTTCGCGCTCTACATGGGCAACGTCACCACCGTCGCGAGGCGGCTGTCGTCGATGATCCTGCGCCTGCTCATGGCGCTCTCCGCGCTCGACCGGCTCGCCGACATCCTCGCACTGCGCCCGGAAAACGAGCCCCCGGAAGAGCCCGCGGAGCTCCCCCGCAACAACTCCGGCACGGGGCTTCGGCTCTCGGGCGTGACCGTCGCCGGGGAGAGCCCCGACGGCGAGAACGTCCCCGACGCCCTGTCCGGGGTGGACCTGGAGTTCCCGCCGGGCTCGACGACCGCGGTCGTCGGCCCGCCGGGCGCGGGCAAGTCGATGCTCGTGCTGCTCACCAGCGGCCTCTACCGGCCCGACGAGGGCCGCCTCGAGCTCACCGGCAAGGACGGCTCGACCGACTACCGCGACCTGGGCCTTGGCGAGCTCCGGGAGCGCGTGGTGTGCGTCTTCGACGACGCGTTCCTCTACTCCGCCTCGGTGCGGGAGAACATCGCCATGGCCAGCGGCGCGAGCGACGAGGAGGTGCGCCGCGTCGCACGCATCGCCCGCGCCGACGGGTTCATCGAGGAACTCGCCGACGGCTACGACACCATCGTCGGCGAGCGGGGCTTAAGCCTCTCCGGCGGGCAGCGCCAGCGCGTCGTGCTCGCCCGCGCGCTCCTCCACCGCCCCAAGGTGCTCGTCCTCGACGACGCGACCTCCGCAATCGACGCCGCCACCGAGCGCGCCATCCTCACCGACCTGCGCGAGGAGCTCACCAACGTCACCGTCGTCACCGTCGCGCACCGCGAGTCCACCGTCGACTTCTGCGACCGCGCCATCGTCCTCGACCACGGACGCGTCGCCGCCGCCGGGCCGCTTTCCGAGGTCGCGCCGACCGCCGAGTTCCGCTCGATCATCGCGCCCGCCGACGAGTCCGCCCGGGCCGAGCGCCCCTCCCCCGCCGCCGGCCGCGGCGAGGCCCCGGGATGGGAGGCGCTGTGGCCCCACACGCCCGAGTCGGCCGCGGGCGAGGCCGTCGACGAGCGGCTCCACCTCACCGCCCGCGACGGCGTCGGCTCGCTCACCCCGTCCAAGGAGCTGCAGGGCGACATCGACTCGCTGCCCGCGCCCGACGAGCGCCCCGACGAGACCGCCCGTCGCCTCTCGCTCGCGACGGGGCGCTTCAGGCTCGCGCCGATGCTCGGCGCGGTGCGCGGGCTCATCGCCGCGGTCGCGGCGCTGCTCGTCGTGGGCGTCGTCGCCGACCTCATCGTGCCCTACCTCATGCGGCTCGCCGTCGACCACGGCGTCGCCGCCGGCTCGGCGGGCGTGCTCGGCCTCGTCGCGGCCGCGGGGCTTGGCGTCGTGGCGTTGAGCTGGCTCGCCGAGCGGGTGCGCACGGTGCTCTCCGCGAGGGCCGGGGAGCGGGTGCTCTTCGGGCTGCGGCTGCGCAGCTACCGGCACCTCCAGTCCCTGTCGATGAGCTACTTCGACCGGACGCTGTCCGGCCGGATCATGACGCGGATGACCTCGGACATCGACAACCTCTCGACGTTCCTCCAGACCCAGCTCGCCGAGGCGGTCGTCTCCCTGGGCACGCTCGCCGGCGTCGTGGCGATGCTCGTGATCACCGCGCCGCAGCTCGCGCTCATCGCGCTCGTCGCGATCCCCGTCATCGCGCTTCTCACCTGGTGGTTCCGCTCCGTCACCTCGGAGGCCTACGCCGCGGCCCGCCAGCAGCAGAGCACGCTCAACGCCGCGTTCCACGAGCACGTCGCGGGACTGAAGACCTCCCAGCTCTACGGCCGCGAGGCGATGGACCGCGAGTCCTTCGCCGCGCAGGCCGGGCGCTACTTCGCGCTGCGGATGCGCGCCCAGACCGCCGTGAGCCTCTTCTTCCCCGGGGTCACCGGCATCGCCGGGCTCACGAGCGCGGTCGTCCTCTGGGTCGGGGCGGGGCTCATCTCTAACGGTGAGCTCACCCCCGGCGTGCTCATGGCCTTCCTCATGTACCTCGGCCTGCTCTACGCGCCGATCCAGGAGCTCGGCTTCGTCTTCGACACGTGGCAGCGCGCCCGGGTGAGCTTCTCTCGGATCAGCGACCTGCTCGCCACCGAGCCGACCGTGCCCGACGAGGGCGACGACCCCGGCGCCGCCGAGGCCGCGGGCAAGGAGCTCGCCGCGCGCGGGGTCGCGTTCCGCTACCGCGAGGAACTCGACCCGGTGGCCACGGACTTGAACGTCGAGATCGCCCCCGGGGAGACCGTCGCCGTCGTCGGGCCGACCGGGGCGGGCAAGTCCACGCTCGTGAAGCTCATCGGCCGCTTCTACGACCCCTATCGGGGGGCCATCGAGGCGGGCGGGGTGGACGTGCGCTCCTTCCCGCTTTCCGACTGGCGCGCCCGCGTCGCGCAGGTGCCGCAGGAGGCGACGATCTTCTCCGGGACGGTCGCGGCGAACATCGCCTACGGCAAGCCCGGCGCCACCCGCCGGGAGCTCACCGACGCCGTCGACCGCATCGGGGGACTTGGCGTCATCGCGCAGGTTCCCGGCGGCTTCGAGCACGTCGTCACCGAGCAGGGCCGCAGCCTGTCGGCCGGGCAGCGCCAGGTCGTGGCGCTCGCCCGCGCGGAGCTCACCGACGCGCCCGTCATGCTCCTCGACGAGGCGACGGCGACCCTCGACCCCGCCACGGAGGCGCAGGTGCTCGCCGCCTCGCAGGCGGCGACCGGCGGGCGCACCGCTGTCGTCGTCGCCCACCGACTGCTCACCGCGGCGGGCGCGGACCGCATCCTCGTCATGCGCGACGGGCGGGTCGTCGAGGAGGGCAACCACGCCGAGCTCCTCGAGCTCGGGGGCACGTACGCGGAGATGTGGGAGGCCGCCCGGCAGCATTCCTAGGACGCCGGCGCGGCCAGCCGAAACGGCTCCTATAGTGTGACTGATAACGCGAAGTAAAGCGTTAGTATGGTTCCCACCGCCGTACTTAACTCTACTTGTGACGAAAGAGGCGAGAACCTGCCGTGAGCAGCGCTAACACCTTCGGACAGAACACGTGGTTCGTCGACGACCTCTACCAGCAGTGGTCGCAGGACCCGGACTCGGTGAGTAAGGAGTGGGCGACGCTCTTCGACCGGGAGGGCAAGCCCGTCGATACGCCCGAGGCCCCTGCCGATAAGGCCGCTCCCGCCGAGAAGAAGGCCACCGCCTCCGGCGGCCGGAAGGGCTCCGGCTCGCCTCAGGCGAAGCGCCCCTCGGACCCGGTGAAGCGCGATAGCGCCCCGGCCCAGCCCACCCCGCGGGACTCGACGACGACGCCGACGAGCGACTCCGCGCAGGCGCTCACCGCGCCGCAGCGCGAGGTCGGCCAGCAGCGCCGCCCGGGCACCCCGCCGAAGCGCGACGGCGCGGGCCGCACCCGCCCGGAGTCGCCGCTCGACCGGCTCGACGGCTCGGGCCTGCCGGAGGCGGGCCCGAAGAAGCTGCGCGGCACGTTCAAGTCGATCGCCACGAACATGGAGAAGTCCCTCGACCTGCCGACCGCGACGTCGGTGCGGGACATGCCCGCGCGGCTCCTGTTCGAGAACCGCACGATCATCAACGACTACTTGAAGCGCACCCGCGGCGGGAAGCTGTCGTTCACCCACATCATCGGCTGGGCGCTGGTCAAGGCCACGCAGCTCCACCCGACGATGAACCAGCGCTACGAGGAGATCGACGGCAAGCCGCACCTCGTCGACCCCGAGCACATCAACCTCGGCCTGGCGATCGACCTGCCGCAGAAGAACGGCGGGCGCGCGCTCGTCGTCGCGGCGATCAAGGAGGCCGAGAACCTCACCTTCGACCAGTTCGTCGACGCCTACGAGGACATCGTCCGCCGCTCGCGGAAGAACAAGCTCACCCCCGACGACTTCTCCGGGGTGACGATCTCCCTGACGAACCCGGGCGGCATCGGCACGAGGCACTCGGTGCCGCGCCTCAACCCGGGCATGGGCACCATCGTCGGCGTCGGCTCGATGGACTACCCCGCCGAGTTCGCCGGCGCCTCCACCGACCGGCTCGCGGACCTGGGCGTCGGCAAGCTCGTCACGGTCACCTCCACCTACGACCACCGCATCATCCAGGGCGCCGAGTCCGGCGAGTTCCTCCGCGACATCTCCCGGCTGCTCATCGACGACGCATTCTACGACGAGATCTTCGCCGCCATCGGCGTGCCCTACGCGCCGATGCGCTGGAGCCAGGACGTCCCCAACACCGGGGTCGACAAGAACACCCGGGTCATGCAGCTCATCGAGGCCTACCGCTCCCGCGGCCACCTCATCGCCGACACCAACCCCATCGACTGGAAGGCGCCGGGGCTTCCCGAGCCCGACCACTCGGACCTCAACATCGAGGCCCACAACCTCACCATCTGGGACCTCGACCGCACGTTCAACGTCGGCGGCTTCGGCGGCCAGGAGACCATGACGCTTCGGGAGGTGCTGCGCCGCCTGCGCGACGCCTACACCCTGAAGGTCGGCTCCGAGTACATGCACATCATGGACGCCGACGAGCGCCACTGGCTCCAGGACTTGATCGAGGGCGGGATGCCCACGCCCACCACCGCGGAGCGCAAGTACATCCTCCAGAAGCTCAACGCCGCCGAGGCGTTCGAGAACTTCCTGCAGACCAAGTACGTCGGCCAGAAGCGCTTCTCCCTGGAGGGAGCCGAGTCCCTCATCCCGCTCATGGACTCCGCGATCGACACCGCGGCCGGCCAGAGCATGGACGAGGTCGTCATCGGCATGCCCCACCGCGGGCGCCTCAACGTGTTATTCAACATCGTCGGCAAGCCGCTCGCCCAGATCTTCAACGAGTTCGAGGGCAACATGGAGCAGGGCCAGATCGGCGGCTCCGGCGACGTGAAGTACCACCTCGGCGCCGAGGGCGAGCACCTGCAGATGTTCGGCGACGGGGAAGTCAAGGTCACCGTCGCGGCGAACCCCTCCCACCTTGAGGCGGTCAACCCCGTCATGGAGGGCATCGTGCGCGCCAAGCAGGACCTCCTCGACAAGGGCGAGGAGGGCTTCTCGGTCATGCCGCTGCTCCTCCACGGCGACGCGTCGTTCACCGGGCTCGGCATCGTGCAGGAGACGATCAACCTCTCCAAGCTGCGCGGCTACAACGTCGGCGGCACCGTCCACATCGTCGTCAACAACCAGGTCGGCTTCACGACCTCGCCCGCGCAGGGCCGCTCCTCGCTCTACTCGACCGATATCGCGAAGGCCTACGGCTGCCCGGTGTTCCACGTCAACGGCGACGACCCCGAGGCCGTCGTGTGGGTCGGCCGGCTCGCGACCGAGTACCGGCAGCGCTTCGGCAAGGACGTCTTCATCGACCTCATCTGCTACCGCCGCCGCGGCCACAACGAGGCCGACGACCCGTCGATGACCCAGCCGGTGATGTACAACGCAATCGGCAACCGCGCCACGGTGCGCGCCCAGTACGCCGAGGACCTCGTCAACCGCGGGGACCTCTCCCACGAGGACGCCGAGCTCGTCGCGCGCGACTTTCACGACCAGATGGACGCCGTGTTCCACGAGGTCAAGCAGGACTCCGACCGGGAGGCCGAGCAGCAGTCGGGGATCACCTCCTCCCAGGAGCTCACCCGCGGCCTGGATACGTCGATCAGCAAGGAGGAGCTCGCCGATATCGGCGAGGCCTTCGGCAAGGCCCAGGACGCGATCGCGCTGCACAAGCGGGTGCGCACCGTCGCGAAGAAGCGCGACGAGGCCGCCCAGGAGGGCGGCATCGACTGGGGCTTCGGCGAGCTCATCGCGTTTAGCTCCCTGGCCAACGAGGGCAAGCTCGTGCGGCTTGCCGGCGAGGACTCCAGGCGCGGCACGTTCACCCAGCGCCACGCGGTGCTCTTCGATTCCGAGACCGGCGAGGAATACAGCCCCTTAAACGAACTCGCCGCGAGCAAGGGCAACGGCGGGAAGTTCCTCGCCTACAACTCGCCGCTCACCGAGTTCGCGGGCATCGGCTTCGAGTACGGCTACTCGGTGGGCAACCTCGACGCGCTCGTCGCCTGGGAGGCGCAGTTCGGCGACTTCGTCAACGGCGGCCAGACCATCATCGACGAGTACATCTCCTCCGGCGAGGCGAAGTGGGGCCAGCTCTCCAAGGTCGTGCTGCTGCTGCCCCACGGCTACGAGGGCCAGGGGCCGGACCACTCCTCGGCGCGCATCGAGCGCTTCCTCCAGCTCGTCGCGGAGGGCTCCATGACGATCGCGCAGCCCACCACCCCGGCGAACTACTTCCACCTGCTGCGCCGCCACGCGCTCGGGACGATGCACCGCCCGCTGGTGGTCTTCACCCCGAAGTCGATGCTGCGCAACAAGCACGCCGTCTCCCAGGTCTCCGACTTCACCGAGACGACGAGCTTCCAGTCGGTCATCAACGACCCCAACCAGGTCGACCGCGACGGCACTATCGTCGGCGACCCGGAGAAGGTCACGAAGATCCTGCTGGTCTCGGGCAAGCTCTACTACGAGCTCGAGGAGCGCCGGAAGAAGGACGGGCGCGACGACATCGCCATCGTCCGCCTCGAGATGCTCCACCCGATCCCGAAGAACCGCCTCGGCGAGGCGTTTAGGACCTACCCGAACGCCAAGGAGGCCGTCTTCTGCCAGGACGAGCCCGCCAACCAGGGCCCGTGGCCGTTCCTCGCGGCGAACCTGCCCGAGGTCGTCGAGGACCTCCCGCCGCTCAAGCGGGCCTCGCGTCGCGCGCAGTCCTCCACCGCGACGGGTGTCGCCAAGGTCCACAAGGCCGAGCAGGCCAAGCTCCTCGACGAGATCTTCGCCGACTAACGAGCCCGCACCCCGCGGACGCGACTCGGGGCCCCGCGCCGGCGCTTTTCGCCGGGGCGGGGCCCCGCCGCATATCCGGACGCCGTCGCGGGGCGCCCTCCGCGGCAGCGACGCGAGAGGTCCCGCCGCCTCCGGCTTCCCTTGCCGGTGGCGGCGGGACCTTTCTCAGGCTCGCGGTGAGGCCTCCTTAGGCGTCATCCTCCTGCTTCGCGACCCGGTAGAGCCGCTCGTTGGCGAACTCAGTCACGCCCCACTCGGCGAGCTCGCGGCCGTAGCCGGAGCGCCCGATCCCGCCGAAGGGCAGGTCGTCGGCGATGACCGAGGCCTCGTTGACAAACGTCATGCCCGCGTCGATCCGCTGGAGCACCTCGTAGCCGTGCTCCTCGTCGGTCGTCCACACCGAGGCCGTCAGCCCGTAGGAGGTGTTGTTGGCCAGCTCGATGGCCTCCTCCTCGTCCTTGGCCTTGTAGACGGTGATGACCGGCCCGAAGATCTCGTTGCAGCCGATATCCGCGTTGGGGTCGAGATCGACGAGGAGGGCGGGCTCCATGAACGCTCCCGGCCGATCGATCTTCTTACCACCCCACACCACGCGCGCGGTACCGTCCTTCTCGGCGCGCTCGATGCGCTCGACGATCTCGTCGCGCGCCCCGATCGAGGAGAGCGCCGAGATGTCCGCCTCCGGGTCGTCGTAGGGCCCGACCTTGACGTTCTTGACCGCCTCGGTGAGGAACTCGACGGTCTTGTCGTAGAAGTCCTCGAGCACGATCAGCCGCTTCGGCGCGTTGCACGCCTGGCCCGTGTTGAACAGGCGGATACCGAGGAAGTTGGTGAGCACGAACTCGAGGTTCTTGTCGTCAAGCACGACGAACGGGTCGTTGCCGCCCAGCTCGAGCAGCGACTTCTTGTAGTGCTCACCCGCGGCCTTCGCCACCGCGGAGCCGGCGTCCTCGGAGCCGGTCAGCGAGACGCCCTTGATGCGCTCGTCCGCGATGAACGGCTCGACCTGCGAGCCGGAGGCGTAGACGTTGATATAGGCGTCCTTCGGAAGCCCCGCCTCCTCGAAGGCGTCCTGACAGTCCTTAGAGGACAGCGGACAGATCGAGGCGTGCTTGAGCACGATCGTGTTGCCCAGCAGCAGGTTCGGCGCCGCGAAGCGGGCGACCTGGTAGTAGGGGAAGTTCCACGGCATAACGCCGAGGATCGGGCCCAGCGGCTCCTTGCGCACGAACGTGCGCTTCGCGCCCACCGAGGGGTAGTGCTTATCGGCGAGCAGCCGGTGCGCGTTGCGCGCGTAGTAGCGATAGATCCCGATGACGATGTCGAGCTCGCCCTTGGCCTGCTCGGTGAGCTTGCCCATCTCGCGGCCGATGTGCTCGGCGTAGAGGTCCTTGTTCTTTACGTAGATGTCGGCGGTCCGGTCGAGGATCTCCACGCGCTCGTCGATGCTCGTGCGCCGCCACGAGGCGAACGCCGCCGTGGAGCGGGCGAGCACGTCGTCGCGGTCCTTGTCGTCGAAGCGATGGAACTCGTCTTCACGTTGCCCCGTCGAGGGATTCTCGAGATAGAAAGTAGACATAGCTCACATGTTAAGCCATCACGGCCCTATACATGTGGTTTTCGCCTACACTCTGCCTGCTAGTGGGAATCTCTGTCTCCGGCCTTGCCGCGTACCCAGCCAGAGTGCGACGGGCTCAGGCCGAGGCGCGATCCAGACACGAAGAAGGGGCGCCGGGGAGACCCTCACTGGGTTCCCCGGCGCCCCTTCGCGTCACCGCTGACGGTGGCGCCTGTTTTAGGGCGCTATCGCGTGGTTAGTTCTCGCCGCGGCGCTTCCCGAGCACGAGCGCCACGCCGCCAAGGGCGAGGGCCGCAAGACCCAGACCCAGGCCGGCGAGCACGCCGCTCACGCCCGTGGAGGCGAGACCCGACGGCGCCGGAGCACCCGGCTGCTGGGACGCATCCGACTGGCCGGAGCCCTCGCCCGGCTGCTGGGCCGGCGGGACCGCAGCCTCGGAGCCGTCGCCCTGACCAGCACCGTCGCCCTGGTCAGAGCCATCGCCCTCGCCGGAGCCGTCGCCCTCGCCCTGGCCAGCACCGTCGCCCTGGTCAGAGCCATCGCCCTGGCCGGCAGGCTGGACGGTGATGGTGAAGGTGCGCTCGGCCAGGACGTTGCCGTCCTTGTCCTTGATCGTCACCGTGACCTCGTGGTCACCCTCGGTGCCCTCGCCCGGGGTGCCGACGATCGCGCCGGTCTCCGGATCGTAGGACAGACCATCGGGCAGGCCGTCGACCTCAACCGAGCCACCCTCCGGGACGTTCTCGACCGGCACGTCGATCGGGTCGATCGGCTCGCCGACAGTGACGTCATCGGGAACGACAACCTCGCCGATGCCGGCCTTGGCGTCGTCATCGTCGTCGTCGGACTCGACCGGCTTGAAGACCACCGACGTCTCGTCGGTGCTGCCGTCCGGGTAGGTCACCACAACCGGCACCTCAA
>NZ_JH815193.1:442285-484532 GCF_000296405.1 Corynebacterium otitidis ATCC 51513
CCTCCAGCTTCGGCGCACCCGACTGCCAACCATCGGCCTCCGGGTCCTGATCCTCAACAACCGGCTCGTAAACCGGATCCAGCTGCTCACCGATCTCCGCGAACTCGGGGAGCGCGGGCTTCGCGGCGATGCTCACCGAGCCATTCGCCGCGGGCGCCTCGCCGCCGTCGAGGACGACGGGCAGCTCCACGCCGCCGTCGGGGAGCTCCGCGTCCTCGCCGGCGGTGACGGTGACGACGCCGGTCTCCGGGTCGATCGTGGCAGTAATGCCCTCGGGGTTGTCAGCGCCGCCCTTGAAGGTCGCGACCGTCGGGTCGTCCTCGGAGACCTCGAAGCCCTCGGGGAGCTCGTCGCCGAAGCGGAAGGTCTGATCCTCGCGCGGCTCGGCGGGCTTGCCGCTGAGCGCCTCGAGAGTCGGCTCGACCTTCGCCTCGCGCTCCTTGTCCTCGGGGCCGAAGCTCACCTCGTCGTAGGAGATGGACACCGGGTCGGCGACGACGAACGAGTCGGCGGCGACGATGTTGCCGGCGGCGTCGCGCAGCTGGGCGGTGTAGACGTCGCCGTCCTTGGCGTCCTCGGGCACGGGGAACGACGCGCACTCGCCGAGGTCCTCGGGCGTGACGTCCTCGCAGGTCTGCAGCTCGTCGCCGTTGGGGCCGACCCACACGATGGTGCTCTGCAGCGGGGTGGGCTGGCCGGAGAGCTCGAGCTTCGCGGTGTCGCCCGGGCGGGCCGGGTTGTCCTCGGTGTCGTGGTTGACGATGTCGAGCACCGACTCGTTAAAGGGCACGACCGCGAAGTTGACGTTGTGCCAGCGCTGGAACGGCTTACCGGCCAGCCCGGCGTTGTTCTTGGCGGGGTCGACGGCGGGCGACCACTGAAGGTTGCGCCGCGCGTTCTGGAAGACCGGCTGGGTGAACGTGCTGTAGGCGGGCACGACCTCGCCGGCGGGGTTCTCCACCCACAGGTAGAGGTAGTCCTGGTTGTAGTCGCGGTCGTCCGGGAAGCGCAGCGTGTACCGGCCGTCCTCGGCGACCGGCGCCACGACGGTGGCGGAGATGTATTCGGGGTGCTCCTCGAGGAGCTCCTTCGTCGCGGCGGCCTGCTCCTCGGGCGGGAGGCTCTCGACGGCCTCCTTGTACGCTTCAACACCCTCGTCGGTGAGGGTGCTGCCCCACACGTGGAAGCCGGTGGCCGGGGTGTCGCCGGAGTAGGTCGCGCCGCTGAAGAGCTGGCGCTCGTTGCCGTGCTCGTGCCACACGCGGCCGGAGACCGAGTACAGGGCGTTGTCGTCGTAGTGCGTGGCGGGGTTGCCGAGCGGGCCCTCATCGTCGCGGATGGGCTCCTCGTGGCGCACGTAGTCGCCGGGGCGCTAGTAGAGCCACACGCCGGTGCGCTGCAGGTTCGAACCGGTCAGCGCGAACTCGCCGAGGCCCTCGCCGGAGCCCGAGGCGAAGGTGTAGGGCAGGTAGCCGCCCGCGGCGCGCAGCTGGACGAGCTCGTTGCCCGTGGCCGGGTTGACGGTGGGCTCGACCCAGATCCGGTAGCGCTGGTTGGAGTGCGCCAGGAAGCGGTGCTCGTTGCCGTCGGCGTCCGTCCAGACGGGCAGCTTGAACGCGTAGGTGCCAGGACCGCCGGAGCCGGCGGCGCCCGGCAGGTCGTGGGTCTCCGCGGAGTACACCGGGGAGACCGCGCCGTCCTTGTCGATCCACTGCGCGTAGACCGTCGTGCCCTCCGGGACCGGCTCAAAGGAGTCGTAGGTCGGGGTGAGCTGCCCGCCGCCCTTAGGCGTGACGATCTGGGCGCGCCCCGAGATCACCCGCGCGCCCTGCTCCTCGGCGGCGTTGGAGAGCTGCGTGGCGTTGGTGATCGCGCCGCTGGCAATGGCGTCGGCGTCGATGATCTCGCGGCCCTGCGGGGCCGCGTTCTCCGACTGGCCGGCCTCCTGGGCGACGGCGCTGGGGACGAGGGGGCTGTTAGGCAGGACCACCGCGCCGCTGGCGGCCACGGCGATCGCCACGCTGCCGCCGAGCAGCGCCCGGCGCCAGGCCGGGTTAGACCCGGAAATACGAGAAGACATAGACAGATAGCCTCACTAACTACGTGGAACAGTGCGTGCCCGAGGACCCCGGCGCGGGCGGCAGGCCTCGGCAGCCTGCGTCCCCGACGCGTGCAACGACGCGGACACTGCAGCATAAGATAGCTTTAAGCGCTGGCCACAACAACGCCATACGGCACTCACAGTTAACTGCCAGATCAGCGCGCTTTCCTTGGCAGTGCTTATATATTTGTTTGCATAGAAACTATTCGCGGCGTACGCGAGCCCGTCACCCCGCATCAGGGGATAAATGCACAGCGACGCGGCGCCCGAAGGAACCGGTGTCCTCGAGGCGCCGCGTCGTGTCTTAGTTGCCCAGGCTCGCGCCCGGGCCGCGGCTGAGGGGCTAGCGCTCTCCGCCGCTGTTCCCGTCGTCGCGGTCGGAAGCCTTTCCGGACTCCGCCTTCGGCGACTCGGTGTCCTTACCGCCCTGCTCGACGGGGCCGGTCGCCCCAAACGAGAAGCCGCGGGCCGGCTCCTCGGGCGACGGCGTAGCGGCCTCGTCGTCGCGCCCGGTCCACTCGCGGTCGACCTGCTCTGCGCCGGGGCCCGCAAGCGGCGTGTCGCCCACCGGCGGGGTCTGGGTGCGCTGGGAGTTGGCGATGAGGTCGCGGGCCTCCTCGGCGTTCGCCGGGGCGCAGAGCACGTCGTAGCGCCCGGCGACGATCGTCGTCGCCGAGGTGAAGTCGCGCTTGCCCTGGCTCATGCCGTAGGGGATCGCGGAGAAGATGAGCCCGAAGATCACGCCGATAACAACGCCGACGACGAGCGGGCCGAGGATGAAGCCGGGGCTAAACAGGGAAAGCAGAAGCCCGACGAAGAGGCCGAAGATCCCGCCGGAGAGCGCCCCGCCGCCGAGGACCTTCGGCCAGGTGAGCCGGCCGGTGACGTTCTCGACCTGGAGGAGGTCGACGCCGACGATGGTGAGCTGTTCGACGGGGAAGCCCCGGTCGGAGAGCATGTCGACGGCCTGCTGGGCCTCGGCGTAGGTGTGGAAGCTGCCGACCGGCCAGCCGCTGGGGCGCTGCCGTTCCGCGGCGGCCTGCTGGGCCGCGACCGCGTCGCGGCCGCCCTGGGGTCCGTAATTAGGGTTCGCCATAGCGCTTGGTGCCACAACTCCTCTCGTCATCGCCGCCCTCCCCCTCCCCCATCGGTGTGGTGGCGAGGGGGTGGGCGGCGCGGCGCGTCGCCGCGCCGTCCACTAGGTCTTTCTTATTTCTTCTCTCGCCACGATACCGGCGCCCGCCCCGCCCCGTCGACGGGCGAGCGCCGCGAGCCGAAAACCCTATCGCCCCGTCTCACCGGGCGTCGGCTCGGGCCTGACGGTTGTCGTGGCCCCAGGAAACTTAAGGAATGTACTCGGGCCGCGGGCCGTACTAGGTTGAGTGCCATATGGCTAGCATCGACGAGTCGACCGTCAGGGAGGCGCTCTCCCGTGTCAACGACCCCGAGCTCGGCAGGCCGGTCACCGAGCTGGGGATGATCCCCGAGGTCCGCGTCTCGGGCGCGGACGTGACCGTGAAGCTCCTGCTCACCATCGCGGGCTGCCCGATGAAGGACACACTCAATACCAACGTGCGCGCCGCGGTCGAGGACCTCGAGGGCGTCGGCGAGGTCACCATCGAGACCGGGGTGATGAGCGACGAGCAGCGCCGCGAGCTGCGCACCAAGCTGCGCGGCCCCGAGCCGGAGATCCCCTTCGCCAAGCCAGACTCCACCACCCGGGTCTTCGCGGTGGCCTCCGGGAAGGGCGGGGTCGGCAAGTCCTCGGTGACGGCGAACCTCGCGCTCTCGCTCGCTTCCCGCGGCCTCGAGGTGGGCATTCTCGACGCCGATATCTACGGCCACTCCATCCCGGGACTGCTCGGCTCGGACCAGCCGCCGACGGTGATGGAGGAGGACATGATCCTCCCGCCGATCGCCCACGGCGTGCATTTCATCTCGGTGGGGCAGTTCGTCGAGGGCAACGCGCCGATCGTGTGGCGCGGCCCGATGCTCCACCGCGCGATCCAGCAGTTCCTCACCGACGTGTTCTGGGGCAGCCTGGACGTGCTGCTGCTCGACCTACCGCCGGGCACGGGCGACGTGGCGATCTCGGTGGCGCAGCTCATCCCGAATGCCGAGCTCGTCATCGTCACCACCCCGCAGAGCGCCGCCGCGGAGGTCGCCGAGCGGGCCGGCTCGCTCGCGCAGCAGACCCGCCAGCGCATCGCCGGCGTCGTGGAGAACATGTCCGCGATGCGCCTGCCGGACGGCACGACGCTCGACGTGTTCGGCTCCGGCGGCGGGGAGACCGTCGCCGAGCGCCTCGGGGTGCTCACCGGCGGGGACGTGCCGCTGCTCGGCCGGGTCCCGCTCGACCCGGCGCTGCGCATCCACGGCGACACCGGCACCCCGGTCGTCGCCTCCGAGCCGGACTCCCCGGCAGCCCAGGAGCTGCGCGCGATCGCCGACAAGCTCGCGGTGCGCCGCGACTCGCTCGCCGGCCGTCCGCTCGGCGTCACGCCCAACTAGCAGACAGCGAATAAACTCTCCCCGGCCCACCGGCCGGGGAGTTCGTCTTATCCGCTCCGCCGGCACGCCCGGGCGGCGCTTCCCGGGGCGCGGCTACCAGATGGCGTCCCAGTCGACGCCGCCCCCGCCGAGCGCCAGCCGGGCGCGGCCCTGCTGGGCGCCCCGAGCCTGAGCGGCGGGCGCCTCGCCCGCGGCGGAATTCTCGCGCCCGGGGCGGGCGGCGACCCCGGCATCGGAGTCCGCGCGCCGCGCCTCGGCGGCGCGGGGGCCGGCGCCCTTCATCGGGCTGGGCGTGCGCTCCTCGCTCCCGGAGCGGCGCGCCTGGCGGTTCTTCGCGCGGTAGGCCTCGCCGGCGGTGTCGCCGGCCATGATGCGCCGGGGATCGAAGTCGTCGAGGGCGGACTCATCGCCCTCGAAGAGGGCCTGGGTGAGCGCCGCGCGCGGGCCCATGCGCTGCCAGCGCGCCACCTCGGCGATGGGCTTGCGCAGCTCGTCGAATTCCTCGCCGAGGGAGCCGTCGAGCTCCGCGCGGGCGTTGCGGATCGCGCCGCGGGCCGCGTGCACCGCGGCCTGGATGTTCTTTACGAGCTCGGGCAGGCGCTCGGGCCCGATGACGATCGCCGCGATGACGACGCACACGAGGATCTCGCCCCACCCGATATTGCTGAACACGGGGCCTAGCCTATCGCTCGCGCCCTCGTAGCGCCGCATCCCCGCCGGCCCTTTCTGGGGCGGCCGGCAGACCCGGGCTGGGCCTAGTGGCGCATCATCCGCACGAGCGTCTCAATAAGGTCGGTGAGCGAGTTCGACCGGGCGGTCGGCGTGGCCTCGGCGCCCGGGCCCGGGCCCGGCGGCTGCGAGCCCATCTTCTTCAGCCTGGCGACGAGCTCGCTGGGGGCGCGCACGTCGTCGTTGCAGGAGTGGACGATATCGGCCGCACCCCACTGGGAGGACACCTCGCGGCGGCACTCCTCGCAGCGGGCGAGGTGATAGGCGGCCCGGCGCATCGCCCTGGGGCTGAGCTCGTGGTCGACAAACGCCGCGACCGCCTCGAGGCTTAGGTGCTCCACCGAGGCGAAGGTTTCGGCCTGCCTGTCCGACGCCCGGTCCGGCATCTCACACCGCCTCCCTCGCTCGCGCCGCGGGCGGGGCCGCGGCGCCTGTGGTCTCTTTCGCCTGTCGCCCTGTCAACGGGCGAGGGCCGCGCGCGGTTCCACGGGGCGGGAGGCAGACCGGCCGGGCGCGGGGTTTAGCGCTGGGAGACGGGCAGCAGCGCGTGGGCGTCGGCGCTGTTTTCGGCTGCGGCGTTGACCGCGGCGCGCAGCTGGCTGCGGGCCCGGTGGATGCGGGAGCGCACCGTGCCCATCTTCACCCCGAGGGTGTCGGCGATGTCCTCGTAGCTCATGCCCACGACGTCGCAGAGCACGAGCACGACGCGGAACTCGGCGCTCATCTCGTCGAGCGCCTCCTGGAGCACGGGGTGGAGGTTGTTGGCCTGGAAGGCCTGCTCGGGCGTGGGCTCGCTGCCCGGCACCCGGTCGTAGTCCTCGGGCAGGGCCTCCATCCGGATGGTCTGGCGGTGGCGCACCATGTCCAAAAACAGGTTGGTGGTGATGCGGTGCAGCCAGCCGCGGAAGCTGCCCGGCTTGTAGGTCTTCAGCGAGCGGAAGACGCGCATGAACGTCTCCTGGGTGAGGTCCTCGGCGTCGTGCTTGTTGCCCGAGAGCCGAAACGCGAGCCGGTAGACCCCGTCGGCGTGCTCCGCGACGAGGCTCTCCCAGTCGGGCATCTCGCCGCGGCCGGCGTCGAAGTCGTCCGTGCCGCCGGCGCCCGCGGCGTCCTCCCCCGCCTCGGGGGCGGGGCTGGCCTCGCGCTCGTTGGAACTCATACGCCACTATCGTGCCAGGCCGCGCTTCCCGGTTCCACCCGGTGACCAGTTATTATTCTGTGAGTCCGCTGAGACTTTCGCCGCCGCGCCTCGGCCGCGGCGCGCCCCGAAACTTCTATGCTGGGGCCCGTGACTGACAAAGCTAGTGATTCGTTGGCGGACTTCGTCGCGGCGCGCCCCGCCGCGGTCGGCGACGAGGAGGCCCTAGGCCTCGCGCGCCAAGAGGCCGAGGAGCTGGGCCTCGCGCTGCCCGACGAGCAGACCGGCCGGCTGCTCGCGACGCTCGCGGCGGCGGGCAGCCACCCCGACTCCTCCGGCGCGATCGCCGTGACCCCAGCCGCCGGCGTGGTGAGCCTCTACCTGCTGCGCGGGCTCGCCGAGGGGCTGACGGTCACCGGCATCGACCCCGAGGCCGAGCACAAGCGCCAGGCCGCGCTCGCGCTCAAGCGCGCGGGCTACCGCCCCGGCGCGGGCCGCTTCCTCACCTCCCAGCCGCTCGACGTGCTCGGCCGGATGGCCGAGGGCTCCTACCAGCTCGTCTACCTCGACGTCGATCCCAGAGACGCCTCCGCGCTGCTCGCCGCGGCGTGGCCGCTGCTCTCCCCCGGCGGCTCGCTCGTCGTCGCCGACCTCCTGCTCGACGGCACCGTCGCGCAAGCCTCCCGCACCGACCGGGTCACGGCCGCGGCGCGCGCCGCGATCGAGGAGGCCGAGGAGCTCGGCCGCGCCACCGGCGACGGCCCCGCTCCCGCGGTCGTCACCCACCTGCCCCTCGGCGCGGGCATGACGGTGGTGACCAGGCGCTAGCCGAAGGATAGCCGCGCTGAGCTGCGGCTTCTGCGAGCAGTCGCCGCTTGGGGCAACAATGGCGGGGCACGCCCGGCCGGCGCCTACCGGCCCGCGGCCCGGGCGACTCAAGCCCCAAGCACCCGACGATTGGTTTTCGACACAACAGGACCGGAGGAGAGAGACACCCCCATGGACGAGCCCCAGCCGACGACCCGGTTCCGCCCCGAGCTCCACATGATCCCGGAGCGGGGCGTGCTCAACGCCCCGGCCACGGTCGTCGTCGACGGGGCCACGTGGCACCTCTTCCACCAGTACCAGCCGGAGCTCGGCGCGCCGTCCCGGTGGGGCCACCAGGCCTCCGAGCAGAACCCCTTCGACTGGGAGGAGCTCGACGACGTGCTCGCCCCCGAGGACGGGGAGGACTCCCTGCGCGCCGGCGCGGGCGTCGTTGACGGCTCGGGCGTGAACCTCTACTTCACCTCCGTGCGGGGCGGCTCGCGGGAGGTGCACCTCGCCCGGATCGACGACCTCGCCGAGACGACCCTCGACCTCCAGTCCGAGGAGCTCGCCCTCGACCCCGGGGTGCTCCGCGAGGGCCCGGTCGTGACCGACGCCGCCGGCGAGGCCGAGAGCCTGCGCAACTTCCGCTCCCCCTGCGTCGTGCCGGCCTGGCGCGACGAGGACGAGCGTGCCGCCGGCCACGACGGCTGGCTCATGCTCGCCGTCGCGGACAACACCTCCGGGCCCAGGCTCGTCATCCTCGAGAGCCCCGACGGGCGCGACTTCACGCTGACCGGGGTGTTGTCCTTCACCGGCAAGGACAGCGGGCTGGAGAACGAGCACGCGGTCGTGAGCCCCAGGCTCGTTAGGCTCCGCGACGAGGTCGACGGCGGGATCCGCGACATCCTCTTGGTCAACCTCGAGCGCGACGGGGTGGACGTCTCCGGCTACCTGGTCGGCACGCTCAGCGGCGCGGAGTTCACCGTCGAGCAGCCCTTCCGCCGCATCGACCACGGCCACGACTTCACCCGGCCGCGCAACACGCACATCGCCGGGCGCGAGTTCAACGGCGGCAGCGTCTACGACACCGCCATCATCGTCGGGCTCATGGGCGGCGTGGGAAGGCTCGACGACCCGTCCAAGCACCCCTCCCTGAAGGCCGAGGGCTGGGCCAACGCCATCTCCATGCCCAGGCTCTTAAGCCTCCAGGGCGGGCTGGTCTACCAGACCCCCGTGCCGGGCATCTTGAGCGCCGTGAGCGACTCCAACCGGGCGCGCTCGTGGACCGGGCTCGCGGAGATCCCCGCCGACGGCGAGTCCTCGCTGACCCTCGACATCCTCGACAGCGAGGGCGAGGTCGCAGCCCGGGTCACCCACCGCGGCGACCGCCTCGAGCTGGACCGCTCGATGAACCCCTACCACGAGGGCTCCGAGCCCGCGGCCGCGAGCCTCGAGGAGGCCGACAGCGACTCGCTCACCGTCATCGTCGACGGCAAGACCGTCGAGATCTTCGCCGACTCCGGCCAGGTGACGATGGCCAGCCGCGTCTACATCGAGGGCGGCTGCTCCGGGCTGCGCCCCGCCACGACCGGCAACGCCGAGGTCGCCAACGAGATCACCCGCGCCGGCAGCGAAGCATAAGAAAAACCCCGGGGAGGCGCCTGCACGCCGATCCCCGGGGGGTCAAGAGGGCGCCCGCCGCGGGCGCCCTTTTTTCAGGGCCTCGTCCGGCTAGTAGGACCCGAACTCGCTGCCCGCGATGCCGGTGAACAACCCGGTGATAACGCTCGCTCCGGTGATGAGCAGCAACAGCCCGATAACCAGCGGGATCGCGCCCATGACGATGCCGAGGATCGCGAGGTCGCGGCGCTGGTAGGGCCCGTCGATGTGCGCGGCGCGGCGCAGCCCGAGGATGCCCAAAACGAGCGCGGCGAGCGCCACGCCCAGCGACGGCAGGATGCCGATCAGCGTGAGCTGCAGGATCGGCCCGGCGATGCCCAGCACCGCCGAGGCGAGCGCCACGCCGTTCTTGTGCGGCCCGGCGAGCACGACCGGGAGGAAGGGCTGCGCCTGGCCGCCGTTCGCGGCGCTCAGCTCGTGGCCGAGCGGGATCCCGCCGCCGGTGGGCTCCTGCGGGGCCGCCGCGTAGGCCGCCTGCTCCTGGCCCCCGCCCTGCGCGGGCTGCTGCGGAGCGGGCTGCTGCTGCCCCGCCTGCGCGGACTGCTGGGACGCGGCGGACTGCTGCCCGCCCGGCTGCTGGGAGTGGCGCGCACCCCCGGAGCGGCGCGAGGACTCGCCCTCTGGGCGCTGCCCGCCCGCGGGGGCCTGCTGCGCGCGCTGCTCCTGGGCGCCGGCGCCCTGGTTGGCCGCCGGGCGGTTGCTCAGCCAGAAGTTCTCGCCGCCGGGGCTCTTCTCGTCTGCCATCCTCGGTCTCCTCCTCGGTGTCTTCATCCCCGGCCGCGGGCCGGCTCGTCTCTCATTTCCCGGCGCCCGTGTCCGGCGCCACTGCAGGCGAGCATAGCCGGGCCGCCTAGCGCGGCGGCGCCGACCGCCCCGGCGCGGCACGAAGCCCGGGGCGGCCCGGCGCCCGGGGCCGAGCGTTAGGAGGCGGGGGCGAGCCGCGTGATCGTCGCGCGAGCGGTGACGCGCATCTGCTCGGGCAGCGTCTGGATCCGCTCGTTAAGCACCCCGGGCTCGAGGTGGCGCGCCGAGGGGCTCATGCCGACCTGCGCGGCGATGGACTCCTGGTCGAGGTCCATCTCGAACTCGACGAGCTCGGGCTCGCCGATGGGGCTGAGCAGCCCCTCGGCCTGCGCGATGAGGCGCTCGACCTTGCCCTTCTCGACGTCGATGATGCCCAGCGGGTCACGCAGCTCCTTCAGGTGCCCGGGGTCCGCGGTGAGGACCACGACCTCCCCGCCGGGCTTGAGGACGCGGGCGAACTCCGCGGCGTTGCGCGGCGCGAAGATCACGGTGATCGCGTCGATGGAGTGGTCCTTGAGCGGCAGGCGCTGCCACGCGTCGGCGACGACCGCGCCGACCCTGGGGTGGCACTTGGCGAGGTGCTTCGCCGCGGGCACCGACACATCCAGCCCCACGCCGCGCGCGCCCTCGATGGAGTCGAGGGTGTGGGCGAGGTAGTAGCCGGTGCCAGCTCCCACCTCGCAGACGACGGGCCGCTCGCCGGCCTCGGGGTTCTGGTCGATGCCGTCGGCGACGGCGCCGCTCACGGCCTCGACGAAGGGCGCGAAGTGCCCGCCGGAGAGGAACGCCTCGCGGGCGAGGAGCATCTCCATGTCGTCGCCCTGGAACTTGCGGCCCCCGCCCCCGACGAGGTTGACGTAGCCCTGCCGGGCGACGTCGAAGCTGTGGCCGGTCTCGGAGACGATGCGGGAGAAGTTGTCCTCCCCGCGCAGGGCGGACCCGTCCGCGGGGTCCGCGAGCACGTCAATGACGTCGGAGAGCATTGATCGAAAGCCCCTTACTCACCTTGAGGAACGACGAAGCCAGTCGCCTGTCACGAAGCCTTAAGGATAGCTCGACTACGAGCCAGGATATGTGACACCCCTCCCGGGCCGCGGTGGGATGCGGCACAACGCCGTCGCTCTGGGTGCGGCCGGGCGGGAGGGGTGGGTTGGCGGCGGCGGGGCCTTAGGGCTCCTCGCGGAGCCTCGTGGCGCGGTTCACGGCGGTGCTATGGGCCTTGAGGATGTAGTCCATCGCCTCGTCGACGGAGTCGGTGACGAGGAAGAGGTCGGGGTCGGTCTCGTCGATCATGTTCTCCTTGACGAGCCGCTCGCGGATCCAGTCGACGAGACCGCCCCAGTACTCCTTGTCGAGGAGCACCATGGGGTAGTCGGTGACCTTGCCGGTCTGGACCATGCAGAGCACCTCGAAGAGCTCGTCTAAGGTCCCGAAGCCCCCGGGCAGGCAGATGAAGCCCTGGGTGTACTTGAGGAACATGACCTTGCGGACGAAGAAGTAGCGGAAGTTGAGCCCCAGGCCGACGTAGGGGTTGAGCTCGTCCTCGTGGGGCAGCTCGATGCCGAGCCCCACGGACTTCCCGCCGGCCTCGTAGGCGCCGCGGTTCGCGGCCTCCATGAGGCCTGGGCCGCCGCCGGTGACGACGGCGTACTTCTCCTCGGCGAGGCGCCTCCCGGCGGCGCGGCCGAGCTCGTAGTACTCGTGGCCCTCCTTGACCCGCGCGGAGCCTAAGATGCTCACCGCGCGCGGCAGGTCGGCGAGCGCGTCGAAGCCCGAGACGAACTCCGACTGGATGCGCAGGATGCGCCACGGGTCGGCGTGCATCCAGTCGTGGTCGGCGGGCAGCTCCAGGAGCCGCTGGTCGTAGGTGGACTCCTTGGTGCCCTCGCTGTCGAGGAGCACGGGGCCGCGCAGCGTGCGCCTGGCGCGGTGGCGGCGCGGGTCGTCGGATCGATGAGGGGTGGTCGTCATGGGCTCGACGCTACCGGCAGCGGCGCCGCCTGTCGCCTAGGAGGTCAGGTAGGTCGACAGCGTCTCCGACAGGCCGGTGATCTCGGATGTGGGGCACTGCTCGTCGCGCTTGTGGGCGAACCCCGGGTCGCCGCAGCCGAGGTTGACCGCCGGGATGCCGAGCTCCCCGAAGCGGGAGACGTCCGTCCAGCCGTACTTCGCGCGGAACTCCCCGCCCACCGCGTGAAGCAGCGAGGCGGCGGCCGGCTCGTCGAGGCCGGGCGCCGCGGCCCCGGAGAAGTCCTCGACGCGGACGCTCAGGCCCTCGCCGGTGGCCTCCCCGCCGGGCTCGTAGCCCGGGTGCGGCACCCCGAGAACCTCGACGAGGTGGTCCATCGCGTCGTTCGCCTCCCGGTCGGGGGCGTAGCGGAAGTTGACGAGCAGGCTCGCCTCGTCGGGGATGACGTTGGTGGCCACCCCACCCTCGATGCCGACGACGTTGAGGCCCTCCCGGTAGGTGCAGCCGCCGACCTCGACGGCCTCGCGGGGCTCGTAGTCGGCGGTTTTCGCGAGCACCGGCGCGAGGCGGTGGATGGCGTTGTCGCCGAGCCACGCGCGCGCCGAGTGGGCGCGGGTGCCCGCCGCGTCGATCTTTAGCCGGATGGAGCCCTGGCAGCCGGCCTCGACGATGCCCTCGGAGGGCTCGCCGAGCAGGGCGATGTCGCCCGCGAGCCACTCGGGGTGGGCCTCGGCGACGTGGCGCAGCCCGTTGTGGCGCGCGTCGACCTCCTCGGCCTCGTAGGCCACGAGCGTGAGGTCCCGCTTGAGGTCCTCGGAGTCGTGGAGGGCCGCGAACGCGTGCAGGTAGACCGCCAGGCCGGTCTTCATGTCGACCGCCCCGCAGCCGAAAATCGCCTCCCGGCCGGCGTCGTCGGTGATCGCGCGATGGGGAACGTTGTCGGCGATGGGCACGGTGTCGACGTGCCCGGCGAGCACGACGCGCTCCGAAAGGCCCCGGTCGGTGCGCGCGACGACGGTGTTGCCGAGCCGGCGCACCCACAGGTCCCCGCCGAGTCCGCGGAGCGCCTGCTCGATGGCGTCGGCGATCGGCCCCTCGTGGCGGGAGGGGCTGGGGATGTCGATGAGCCGCCGGGCGAGCTCCACGGGATCGGCCCGCAGGTCGAGCGGCGCGGCGTCGGTCGGAATCTGGCGCTCGGAAGTCACCCGCCCCACCCTATTCGACCCGCCTCACCCCGCGGGCGCCCGCGCAGGCCAGGGGGCTAAACTTTCTGGCCATGAACGCAACCACGACCGCCGGCACGGTCAGCCCCGCCGAGGGCAAGGGCTTAAAAACCCGCCACCTCACGATGATGGGGCTGGGCTCCGCGATCGGCGCCGGCCTCTTCCTCGGCACCGGGGTGGGGATCAGCGCGGCCGGGCCCGCGATCCTCATCGCCTACGTCATCGCGGGCGCGCTCGTCGTGCTGGTGATGCAGATGCTCGGCGAGATGGCCGCCGCCAGGCCCTCCTCGGGCTCGTTCGCCACCTACGCCCGGCAGGCCTTCGGCCACTGGGGCGGGTTCTACCTCGGCTGGCTCTACTGGTTCATGCTCATCGGCGTCATGGGCTCGGAGATGACCGGCGCCGCGGCGATCATGGGCGCGTGGTTCGACGTCGAGCCGTGGATCCCCGCGCTCATCGCCGTGGTGTTCTTCGCGGTCGTCAACTTCGCGGCCGTGCGGGGCTTCGGCGAGTTCGAGTACTGGTTCGCGATCATCAAGGTCGCGGTCATCTGCGTGTTCCTCGTCATCGGCGTGGCCCTCATCTTCGGCTGGTTGCCGGGCCACAGCTTCGTCGGCACGGAGAACTTCCTCGGCGACGGGTTCATGCCCAACGGGCTGCCCGGCCTCGCCGCGGGGCTGCTCGCCGTGGCGTTCGCGTTCGGCGGCATCGAGATCGTCACCATCGCCGCCGCCGAGTCCACCGAGCCGGGCAACTCCATCAAGCGGGCGGTGCGCGCCGTGATCTGGCGCATCGGCGTGTTCTACGTCGGCTCCGTCCTCGTCATTAGCTTCCTTTTGCCCTACGAGCAGATCGGCGACGCCGACACCGCCGCCGAGTCGCCGTTCACCATGGTGCTTGGGCTCGCCGACATCCCCGGCGCCGTCGTCATCATGGAGGCCGTCATCGTCGTGGCGCTGCTCTCCGCGTTAAACGCGCAGATCTACGCCTCCTCGCGGGTGTGCTACAACCTCGCCGTCGACCGCGACGCGCCCGGCGTCTTCCGTCGCACCAACGACGCGGGGGTGCCCATCCCCGCGGTGGTGCTCTCCATGGTCTTCGCGTTCGGCTCCGTGGCGCTGCAGTGGTGGAACCCCACCGGGCTGCTCGACTTCCTCCTTAGCGCCGTGGGCGGCTGCCTCGTCGTCGTGTGGGTCATGATCGTTTTGAGCTACCTCAAGCTCCACCCCGAGCTCGAGCGCAACGGCGAGATCGCCCAGGTGCGGATGTGGGGCTACCCGTGGCTCGCGTGGACCACGCTCATCGCGCTCGCCGCGCTCATCCTGCTCATGCTCTTCGACGCGGACGCGCGCTTCCAGCTCGTCTCCGTCGCCGGCGTGAGCGTCGTGCTGCTCGTCGCCTCGGCGATCACCCACTACGCACAGCGCAACTCGCCCGCGCCGGTCTCCCCCTCCCGCCGCGGCAGGCAGTAGGGCCTTAGCGAGTCACGGCCCCGCCCGCCCCGCGGAGCGGGCGGGCGGGCGTGCGGTAGGTTCGGGGGCATGACTTCTGCCAACGCAACAGGCCTAGCGACGATCACCCACACCGGCGAGGTCCTCGACGTGTGGTACCCCGCGCCGAAGCTCGCAGACGAGCCGGCGCGCCCCGGCACGGAGCGCCTCGATACCGCGCCCGGGCACCTCGCCGAGCTCGTCGGCGCGGACGAGGACCGCGGCGTCGCGCGCGTCGCCGTGGAGACCACCATCGGGGACCTTGACGAGGCCCCGGCGGACACCTACGACGCGTTCCTGCGCCTCCACCTGCTCTCCCACCGGCTGGTCAAGCCCCACGGCCAGAACCTCGACGGGCTGTTCGGGAAGCTCAACAACGTCGTGTGGACGAACTTCGGGCCCTGCTCGACGACCGACTTCGAGCTCGTGCGCGCGCGGCTTACGCGCCGCGGGCCGGTCACGGTCTACCTCGTCGACAAGTTCCCTCGCATGGTCGACTACGTCGTGCCCTCCGGCGTGCGCATCGGGGATGCGAACCGCGTGCGCCTCGGCGCCTACCTCGCGGAGGGCACCACCGTCATGCACGAGGGCTTCGTCAACTTCAACGCCGGCACGCTCGGCCACTCCATGGTCGAGGGCCGGATCTCCGCGGGCGTCGTCGTCGGCGACGGCTCCGACCTCGGCGGCAGCGCCTCGGTGATGGGCACGCTCTCCGGCGGCGGCAAGGAGGTCATCTCCATCGGGGAGGGCTGCCTGCTCGGCGCGAACTCGGGCGTGGGCATCTCGCTCGGCGACAACTGCGTCGTCGAGGCGGGCCTGTACGTCACCGCGGGCGCGAAGGTCGTCGCGCGCGGCGCCGTCGCCGAGGCGCTCGGCGCGACGGACGGCGACTCGGTGAAGGCGTCGCGAATCTCCGGGGTGAGCGGCGTACTGCTTCGCCGAGACTCCATCAGCGGCGCGATCGAGGCGATCCCCAACGCCACCGAGGTCACCCTCAACGCGGAGCTCCACGCGAACTAGCGCTACCGCGCCGCGGCCACTGCGCGGCGCGGCACACGAACCAGGGCCCCGGCCCGCCGCTTGGGCGGGCCGGGGCCCTTTGCGCGTCTCGTCGAATCGGTGCCGGGAGGGACTCCCCTCCCCGCCGCGGGGAGGCGGGTTTCCGGTACCCCGGCCGCGGCGCGGGTCGTGCTAGCCGCGGCGGGCGGGCTCCGCGGGGACGGGCTCGGCGGGCTCGCCGGTGCCCATCACCCCGAAGCCGGGGGTCTCGCGCTCCTTCGGGGAGACGCGCTGGAAGCGCGGGCCGCGGAACGCCCAGAGCTTGTTGATGAGGAAGTTCACCGGCGTGGAGACGAGGATGCCGATCATCGTCGCCCAGTAGAGCTTCGTGCGGATGAACGACGAGTCGTCGAACACGTCGGCCGGCAGCGCGATGGGCGAGGTGGGGTTCATGAGAAGCGTGACGACCACCTGGCTCACGACGAGGGCGCCGACGCCTGTGAGGAGGAAGGGGATGAAGCCGCGCAGCCAGCTGCGCGCCACCCGCCCGCGGAACGTCCAGCACCGGTTGATCTGGTAGTTCGAGAGGTTCGCCACGAGGAAGCCGAGGACGACGAAGACGTGGTACCAGCGCACGTTGTACTCGGTGCCAAAGAGGTTGAAGAACACGTCGTGCTCGGAGACCCCGCCGATCGCGCCGGCGAGCGTGCGGGCGGCCGCGACGACGACGAGGTTGACGATCGTCCCGGAGCCGCCGACGATGCCGAACTTCACGAACTGCCGGGAGGTGTCCACGATGCGGCTCGCCGCCTGCCCCTCAACCAAACCGGATGCGCCCCTTAAAGCTCCTCGACTGCGCTGTCGGCCGGGGCGGCGCCTCCGCAAAACGGAGCGGGGCGGCCGCCGCGCGACCGGGGCAATTTTAGTCCCGGGCGGCGCGCGCGGGGAAATCCCTCGCCGCTACTTCGCGGCGGAGAGGCGCCGGTAGGCCTCGGAGATGGCCTCGTCGGTGGCGGTCAGGGAGAAGCGCACGAAGCGCTCGCCGTCGGGGCCGTAGAAGTCGCCGGGCGCGGCGATGATCCCCAGGTCGGCGAGCCAGGAGACGGTGTCGCGGCCGCTCTCCCCGCGGGTGGCCCACAGGTAGAGCCCGCCGGTGGAGTCGGCGATCGCCAGCCCCGCCTCGCCAAGCGCGCGGGCGAGGTCGGCGCGGCGGTTGGCGTAGCGCAGCTTCTGGAGGTGCTCCTGGTCGTCGTCGTTTAGAGCTGCGACCATGGCGGCCTGGATGGGGCCGGGCACGATGAGGCCCGCGTGCTTGCGCAGCAGCCGAAGCTCGGCGATGAGCTCCTCGTCGCCGGCGAAGAAGCCCGCCCGGTAGCCCGCGAGGTTCGAGGTCTTCGACAGCGAGTGGATGGCGATGAGCCCCTCGACGCTGCCGCCGGAGACCGCCGGGTCGAGGATGGAGCGCGCGGGGCGCGACTGGTCCCAGTTGAGCCCGAGGTAGCACTCGTCGGAGGCGACGACGACGTCGTTCTCTCGCGCCCACGAGACGATCTCCTTGAGCACCTCGGGCTCCAAGACCTTGCCGGTCGGGTTCGAGGGCGAGTTGAGGTAGATGAGCCCCGCGCCCGAAAGGTCCCGCTCGTCGCGGGCGGGGTTCTCGCTGCGCACGACGTCGACGCCCGCGAGCCGGGCGCCCACCTCGTAGGTGGGATACGCCAGCGGCGGGATGATGACGGTGGCTTCCGCGAGCTCCCCGCGGCCGAGGCCCAGAAGCGTCGGCAGCCAGGCGATGGCCTCCTTGGTGCCCACCACCGGCAGCACCGCCGAGGTGCTCAAGCCCTCGACGCCGTAGCGGCGCGAGAGCGACTCGACGATCGCGTCGATGAGCTCCGGGGTGCCGGCGGTCGTGGGGTAGCCGGGCTCGGCGGCGGCCTCGGAGAGCGCGAGCTGAATGCTCGGCGCCACCGGGTCGACCGGCGAGCCCACCGAGAGGTCCACGAGGCCGTCCGGGTGGGACTTCGCGCGCTCGCGGTCCTCGGCGATCGAGTCCCACGGGAAGTCGGGCAGGGCGGCGCTCAAGCGCGAGCGGTGGTGGGTCATCGTCCTAGTCCTGGTTCTGCGGCGGCAGCTCGGCGACGAACGGCGGGTCGAAGTCCTGCGGCCCGGTCCCCTGAGCCCCGCCCGGGGAGCCGAGGTCGTCGAAGAACGCGGCGTTCGCGTCGTTGTACTCGAGCCACTCGTCGGGCACGTCGTCCTCGTAGAAGATCGCCTCGACCGGGCAGGCCGGCTCGCAGGCGCCGCAGTCGACGCACTCGTCGGGGTGGATGTAGAGCGACCGCTTGCCCTCGTAGATGCAGTCGACCGGGCACTCCTCGACGCAGGAGCGGTCCTTGACGTCGACGCAGGGCTGGGCGATGGTGTAGGTCATCTGGCTTCAGATACTCCCATCACGGAAAACTTCGAGATTCAAAAATAGGGTTCCCAGCGGCGCGACCGGGCCCTTTTTACGTGAATAAAGGCCGTGTGCCCGGCCGTGCCGTACGGACTCTCAAGTATGTCACTTGCGCGCAATCAGTGGCCAACCGCCGCCGGCGGCGCCCGCGGCGAGCAGCGCGACCGAACGGATGGAGTCGAGCAGCCAGACGTCCCCGGTCGCCAGGGGGATAAGCAGGAATCCCACGTAGACCGCGAGCCAGACGAAAAGAGGCAGCCCGGCAAGCCCCGGCCGCCGGTCCCAGAGCAGCGCCGTGCGCGTGAGCACGAGGTTAAATGAAAATGCCAGGACAACCGTGATGGGCATGGCGATGGCCGCGCCGGCGGCCTCGACGCGCAGGCCCAGGTAGATCACCTCGAGCGCGCAGGACACCGCCGCCCCGAGGCTAAGGAAGCCCAGGCCGACGGCCTTCTCCCCGCGGGAGACGTCGCGGCGCACGACCGGGCGCGGCGCGTCGTCGGCCGCGCCGTTCGGCTCCCCCGGGTCCGGGGTGGAAGAAGGGTTGCTCGCCACCGCCGCCTCGCCTCCGTCGTTTGTCGTGTTCGCCGCTTGTCGCTTTTTTGGGAGCCGCCGCGCCCCGCGGGCTAGGGGAGCCCGGCCCCGCCGGGCACCAGGCCCGCCGCCGGGTCGCCGAAGCCGTCCGCGTCTCGGGCGTCCTCGGGCAGCGGCTCGCCGGCGCCGAGGATGACGTGCTCGGCGGCGGTGATCGGCTGGGCGATGAGGTTGGAGAGCGCGTAGCAGCCCACCGCCGCGTCGCCGTTGATCGCGGCGCGCGCCGGCGTGGGGTTCGTGCGGGAGACCCGCCCGTCGGCGACCCACACCTGCGTGGGGTGGCAGCCGAGCGCCTCGATCTTGCGGGAGACGTCCTGCCGGTCGAGCGCGACGTGGAGGTCGGGCTTGTCGACGGCGTCGAGCTCCCCGTCCTCGGGGCGGCGCCAGCCCTCGGGCAGCGTGCGGATCGCCGCGGAGCCCGCATCCAAGCTCTTGCGGTCGCGCACGGTCCACAGGACACGGCGCACCGGGCGCTCGGCGACCTCCGCCATGACGAGGCGGTGGATCTGCACGTGGTCGGGGTGCCCGTAGCCGCCGCGCTCGTCGTAGGTGACGACGACGTCGGGCTCGAGCTCCTCAAAGAGCTGCTTGAGGTCCTCGGCGGCCTCGTCGTAGCGGTTGCCGAAGGCCCGCGGGTCCCTCGAGGCGGGGTCGCCGGCCATGCCCGAGTCGCGGTACTTCCCCGGCGCGCCGAGGAAGCGGCCCTTCACCCCGAGCGCCTCGTGGGAGGCCATGAGCTCGGCGATGCGGAAGCCCCCGAGCTGGTCGGCACGGTCGGCCACCAGGTTCTGGTACGGCTCGCCGATGACCTCGCCCTGCTCGCCGAGGGTGCACGTGACGACGGTGACCTCGGCGCCGCGGCGCGCAAGATGCGCGAGCAGCCCGCCCCCGGCGAGCGCCTCGTCGTCGGGGTGGGCGTGCACGGCCACGACCTTTAAGCCCTCGAGCCGAGCGTCGGGGCTGGCCGGGGCCGGGGTGGCGGAATCGTCGCTTGCGCTCATCGTCTAGTCGGGCTCCTGTTCCTTGCGCAGGATCGCGCGGTTGTTGAGAAACTCCTCGTCGAGCTCCCACTCGCCGGCGGTGCCCACCCCGTCGGGCCAGTCCTTTAAATCCTCGGCCGGGCCGTGGAGCTCGTCCCTGGCGACTTCGAGGCGCTGCTCGCCGACGATCGGTGTGTAGAGCGCCTCCTCGTCCTCGAGGCCCGCGACGAAGGCGGCGAGCTCCTCGTCTCCCATGTCGCCGGCGAGCGCGGCCATGAGCCGCTGCTGGGTGTCCTCGTCGCAGTAGCCGGTGAGGTTGCTGCCCCAGCCGTCCGCGGCGGCGGCCTCCTCGTCGTCGCCCTCGTCGCCCTCGCCGGTCTCCTCGTCGCGGCTCTTCGCCTCGAGGCGGCGCTGTTCCGGGGTGGGGCACGAGTAGGCCGAGGCGACGTCCAGCGCGGTGGGGCTCGCCACTCCCCAGGAGAGGACCGCGTCGACCTCGCCGGCGGGCAGGAGGTCCTCGACGGCCTCGGTGAAGTCGACCGAGGACACCGCGGCCGGGATGCCCTTCGCCGCCGCGAGGTCGACGATCGCGCGGGCCGCGCGGGCGGCCTCCGGGTGGCGGGGGTCCGCCGCGATGGTCAGGGGCCGCTCGACGCTCGCCGCGCCCCTTAAGGCCTCCGGGTCCGAGCCGGCCGCCCGCTCGCTGGTGCGGTTGGCGCCCGCGGGCAGCGCCAGGTCCTCGGTGCGCCCGGTCGCGAGCTTCGCGACCTCGGGGACGTCGATGAGCTCGCGCAGCTCGCGGCGCGCCGCCGCGTCCCCCACCACCGGCGAGGCCGTCGACGCCGACAGCGTGAGCATCCGCCCGGTGGTGATGGTGCGGGTCTGCGCGCCGTCGACGAGCCGGTAGGCGTCCTCGGTGGTCTGGCCGGGGGCGATGTTGACGAAGGAGAGCTGCGTGTTGCGCACCTGGTCGAGCCCGTCGACACCGTCGCCGACCTCCTGGAAGCCGATGATCTCCGTCTTGGCGGGCTCGTCGCCCCAATAGCGGTCGTTGCGGTTGAGCTCGATCGCGCCGCGCTTGGGGTCGGCATGCGCGACAAGGAACTTCCCCGCCGATGCGGGGATCTCCTCGTCCATCGCCGTGGAGAACGAGCCCGACGACACGACGTGGGAGGGCAGCAGCGGGCTGAAGAGGCGCCGCCACTCGGCGACCTTGCTCGCGAGGTCCACCTCGACGCGCCGGCCGCCCTCGCTCACGCGCACGTCGGTGATCTGCTGGTAGCCCGCGGCCGAGCGCACCCCGTTCGTGGCGCTCAAGGTGCGCCACAAAAACACGAAGTCCGCGCCCGTGATCGGGGTACCGTCGGACCACTGGGCCGAGTCGTTGATGTCGTAGACGAGCGTCTGCGCCGCGCCCTCGGAGGGCTCGACGGGGCCCGCCCAGTCGAGCAGCTCGTCGTTGAGCTCCCCGCCGACGAACGTGCGGGGGAAGACGAGCTTGCTTAAGTCGTCGAGGAAGCTCGACGTGTCGCCGACCAAGTACGGGTTGAGCCCGGTGCGCAGCGGGTCGACGCCGATGTCGATGCGGGAGCGCCCCTCGTCCTCGGTGGTCGTCATCTCCGGGGTGGAGGTCTCCTCGCTGACGGTCTCGGTGACCGTCTCCTCGGTCTCGACGACGGGCGGGGGCCCCGGGTTCGCGACGCACGCGGCGGCCAGCCCCGCGACCGCGGCGAGGGAGCCGGCGGCCGCGAGGCGGGCGGGGCGGATGGGTGACGAGATGGGGCGGTCCTTAGATGTCGGGGCTCGGGGCTACTTCTTGTTCTGCTGCTTCTTCTTCGCGGCGGCGCGGCCGCGCTCCTTGGCGTCGAGGATGACCTTACGCACCCGGAGCGTCTCGGGGGTGACCTCGACGCACTCGTCCTGCCCGCAGAACTCCATCGCCTCGTCCAGGGAGAGGGTGTGCGCCTTGGCGAGCGTCACCGTGGACTCCGCGGTCGCGGAGCGCATGTTGGTGAGCTTCTTCTCCTTGGTGATGTTGATGTCCATGTCCTCTTCGCGGTTGTTCGCGCCGACGACCATGCCCTCGTAGGCCTCCACGCCGGGCTCGACGAAGAAGGAGCCGCGGTCCGCGAGCTGCTGGAGCGCGTACTGGGTGACCTGGCCGGAGCGGTCCGCGACCAGCGAGCCGGACGGGCGGTCCTTGATCTCGCCGGCCCAGACGTCCATCCCGTCGGAGTAGGAGTTCGCGATCCCCGCGCCGCGGGTCTCGGTGAGGAAGGTGGTGCGGAAGCCGATGAGCCCGCGGGCCGGGACGCGGAACTCCATGCGGATCCAGTCGGAGCCGGGCGTGGCGTCCATCGTCTGCATCTGGCCCTTGCGCTGCGCCATGAGCTGGGTGACCGCACCCTGGTGCTCGGCGGGGGTGTCGATGACCATGATCTCGTAGGGCTCGTGGACCTTGCCGTCGATGACCTTGGTGACGACGTCGGGCTTGCCGACGGTGAGCTCGAAGCCCTCGCGGCGCATGGTCTCCACGAGCACGGAGAGCGCCATCTCGCCGCGGCCCTGCACCTCCCACGCGTCCGGCTGGTCGGTGGGCAGCACCCGCATCGACACGTTGCCGATGAGCTCCTGGTCGAGGCGCGCCTTGATCACGCGGGCGGTGAGCTTGTCGCCGCCGCCGCGGCCCGCCATGGGCGAGGTGTTCACGCCGATCGTCATGGAGATCGCCGGCTCGTCGACGGTGATCTGCGGCAGGGGCCGGGGGTTGTCCGGGTCGGTAAGCGTGTCGCCGATCATGAGATCCGGGATGCCGGAGATCGCGCCGATATCGCCGGCGATGACCTCGTCGGTCGGGACGCGCTCGAAGCCCTCGGTGCGCAAAAGCTCCGCGATCTTCACGGTCTTGATCTTCTCGTTGCCGTCCTCGTCGTGGCTCACCCACGCGACCTGCTGACCCTTCTTCAAGGAGCCGGCGTGCACGCGCACCAGGCCGATGCGGCCGAGGAAGGACGAGGAGTCGAGGTTGGTGATGTGCGCCTGCAGGTCGCCATCCAGGTCCGCGGTCGGCTCCGGCAGGACGTGGTAGATGACGTCGAAGAGGTCCTGCAGGTCGTCGGTGTCCGGCACGTTGCCGTTGCCCGGGTTCGTCGTCGAGGCCTTGCCCTCGCGCCCGGACGCGTAGAGCACCGGCAGCTCGAGGAGCTGCTCGGCGGCCTCCATCGCCTCCGGGTCCTCGAGCCCCGAGGCGAGCTCCAAGAGCAGGTCCTGGGACTCCTCGACGACCTCGTCGATGCGGGCGTCGGGCCGGTCGGTCTTGTTGACGAGGATGATGACCGGCAGCTTCGCTTCGAGCGCCTTGCCGAGCACGAAGCGGGTCTGCGGCAGCGGCCCCTCGGAGGCATCGACGAGCAGCACCACGCCGTCGACCATGGACAGGCCGCGCTCGACCTCGCCGCCGAAGTCGGCGTGGCCCGGAGTGTCGATGACGTTGATGATGAGGTCGTTGCCGTCGCGGCCGAGCCCCTTGCGCCTGATCGCCGTGTTCTTGGCGAGGATGGTGATGCCCTTTTCCTTCTCCAGGTCGCCGGAGTCCATCACCCGGTCCGAGACCTCGCCGTGGTCGCCGAACACACCGGACTGCTCGAGCATCGCGTTGACCAGGGTCGTCTTGCCGTGGTCGACGTGCGCGACGATGGCTACGTTACGGAACTCAGGCTGAGACACTACTGGGGTACTCCTCGCATCACGATCGGGATCGCTTCGTTTTATTCGCCCCCGGGCCGCGGGCGCCAGGGATGAATTCCACCCGCCCCGGGTTTAAGCCGCCTGTATCCTACTCCCCCGCCCCAGCTCACGCACCCCGGCCGGGACCCCGCGGCGAGCGCGCGGCGCACCGGCGGCGGCCGCTCGGCGGCCGGCCGGTAAACGACTCGCGACCGGCGCGCGGGGCGCGCCGCTCTCGGCTACCGTCAGCCGGGTGAGCACCACCGCCCCCTCCCCCGGGACCGACTCGCCCCCGCCCCGGGCGCCGCGCGCCGGCCGCGGGCTCGTCGCCGCGTGGGCCTTCTACGACTGGGGCTCCGCGGCGTTCAACGCGGCGATCGTCACGTTCGTCTTCTCCGTCTACCTCACCGACACCGTAGGTAGCGAGCTCTCCTCGCCGTCGGCGGCGACGTGGCTGTCGATCTCCGTGGCGATCAGCGGCCTCATCATCGCGCTCACCGCGCCCGTCATGGGCCAGCGCGCCGACCAGCCCGGCCGCAGGTCGCGCCAGGTGGCCGTGTGGACTGCGCTCACCGTCGCGTGCATGGCCGCGATGGCGCTGGTGGGCGACGACACCGCCTACTTCTGGCTCGGCCTCGTCCTGCTCGCGGCCGGCTCCATCGCCTTCGAGTTCGCCGAGATCGGGTACTTCTCCATGCTCCCCGGGATCGCCACGCCGCAGACGGTCGGGCGGGTCTCGGGGCTCGGCTGGGGCATGGGCTACGTCGGCGGGATCGTCGTGCTCGGCATCGCGTTCGTCGGGTTCCTCGCGCCCGCCGCGGAACCCGGCCGCCACGGCATCCTCAACCTGCCCGCCGAGGGCGGGCTCAACGTGCGGGCCTTCTGCCTGCTCGCCGCGGCGTGGTTCCTTCTCTTCGCGCTGCCGCTGCTCGTCGCCGCGCGCCGCCGCGAACGCCGCCTCGCGCCGAACGAACCTCAGCGGCGGCTCGGGGTGCGCGCCTCCTACGCGGCGCTCTTCCGGGAGATCAAGGCCCTGTGGCGCGGGGACCGGCGCACCGCGCTGTTCTTCATCGCCGCGGCCGTCTACCGCGACGGGCTGGCCGGCGTGTTCGGCTTCGGGGCGGTGCTCGCCGCGACCGTGTACGGGCTCTCGCCCTCGGAGATCATCCTCTTCGGTATCGCCGGGAACGTCGCCGCCGCGGCCGGGGCGTTCGCCGCGGGCGTCCTCGACGACCGCTTCGGGCCGAAGCCGGTGATCTGCGCCTCGCTCGCGCTCATGGTCCTCGACGGTCTCGCGCTGTTCTTCATCGAGGGGCCGCCGGGTTCTGAGCCCTCGGGCTTGCGCTGTGCCTGCTCGTCGGCCCGGCCCAGTCGGCCTCCCGGACGTTTCTCGTGCGCGTCACCCCGAAGGGGCGGGAGGGCCAGTTCATCGGGCTGTACGCGACCTCAGGGCGGGCGGTGTCCTTCCTCGCGCCGGGCGCGTTCGCGCTGTTCACCGGGATCGGCGGCGACGACCGCTACGGGATCCTCGCGATCGCGCTCGTGCTCGCCGCGGGGCTCGCGGCGCTCGTGCCGCTCGCCCCGCCGGGGCGCTCCCGCTAGCGGTTGTTTTCTAGGCGCTGCCGACGAGCCCCGCGCCCGGCACCGCGTCGAGCAGCGCGCGGGTGTAGTCGGCCTCAGGGCTGGAGAACACCCGCTCGGTGGCGCCCTGCTCGACGACCTTCCCGGAGCGCATGACGACGACGTCGTCGGCGATCTCCGCGACGACGGCGAGGTCGTGCGTGATGAACAGGTAGCTTAGGCCCAGGTCGCGCTGCAGCCCCTGAAGCAGGCCCATGACCTGGTCCTGGACGACGACGTCCAGCGCTGAGACCGCCTCGTCGAGGACGATGACCTCCGGGTTTAAGGCCAGCGCGCGGGCAATCGCGATGCGCTGGCGCTGCCCGCCGGAGAGCTCGTTGGGGTAGCGCCGCGCCGTCGACGCCGGCAGCGCCACGAGGTCGAGCAGCTCGGCGACGCGCGCTCGGCGCTCCTTCTTCGTGCCCACCCGGTGCAGCTCGAGGGGCTCCTCGATGGTGCGGGCGATCGGGTAGGTCGGGTCCAGCGAGCCGTAGGGGTTCTGGAAGACGACCTGCACCCTGCGGCGCATCTCGGAGAGCCCCTTGCGGTCGAGCGAGGAGACGTCGTGCCCGCCGAGCCGCACCGTGCCCGAGGTCGGCTCGATGAGCCTCAAGATGAGGTTCGCGACGGTCGTCTTGCCCGAGCCCGACTCCCCCACCAGCGCGGTGGTCGTGCCCCGCTCGACGGAAAACGACACGTCGTCGACGGCGCGCAGCTTCTCCTTCTTGCCGCGCTTGCCGCGCACGTCGAACTCCTTGACGAGGTTCTCGACCTCGATGACCGGGGCCGGGGCCGGGGCCGACGGCTCCTCCTCGCCCTCGCCCGCGGCGGCGCGGGCCTGTGCGCGGACGCCGGCCGCCTCGAGGCTCGGGGCCGCGTCGACGAGGCGGCGGGTATAGGGGTGGCGCGGGGCGGCGAGGATCTCCCTCGAGGGGCCGGACTCGACGACCCGGCCGCGCCGCATGACCACGAGGTGGGAGGCGCGCTCCGCGGCGAGCCCGAGGTCGTGGGTGATAAAAAGCACCGCCACCCCGAGCTTGCCGGCGAGCTCCCCGATGTGGTCGAGGATCGTCTTCTGCACCGTGACGTCCAGCGCGGAGGTCGGCTCGTCGGCGATGAGCAGCTTCGGCCGCCCGGCGAGCCCCTGGGCGATGAGCGCGCGCTGGCGCATCCCGCCGGAGAACTCGTGCGGGTACTGCCGCGCGCGGCGCTTCGCGTCCGGCAGGCCCGCCTCCTCGAGCAGCTCGACGACGCGCTCGTCGGCCTCCTTGCCGCGGGCGAGCCCGTTGGCGGTGAGCGCCTCCTTGATCTGCGTGCCGATGCGCCACACGGGGTTCAGGTTGCTCATCGGGTCCTGCGGCACGAGCCCGATCTGCGTGCCGCGCAGCTCACGGAGCTGCTTCTCGCTGTAGCCCGCGATGTCCTCGCCGTTGAAGAGGATGCTCCCGCCGGTGACCTCGCCGTTCTTAGGCAACAGGCCGAGGATCGACATCGCGGTCGTCGACTTGCCCGAGCCGGACTCCCCGACGATCGCGACGGACTGGCCGGGGTAGACGGTGAGGTCCACGCCGCGCACCGCCTCGACGAGTCCGGTCGAGGAGCGGAACGAGATCGACAGGTCGCGCAGCTCGAGCAGCGGCTCGGCGGAGCGCTCGGAGTTGTGGGACATGGGTATCGCCACGCCAGCCTTCCTAGTTCTTCTTCGACTTCGGGTCGAGCGCGTCGCGCACGACGTCGGCCATCATGATGGAGCTGAGCACCGTGAGCGCCAGCGCGAGCGCCGGGTAGAACAGCACCATGGGGTCGTTGCGCAGCGAGGCCTGAGCCTGGGAGATGTCCCCGCCCCAGGACACGACGGTGCTGGGCAGCCCGATGCCGAGGAACGACAGGGTCGCCTCGGTGACGATGAAGTTGCCGAACGCGACGGTCGCGTAGACGACGACCGGGGGCAGGATGTTGGGCAGCACGTGGCTGGTGAGCACGCGGGGCTTCGACGCGCCGAGCGCGACCGCGGCGGTGACGAACTCGTCGTTCTTCACGCCCAGCACCGCGCCCCTGGTGATGCGGGCGATCTGCGGCCAGCCGAAGAGCGCGAGCACGAGCACGACGGTGAAGATCGTGCGGCTCTCGCGGAACATCTGCATGACCACGATCGCGGCGAGCACGAGCGGCACGGCGAAGAAGATGTCCGTGAGCCTGGAGAGCAGCGTGTCCCAGATGCCGCCGAGGTAGCCGGCGATCGCGCCGAGCGTCACCCCGAGCACGAGCACCGCGGCGGTGGTGAGCACGCCGACGAGCACGGAGGCCCTCGCGCCGTAGACGACGCGGGAGTAGATATCGCAGCCCTGCCGATCGAAGCCGAAGGGGTGGCCGGGCTCCGCGTCGCCGAGGCTGCGCCCCAGGTCGCAGACTGTGGGGTCCTGGGTCGCGAAGAGCTGCGGGAACGCCGCGAGCGCGAGCGCGCCCAAGATCAGGGCCGCGGCGGCCCAGAACATCGGCCGGCGGCGCAGCCTGCGCCACGCGATCCCCCACTGGGAGCGCGGCGCGGAGCCCTCGGGCACGGCGTCGACGGCGCCGAGCCCCGCCTCGTCGTGCTCGGCGACGGCGTGGGCCTGGCCGGGCAGCGGCGCGCCGGCGGCCTCGGCGGCGGACTCGGCCTCGCGGCCGGCGAAGAACTGGCCCCGGCCCCTGGGGCGCGCGGCCTCGGCGGCGTTGTTGTCCGGGGTGGTGCGATCAGACATAGCGGATCCTCGGATCTAGCACGGCGTAGAGCAGGTCGACGAGCAGGTTGGCGGCGATGTAGACGACGACGAGCACCGTGGTGAACGACACGACGGTGGTGGGCTCGCCCTTAATGATCGCCTGGTAGATCGCGCCGCCCACCCCGTTGATGCCGAAGATGCCCTCGGTGACGATGGCGCCGCCCATGAGCGCGCCTAAGTCGGCGCCTAAGAACGTGACGACGGGGATGAGCGAGTTGCGCAGCACGTGCCGAGACATCAGCCGGCCGGGGCCTAGGCCCTTGGCCTTGGCGGTGCGCACGTAGTCGGCCTCGAGGTTCTCGGCGACGGACTGGCGGGTAAGCCGCAGCACGTAGGCGAACGACAGGGCCCCGAGCACGATCGCCGGCATGAGCAGGGAGATGAAGTCCTCGTTGCTGCCCACGGTGACCGGCAGGAGCCCCCAGCGCACGCCGATGAGGAACTGCAGGACGAAGCCGATGACGAAGGAGGGCACGGCGATGACCACCAGGGAGAGCACGAGCACCGTGGAGTCGAAGATCCCGCCGCGGCGCAGCCCGGCGATGAAGCCGAAGGCGATGCCGAAGATCGCCTCGAAGACGAGCGCCATGAGCCCGAGCTTGATGGTCACGGGGAAGGCCTGGGCCATCGCCTCGCCCACCGGCTGGCCCGAGAACGTCGTCCCGAAGTCGAGCGTGAGGATGCCCTTTAAGTAGAGCAGGTACTGGACGATGAAGGGCTTGTCGAGGTTGAACTCCTCGGTGATGCGGGCCCTGGCCTGCTCGGAGAGGCCCCGATCGCCGCCCAGTGCGGCCACCGGGTCGCCGGGCATGAGGAACACCAGCGCATAGAGCAGAAGCGTCGCCCCGAGAAACACGGGGATCATCTGCAGCAGCCGCCGGCCTACGTATCTCAGCATCGCGTGGCGTCTTTCTACGCGGCGCGGGCCCGTCCGCCGCCGCGTCGGCGCCCGAAAGATGGGCGTCGGCGGCGGCGTGGCGGGCCCACGGCGCGGCGGGTGTCGGCCCCGGGGCTTTTACGCCTGGCGGCGGGCCCGGGGCGGCGGTGGGTGGGGAGTTCTAGCGCTTGACCACGTCGAAGAGGCGCGGGACGCTGTTCCAGCCGAACTGGACGTCCTCGACGGTGTCGGCCCAGCCGCCGGTGGTGTTCGAATACCACAGCGGGATGACCGGCAGGTCCTTAAGCAGGATCTCCTGGGCGCGGTTGAAGATCTCCTCGCCCTCCTCGGGCGTCTCGGCGCGCTTCGCCTCGCCGATGAGCTTGTCGAACTCCTCGTTGTCGTACTTGGAGTAGTTCGACGAGCCGGTGGCGGTGTAGAGCGGCTCGAGGAAGTTGCTCGAGAGCGGGTAGTCGCCCTGCCAGCCGGTGCGGAACGCGCCGGTCATGGAGTCGGAGTCGAGGTCGTCCTGGAAGGACTTGAAGTCCGGGTAGGGATCGCCGTGGGCGTCGATGTCGAGGTTGTTGCGCAGCTGGTTGGCCACGGCGTCGACCCAGGCCTGGTGGTCGCCGTCGGCGTTGTAGCCGATAGTGAGCTCCCCGTCGAACGTGGAGATCTCGTCGGCCTCCTCCCACAGCTCGCGGGCGCGCTCGGGGTCGAACTCGAGGACCTCGGAGCCGGGCAGGTTCTCCTCGAAGCCCGGGATGACCGGGGAGGTGAACTCCCGGGCGGGGCTGCGGGTGCCGCCGAAGATCGTCTCGGTGATGTCGTCGCGGTCGATGGCCAGGGAGATGGCCTGGCGGCGCAGCTTGCCCTCCTCGCCGTCGAAGTGCTCGAGGTAGTGCGGGATGGTCAGCGACTGGAAGATCGCGGCCGGCTGGTTGACCGAGCGGCCCTCGAGGTCGTCCTCGAACGCGGCCTGGGAGGACTCGGGGATCGTGTCGATGACGTCGAGGTTGCCCGCGAGCAGGTCGTTGTAGGCGGCATCGACCTGCGCGTAGAAGACGTACTCGACGCCGTCGTTCTTCGCCTCGCGGTCGCCGTCGTACTCGGGGTTCGGCTCGAGGCTCGCGCCCTGGTTGTGGGTCCACTCGACGAGCTGGTAGGGCCCGTTGCCCACGGGCTTCTCGCCGAAGGCCTCGATGTCCTCGAAGGCGGACTCGGGCAGCGGGTAGAACGCCGTCTGGCCGAGCCGGTCCTGGAAGTCGACCTCCGGCTCCTCGAGCTCGACGGTGAAGGTGCGGTCGTCGACGACCTTGAGGCCCTCCATTTCGTCGCCGCCCTCCTCGTAGCCGGCGATCGACTCGAAGTTGTAGGCGCCGACCAGGGCGTTCTCGACGGCGTAGTTCCACGCGTCGACGAAGCTGTTCGCCGTCACCGGGGTGCCGTCGGCGAAGGTCTCGCCCTCCTTGAGGGTGATCGTGTAGTTCTTCTGGTCCTCGGTCTCGATGGACTCGGCGACCTCGAGCTGGGTCTCGCCCTCGGCGTCGTAGTAGACGAGCCCGGCGAAGATCATCTCGACGATGCGCCCGCCGCCCACCTCGTTGGTGTTCGCGGGGATGAGCGGGTTCTGCGGCTCGGTGCCGTTGGCGGAGACGACCCCGCCGTCGGCGTTGGCGCCGCCGTCCTCCCCGCCGGAGCAGGCAGTGAGCGCCAGGGACGCCGCGGCGAGCGCCGCGACGCCCGCGCGCGTGGCTCGCCGCGCGGTGCGCGGCGCGCTGTGATCCACCATCGAGTTGTCTCCTATCCGGTTGTCTCCACGAAGGTACCTAGACACTACTGTGCGGTGGCTCATAGACAAAAATTCAGATGTTTTAACGCATATTAAGTTGCTCCAATGGGCCCGATCTCGCAGCGGGCGCACACAAAAGGCCCCGGGCGGCGCGGGGCCGCCCGGGGTTAACCCAGGGGGTAAGGAGGGGGCCGACAGCCGGCCTGCCGGCGTTAGGCCCCGAGAGAGGCGCGCGGGTTAGTTGGCCGCGTCCTTCTCCCAGCCGATCGTCTCCCTAGGCAGGACGGCGAAGGAGCTGGGGCCGAAGTTCGCGAGACCCGGCTTGAGCGCCGTGATGATCGGCCCGTTGGCGAACGGGATGAGGCCGTACTGCTCGAGGGCCTCCTTCTCGATCTCGTGGCCGGCCTCGGTCTGCTCCTCGGCGGTGGGCAGCTCGACGAGCTCGGCGATCGCCGCGTCGATCTCCTCGGAGTTGACGCCGGAGCGGTTGAGCTGCGAGTCCGAGCGGTAGATCTGCCCGATGTAGGCCACCCCGAACGGGTCGGAGGCGCTAAAGCCCATGGGGAAGATGTCGAAGTCGCGCTCGTTGGCGACCTTCGAGAAGTCCGCGGCCGGGCGCTCCTCGATCTTCACGTCGACGCCGACGTCGCGCAGGAGCTGCTGGACCGCCTGGGCAGTGGCCTTGGTGTTGGGATCGTCGCAGATGGACACGTAGCGCAGGGAGAGCTTCTCGCCGTCCTTCTCTCGGACGCCGTCGGAGCCTTCCTCCCAGCCGGCCTCGTCGAGGATCTTCTTGGACTTCTCTGCGTCGAAGCCGCCGGCCTCGGTGTAGTTGTCCTTGTACTCGTCCTGGAACGGGTACCAGATGAGCGAGCCGGGCAGCTCCTCCTCGTACTCGAGGCCGTTGTAGCGGATCTCGGCGAGCTGGGAGCGGTCGATGGCGCGGGCGACGGCCTCGCGCACGCGCACGTCGTCCAGGCCCGGTGCCTCGGAGTTCAGGGTGATGAGCGCGACGAACGCGCGGGTGGAGGTGCGCAGCTCGATCTCGTCGCCCATCTCGCGGGCCTGCGCGAGGCGGTCCTTGGTGGCGACACCGGTGGCGTCGATCTCGCCGGCGCGGAAGGCGTTGATGCTCGCCTGGTCCTCGAGCTGGCGCAGCGTCACCTTCTCGAGGCGCGCCTCGCGGCCCCACCACTTCTCGTTGCGCACGAAGGTGAAGGTTCCGGAGTTGAAGTCGGCCGAGTCGACCTTGAAGGGCCCGGCGCCCCACTCGGGGCGCAGCTGCCGGACGTAGGCCTCGGAGAAGTTCTCCGGCTCCGCGGCCTCGGGGTGGAGGACGCTGCCGTAGAGCGCGGCCCACCACGGGTAGGCGCGCTTGAAGGTGACGACGACCTGCTTGTCGCTGTCGCCGGCCTCGACGGACTCGACCTCGCTCCAGCCCTCGGTGCTGTTGACCGTGTAGGCCTCGTCCTCTCCGTTGTTGGCGCGCCACGTGGCCTGGAAGGCCTCGATATCGATCGGGGTGCCGTCGTTGAACTCGGCATCCTCGTTGAGGTCGTAGGTCACCACGGTCTTGCCGTCGACGAGCTCGTCGTCGATGTTGGTGATGTACTCGGGGTTGGGGTACGTCGTGCCGTCGCCCTCGGCCAGGAGCAGCTGGGGGTTGTACCAGTTCCAGACGTCCCTGGAGTAGGCGGTCATGTCGGCGTGGAAGACGTTCTGCTGCTCGGCGGCCTCGGCGATGGCGAGGGTGAGCTCGCCGCCGTCGGCGACGTCCTCGTAGTCGGTGACGTTCTGGTCGCCCTCGGGGCTGATCTCGAGGGTCTCGCCGGAGCCGCCGTCGGCCCCGGGGCTGCCCTCGCCGCCGTCGCCGCAGGCCGCGAGGAACAGGGCCGCGGCGGCGGTCACCGCGAGGGCGGGACGGTATGCATTTCTCATCGGTCGTGGTTCCTTTTCTAGTCCAGGTATGAGTGACCAACCTGCGCTATGAAGTTGTGCCGGCCCGAGGGGACAGGGCTGTACGGGCGCGCTATTTCAGCGGCGCCTACCGCCCCGCCTCGGGCTCGTCTGGGTGGTAGTCGAGGCGCCGGCGGGCGCGCTCCTTCTCCGGGTCGGGGATGGGGATCGCCGAGAGCAGCGCCTTGGTGTAGGGGTGCACCGGGTTATCGAAGACCGACTCGACGTCGCCGGACTCGACGAACTCGCCGCGGTACATGACCGCGACCCGGTCGGCGATGTGGCGCACGACGGAGAGATCGTGGGCGACGAAGACGAGGCTGATGCCCAGCGAGCGCTTGAGCTCGACAAGCAGGTTGATCATGCCCGCCTGGATGGAGACGTCCAGCGCCGAGACCGGCTCGTCGAGCACGATGACCGAGGGGCTGGTCGCCAGCGCCCGGGCAAGCCCGATGCGCTGGCGCTGCCCGCCGGAGAACGCACCCGGAAAGCGGTCGATCTGGTCGGGCACGAGCCCGACGAGCCGCATGAGCTCCGCGACGCGGGCGTCGACATCCCCGTCGTAGCCGAGCGAGTTGAGCGGCTCGGCGAGGATCTCCCGGACGGTCATGCGGGGGTTAAGAGAGCTCATCGGGTCCTGGAAGACGATCTGGATCCCGCGGCGCGCCGCGCGGCGCTGCCGGGCGGTCATCTCCCCGGCGTCCTCGCCGTTGAGCACGATCCTCGAGCCCTCCTGCGGCTCGAGACCCATGATCTCGAGCAGGGTGGTGCTCTTGCCCGAGCCGGACTCCCCGACGATCGCGAAGCACTCCCCCGCCCGCACGTCGAAGCTCACGTCCTTCACCGCCTCGACGGTGCCGACGCGGCGCTTGACGAGCGCGCCCTTGGTGATGGGGAACGAGCGCGAGAGGTTCTCCACCTCGAGCGTGGCTGGCCGCTCCTCGCGCGGCACGCCGGCGTACTGGTCCTCGGTGAGCTCCGGGAGGGGGTAGACGTCCTCGCCGAGGTACGTGCCGCGCACGAGCTTCTCGGAGCGCAGGCACGCCGCGCGGTGAGCCGTGCCCGCCCGCCCGGCGCCGACGTCCGCGAGCTCCGGCTCGGCCTCCCTGCACTCGGGCTTCACCATGGGGCAGCGCGCCGCGAACGGGCAGCCGGCCGGCAGGTCGACGAGCGTGGGCGGAGTGCCGGGGATCGCGACGAGAGCGTCGCCGCGCTTCTCGTCGACCCTCGGCGTCGAGTTGAGCAGCCCCACCGTGTACGGCATCTTCGGGTCGGCGAAGAGCTCGTCGACGGGCGCGTGCTCGACCGGGCGGCCGGCGTACATGACCATGACGTCGTCGGCGGTGCCGGCGACCACGCCCATGTCGTGGGTGATCATGATCGTCGCCGCGCCGGTCTCCTGCTGCGCGACCTTGAGCACGTCGAGGATCTGCGCCTGGATGGTGACGTCCAGCGCGGTGGTCGGCTCGTCGGCGATGATCACCCTGGGATCGTTGGCGATCGCCATGGCGATGACGACGCGCTGGCGCATGCCGCCGGAGAACTGGTGGGGGAAGTCGCGCAGCCGCAGCTTCGGCTCGGGGATGCCGACCAAGTCGAGGAGCTCGGCGGCGCGGTTCCACGCCTGCGACTTCGAGATCCGCTGGTGCGCGCGCAGCGCCTCGACGATCTGGGTGCCGACGTCGAAGACCGGGGTGAGCGCGGAGAGCGGGTCCTGGAAGACCATGGCGATGTCGCTGCCCCGCAGCTTGGAGAGCTCCTTGTCGCTCAGGCCCAGGATCTCGCGCCCGTCGTAGGTCACCGAGCCCTCGACGCTCGCGTAGTCGGGCAGAAGCCCCATGATCGCGAGCGAGGTGACGGACTTCCCCGAGCCGGACTCGCCGACGATGCCAAGGCTGCGGCCCGGGTAGAGGTCGAAGTCGACGCCGCGCACCGCGTTGACGATGCCCGCCTCGGAGGGGAAGGAGGCGCGCAGGTCGCGGACCTGGAGCAGCGGCTCGGGCCGGCCGGGGCGCGCGGCGCCGGCGTGCTGGGCCCGGTTCCTCGTGTCGATGGTCATGCTTGTCCTCCGGAACGAGAGTTGGGGTCGAGGGCGTCGCGCAGGCCGTCGGCGATGAACGCCATCGACACGGTGAGCAGGGTGAGGATGCCGGCCGGGAAGTAGAACTGCCAGGGCGCGGCCTGGGTGGCGTTCGCGCCGGCGGCGAGCAGGGTGCCCAGCGACACGTCGGGGAGCTTCACGCCGAGGCCGAGGAAGGACAGTGCGGTCTCGGACATGATGACCCCGACGACGCCGAGGGCGAACTGGATGATGAGCAGAGAGCCGATGTTCGGCACGAGGTGGCGCACGACGGTCCGCGGCCTAGAGACACCCATGAACCTTGCTGCGCGCACGTAGTCGTTCTGCTTAATGCTCAGCGACATCGACCAGATGACGCGGGCGGGGAACATCCACCCGAAGAGCACGAGCACGACGATGAGCAGCTTCCAGTCGCCCTGCGCGTCGCCGACGACGAGCGCGATGAGCAAAAACGTCGGGATGGCGAGGAGGAAGTGGATCGCGCCGATGACGATCTTCTCCGGCAGGCCGCCGTAGAGCGCCGCGCCGGCGCCGAGCACCGCGGAGATCACCGAGGTGCCCAGCGAGGCGAGCACGCCGATAATCAGCGAGCGGCCGAGCCCGTGGACGACCTGGGCGTAGAGGTCGTGGCCGACGTCGGTGGTGCCGAACCAGTGCTCGGCGCTCGGCGGGCTCGAGAGGTTGAGGAAGTCGGCCTCGTCGTAGGCCCAGGGGGTGAGGAACCCGCCGAAGATGGCGACGAGCGCGAGGAGGGCGAAGACCGCGAGCCCCACGACGGCCATCCGGTTGCGCATGAAGCGCCGCACGTAGAGCCGGGTCTTGCTCGTGCCGCGCCCGGCGCCCGGCAGGTCCTCGGCCACGCCGGTGGTGTCGGTGGCGCTCGGCTGGGTGCCGGTGACGACCGAGCCGGGGTCCTCGCGCAGGCCGGCGGCAGGCGCCTGGCCGGGGCCGGGCACGGCGGGCCGCGCGCCGCGGGTGTCGGTGTTGTCGCTCATGGTCTAGCTCACTCTCACTCGCGGGTCGAGGGCGACGACGACGATGTCCGCGAGAATCGCGGAGACCGCGACCATCGCCGAGCCGAAGGCGGCGACGGCGACGGCGCCGTGGACGTCGTTGCGCTGGATGGTCTGGATCGTGTACTGCCCCATGCCGTTCCAGGCGAAGATCACCTCCGTCATGACCGCGCCGGTGAAGATTCCGGGCACGGAGAACGCCACCGAGGTCGCGACGGGGATCAGCGAGGTGCGCAGCGCGTGGCGGCGGATCGCCTGGGGGCGGGTGAGCCCTTTCGCCCGCGCGGTGCGCACGTAGTCGGCGCCGAGGTTGTCGAGCAGGAGGGTGCGCTGCATCATGTGGTATCCCGCGTAGCTGATGATCACCAAAGAAATCGTCGGCAGGATGAGGTGCTGCAGCGCGTCGACGAGCCAGGCGAAGAATCCGCCGCCCGGATTGGACGAGGACCCCACCACGTAGAAGACGCGGGTGCCGGTGAGCTCGTTGATCCAGATGCCGAGCGCGACGACGATGATCGAGATGACCACCACGTGGGTGTTGATCGTCACGATCGACAGGCCCTGGAAGAACCGGTCGGCGAACTTGTACTGCCTGGCCGCCGTGTAGACGCCGAGGCCGACGCCGATGATCACGGAGAGGATCGTCGAGAGGAACAGCAGCTGCGCGGAGACCCCGATGCGGAAGCCGACCTGGTCGTTGACCGAGTCGCCCACCGGGGAGAGCCCCCAGTCCCAGTGCAACAGGACGCCCTGGATCCACGTCCACCACCGCTCGAGGAGCGGCGTGTCCGGGTGGAGGTTGCGCGGCTCGAGCAGCCTGTAGATCTCCTCCTCGGTGGGCGCGGGGTTGCGCTCCCGGTAATTCGACCTGGGTTCGAGAAACGTCGCCGCGAGGAAATAGGCGATGTTGGTAGCGAGAAAGGCAACGAGAAGCCACGTCGCCGCCTTTTTAACAACGTATTTCAACAAGCGCTACCGCCTCCGTCCGTAAATCGTCCAGATCACAGTACGACGACGTTGTGAGGTGCGAGGCGTTTTTCATGCACGAGTTGAAAAAACCTTGTGAACCCCTCCCGAGCAGCGCAAAACCCCCGGGCAAGCCCGGGGGTGGGGGGTAGCCGCGAGGGGGGCGTCAGGCGCCGAGGAAGCGGAACTCCCCGGTCGCGACGGCCACCCCGATCGCCACGGCGGGCACCGCCGCGCACGCGAGGATCGCGAGCGCGTCGCGCCACGTCATCACCGAGCGCCTGGCCCACGTGCGGGGCTGTCCCGCCCGGCCGAAGCCGCGGGCCTCCATCGCGGTGGAGAGCCGCCCGCCGCGCCTAAGCGCGAGCACGAGCAGCGCGAAGCACTGCCCCGCCGCGCGCCTGATGCGGCCCCGGTCGCCGAGGCCGCGGGCCCGGCGGGCGCGCTCCATCGCCGCCCAGTCGTCGCGGAAGAGCACGACCATCCGGGTGCCTGCCACGACGCTGATGACGAAGCGGTGCGGAAGCTTCAGCACCTGCGCGAGCGCGTCGCCGAGGTCCGTGGGGTCGATGTCGCGGATGAGCACCATGACCGGCAGCGCCACGGCGAGCACGCGCAGCACGATCGCGACGGAGAGCTCGATCGAGTTGTCGGTGACCTTCGCTAGCCCGAGCTCAAAGTAGACCTCGCCCTCGGGGCGGGCGTAGAGCATCATCGACACCCCGCCGAGCAGGGCCATGGCGAGGATCGGCCAGCTGCGCCGCGCGAGCTCGAGCCAGCCGACCCCGCAGGCCGGCGAGGCGATGAGGATCGCCGCGAGAGCCACGCTCGCCGAAACCCAGTCGACGCTAACGAGCAGCGGCACGGTGAGCACGAGGAGCCCGATGACGCGGCTCGCGGGGTTGAGCCCGGCGAACAGTCCCCTGCCGCGGCGCGCCGCCGGGGCTGGGGCCGTAGCGCTAGCTGCCTGGCTCAAGGCGCACCTCCTTGTCGCCGAGCGCCGCGCGGAACGCGCGGTCGTGGGTGATCGAGCAGACCGTCACGCCGTCGTCGGTGAGCTCCCTGATGAGCCGTGCTAGTTCCGCGAACGTGTGGTCGTCCTGCCCGAAGGTCGGCTCGTCTAAGAGCACGACCTCGGGGGCCGCGGCGAGCGCGGTCGCCACGGACAGGCGGCGCTTCTCCCCGCCGGAGAGCGTGAACGGGTTCGCCCCGGCGAGGTGCCCGAGCCTAAGCCTCGCCATGAGCTCCTCGATGCGCTCCCCGGCGTCGAGCCCCATGACCCGCGGGCCGACCTCGAGCTCGTCTGCGACGGTGCGGGCGACGAACTGGTGCTCGGGCTCCTGGAAGACGGTGCCGATACGCGTGGCGATGTCCTTGGAGGACCACTCGTGGGGCGCGCCGCGTGCGCCGCGGCGCACCCGCTCGGCGACCGCGACCGCGCCGCTCTCGGGGCGCACGAGCCCGCCGAGCGCGGAGAGCACGCTCGTCTTGCCCGCCCCGTTGGGCCCGGTGATCACCGTGGAGGCCGCCCGCGGCAGCGACAGCGTCCGCGCGGGAAGCCCGTTGACGACCACGCCTGCGGCCTCGACGTCGGGCTCGGCGGCGGCGCGGCCCGGCTCGGCGGCGAAGCCCGCGGCGCGCTCCGGGAGGTCGGAGCCGGCGATCTCTACGAGCCCGCCGGAGCCGCCGCTCAGCCTCGCGACGCGGTCGACGTGGGGCAGCCAGGAGCGCGCGTCGTGCTCGACGACGATGAGGCTCGCGCCCGTCTCGCGGGCGACGCGGGCGACGGCCTCGCGCACGAGGGCCGCGCCCTCGGGGTCGAGGTTCGCCGTCGGCTCGTCCAAGAGCAGCACGTCGGCGCCCATGGCGAGCACCCCGGCGAGCGCGAGGCGCTGCTTCTGCCCGCCGGAGAGCCTCGCCGTCGGCCAGTCGAGCGGCACGCTGAGGCCCACGAGCTCCTTGGCCTCCTCGACGCGGCGCCAGATCTCGTCTCTCGGCACGGCGAGGTTCTCGCAGCCGAAGGCGATGTCGTCGCCGACCCGCGTGGCGACGACCTGGGACTCGGGGTCCTGGAGCACGAGGCCGACGATCCCGTCGACCTCGCGGGAGCCGGCCTGGGAGCCCTCGCTCGCGTCGCCCGCCACCCCCGCGATCGCGGCGAGCAGCGTCGACTTGCCGGAGCCGGAGTCCCCGACGATGAGCAGCCGCTCGCCCCGGGCGAGCTCTAAGTCGACGTGGTCGAAGGCGGGCTCGGCGCGCGAGGCGTGCTTCCAGCCGAAGTCCTTGAGCCGCAGCGCCGGCGCGGGGGCGGTCACCGGGCCTCGCGGCCGGCGGCGAAGCGGTCGAGCGCCCCGGTCTTCGCCAGCCCGCGGACCACCGCCCAGCCGAGCGCCCCGGCGATGATCGCCCCGGAGACGACGACGCAGGCGAGATAGATGATGTTGAACTCGAGGCTGCGCGCGTAGTTCGCGGAGGTGACGAGCTCGAGGAGGAAGGCGCCGACCGCGGCGCCCACCCCGGCGAGCACGCCGACCGGCAGCTTGAAGGAGCGGTAGGCGAAGGCGAGGAAGACGAGCTCCGCGCCGAGTCCCTGCGCCGCGCCGGAGAGGATGACGGTCGCGCCCCACTGGTTGCCCAGCACCGCGGAGACGATCGACGCGATGAGCTCGACGAGGAGCGCCGCCCCGGGCTTGCGGATGATAAGCCCGCCGACGACGCCGGCGATGAGCCAGATCCCGATCGCCAGTCCCCCGAGCCCCGGGGTGACGGCGTCGAAGACCTCGTAGCCAAACCCGCCGATGAAGTTCCACACCCAGAAGATCAGCCCGCCGGCGACGCCGAGGACGGCGGCGACGACGATGTCGACGACCCGCCAGCTCAGCCTCGATCCGCCGGCCCCGGGCGCCTCCCAACGGCTGGTGTCGTCCTTGCCGGTGTTGTCTGTAGTCACGGTCGGCTGCCGCCTCCTTCTACACGTCCCTCGCGCCGGTACTAGCCGGATCAGGTTCCCCCGGTTCGCCTTTTCTTCGGTGGCGTCTCAGCCGCGCCCGCGCGCGGCACCCGTGTGCCAATGAAATGACATCCTATCCTATGCCGAACGACCCGGCGCCCGGCGCCCTCGAGGCCAAGGCCCGGGGCCCGCGGCGCCCGAGCCCGCGGTCCTCGCCGCCCGGCGCGCGGCCGGGCCCGGGGCTACGGTGGGGGCCGTGAATGATACCGGGCGAGACGTCGAACGAAACTTCCGCATCGACGCATCCGACACCGCCCTGATCATCGAGGGCGGCGGGATGCGCCTGTCCTACCTCGCGGCCGTCGTCGAGAAGCTCGTCACCAAGGGCGTGCGCTTCGGCTGGGTCGGCGGGGTGTCCGCCGGCGCGAGCCTCGCGGTAGCGTACCTGACCTCCCAGCCGGGCAACGCGTACACCCAGTTCGTCGAGGTCGCCGCCGATAAGAACTTCGCGGGCCTGGTTCCGCTCGTGCAGCGCAAGGGCTACTTCAACGCGGACTTCATGTACTCGGAGGCGCCGCTCGCGGCCTACGACGCGCCGCTCGACTTCTCGCGGATCGCCTCGCACCCGGCGGCGTTGCGGATCCCGTCGGTGCGGCTCGACACCGGGGAGACGGTGAACTTCGGGTGGCGCGATATCGATTCGCTCTCCGACCTGCTCGACCGGGTGCGCGCCTCGTCGAGCCTGCCGCTTCTCATGCACCCGACCGTCATCGACGGGGTGCGCTATATCGACGGGGCGCTGTCGGCCTCGGGCGGGGTGCCGCTGGACATCGCGCAGCGCGACGGGTTCGAGAAGTTCTTCGTCATCGCCTCCCACCGGCGCGGCTTCGTGCGCCCGGAGCAGAAGCCCACCCGCGCGCTGCGCACGGTGCTGCGCAACGAGCCGATGATCTACGACCTCACGCTCAAGCGCCCGCCGCGCTACAACGAGACGATGCGCGAGATCCAGGCCCTAGAGGAGGCAGGCGCCGCCTACGTCGTGCAGCCCACCGGCAGGCTCGTGTCCTCGACGGAACGCAACCCGCAGCGCATCCGCCAGTCGTACCGCGACGGCGAAGAGCAGGCCACGCGCGAGTGGCCGCTGTGGCGCGAGTTCCTCACCCGGCCGCGCTAGCCCCGCTCGGGCGGCCGCGCTCAACCCGATCACCCAGCCGCCGCGGGCCGGGCGCTGGGGGCAAACCGCGCCCCGTAGTGGCGGGGGCTAAGCCGGTCGCCCTCCCCGAAGAGCTTGTTTCGCAGGGTGCCGGGGCGGTACTCGGTCTTGTAGCGCCCGAGATCCTGCAGGGCGGGCACGACGTGCTCGACCAGGTCCTCGAAGGTGCCGGGCGTGATGTGGTAGGCGAGGTTGAAGCCGTCGACGTCGGTTTCGTCCTGAATCCGCGCGAGCTCGCGAGCGACGGTCTCCCCGGAGCCGACGAGCACGCGGCCCACCCCGCCGATGCCCGCCCACTTCGCGATGCGGCGCACCGTCCACTCTTTATCGTCGCCGGCGAGTGCCTGGAAGTTCGCGACCGTCGAGCGGATCGCGTTGGATTCCACGTCGCCTAAGGGCTCGTCGGGATCGAAGCGGGCGAGATCCACCCCCAGCCAGCCCGAGAGCAGAGCCAGCGCGCCCTCGATGTCGACGTACGAGGCGAGCTCCTCGAGCTTCTCTTTAGCCTCGGCGTCGGTCTTCCCGGTGACGACCGTGATGAGGGTGAAGACCCTGATGTCGTAGGGCTCCCGGCCGGCGGCGACGGCCGCCGCCCGCAGGTTCGCCGTGGCCTTCTTCGCCAACGCATCGGTGGGCGAGTTGATGAACGAGGCCTCCGCGTGACGCCCGGCGAAGCGCTGCCCGCGAGGCGAGGCGCCGGCTTGGAAGATGAGCGGCACCCGCTGCGGGGAGGGCTCGACGATCGCCGCGCCCGGCACCGTGAAGAACCGACCCCGGTGCCCGATGTCGTGGACCTTGTCGGGGTGGGTGAACACCCCGGTTGTCGGGTCGTCGGCGACGGCGTCGTCCTCCCACGAGCCGCCAAGCAGCTGGTAGATGACATCCAGGTACTCGTCGGCGTGGTCGTAGCGCTCGTCGTGCTCGCGCTGGTCCGCCTCGCCGAGGTTGCGCGCCGCAGACGGCAGGTAGCCGGTGACGGCGTTCCAGCCGACCCGCCCGTCGCTCAGGTGGTCGAGGGTCGCGAGCCGGCGCGAGAACGGGTACGGGTGCTCGTAGGCGGTGCCCGCCGTCACCCCGAAGCCCAGGTTCTTCGTCGCGGCGGCCATCGCGGGCACGAGCAGGATCGGGTCGTTGACCGGCACCTGCGCCCCGGAGCGCAGCGCCGCGCGCGGGGAGCCCTCGTACACGTCGTAGGGCCCCAACACGTCGGCGATGAACAGCGACTCGAAGAGCCCCTCCTCGAGGGTGCGGGCGAGCCCGACCCAGTAGTCGAGGCTGCGGTACTCGCGGGAGCGGTCTTCCGGGTGGCGCCACAGGCCCGGCGACTGGTGGCCCACGCAGTTCATGTCGAAGGCGTTGAAGAACACCTGTCGCTCTCCGTCTGGGGTGGTGGGCGGTTGGGTTGCCACGTGGGCCTCCTCACAAGGGTCTGTTCGGGATCGCTTCTCCGCCCCGGCGCCTCGGGAACAACCCGCCCGCCGGGGCGCGCCGCCTTTAGGCGGCGTGCCCGCAGAGCTACCGGCCCGCCCGCTACCCGGTCAACGGTTTTCACCCCGCGGGAGCGCTTCGCGCCGGTGATATTGCGCGCCGCGCGACGAATGGGCGATCCCCCGGCCGCCCTCCCCCGCCGACGCGCGGGGCTCGCGCCTCGCCGCAACGCCTACGGCCCCGCCCGCTCCCTCGCCGAGGAGGGAACGAACGGGGCCGCGTGATCGGTTCGCGGGGCGGCGCTCCCCGCCGTGGGGAGCGCGACGCCTCGCGGGGCTTAGCCGCGGGAGCGGCGCTTGCCGAGCGCCACCGCGCCCGCGCCGG
>NZ_JH815193.1:484637-494306 GCF_000296405.1 Corynebacterium otitidis ATCC 51513
GCCGTGCCGGACGGCGCCGTCGTGCCCGGCGCGGGCGCGGACTCGCCGGGCGCGGACTCACGGATCTCGCCGCGGGGCTCGTCGCCGTGTGGCTCGCCGTCGCCCGGCTGCCGGTCGCCGTCCTCGGCGGGCGGCTCCTTAGGCTCGGGCTCCTCGGCCGGCGGGACCTGGCCGGTGGTCTCCTCGACGGGCTCGGTCGTCGTCGTGGTGGTGGTCTCCTCGGACGGGGCGGGGGCCTTGGCGTTGGCGAGGAGGTCGAAGCCGATCTTCGCGATGTCGGTGTTGTCGACGTACTCGCCGCGCACCGGGTCGACGCCCTTGACGTAGGAGCGGATCGTCTCGGCGCCCGCGCCGTGCGCGAAGAGCGGCACGAGGTGGTTGGTGTGGTCGCCGGAGTACCAGCCGTCGATGGGGTTCTCCCCGGCGTTGCCGGTCACGTGCGTCCAGCGCTTAGGGGAGTTCTCCCCGTTGAGGTAGCCGGTTTCGTGGTCGGCGGTGACGAGCAGGAGGGTCTCCTCCCAGGAGGAGTTCTGCTCGACCCACTGGGTGACGCGCTCGACGGCGCGGTTGAAGTCGATCATCTCCTCGATGTTGCCGGCGGTGGCGTTGTCGTGGCCGGCCCAGTCGATGGCGCCGCCCTCGATCATGAGGAAGAGGCCCTCGTCGTTCTGGCCGAGCACGTTGAGCGCCGCCGAGGAGAGGTCCGCGAGCGGGGGCACGTCGTTCTTCTGCGCCTCGCCGGGCAGGAGCGAGCCCTCGGCCAGGCGCTCGCCCTCGGGGCGGCCGGCGTCGCGGCGCGGCTCGTTGTCGGCGAGCGCGGAGCGGTTGTACTGGAGGGTCTCCGCGATGGGCACGAGCCCGAAGAGCCGCTCCGGCAGGGTCTCGCCGCCGGCGATCGCGGTGAGCCTGCCGGAGTCCTCGACGAACTCGCGGCCGGAGTCCTGCTCGCTTAAGTGCGCGTACTGCTCCTCGCTGAGCCACTTCCACTTCGCCTCGCGGGGCTGAGCGTCGTCGTCGAAGAGCGGGTGGCCCGCGCCGATGATGACATCCAGCGGGCCGTCGATCATCTGCTGGGCGATGTCGTGGTACTGCTGCCGGTGCTCGACGTGGGCGCCCCACGCGGCGGGCGTGGCGTGCCCGAACGGCACCGAGGACACCACGCCGGTGGCGCGGCCCTTCTCGGCGGCGGCCTCGGCGACGTTGGTCTTGGGCTGGTTGTCGGGGTCGACGCCGAGCTTGCCGTTCCACGTCTTCTCGCCGGTGGCGAGCGCCGTGCCGGACGCCGCGGAGTCGGTGGGGTTGTGCTTCGCCCAGTCGAACTCGCCCCACGCGCCGGCTGGGTCGTAGACGGGCGAGTTGAGCGAGTGGTGCGACATCGCGAGCGCCTCGTCGAAGCGCTCGTAGACCTGGGCGGGGGTCTTTCCGTAGCCCTCCTGGCGGGCGATCTCGGCTCCGGGGTCCCCGTCGACCTGCCAGTTGGAGGTGCCGTGTTCGAAGAGGCTGGTGTGGTCGACGTGGTTGAAGCCCATGCCGTCGCCGATCATGACGATGACGTTCTTCGGGGCGGGCGCCTCGGCGGCGCCGGCGGCCAGCGGCGCGGCGGCGAAGGCCAGGGCGCCGATCGCGGCGGCGGCCGCCGCTCGCTTCATCGGGTGGTGGTCGTTGCGCTGCACTGTCGGGGGTTCTCCTTGGGAATCGGTCCTCGCCGCGGGCGGTGGGTCGACTCCGGCCCGCCGGCTCGTGCGCTACCGAAAACCAACCGGGCGGGGTGAACCCGCCCGGTCGTTTTACCGAAGAAACAGTGAATTCCCGGGGAAACCTTCGGGCTTCCTGGCAGCGGGAACCCTTAAGGGCCCCGCCCCGGCGGGGCCCGGGGCCGTCCCCTCCGGGCCCCGGAGAGCGCGGCTAGGAGTCGCCCTCCTCGCGGCGCGCCTCGGACTCGGCGCGCATCCGCTCGCGCGCGGAGTGCGGGTCGGCGCGCTGCGGGCCGTCGTTGACCTCGTCGAGGTAGCGGCCCTCCTCGTAGTCGTAGCCCACGCGCCGGCCCTGCTCGTCGGTACGCGCGTACCAGTCGAGTGCGGCATCGTCGGTGGAGTCGAACTCCTCGCCGGCGGCGTAGCTCTCGTCCGGCTCGGCGGCCTCCTCCACGGAGAGCATCCACCGATCCCCAAAGTCGCGGATGCCGCGCTGCACCGCCCCGTCGAGCGCCTCCCGGCGATGCGAGTGCCGGATGCTCGCCGGGTCGGAGCGCAGCTCCTTGACGAGCGCGATGGTCATGAACACGAAGATCACCGCGAACGGCAGGGCCGTGACCGTGATGAGGTTCTGCAGGCCCTGCAGCGAGTTCTCCCCGCCGGTGAGCAGCATGACCACCGCGATGCCGGCCATGCACAGCGCCCAGAACGCCGTGACCCACTTGTTCGGGTTCGGCGCGCCGCCCTGGGAGAGCTGCGAGTTCACCAGCGACGCCGAGTCGGCGGTCGTGATGAAGAAGATCGCGAGCACGACCATGATGAGCGGCGCGATGACGCCAGCGCCCGGGAGGTAGGAGAGCACCTCGAAGAACATGTCCTCCGCCGGCGGCATGTTGGCCATGTCGTTGTTCGGCACGAGCTCGCCGGTCTCGCGCTGCAGCCAGATCGCCGTGCCGCCGAGCACCGTGAACGCGAGCACGATGATCGTCGAGGGGATGAGAAGCACGCCCGCGACGAACTGGCGGATCGTGCGCCCGCGGGAGATCTTCGCGACGAACACGCCGACGAACGGCGCCCACGAGACCCACCACGCCCAGTAGAACGTCGTCCAGCCGCTTAGGAACTCGGCCATCTCCTCGGAGTCGGCCATGTTCGCGGCGAGCATCTGCGGCAGCTCGCCGACGTACTCCATGATCGCGCCGGGGATCATGTTGATGAGGAAGGCGGTGGGCCCGACGACGAAGAAGAACACCGCGAGCCCCACGGAGAGCACGAGGTTGATGTTCGAGAGCCGCCGGATGCCCTTCGCCACGCCCGACACCGCGGAGACGATCGTGCCGATGGTGAGCACGACGACGATGACGATCGCGGCGGTGTTGCCCGCGGTCGACCAGCCGGTCACGAGCTCCGCGCCGCGGCCGATCTGTAAGGCCCCCAGCCCGAGGCTCGCCGCGGTGCCGAAGAGCGTCGCGATGATCGCGAGCCCGTCGATGAGGCGCGCGGCCCAGTGGTCGGAGCGGTTCGTGCCGAGCAGCGGCGCGAGGATCGAGCTCATGAGCGGCACGCGCCCGCGCCGGTAGCTCGCATAAGCGACGGCGAGCCCGACGAGCGCGTAGATCGCCCACGCGTTAATCCCCCAGTGCAGCGCGGCCTGGGCGATCCCGCCGCGCACCGCCTCCCAGGTGGCCGGGTCGTAGGCCCCGGGCCTTGGCTCGAGGTAGTGGGTGAGCGGCTCGACGGGGCCGAAGAAGATCAGCCCGATGCCGATGCCCGCGGCAAACAGCATCGCCGCCCACGACAGCGTCGAATACTGCGGCTTCTCCCCGTCGAGGCCGAGCGGGATGCGCCCGTAGTGCGAGGCCGCAATAACGATGAGCACCACGACGAGCACGATGGCGAGCAGCGTGAAGATCCAGCCGAGGTTCTCCATCGTCCACTGCAGCGCCGCGGTGGAGTAGACGAGCACCTGGTCCGGATCGGCGATCCCCCACGCGACGAACGCGACGATGAGCGCGCCGACGACGAAGAGGATCGGCCGGTCGATGCGGTAGCGCACCTTCTGGTCCTCGATCGCCACGCCGGGCACGAGCGCGGGGTGGATGCTGTGCGGGTAGGTCACCTCCTTGACCAGCCTCGCGGCGCGCTTCACCCCGCGCTTCGCGCGGCCCGCCGCGCCCTCGCGCCTCTCGTCCTTGTCCTCCCGGTCCTCGCCCGGGTTCCTCCCGGCCGGGCCCGCCCCGGCTGTTGGTTTCTCGGCCACGGTTGTCTCAAGCCCCCGTCTCGTCGTCGCGTCGGTCGCGCTCGGCGTTCACTCACTCGCGATGTCTGCACGCGGGCCGCCGGGGATGCCGGGGCCCGCCTCGCCCCTCGTCTCGGCTGGCGGGCGATCGCCGCCCGCGAGGCGAAACGAGAAGAGCCACTAGACGACACTAGCCCCGCCCCGGGCGGCGGCCCGGGGGCGGGGCTAGTGCGGGGCTCCCCCGCCGCGGCGGCGGGAGGCCGGGAAACGGCTGAAAAGCTAGCCGCGCTCGGGGTACTCGGCGGCGAACTCGTCGCGGTACTCGTCGACGAGCATGCCGAGCAGCACGTCGTCGTAGTAGCGACCGTTGTGGAACGCGACGGCGCGGCGGCGCCCCTCCTCCTTGAACCCGATGGAGGTGTAGACGCCGAGGGCGCGCTCGTTAAAGGCACGCACGGCGGCCTCGACCTTGTGGACGCCGAACTCGCGGAACGCGAGGCGCAGCCCGGCGCGCACGGCGTCCGCCCCGTAACTGAAGCCCTGGTGCTCGGCGCCGATCATCACGTCGAGCGAGCCGGCGCGCGCGGGCCCGGACACCCCGTGGAGGCGCACGTAGCCGACCAGCTCGTTGTCGGTGTTGAGCACGGCGTAGCCGAAGCCGTCGGGGGTGTCGTTGCGGCCCCAGCTGCGGAACAGCTCGCGGTCGGACTCCTCGGGGCGCAGGGTGAGCTCGGGGCGCTGGAGGATCGCCTGGCTGGGGTCGCGCCACCAGCGCGCGAGCGCGGGCAGGTCGTCCTCGCGGGGCTCGCGTAGGCGCACGCTGCCCTCCTCGTAGAGGGTCCTGCCGTACTGGCTCAGGCGGTCCATCTCTCGGGTCTCGTTGGCGTCGCTCACCGCGCGCTCCTCCTTCTTCATAGGGTCGGGTGATCAATCGTCTGCTGTCCCGGGGCCCGCGCGACGGCAAAGGGCGCCGCGCGTGGGCCCGCCGGGCCAGTCTACGCGCGCCTGAGCCCCCGCCCCGGCGCGCGAGGCGCGGCGGCGGGGCCGGGGCCCGGTCTTAGGCTCCGCCGGTCTCGGCGGCGGCCTTGCCGGTGACGACTCTCAAGGTGCCGTCGACGCGGCGGGTGTAGCCGGCCCGGTCGGCCTCCTCGAAGAGGGGCACGGCGACCCGTCTCGTGGTGCCGAGGCGCTCCTTGGCTTGGGCGAGGGTGAACTCGCCAAGCCCGGCGACGGCGAGCGCCGCGTCGCGCGGGGCGGTGGGCAGCAACACGACGCCGTCGGCGGGCTCGATGAGGCGCCCGGCGCGCACGGCGGCGGCGATCTCCTTACGCCCGAGGCCGAGGTCCTCGAGCTCCCCCGCGGTGGGCGCAGCAAAGGGCTTATCGGAGAGCTTCCGCTCGAGCTCCGCGACGGGTTTCTCCGCGGGGCCAAGGCCGGCTCGCGCGCCCGGCGCGGCGAGGTACCCGCCGGAAAGCTCGAGCCCCGCGGCGCTGGCCGCCGCCCGCAGGAGCCCCTCGTCGGGGAGCCCGGCGGCGTCGACGGCGGCGCGTGCGCTGATCATGGGGTCGAGCGGGTCGGCCTCGGCGCGGGCCTGCGCCGCCGAGGCGAGCGCCTCCGCCCAGGCCTCGAGGCGCGCGCTCGTCACCCACCACGTCCCCTCATCGCCGGGAAGCCCCCGGGCGCCCTCGGGCGGGTGGTCGGGCAGCCGGTAGCCCTGGTTGGCGAGGGCGCGCGGCACGACCGCGCCGCGGGCGTCGAGCAGCCGCTCCACCGAGCCGCCGAGCGGGGTGTCCTCGAGCCACGCGGCGCGCCTGCGGCCCGCGCCGCGGCGCCCGAGATCGGGCGGGTCGACGTCGAGGGCCTCGACGCCGGCTAACACCTCGTGGCCGCCGGGGGCGCGCAAAACGAGCCGGTCGGTGACCTGGAGCGGCAGGGGGTGCGGGAGGTGAAGCCGGGCGTGCTCGGCTCCTAGGGACCGCAGCCGGACGGTGAGCTCTGCGGTGCCGATGTGGCAGGCGAGCTCCCTCGGCGCCTCGTCGAGTGGGGTGTCGCCGGTGACGCGGCGCACGTCGAGGACGTCCGTGTCGTGCCACGCGCCCGGCGTGGCGAGCACGTCGCCGCGTCCGACGTCCTCGGCGGCGATCTGCCTCAAGTTCAGCGCCACGCGGCTGGGGGCCTCGACCTTCTTCCGGTCGGCGTTCTCGCGCTGCACGCCGCGCACCCGCACCTCCCGCGGGCCCCGCCGCCCGTGCAGTACCAGCCGGTCGCCGGGGCGCACCGTGCCGGCCATGAGGCTGCCGGTAACCACGGTGCCCGCCCCGGAGACGCTGAACGACCGGTCGAGGAAGAGCCGCACCCGCGCGGCCGGGTCGGCCGCGGGCACGCGGCCGAGCGCCCCGTCGAGCGCCCCGGCCAGCTCGTCCACGCCCTCCCCGCTCACCGCGGAGACGGGCACGATCGGCGCGCCCGCGAGCGACCTCCCTGCGATGGCGTCGGCGGCCTCCTCGGCGGCCACGAGCCTGGTGGTGTCGTCGGTGCGGTCGGCGCGGGTGAGCGCCACGACCCCGGCGTCGATGCCGAGCGCGTCGATCGCGGCGATGTGGTCCCGGGTCTGGGGCATCACGCCCTCGTCGGCGGCGACGACGAGGAGCACGCAGCGCGCCGGCCCAAGGCCCGCCAGGGCGTTGCTAAGGAAGCGCTCGTGGCCGGGCACGTCGACGAACTCGACCCGGCGGCCGGAGGGCAGCTCGCACCACACGAAGCCCAGGTCGATGGTGAGGCCGCGCTCCTTCTCCTCGCGCCAGCGGTCCGGCTCCATGCCGGTGAGCCTCTTCACCAGCGTCGACTTGCCGTGGTCGACGTGGCCCGCGGTGGCGACGACCTGCACGCGGACACCTCCTCTCGCTCGCCTCCCCGGCCTTCTCCGCGCCCCGGCGGGGCCGGCCGGGCGCCGCCCACGGCTCGGGGTCGGGACCCCACAGGCTACGCGCCCGGCGCGCCCGAGGGGCGGGGGCCGAGCGCATCCCCCGCGCCCTGCGCCTCGCCGCTAGCTCTCCGCGGGCGCCTCCCCGGCGCCGTCGCCACCGTCGAGCCGCTCGAGCGCCCGGGCGATCGCCCCGGCGAGGAGATCGTCGTCCCCTTCCGGCACGCAGCGCGGATCGATGAGAAGCGCGTCGTCGTGGAGCCGGCCGAGCACCGGGCGCTCCCCCGCGCCCGGCTCGCGCAGGAGCGTGGCGATCTTGCGCGGGTAGGCGACCGCGAAGCCGGGCAGCGGCACGCCCGGCGCGCCGCCCCCGCCGACGCGGCCCTCGTGGGGCACGACCCGTCCGGCCCCGGTCGCGCGCGCGAGCCCCTCGCAGCGGCGGCGCAGCTCGTCTGGACTCGCGTGGAGCGCCGCCGTCACGGGCGGCACCGGCCCGCGCAGCGTCGCCTCTAAGGCGGCGAGGCGCAGCTTGTCGATGCGCACCGCGCGGGCGAGCGGGTGGCGGCCCATCTTTCCGATCGCCTCGCTCGTGCCGATCGCGATGCCCGCCTGCGGGCCGCCCAGGAGCTTGTCGCCGCTCGCGACGACGACGTCCGCGCCCGCCTTCAGCGCGCCCCGGGCGTCCGGCTCGCCGGGCAACGCCTCGTCGCGGGTGAGGAGCCCGGAGCCGATGTCGGCGACGAGCGGGACGCCTCGGTCGCGGGCGATGCCGGCGAGATCCTTCGTGGTGGCCTCGGCGGTGAAGCCCTCCACCCGGTAGTTGGAGGTGTGCACCTTGAGGATCGCGATCGGCCCGGGGCCGGACCACTCGTCGAGCGCGCGCTCGTAGTCGCGCGGGTGGGTGCGGTTCGTCGCGCCCACCTCGATGAGTGTGGTGCCGGTGGTCTGCAGGAGCTCGGGGATGCGGAAGCCCGCGCCGATCTCGATGAGCTCGCCCCGGGAGATGACCGCGGCACCTCCGCCGGCGAGCGCCGTGACCGCCAACAGCAGCGCGGACGCGCCGTTGTTGACGACGAGCGCGGCCTCGCCCGCGCCGCACGCGTCGAGAAGCGCCTCGCGGGCGGTCGCGCCGCGCCTCGAGGAGCGCCGCCCGCTCGATAAGTCGAGCTCCACGTCGACCGGGCCGGCGGCCTCGGAAAGGGCGTCGACCGCCGCGGTGGAGAGCGGCGCGCGCCCGAGGTTGGTGTGCACCACCACCCCGGTGGCGTTGATGACCGGGCTAAGCCCGTGGGACCGGGCGCGCCCGAGGAGCTCCTCGGCCTCTGAGGCGACGTCCTCGGGCGGGATCTCCAGGCGGCGGGCCCTGTTTTGCGCGGCGGCTATCTGGCGGCGGATCTCCCCCTCGGCGAGCCGCCCCCGGGCCCTTGCGACCGCGGGCAGCCCGAGGAGCTCGTCGGTGCGGGGGATGAGGCGGCGCGGGTCCTCCCCCGCGCCGCCTAAAGATGCATCGGCCACGGCGTCGACCGCCTCGCTTCACAGGTCGGATAAGAGAGATCTGCCCGCCGCTTAACAGCGGCGGGCGGGAAACACTTCGGCGGAGACGAACGGGAATCGAACCCGCCAGGCCGAGATCCTCGGCCTCGCCGGTTTTGAAGACCGGGACGCCCACCAGGACGCGTACGCCTCCCTGAAAAGGCAGGCTAGCACCCCACGATGCGGGTGTTTAAGGCCTCGAGGTCACCCGGCCCAGGCGGCTCGCGGGCAGCGCCACGACGAACGGGCGCGCCGCGATCACCGCCGCGGCCGTCACCGCGATCGCGGCGAGGAACACGAGCACGCCGCCGATCCCCTCCCCGTCGGTGGCGAGGAAGATGTGGTTCATGTTGCGCTTAAGCCCCGTGGTGAGCACGAGGCCGACGTGGATGACGATGAACACGACGAAGAACACCATCGTCGCGACGTGCAGGATCGTCGCCCGCCTCGTGGTGAACGCCCGGTTGACGAGCGTGTCGCCCGCGGGCCACAGCTCGGAGAGCCGCAGCCCGCTGATAATCGCCAGCGGCGCGGCGATAAACGTCACCGCGAAGTAGGACAGCTCCTGCAGGGCGTTGTAGTGCACCCAGGAGTTCTCCGTCGGCCAGTCCAGCGAGACGTACTGGATCCCCGCCGAGACCGCGTTGGGGATGGCCTCCCACGAGGTCGGAACGATCTTCATCCACTGCCCCGTGGCGAAGAGCAGCACGACGAACACCACGCCGTTGACGACCCACAGCAGGTCCACCGCCGCGTGCAGGAAACCCATGAGCGGCATGCTCCCCGAGGACTTCCAGCGGGGCTGAAACCAGCCGCCCTCCCCGCGCCGGTAGCGCAGCCACAGGCCCGACTTGATGATCAGCGCCATGAGGAAGAAGTTGAAGAAGTGCTGCCAGCCCAACCACGGGCTGAAGCCCTCCGGGGCGCCCTCGGGCAGTGGATACGAGCCCGGGTAGGTGGCGATGAACTCCGCGCCCACTGATGTGGCCCGGAACCAGCGCGCCAGAACGACCGCTGCCGCGGCGAGGAACACGAGCGCAACCGCCGTCCACGCGATGGCGGCGCGCCTGCCGCGCAGCCAGCCGCCGCGCCCGGGGGCCTCTCCCCCGCCGCCGGCGCCTGCCTTTCCGGACTTGCCGAATTTGCCGCCCTTGCCGGGCGCATCGGACTTGCCGCCGCCTGCTGCGGTCGCGGGGCCCGCCGCGGCGCGCGCCCCAGGATCCGCAGGAGCCGGGGCGCCCGGAGGGGTCGCTCCCGGTGCCGCCGCCCCCGGCGATGCC
>NZ_JH815193.1:494516-504989 GCF_000296405.1 Corynebacterium otitidis ATCC 51513
CGTCGGGGCGGCAGCTCCCGGGGCCGCGGGCGAGGACGCTCCGGGCGGGGTCGGGGCACCGCCGCGCGGCTTGGGGGCCGACGCGCCCGGCGCCGACGGCGCGGAAGCGCCAGGGGCCTTAGGAGCGGATGCACCCGGAGCCTGGGGAGCCGCAGCCCCAGGGGCCTTCGGCGCAGCCGCACCTGGTGCCTTAGGCGCGGCGGAGCCGGGTGCCTTCGGTGCGGCCGATCCGAGTGCCTGCGGCGCCGCCGAGCCCGGCGCCTTCGGGGCGGAGCTGCCAGGCGCCTTCGGGGCCGCGGCCCCGGGAGCCTTCGGAGCGGAGGCGCCTGGCGCCTGAGGGGTTGAAGCCCCGGGCGCCTTGGGCGCCGCGTTTCCCGGTGCCTGCGGCGGCTGGGGCGGGGTCGTGCCCGGCCGTGCGGCGCCCGGGGGCGTGGGCGCGGCGGAACCCGGTGCTTTGGGGGCGGCGGGCCGCGACTTGTCGGAGTCGCCGCGGCCGGCGGCGGGGCTCGCCCCGGGCCGGGCCGCGCCCGGGGGTGTCGGCGCGCCCGCCTCGTCGCGCCGCTCGTCCTCCCCTGGCCGCGGATCCGCCATCGCATCCCCCTTGACTCTCGTCGGACATCGAAACTGAAAAGCTCGGCCGCCCGGTTCGGCGGCCGAGCCTAGCGGTCATTGTTTCACCCGGTGACGGGGCTACCGAATCCTCCCCGGCCGGGGCAGAGACGCGGATCACGGCGGCAGGGAAGAGTACTGCGGCGCGGCTGGCCCGGGCCGCCGGGCGGGTGGATCCGTGGGTGCGCGGCGGTGAACCTAAATGGTGTTGTCCTGGGCGGGACGCGGTCCTTGGTCGTCGTCTTATGATCGTCCCCATGACCGATAGCGAGCTGAAGAACTCAAGCATTCGCCTCACGCAGTTCGCGCACGGCGGCGGCTGCGCGTGCAAGATTCCCCCCGGCGAGCTCGAGAGCGCCGTCGACGGTCTCGTGAAGCCCCAGGGGCCGAACGTCATCGTCGGCCTCGACGACGGGGACGACGCTGCCGCGGTGCGCATCAACGACCACCAGGCGGTCATCTCGACGGCGGACTTCTTCACCCCGGTCGTCGACGACGCCTACGACTGGGGGCGCATCGCCGCGGCGAACGCTCTTTCCGACGTGTACGCCATGGGCGGCGAGCCCGTCACCGTCATCAACCTCGTGGGCTGGCCGCGCAACGACCTGCCGCTCGAGCTCCTCACCGAGGTGCTGCGCGGCGGTATGACCGTCGCGGAGGAGGCGGGCGCGCCGGTGACCGGCGGGCACTCGATTGACTCGCCGGAGCCGATGTACGGCATGGCCGCCACCGGGCTCGCCGACCCGGAGCGCATCATGCGCAACGACGCCGCCGAGGCGGGCCTGCCGCTCACGCTGACCAAGCCGCTGGGCGTGGGCGTGCTCAACAACCGCCACAAGCAGACCGGGGAGGTCTCTGAAGTGGCGATCGAGTCGATGACCGCGCTCAACCGGGACGCGTCGCGCTCCGCGCTCGCGGCGGGCGCGAAGGCCGCGACGGACGTCACCGGCTTCGGGCTGCTCGGCCACCTGCACAAGATGATGCGGGCCTCCGGGGTGTCGGCGGTCATCGACCACGCGAAGGTCCCCTACCTCGACGGCGCCCGCGAGGCGCTCGCCGACGGGTTCATCCCCGGCGGCTCGAGGCGCAACCTCGACTGGGTGCGCCCGCATCTCGCCGGCGGGGACGAACTCGGCGAGGAGGAGCTCATCCTGCTCGCCGACGCGCAGACCTCCGGGGGGCTGCTCGTCGTCGGCGAGGTGCCCGGCTATCCCGTCATCGGGGAGACCCGCCCCGCCTCGGACGAGACCACCATCGAGATCCGCTAGGGCCCCCGGCCCCTGTGAAGTCCCCGGGCTCTTAAGACCCGGGCCGGCCTAGCGGGCGGTGGTCACCGAGTCGCCGACCTCGCCCTTGGAGCGGCGCTCCTCGAGGCGGCGCTTCTGCGGCTCGACGGTGTAGCGCGGGTTCTTCGCCGACTCGAGGCCCGCGTGCAGCACCGCGAACCGGGTGAGCGCGGAGCCCGCGACCAGCGCCGCGCCCGAGGCCGCCTGCAGCAGCCGGGAACGCCGCGACACGAGCGCCCCGATGCCGCCGGCAACGACGAGGCGCTCCGACCACTTGAGCCATTTGCCGGGCTTGCCGTGGTGCAGCGGCTCCTGCGCGACCGGGTCCATTCCCTTTTCCAGGGCGCGCATCGCCGCGACGTCGCCGGCGGCGCCCGCCGCGGCAAGCAGCCTAGCGGGCCTCGCCGCGTCGTTCGGGGTGGTGATCATCGCCGCGCCGCCCGCGGCGAGCGAGGCCGAGGAGACGAACACGAACGGCAGGTGGTCCTTCGCGGCGTTCCACGTCGGCACCGACGTGTCGGAGAGCAGCACCGCCGTGTATACCGCGAGCGGCGCTCCCAGCGCTGCCGCGCCCAGGCCCGCGACGGGGGTCGCGGCGTGCAAGAGCCGCCGCGCGAACCGCGGGATGGGCAGGCGCCTCCCGGTGAGCTCGTCGACCTCGCCGGCGGCGGCGAGCCCCGCCGCGGACGCGAAACCGCTTAAGATCCACGCGCCCACCGACATCGGGGAGCTCAGCTTGAAGACCCGCAGCATATTAAGGAACCGCTCCGGGCGGCCCAGGTCCATGATGAGGGCCACCGAGCCCGCGCCGGCCGCGCCGATCGCCGTGAGCCTCGTCGAGGCCCGCAGGCGATCGTTGCCGGTGAGCTGCGCGCCCGCGCCGAGCAGCGAGGAGCCCCCGGCGATCCCGCCGAGCACGAGATAGACGGCGATCGGGTTCTCCCACGGCGGGGCCTTGACGACCTGCCGGCCGTAGTACGAGGAGAACTCGGGCTCCGGCACGACCGAGCCGGGCCCTCCGACGCGGCCCCGGCGCTTCTTTTTCTTCCCGCCGCGCCGGCGCTTCATGCTCGGCGGGCGGACCTCGTCGAAGCTCTCTGCCATCTACTTCCTCCCCCCGGCGAGAAACGCGGCGGCCGCCGCGCCGAGCATGCCCAGCGCCGCGACACCCGCGCGCTTCGCCATGCGCGGCAGGTCCGCGGTCGGCACGCGCGGGTCAGGCGGCAGGCCGTAGACCTCCGGCTCATCGAGGAGCAGGAAGATCGAGCCGGTGCCGCCGACCCCGTCCTCGGAGTTCGCGCCGTAGAGCCTCGCCTCGGTCATGCCCTGGGCGTGGAGCTCCCTAACCCTCGCCTTCGCCGCGGCGAGGAGCTCGTCGCGCTCGCCGAACTTGATCGACGTCGTCGGGCACGCCTTCGCGCACGCGGGGGTCTCCCCGTCCTTGAGGCGGTCGTAGCACAGCGTGCACTTCTGGGCGATGCCGATGTTGGTGCGCGGCGCGGCCCGCCCGACGGTGAAGTCGGACTTCTCCTCCGGCTTCGTGCCCCGGCCGAAGAACTTCGCTCCTAGGTAGTTGAGCGCGCCCGGGATGCCGCCGGTGTGCTCGTCGGCGATCGGCGAGCCAAGCCCCGAGTCCTGGGGGCTCACCCGGTTGTTGGCGACCTCGTCGCGACGCGGCAGCACGTCGCCGGCGGTGGTCTCGGCGTGGTCGTCGCGCTTCTGGATGCCGCCGTCGGTGCGGCGCTCGATGACGCCGAACGGGCAACCGGCCACGCACGTGCCGCAGCCGTTGCACACGTCGTCCTGCACGACGACGGTGCCGTGCTCGGTGCGGAAGAGCGCGCCGGTCGGGCACACGTCCAAGCACCCGGCGTGGGTGCAGTGCTTGCACACGTCCGAGGCCATGAGCCAGCGGAAGTCCGGGGTGTCCGGGTGAGCGGTGGTCGAGGTGTTGAAGCCCGCGGCCGCGGCGCCCGGCATGCCCGCGCCCTCTTCGGAACCCGCGGCAATACCCGACTGGTTGCCCGGCCGGTCGTGCACACCGCTGCCCGGGGCGGGCTCCTCGCCGAGGCGGTTGTCGCTCACACTCGGGTCGATGCCCTCGCCCGCGGTGCTCCCGCCGCCGCAGCCGCACGAGCCGCCGCCGCACGCGCAGCCCCCGCCAGAGGAGGGCTCGGCCTCGGTCTCCTCGCCGGGGCCGACCGTCGGCATCCCGAGGTTCGCGAGCCTGCGGCCCGACTCGCGGGCCTTGTCGATGCGCTCCTTGGACTGCTCGACGAACGCGACGTGGCGCCACGTGTCCGCGCCGAGGGAGCCGGTGTTGTCGAACGACGAGCCGAGCAGCTCGTAGTCGCCGTCGACGGGGTTGCGGTTCCACTCCTTGCAGGCGACCTCGCAGGCCTTGCAGCCGATGCAGATCGACGTGTCGGTGAAGAAGCCCTTCCGCGGTTGGCGGTTCTCCCCGTAGCCGCTGCCCGCGCGCTCGAGAAGCCAGTTGGTCACTTCCTACCTCCCTCGTCGCCGTCGTGACTGTCGTCGTCGCGCCGCTCGTTCTCGTCGCGGCTCCGGCCCTTCTTGTCGTCGCGCTTCTTGTCGCGCGCGGCCGGGTCGCCGTCCTCGGTCTCGTCGGGCCCGTCCGGGTCGACGCCCTCGGCGGAGCGCTCGACGTCGGCGCCCGGGTCGGCGCCGCCGTGCTCCCCGTGGAGCTCCCCCGCGCTGCCCGGGCCGGGCGGCGGGGTGCTCTCCGGGTAGGAGAGCAGCTGGTTGCCCGTCTCCGTGGTGAGGCCTGCGCGGCGCTGGTAGTCGAGCACCATCTTGTCGCGCTCCGGGCCGCGGGGGCGCCTGCCGGGCAGCACCTCGCAGGAGGCGACCTTCGACTCCTGGATCTGGACGTTCGGGTCGAGCGCCAGGCCGAGCAGGTCGTTCGCGGAGTCGCCGCGCACGACCGCCTCGTTGCCCTGCCCCCAGTGGTACGGCAGGCCGATCTGGTGGAAGCGCTTCCCGTTGATCGTCAGGGGCCTGAACCGGTTGGTGACCAACACGCGGGCCTCGATGACGGCGCGCGGCGAGATGATCGTCGCGTACTCGCCGTTTTCCAAGCCCCGGTCCTCGGCGAGCTCCGGGGAGACCTCGACGAACATCTCCGGCTGCAGCTCCGAGAGGTAGGGCACATACCTGCTCATGCCGCCGGCGGTGTGGTGCTCGGTGAGCCGGTAGGTCGTCATGACCACCGGGTAGACCTCCGCGCCCGGCTCGCCGGCACTCGCCGCGGAGAGGTTGTCCTCGCGGCGGAACACCCGCCTGGTCGGCGACTTCTGCTGCCGGTAGACGGGGTTCTCCACCGGGGACTCCTGGGCCTCGTAGTGGGTGGGCAGCGGCCCGTCGACCACCCCCTCGGGCGCGAAGAGCCAGCCCTTGCCGTCCGGCTGCATGATGAACGCGTCCGTGCCGGAGAGCGCCTTCGGGCCCACCGCGCCCTTCTCGGGCCTGGTGTGCGGGTCGAGGGTCTTCGGGAAGTCGGGCACGTCGGGGCCGACCCACTCGCCCCTTTCCTCGTCCCACCAGATGAGCTTCTTGCGCTCGCTCCAGGGCTTGCCGTCCGGGTCGGCGGAGGCGCGGTTGTAGAGGATGCGGCGGTTCGCGGGCCACACCCAGCCCCACTTCGATGCCATCGAGTCCTGCTTCGTGCCGGGCACGCGGTCGTCGGCGTGGTTGACGTTGTCGGCGAACACGCCGGCGTAGATCCAGCAGCCCGACGACGTCGACCCGTCGTCCTTCAGCTCGTTGAAGTTGCTCACGAGCTGGCCGGCCTTCTCCCCCTCGAGGTGGTAGCCGTTGATCTCGCGGAGCACCATCTCGGGGTCCGGCTCGTCGCCGGTCTTCTCCGAGGTGTAGTCCCACGACATCATCTGCAGCGGCAGGTCGCGCGGGTCGGTGGAGTCGGCGACGCGCTCGCGGATCTTCTCGCCTAAGTGGTAGAAGAACTCGAGCTCCGCCTCGGCCTCGCCGGGGGCCTCGATGGCCTGGTGGCGCCACTGCACCATGCGCTGCGTCTGGGTGAACGTGCCGGCCTTCTCCACGTGGGTGGCCGCCGGCAGGAAGAACACCTCGGTGTCGATGTCCTCCGGGGCGATCTCCCCGTCGAGGATCTCCGGGGAGTCCTTCCAGAACGTCGCGGTCTCGATGAGCTGGAAGTCGCGCACGACGAGCCACTTCAGGTGGCGCATCGCGTCGCGCTGCATCCGCCCGTGCGCGGAGCCCACCACCGGGTTCTGCCCGAAGACGAAGTAGCCGTCGACCTCGTCGCGCATCATCGCCATCTGCGTCTGGTACGTGCCCAGCGGCCCGTCGAGCCTGGGCAGCCACTGGTAGCCGAACTCGTTGTCCTTCGTGGCGTTCTTCCCGAAGTAGCTCTTCAGCAGGCTCACGGCGTAGTTGTTGCCGTTGGCCCAGAAGCCCTTCTTGTTCGGATCGCCCAGCGAGGGGATGAAGTCCGAGAGGTGCTCCATGCCCGCCTTCGGCATGGGGATGTACCCGGGCAGGAGGTGGAAGAGCGTCGGGATGTCCGTGGAGCCCTGGATCGAGGCGTGGCCGCGCAGCGCCATGATCCCGCCGCCGGGCCGGCCGATGTTGCCGAGCAGCAGCTGCAGGATCGTCGAGGTGCGGATGAACTGCGCGCCGAGCGTGTGCTGGGTCCAGCCCACCGCGTAGGCGAAGCACGTCGTGCGCTCCCGGCCCGAGTTCCTCGTCACCGCGTCGGCGAGGTAGTAGAAGTCCTCCTTCGGGATGCCGCAGACCTGCTCGACGAGCTCCGGGGTGTAGCGCTGGTAGTGGCGCTTGAGCACCTGGAACACGCACCTCGGGTGGGTGAGCGTCTCGTCGGTCTCGTTGGTCCAGTTCCCGGCCACGCCCTCGACGCCGCTAGCCTGCGGGTCGTCTGCCATGCCCGGCAGGTCGGAGGAATCGCCGCAGCACGGCTTCGTCGCGTACTGCCACGTCGCCGTGTCGTACTCGCCGGTCTCCGGGTTGTAGCCGGAGAACAGCCCGTCGAGATCCTCGGTGTCCTCGAAGTCCTCGCGCACCAGGGTTGCGGCGTTGGTGTAGGCCACGACGTAGTCCCGGAAGTACAGCTCGTTGTCGATGATGTACTTGATCAGCGCGCCGAGCAGCACGACGTCCGAGCCCGCGCGGATCGGCAGGTGTTTATCCGCGACCGCCGAGGTGCGGCTAAACCGCGGGTCGACGTGGATGACGCGCGCGCCGCGCGCCTTCGCCTCCGCGACCCACTGGAAGCCGACCGGGTGGGCCTCGGCCATGTTCGAACCCTGAATGACGATGCAGTCAGAGTTCGCCATATCCTGCAGCGGCTGGGTGGCGCCGCCGCGGCCAAACGAGGTTCCCAGACCGGGAACCGTGGCGGAGTGTCATATGCGCGCCTGGTTCTCGATCTGCACCGCGCCCGCCGCGGTGAAGAGCTTCTTAATGAGGAAGTTCTCCTCGTTGTCGAGGGTCGCGCCGCCGAGCCCCGCGATACCCATCGTGCGCGCGACGCGCTCGCCGGCGTCGTTGTACTCCTGCCAGTGCTTGCGGCGCGCCTCGACGAAGCGGTCGGCGATCATGTCGGTCGCCTCGTCGAGCGAGAGACGCTCCCACTCGGTGGCGCGCGGGCGTCGGTAGAGCACCTCGGTGACGCGGGTCGAGGAGTTGACGAGCTGCTCGGAGGCCGAGCCCTTCGGGCACAGCCGGCCCCGCGAGATCGGCGAGTCCGGGTCGCCCTCGATCTGGACGACCTTGCCGTCCTTGACGTAGACCCGCTGGCCGCAGCCCACCGCGCAGAACGGGCACACGCTTTTCACCACGCGGTCGGCGGTCTGGGTGCGCGGGGTGAGCCCCTTCGACTTGGCCGACTGGGTGTTGTCGGCCCGGCCGAACGGGTCCCTGCCGCGCAGCTGCCTGATGACCGGCCAGTTGAGGAAGCTCTTCGTCGTCATTATGTGGTCAGTCTATCGCCGAGCCTCGGGGCCACAAACCGAAACGGGGCGCCTCTTTTTTTCGGCCGCGCCGTCGCGCCCGCCGCCCGACGGCGGCGCACGGACACCCTTAGTTAAGGTGTAACGGTCCCTGCCCGGGCGCGCGAGCGAAACCCCCCCGGGCACAGGATTTCTGACAAAAGTGCAGCACCTACCGCACTACTCAGCAACGTAAGGAGGACCCCACGTTGTCCAGCTCGACACCTGCCGAGGGGGAGCCCTCGGACCGGCCGCCCGGAAGCGGCGCCACGACCGACGAGCCCGCCCCCGGGCAGCCCGCCGCGGCCGACGAGGTTACGGAGCCGAAGGAGCCGAAGCACTCCGCGGTGAACTGGCCCGTCTTCGGGATCTCCGCGGCGCTCATTGTCGCGTTCGTGCTCTGGGCGTGGCTTTTGCCCGACCAGGCCGCCGACGTCATCTTCGCCGCCCAGGACTGGGTCTCGACGAACCTGGGCTGGTACTACGTCGCCACCGCCGGCATCGTCGTCGTCTTCGTGCTCATCGTCGCGCTCACCCGCCGCGGCCGCACGAAGCTCGGCCCCGACCACTCCAAGCCCAGGTTCAACCTCTTTACCTGGGCGGCGATGCTGTTCGCCGCGGGCATCGGCGTCGATTTGATGTTCTTCTCCATCGCCGGGCCGGCGACGAACATCCTCACCCCGCCCGACGTGCCCGGCCTCACCGAGGAGGCCGCCCGCATGGCGCCGGTGTGGACGATGTTCCACTACGGCATCCCCGGCTGGGCGATGTACGCCCTCATGGGGCTCGCCTTCGGGCTTTTCGCCTACCGCTACCACATGCCGCTGTCCATCCGCTCCGCGCTCGCGCCGATCTTCGGGCGCCGCATCGAGGGCTCCATCGGCCACGGCGTGGAGATCGCCGCCGTCATCGGCACGATCTTCGGCATCGCGACCTCGCTGGGCATCGGCGTGGTGTTCATCAACTTCGGGCTCCAGGCGCTCTTCGACGTGCCCACCGGCACCGCCGTGCAGGTCGCGCTCATCGCCGTGGCCGTCGCCGTGACCATCGCCTCGACCGTCACGGGCGTCGACAAGGGCATCCGCCGCCTCTCCGAGCTCAACGTCATCCTCGCGCTCGTGCTGCTCGTGTGGGTCGCGGTCACCGGCCGGTTGTCCGCGTTCCTCACCGCGCTCGTGCAGAACATCGGCGACTTCTTCGCCCGCCTGCCCGACATGCTCTTCGAGACGTTCGCCTACAACGCCGGCTCGCCCGCGCTGCCCGCCCAGGACTGGATGGCCGACTGGACGCTGTTCTTCTGGGCCTGGTGGATCGCCTGGGCGCCCTTCGTCGGGCTCTTCCTCGCGCGCATCTCCAGGGGCCGCACGCTGCGCCAGTTCATCGGCGGCGTGTTGCTCATCCCCTTCGGCTTCATCGTTCTGTGGGTGTCGATCTTCGGCAACGCCACCGTCGCGAGCCTCCAGGACGGCTCGATCGACTTCCTCGTCACCGCCACCGAGGAGCCCGAGTCCGGGTTCTTCCTCCTGCTCCAGCAGTACCCGGGCGCGGTCTTCACCATGGCGCTCGCGGTACTGAGCGGCCTGCTGTTCTACGTCACGTCCGCCGACTCCGGGTCGCTGGTCATGGCGAACATGACCTCCAAGGCGACGATGCGCGACTCCGACGGCCCGCCGTGGCTGCGCATCGTGTGGGCCGTCGTCACCGGCGCGCTCACCCTGGTGATGCTCTTCATCAACGGCGTGGAGACCCTCCAGTCGGCGACGCTTCTTATCGGGCTGCCGTTCTCCGTGGTGATCTACCTGCTCATGATCAGCGTGTGGCGGGCGCTCAACACCGAGGGCTTCTCCCAGGACGCGCGCGAACGCTCCCTGGCGGGGGCGATCTCCGCGCGGCTGCGCGGCACCGGCGAGCAGGGCTCGTGGCGCCAGCGGCTGCGCCAGCGCGCCTCCCTGCCCACCGCGGAGCAGGCCGCCAAGCAGCTCACCGACGTCGCCGCTCCCGCCTTAGAGGCCGTCGCCGGGGAGCTGCGCGCCATCGGCCACGACGTCACAGTCGAACGCGGCACCGAGTCCGAGCACGGGCTGCCGTACTGCAACCTCACGGTCGACTTCGGCGACCAGGACCAGTTCAAGTACGAGGCCTACCCGGTTGCCTACCCCGTCCCGAGCTTCGCCGCGAGCCCCACCACGGGCCGCGAGACGTACTTCAAGCTCGAGGTCTTCTCCCAGACCGGCTCTCGGGGCCACAACCTCATGGGCTACAGCCAGGAACAGACCATCGCCGACGTCGTCGACGCCTACGACGCGCACCTCACCTACCTCGGCGAGACCGCCGAGCACGGCGCGCCGACCGGCACCGTCGACCCGGCCGTGCCCACCCAGTGGGAGGACGAGGCCTAGAAGGCCCGGGCCGGGGCGGGCCGCGCGCCCGCGCCCCGGCCCCTGGGGTTCCTCCCCTAAGCTTTCCCTCTGCGCCCGCCGGCCCCGCCGGCGGGCGCATTCTCGTGTCGGGGCCTTTACCGCGCGGCCCCGCACTGTCCCGCTCGGCCCCGCCGGGCGCCCGCAGCCGCG
>NZ_JH815193.1:505089-547360 GCF_000296405.1 Corynebacterium otitidis ATCC 51513
CCGCAACGCGCCGCCGCCGCGCCGGGGCGTGCCGGCGGGCGTGGCCTCGGGGTTTCCGCGGCGGGCGCGCCGCATAATTATCCTGGGTTCCACCAGGCGGGCGCCCGACAACGGGCGCGCGGTGCCCCGGGCGCCCGCGAGCAGACGCGCGAAAGGATGGGACGAGACACCTATGGCGGATAATCCCGCGAGCCTCTTCATCGACGGGAGCTGGGTCCCGGCGGCCTCCGGGGCGACGCGCACGATCACCTGCCCGGCCGACGGCACGACCGTCGACGTCGTCTCCGAGGGCGGCGAGGAGGACACCCGGGCCGCGATCAAGGCAGCACGCGCCGCCTTCGAGCGCGGCGAGTGGCGCCGCACCCCCGCGGCCCAGCGCGGCGACCTCCTCTTGGAGGTCTCCAAGCAGCTCAAGGAGCGCAAGGACGAGTTCGCCCGCGCCGAGGCCCTCGACACGGGCAAGCGCCTCGTCGAGGCCGAGGGCGACATGGACGACATCGCCAACTGCTTCAGCTACTTCGGCAAGATCGCCGACCAGAACCCCGGCCGCCTCGTCGACGCCGGCGACGACACGGTCATCAGCCGCGTCGTCCACGAGCCGGTCGGCGTGTGCGGGCTCATCACCCCGTGGAACTTCCCGCTTCTGCAGGCCTCGTGGAAGATCGCTCCCGCGCTCGCGGCGGGCAACACGTTCGTCCTCAAGCCCGCGGAGCTCACCCCGCACACCGCGATCCTCATCGTCGACGTGCTTGACAAGCTCGGCCTGCCCAAGGGCGTGGCGAACCTCGTGCTCGGCGCGGGCGCGACCGCCGGGGCGCCGCTGTCCTCCGACCCGGACGTCGACCTGGTGAGCTTCACCGGGGGATTGAAGACCGGCCGGGCGATCGCCACCGCCGCCGCGCCCGGCATCAAGCGCGTCGCCTTGGAGCTCGGGGGCAAGAACCCCAACGTCGTGTTCGCGGACGCGGACCTTGACGCGGCGCTCGACAACGCGCTCAACGCGGGCTTCATGGACTCCGGGCTCGTGTGCTCCGCGGGCACCCGCCTCATCGTCGAGGAGTCCATCGCCGAGGACTTCGTCGACCGCCTCGTCGAGCGCGCCCGCGGCATCGTCATGGGCGGGCCCTTCGACAAGGACGCCGAGACCGGCCCGCTCATCTCCAAGGAGCACCGCGAGAAGGTCACCGACTACGTCAAGCGCGGCATCGAGGCCGGCGCCCGGCTGCGCTGCGGCGGCGACTGGGGCGGCCCGGAGCACCGCGACGGCCACTTCTACTCCCCCACGGTCCTCGACCGCTGCGAGCGGGACAACCCCGCGGTCGTCGAGGAGGGCTTCGGCCCCGTCATCACCGTCGAGACCTTCGCCACCGAAAACGAGGCCGTCGAGATCGCGAACCACACCGACTACGGGCTCGCCGGGGCGGTGTGGACCTCGAACTCGGGCACCGCGAACCGGGTGTCGCGGGCGCTGCGCCACGGCACGGTGTGGATCAACGACTACCACCCCTACGTGCCGCAGGCCGAGTGGGGCGGCTTCGGGAACTCCGGGATCGGCCGGGAGCTCGGCCCCACGGGCCTGGAAGAGTACCAGGAGGCCAAGCACATCTACGAGAACACCGAGCCCGCGGTCACCGGCTGGTTCCCCGACAAGACCCAAAGCTAGCCGGCCCCACCCGCCTGCCCTGGCCGGGGCATGCTCCCCCGGCCAGGCCCAGGAATCCACCTCCACCACCACAGCGAAGAAAGGCGCGACCGAAAAAAGCTATGCCGTATTCCACCGACCCGAAGGCCAACAAGTCCACCCTGCCCGACCCGCCGCGCGAGGATTACGACTACATCATCGTCGGCGGCGGCTCGTCCGGCGCGGCGCTCGCCGCGCGCCTCAGCGAGAACCCTGAGACCACCGTCGCGCTGGTCGAGGCCGGCCCGCACGACAAGGACCTCGACGAGGTCCTCGACCTCGAGCGCTGGCCGGAGCTCCTCGAGTCCGGCCTCGACTGGGACTACCCCGTCGAGCCGCAGGAAAACGGCAACTCGTTCATGCGCCACGCCCGCGCCAAGGTGCTCGGCGGGTGCTCCTCGCACAACTCGTGCATCGCCTTCCACACGCCCGCCGGCGACCTGCGCGAGTGGGTCGAGATGGGCGCTAAGGGCTGGGAGCCCGAGAACGTCCTGCCGCTCCTTAAGCGCCTCGAGACGAACTCCCGGCCCGGCGACAACCACGGCCACGACGGCCCCGTCGAGCTCATGGACGTGCCCGAGGACGACCCCGTCGGCGTCGCGATCCTCGACGCCGCCGAACAGGCCGGCCTGCCGCGCTCAAAGTTCAACGAGGGCGAGGCCGTCGTCAACGGCGCCGGCTTCTTCCAGGTCAACCGCAAGGCCGACGGGACGCGCGCCTCGTCGTCGGTGTCCTACCTCCACCCCATCTCCGACCGGGGGAACCTCGACGTGCTCACCGACCGGCAGGTCTCCCGGGTGCTCTTCGACGGCACCCGCGCAGTCGGCATCGAATACGTGGACAACCCCTTCAACCGCAAGAAACAGCTCCGCGCGAACCGCGAGGTGATCCTCTCCGCGGGCGCGATCGACTCCCCGAAGCTGTTGTTGCTCTCCGGGATCGGGCCGAAGGAACAGCTCGAGGAGGTCGGCATCGACGTCCTCGTCGACGCCCCCAGCGTGGGCGAGAACCTCCAGGACCACCCGGAGGCCGTCATCTCCTGGGAAGCGGCGAAGCCGATGACGCGTCGCTCGACGCAGTGGTGGGAGATCGGCATCTTCGCGCGCCTCGACGGCGATAAGGACGCCGACCTGCCCGACGTGATGATGCACTACGGCTCCGTGCCCTTCGACATGCACACCGTGCGCCAGGGCTACCCCACCGCCGACGACGCGATCTCGCTCACCCCGAACATCCCGCACGCGAAGTCGCGCGGCACGGTCAAGCTGCGCAGCGCCGACTACCGCGACAAGCCCAAGGTCGATCCGCGCTACTTCACCGACGAGGAGGGCTACGACCTCCGTATCGCGGTCGAGGGCATCAAGCTCGCGCGCACGATCATGAACCAGCCCGCCATCGCCGAGTACAAGGGCCGCGAGCTCTTCCCCGGCGAGGACACCACCACCGACGAGGAGATCGGCGAGTACGTCAAGAAGACCCACAACACCGTCTACCACCCGGTCGGCACGGTGAAGATGGGCGCGCCCGACGACGAGTCCGCGCCGCTCGACCCGCAGCTGCGAGTCAAGGGCACCGAGGGCCTGCGCGTGGTGGACGCCTCGATCATGCCGCAGATCGTCGCGGTCAACCCGAACATCACCTGCATGCTCATCGGCGAGAAGGCCGCGGACCTCATCACCCGCGGGTAGCTCACCGCCACCGGCGCAGACTCGCGCTGATCCACGCCCGACGTCCCGCTTTCTATGCCGGGCGCCGGGGCGGTCGCACCCTCTGTCCCGGTGAACCGCCACCAGCCACCCGTACCCCCGGCGGCATCAGGCCTTTGGGTAGTGGCCATGTCACCGCCGGTGGAACGGTGCGCAAGCCGCCAGGTAAAGAAGGGAATTCCCCCGCGCCACCATCGAGGTTCTCATGCTTGTTCGCGGGAACGGTGATCTCCCGACCGGCAGGAATGAGGCCGATCAATCGTGTGGCACGGAGTTCCCTCCTCAACCGGGCACGACGCACCTGCTCTGCGCCGTGCCATATCCCCTAAAACACGACTGTACCGATCACTATCACTATCGTGTCCTACGAAGCGCGGCTTCCCGGGCTATAGTCCACATCCGCCCACGAGAAGAGCCAGCGTGGGAGCATACCGGCGATTCGGCACGATGCGCGAAAAACTCTCCCGGCGAGACCATCGTGTGCGGGAGCTGCCCCTGCGATGAGACGTGATTTAGTCCCCGCAGCTCCGAAGAGGCACGAACGACGCTTCACTAATGACCCCTTCGCTCAGGTTCACGCCACACAACCACCACGACTCACATGCCACGCGCTTCGGTAAGAAAACGGTCGGGAAACCCTCAGTAAGCTGAAACAGTTCTCCATCACGAACATACGAAGCCGGTCCGCCAGATAACCGCGGCACACTTGTAAGGCACCATGATGCGCGGGATAGGGCTGACTCTGCCACGTCGCGCCGTGAGCCATGCGTTGTTGACCGTCCCGCAATGAGGCCACCCCATCGGGCAAACGGAAACGCCCCGTCGGAACAGCTTGCTGTCCCGACGGGGCGTCAACTACACCGACTTACTCGAGGGGCAATAGGTCTAGTGCGAACACCGATTAGGCGTTGCGGCGGCGAAGGGCCAGCACACCCAGACCGATCATCAGAGCCACGCCACCGAGGGCAGCAACACCAGCAACGGAGGCGCCGGTGTTAGCAAGGACACCCTGCTGGTTGCTCGCGGTCCGGGCCGGGGCCGGCGCAGGCTGACCCGACGAGACCTGCTGCACCGGGGCCGAAGCCGAATTCGTGGAAGGCTGCTCGGCCTCCGGGACCTGCTGCTGGTTCGACTCCTCCGTGGGAGCCTCGGTCTCACCCTTCGGGGAGTTGTCCTCACCCTCGGGAGCCTCGGCCTCACCTTCCGGGGCGTACTGACCGCGCAGACTGGGCTCCTCCAGCCCAAGGATCGCGCGATCCAGCTCACCGAGCTCCACCGGCGCGCGGCCCAACAGGTTTTCATCGGAGGACTCGCCCGGCCCGATCCACGCGATGATGTCAATGTCGTGGGCACCCACGACATCGTTGGGCTTGACACCCCAGTTGATATCGCCGACGATCGCGCCTCCGTTCGCCCCAAACGACCCGTCACCCCGAGGCCTCAGGTCGTTGATGTCGGCCACGATAGAGCGATGCTCCTTCGCCCTGATCCCCGAGCTGGGTGCGTCCGCGGGGATAATAGCGAAGGTGACGTTGTCGGAATCAGAAAGCGCCCCCGTGTCCAGACCGCTCCAGGTGAAGCGAATACCCACCTGGCGGTGGTCCACACGCTTCTCGTCAGGGCCGCTGTTGTTGAGGGCCTCCGCGGCGAGCTTGAAATCGCTGTGCGGGGCCTGCGAGTTGTCTGCGACCGCGTTGTTGTTCTCCTGCGCGATAGCCTGCGGCGCCGCGACAGCCAGGCCCGCGAGCGCCACGGCAGAGGCAGCCGCACCCGCGAGCGTCTTCTTGGACAGAGATGCCATGTATCCTCCCAATACGTTTGGCCGCACCTGAACGCCGGCCGAAAAACATGTGTGGACACTGGGCACGCTACGGTGCCCGTTACCGTGGTTCGCGTCCCGGCCAGCCCAGCTAGGCTCGGGACCGGTCGCTGGCCTCGGCATGGCTGTCCTGCCCTGTCTGAACAATGATCCGGGGGGGTGTTGCCACCGAGGTAGCAAGACGCGCTCGACGGCCAATAGGGACATGACTCCCGACGAAGATTCGGTGAAGTCTCAACGTAACGTGGATGTCTGCCTGCCGCGTCATGACCAGCGATCTTTCCCCATATTCCGCTATCGCACCCGAAGAGTGAACCATGACCGCGGCCACCTCATTCAAGGTGATCATCGGCCTCGACGTCGGCAAAACAAGCCACCACGCGTGCGCCCTGTCCGCCGACGGCAGCCGCCGATACTTCGATAAACCCCTACCCCAAGACGAGAGCAAACTCCGAGACCTATTCACCAGCCTCCAAGCCCACGGGCCAGTGCTTCTCGTCGTCGACCAGCCCAACACCATCGGCGCTCTTCCCGTTGCCGTCGCCCGCGACTGCAGTGTTGCCGTCGCGTACCTTCCCGGCTTAGCGATGCGCAAAGCCGCCGCCCTGCACCCAGGCACGGCGAAAACCGACAAGCGCGACGCGTTCATCATCGCCGAGACCGCCCGCACCATCCCAGCCACTTTGAGAAAGGTCGACCACAACGACGAAGCGCTCTCTACCCTCAAAGCGCTCGCCGGGTTCGACGAGGACATCACCCGCGATTGTTCGCGCACCATCAACCGGCTACGCAGCGCCCTGCTCCAGATCCACCCAGCCTTAGAACGTGTCTTCGCGGGCGGGACGATCACCCGTAGTGCCGTTCTTGACCTGCTGGAACACTACGGCGGACCCACCAAGCTGCGGGCGGCAGGCAAGAGTCGTGTCACCGCTTGGATCAACCGGCGCTGCCGAGGCGACCACACCGATCTCGTCGCGGCTATCTTCCACGCATTAGACCAACAGACCGTCGTAGTGCCCGGAACCAGCGCCATCGAACGCACGATCCCGCTGCTCGCCTCCAACATCAAAATGTTCAAAAAACAGCGCGACCTGATCGCCGCCGAGGTCAACGAGGTGGTCGATGCCCTCCCTCTTTATGAAATCTTGACATCCATCCCCGGGGTGGGTGTGGGGATCGCTACCTCGATCCTGATGGCCGTAGGCGACTGCTCTGACTTCCCCGATGCGGCACATCTAGCCTCCTATGCCGGCATCGCGCCCACGACTCGAAGATCGGGAACATCGATCAGAGGAGAGCACCCGTCCCGGGCCGGGAATAAGCGCTTGAAGAACGCGCTGTTTCGATCGGCCTGGATATCCACTAACTGCCACGAAGCCTCACGCGACTACTACCAGCGGAAACGACGCGAGGGTAAACGCCACAACGCGGCGGTGATGTGCCTGGCACGTCGTCGGTGCAACATGATCTACGCGATGCTGACCAGGAAAGAGTTCTTCCGAGACGAACCACGAACACCCATCCTGGCGGCCGCCTAGCACAACAGACCTGGCACGACGCTTGCACACACAGCCATGCAGGCGCCGCGATCAAGTGCGCCCGGATCCGGGGCTACGCCCGGTAGCCCATCCGTAGCCGGGCGTCTGCTACAGCTTGACACCAGACATAGGGACACCCCCCACCGAAGCCGTGCCCGAGAGTTTTCTGGGCTTCATCGCGAGACTGGATGCTCGCCCTGTTATCGCTCCGAGCCACCGGCGCGCGGCAGAAACACGCGAAATCGTCGGTAGGCACAGCGGGCAATACTCGGCTGCAAAGCACGCCTCACAGCCAGCCTGGATGCGGGGACGCAATGCTTGGCTAGTTTCAGTCCTCCACATCGGGACACCCGTGCCGCTTCTTTTGTGCTCGTCAGAGGCTCCGCTCCGCCGCATCATATCTTCGAGGCTCGCGAGCGACTGCCGGCTCGGGTTGTTCGCGACCCGCCGCTGTGGCTACCAGCCCGATGCCCCGTATCCCTCTGGGACTATCCTACAATCCGATCAGGCTCATGCACGGCCGTCGTCGCGCGAACCGCCATCTGCGCAAGAGCCTGACAAACTCCGTCACGTCGAAGCACCGCCCTAGACCTGAGCGGCGGACCCCATCGAAAACGCCACCGACGGGCATGCCCGTCGCCCCGCCGGCTGGAATCGACGTCGGTGGTCTCATGCGCTCATGACCAACCGCATCCCGGCGTGCTCGGCCAACCGGACCCGCGCGAGGCGACGGCCCACACATGAGCGCGCCCGTGGCACTTCGGCCCCGAACGCACACGTCGCCCGCGTGCGACGAGGGAAACGTGGATACGATGCGAGCGCTCGTAGTATCGTCGCTGGCCCGTGGTTCCCGAGCACTGACGGCTCAACCTCGCTACCCGCGCGGGCTGGCTGCTAAAGGCGTGCTAGGCCGGCTCGGCGACACCTCGGCGCAGCGGGGAGGTCTCCATCGCCGCGGGCAGCATCCACCCCTTCCAGAACGCCGCGATCGCGATCGCGGCGCCCACCGTCGGGGCGATGAGCATCCCGGTGTACTCGTAGCCGAGACCGTAGAAGACGACCATGATCGCCGCAGAGATGATCCCCGGTACCGCGTAGAGCGGGCTCTTGCCGAAGATGAACGGGGTGCGCCCGGCCACCGCGTCGCGGGCCATGCCCCCGCCGCAGGCGGTGAGCAGCCCGAGGAAGATGCACGACAGCGGCGGCATCCCGAACTGGAGCGCGCGCCGCGCGCCGATGGTGGCCCACAGCCCGAGGATCACGCAGTCGGAGTGCGACTTGAAGAGCTGAAACTTGTGGCCCTGCGGGTGAAAGAAGTAGACGAACAGCACCCCGACCAGCGAGGCGACGAAGTAGCGCCAGTCGTGGATCGCGACAGCCGTGCCCCGGTCGAGGAGCATGTCGCGCATCATCCCGCCGCCCAGGCCGGAGAGCATCCCGAGGATGATGTAGCCGATGATGTCGAAGCCGCGGCGCCTGGCGATCTCCCCGCCGAGGAGCCCGTTGAGGGCGACCCCGAAGAGGTCGAGGACGAGATAGACGAACTCGATGCCCGACGTGACGTCGTGCAGGTCGATCATGGCCCGACGCACTCCTTATCGCTCACCGCGGACGAGTATTCCCCGTTATCCGGCCTTAGGCTACCAGCCGGCGGGTTTTTCACCGCGCTGAACGATTCGTTTGCGATCACATTCACTCTATTAGCGCTGTGGATCTCCACTCACAGAAGAGCGGAACGCTCAACATATCACTTGGCGGGGCTAATATCCCCGCGCCACCGAGAGGTCTGAGCTTCCCCGGCGCACCGACGCAAACGTCCTGACCAGGAGCAACAACGATATCCACGGTGGTTGGGTGCCGACGACCGAGCCCGAGCCTGGCCTCCCCCTCGGCCGCGGCCGTCGGCCCAAATTCACTTTTTGTTTACTAATCTCGCCTCACGCCACTGAAATCCGGGAGGGATCTACCCGCCGCGCCATTTCTCCTTCAATTTCCCGAAATACGGTCAATAAATGCCCGCCTGTTGGGACGAGAACCACGACCGGCGAGCCGCCGCGCGACGCGCCAGCGCCGGCGGTCGCGGCCGCGCGCCATGCCGGCGCTACTGCCCCGGCTGGGCGCGCCCGCGGCGGCGCGGGTTGCGGTTGGCCGCCCAGCGACGGACCTCGTCGGCGTCCCACACCGGGCTGTCGTAGAACCGCCCCGCGGGGCCCGGCGCCTGCCTGCGGGAGACGTACGCCATCCACGTGTAGCGCTTGATCTCTGCGTGCTCGGCGCACTGGCGCGCGGTCCACAGCTCCGCGCCGGTGTCGTCGTCGATGAGTTTCGGAGTCACCTCGGATACCTCCCCTTCAACGCGAGCGAGGCTGTCCCCCCGGGGCCCGCGCGCCGCGATTCGGGACACGGGCCGTCTATTTTTGACATTGTAACTAACGGCTTCAGGACGGAATGCGGCCCCGGGAGCGCCCTCCGAGGTAAACCCCGCCTCCCACGCCCCGGGTGGCTCAGCAACCGGGTCGCGGGCGGCGGGGTCGCCCGGCCGGCTATCGCCGGCTCCGGCGCACCACCCAGGCGCGCAGCGCCCGGGAGGCGAACACCGCGGCGAGTGCCGCCGCGGCGAGCATCGGCCCGGCGGCACCGCACAGGACCGCGACGGCGAGGAGCACGACGGGGAGATTCTCGCCGAGGATCCGCGCCGTCTCCCGCGCGTTGTCGGGGACTCCCACTGGTCTTCCTCCTTTCCTGCACCGGCTTCGGTGTGCCCGGCGGGCGGGGCGGCCGCGCGGCCGCCCCGCCCGCCGTTCCCACGGGGGCGCAAAGCACGCCCGCGGGAACGACAGATGATGCTACGAACGCCCGCGGACGCGAGGCACGAGGCCGACGGACGCCCGCTCGACGACGGCGCGCCGCGCGCAAGAAATCCCGCGGTCTAGCCGGACTCAGGCAGCCCGGCGCGGGCCGAGCGACCTAGTCCTCGTCGCGCTGCCGCCACAGCCGGTGGAGGTGCCGAACCAGCCGGCCGCGGATCTCCTCGACGCTGTTGCCCCTGCCGGGCAGGAAGGGGTTCTTCGTGCGGCGGTGGCGCAGCGCGTCGCGCCCGCGGTTGACTCGCCGGCGCCCGGCGCCCACCGCGCGGCGCGCGAAGCTGCCCATGTGCGCGGCGCTGTAGTTGACCGGTGCCCACTCCGTGGTGACCGGCATGACCCAGCCCTTCCAGAACGCGAGGATCGCCAAGCCCATGCCGAGTAGCGGGGCGACGATCATGCCGGTCTGGGTGAGCCCCGCGGAGCTGAAGATCACCATCGACACCGAGGAGAGCACCGCGGGGATGGCATAGAGGGGGCTGCCGCCGAAGATGCTGGGGATCTGCCCGGAGACGACGTCGCGCACCATCCCGCCACCCACGGCGGTGACCACGCCGAGCGCCGCGCACGACACCGGAGGCAGGCCGAAGGCGAGCGCCTTGCTCGCCCCGGTGACGGCCCACGCGCCGAGCACCACGGCGTCAAGGTGGGACTTGACGATGTCCCAGGTGCGGCCCTTGAAGTTCGTCACGAGCGCGACGAGCGCCCCGGTGAACGCGAGCACGAGGTACCAGGGGTCGGCGAACGCCGCGGCGGTGCCCTTGTCGAGGAGCATGTCGCGGATCATCCCGCCGCCCAGCGCGGAGAGCAGCGCGAGCACGAGGAAGCCCATGATGTCGAAGCCGCGCTTGCGGGCGATGGTTCCCCCGAGGATGCCGTTAAGGAGCACCCCGAGGAGATCGAGAGCGTCGTAGATTGCCCCGACTGTCGGGCTGGCATCGTTCATGCCGCAATACTAAGACGCGCTTTGGCTCCGTAAGAGACCGCCCGTACCGCGCGGGGCGAACCCAGCGCGCCGCACGCCGGGCCCCGGGGCCGCCAATGTTTAGGCGTAGGCCGAGTCGAAGAACTCCCCCTCGAGAACTACGGCGCGGCGGAAGAACTCGCGGGCCGACTCTTCGTCGCCGGGGCCGACGCGGTCGAGCTCGGAGCGGAGGTAGTCGACGCGGGCGGCGAAGTCCTCGCCGGAGTGGAGCTCGATCCACTCGCGGTGCACGAAGCTTGCCGGGGCGGGCTTGCCCTCGGCGCGGCTCGCCCAGTCGGCGTAGAGCCACTCGGCGACGACGAGCACGGCGAGCACCGCGGGGTAGCTGCCGGACTCGGCGGCCTCCCGCATGAGGGACCTAAACCCGGTGGCGGCCCTGGAGTCGGGGGTCTCCTCGCGCTCGGCGTCCGTCACCCCGAGGGCCGCGAAGGAACGCTGGAAGTAGTCGTCCTCGTCGCCGGCGACCTCCCCGGCGTAGCGGGCGAAGCTTAAGCGCGCCTCGAGCCGGTCGGCGGCGACGATCGCGCCGCCGAGCAGCGTGAGGAACTCGTCTAAGAATCGGTAGTCCTGGATGAGGTAGAGGGCAATGCGCCGGTCGGCGATGGTGCCGTCGATGAGCTCGTCGACGAAGCGGTGACCCACTGCCCGGTCCCAGCCGGCGCGGTTCTCCTCGCGGAGGGTCTCGCTGAAGCTCTGTGACATGTCTCAACCTCCCCTGGTGTTTCCGGCAGCCTAACAAACCCCGGGGCGGCGCGGAAGGGCCCGACCAAGGCAACTTCTCCGTGGGGCTGGCGCGGCGAGAAGCTGTTAGCCCTCGAGGTCCTTGAGGCTCGCGCCCGAGCCATCGCGCCACAGTGTCAGCCCGTTCGTGGAGCTCCCGGTGAGGAACGACGAGGCCGCCGACGGGGAGCCAAACAGCGTGTCACGGGTGAGCACCCCGGCCGCGTCGATGCGCTCGGCAAGCAGCTCCCGGGACCGGGCCACCGACGCCGGCGCCGAGGGCCTCACCTCCCCACGCAACCGGGCCCCGCGGTAGACGACGAAGCCCTCCGGGGTGCGCCGGCCCCGCCCCGCGGCGCCGGCCGCGTCGAGGAAGAGTTCCGGCTCGCCGGACCCCGGCCGCCCGCCGTCGTCCCCACCCGCCGGGGCCGCCGCGGGGCGCCCAGGGTCGGCGGGCTCGGTGAGCGGGTAGCCGAGCGAGCCGATCGCCAGCCGCGTGAACTCCAAAAACTGGTCGAGCTCCGCGCGCTTCTCCTCAGTGACGGTGCCCGGCGCGGGCACGACGTCGTTGTCGACGCGCGCCCGCCCCGCGTCCTTCAGCAGCCCGTGGAGGGCGTTCTCCAGGTAGGTGATCTCGGTCTGGCCGAGGGAATCGTCCGCGGCGACCACGGCAATCGCCCGGGTGAAGTAGTCCTTCGCGGGGTCGGCCTTGTGCTCGAGGATCCGGCCGAGCACTCCCCTGCCGTTGGCGCGCCTGGCCGCCTGCCCGACGTACATGGTGGGCTCGCCGGTCGCGGGGTCCTCGCCGATCAAGAGGTAGACCCCGCTTCGGGTGAGCTCCTCGCGGCGCGTGCTGGCGCTCAGGCTCGTGCGGGGCAGCACGTAGACCGGCCCGATCCAGTTACTCAGCGTGCACTTGATCCGCCCGGTGGGCGTGCCATCCATGAGAAACAGCGTCACGGTCTGCGCGGCCGGCATGGGACTCTCCTCTCGGGCGTGTCTCGTCTTCGCTCGTCGTTGGTGGGAACAGCCCGTGGACTGGGCCTGGCCCCTAATAGGTACGCGGTCAACGCAGGACCCCAGCACCTTCGTGAGCCTAGTGACGCCAAATCCGTTCTTCGTGCCAGCTGCAGACCGGGGCACAGCGATCGCCGGGTGGAATCCAACAAGCGGTCGTCGTCTTCAGGCCCGAGCTCATCGGTAGCTTCCCCGGCGACCAACTCTCCGGCGCGAGGATACCGACCGGACCCCTCGACGAGTCTGGGCGCTCAACCACGCCCACGATCTGTCTGTATCGAGGCGGCGGGTGACCCGACTGCTCTGGTGCGCGCGCGTGCGCAGCGCCGTCGTTCCTCGCACAAGTACGACGGCCGAATCCTACGATGCAAGGTGGCGCCCGAGGAGTAACACGGGATCAGGCTTAGCTGCTGGCTTCGCACACGTGGCTTGCTGAGGCTCGGATCACGGCTGGAGTCTGCTGCGCGCGCGAGAGCGGGCCCGCTGTCGTAACCCTGCTCGTACCTCGTCGTGAATCGTGGTCGACGTCTGTTCTGCCGTTTCGATGGACGTAACGAGGGCGTACCTCACGTGCGCGTCAGCTCCGAGGCGTTGGGCGTCGTTCATGCAGTCGACGTGGATCGGAAACGACTCTCCGTCGCCAAACACCATGGCGCTGTTGCCCTCGATGATCTCGTGCTGGAGGCTTCCCCGTCGCACTGCGTTGTGCTCAGCGCCGATGCGCTTCCCGCCGGCAAGGCCCTTGTCTGGGGTGTCGAAATACACCTTCGTGCCGCGGTAGCGGTTGAGGTGACTCACCGTAGGGGCCATGTAGGCCAGCGTGATGGTCACGCGGTGCCACTCTGCACGCGCCCGAAGCGACGGCGGAAGGGGCAGCTCGTGCGTGTGGCGTTCGTCGGGGGCTATCGTGCCTCCTCCTACGAGGACGGCCCTATTCGCGGCTCCGGCGCCGAGCCGCTCGGTGTCGAGACGTCCGTATCCGAGCAGCGCGGTCAGGGTCCTGCGGGCCTGCCGCGACTCCAGCTGGAGTTCCCGGCGGAAGCTCTCCTCCCAGACTCCCCAGCTGCTCGCGTGGGCGAGCAAGGCTCGCACGAGCAGCGGGCGGTATTGCTTTCCCGGCAACGGCGTGTCCTCGAGATCGTCGGTGCCGGCTTCCAAGACGTCGAAGAGTCTGCTGGCCTCCCGGGTAACCAGCGCCGTCGCATGGCTCGTGCCGCTCCCATAAATCGCGTTGTCGGTTGCTCCCGCTCTCCCGGGGGCGGCGACCTTCACCCCGGGGCCGGCCGCCATCGTCGGAGCGACGTTGACTGTAACGGTCCCTCGCGAATCAGGTATCTCGATGGGTCGGCTGTAGAACGCCCGACCGCCGGTGTGATGCACGTCAGGCTTCACGGAGCGGCCAACCCCAGGCCCGGTCGCGCTGTAGTAGGCGGGCCCGTCCTTGTGGGTAATATCCCAAACGGTGTCCGGCACCTCGTACTCGCCGCCGCCATCGGTGTGGGTCGCCCCCACTGTCAGCGCATTCAAAGCGTCGCCCGGCGGGTAGATACCGCGAGGCCGCGCTCGACCGTGAACAGCCCGCATCGCAGCGGACCGCACAGACTCGGGGTCGCTCGATTCTTTAGCGGGGATAGTGATCGGGCCGTGGTGGTTGCCGGCGCTCACGATGAACAGCAGATTGTAGGTGCGTGCGAGCCAGTCGAGCAGCCGTCCCGCGGGGCTCATCCTGCTCACGAGCGCTCGCGTGGATGCGCCGATGGAGAGGCTGACGATGCGCACGCTCGGGGCCGCTGCGCCGCGGCCGTCATCGCCCTCGACGATGCGCCTGATCGCGCGGTGCAGAAGGTCGGGGAAGAGGCGGTCCGGGAGAGCCTGCTCCTCGCCCTGTCCGAAATCCGGCGGACGCATAATCGGCCGCACGTAGAGGGGCCGATCGATCGGTTCGTCGACGACGGAGAGGTCACCGTGAATGATCAACGAGGCCATAGCCGTGCCGTGGTGACGCGCGGACGCCGGATAATGCTCGCCGACCGCGTCCGGATCGTCGATGATCAGCCACTTCGCCAGGCGGTCGTGGTTTTCGAATGGCAAACCGTCCAGCAGTGCAATCCTGGGAGCGTCGGAGGAAGGCCCCGCTGACGTTGTCTGCTCGAGAGCGACGCCGATGTCTTGTGAGGGCGCCGCGACGCTCATTGGGGCGAACGGGCTGACCAACATGACCTGGTCCGTGGCCAGGAGCTGGACCGATCCGGCGCCATTGGTCAGGAGCGAGTGGACCTGCTGTTCCGGCAATTCCGCGAGCACTGCGTGGTAGTTAATCGCCGCGATCTGGGAACGATCGATGACCCGGCCTCCGCTGTCCGCGATGACCCGCTCGACGTGGGCCTCGGCCGCGGCCCGCTCGTCGGCGTCGGACCGGTACCACAACTCGACCTCAACGATCACGGAGCTCTGCATGCCGCCGAGCTCTTCGACCCACTTTTCCCACTCATCGCGGAGGCCGGTCTCCCGGATGCGATCCTCCGGGCCCCAGCGCCTGATGGCGGTGAGCTGCCCGAAAGCCGCCTTGAGTTTGCCGAGCCCGCGGGCGAATCTCGCCTTCGGATCCCGCCGCCAGGCCTCGAACAGTTTGATGATCTGATCGATCGCCGTGACGTTCGACATGACCAGGTAGAGGGAGTGGTCGACGGGCTTGTCCTTGCTGCCGCCGTCGAGCTCGACCATGTGAAAGTCGTCGTCGGGATCAGATTGCTCCCCGATCAGCTCGGAGAGAAACTCCAGCCCGTCGATGTTGTCGATCGCTTTGCGGAAATCGCTGACGCTTCCGGCGAGGTCGAAAACGACCACCAGGGCCGGATCCACCTCGTCGGGCGAGTCGGCGGTGAGGCGGGCACGCTCCGCGTCGAAGGCCGCGCGAAGCTCTGCGAACTGTGGGGCCAGCCGCTCACCCTGACGTCTGGCTCCCGGCGTGGACACCTGCGGCATGACGCGATTCTTCGATTTCGGCCGAGCGACGATCGCCGGCGGGCCGAACGCGAGGAGCGGCCGCGGCTCGGCGGTCATCCCACAACCTCGGTTCGCCGGTGCTCGAGGCGCTCCTGGGCGATCCTCCGGGAATCACCGTCGGGAAGCTCGAGGATCATCCTGCGCCGCACGTCGAGGGCAAACTCCTCCAGCTCGGAGAAGCTGGCGCCCGCGAGCTTGTCCGCCAGGGTCCGCGGCGAATAGCCGAGATCGCCGCCGAGCCTGGCAGAAAGCCGCTCGAGGAAACGCGTCGCCTGGGCACGGCTCGGCGGCGAAAGCTCGGCACGAATCTGGAACCGCCGCCACGCGGCGCGATCGAGCAGCTCACTGTGGTTCGAGGCCCCCACAAGGAGGACGTGCGGCGGAAGACGATCGATCTGTAGCAGCAGCGTCGAGACCACGCGCTTAATCTCTCCCGTCTCGTGGGCGTCCGACCGCTCCTTGGCAATCGAATCCAGCTCGTCGAAAAACAACACGCACCGGCGGGTGCGGGCGAACTCGAAGACACTGTCGAGGCGAGCCGCGGTCTCACCGAGGAAGCTCGACACGACGCCCTCGTAGCGGACGACGTAGAGGGGCAGCATGAGCTCCGCGGCGATGGCCTCGGCGACACTCGTCTTACCGTTGCCGGGCGGTCCGGACAGAAGAATCCGATTGCGCGGCTCGATCCCATAGCTGCGCAGCAGGTCCGAGCGCTTGTGTTCCTCGACCAGCTCGGCGAGGAGGCGGCGAGGCACGGCAGCTAGCTCGAGGTCCTCCAAGCGCCTTTGGGGGACAATCTGCTGGACCAGGTCGCCGACGGTTTCTGTATGAGCATCACGAGGCGCGTTCTGCCCCGTGGCGGTGATCAGTTCTGATAGGCGATCGGCGACGAGGTGGTGCTGTTTGGCTCGCTCCTCGGCGATCAAGGCTTCGACGAGGACGCGAAAGCGATCCCGGTCGCCACGCCGTTCGGCATCGACGAGGTCGACCAGCAGGTCGGCGCGCGCCATGTCTGCCCCCTTGAACCGTTAGCCGCCACTACCCCGACATCCTAGTGGGGAGGCGGGACTGTCGAGGTGAGCAGCCAGAGCGACCGCCGCATCAGATTTCGGCGGTGTCCATCCATGTTCCCCCCGGCGGTGCGGCTGACGAAGACGCGTCCTTGCCACATGGGCTCCCGCTACCGTTTCCTCAGGACCCGTTTGTTGGCCCACAATCCGAGGTGCGGGTGGATCCTTTCCGAGCGAGTCCGGCGCCGCGGGGAAAGCAGACCGAGCCCGCTGTTGGCGATTAGCAAGTGACGCCGCGCTTGCTTCTCGAGTAGCCGCTGCGCGGCGCTGCCCGTGGCCTATCTGTGTCCTTGCGTGGGCTAATCGTGGGCTGCGGCGGCCGGATTCCGGCCTCGGACCGAGGCCTTCGGACGACCACGCGCCGCGGAAAAACGCAGGCAGACACGAGAAAACCCCAGGCCTGAGGCCTGGGGTTGATGGTCGTTGTGGAGCTAAGGGGAATCGAACCCCTGACCTTCGCATTGCGAACGCGACGCTCTACCAACTGAGCTATAGCCCCATGTCCGACGTAGCGGGAGTGGTTATCCTCCCTGTCGGGCACGAATAGGAAGTGTACACCCCGCCCCGGCGAGCGGAAAAACCGCTGCTCGGAGGCGGGTTGTCGCTAGCTTGCCGCCCGCTCGAGGGTGCCGGTCTGGCGCTCCCGCGGGGCCTCCTCGGGGAAGTCCCGCTTCGCGCCGGCGGGCGCGACCGGCAGCAGGTCAAAATCCGGGCTGGAGTCCTCCCAGTCGACGATGACCGCACCCGGGCGGCGCATCCGCTCCGGGATGCCGAGGCGCTCGTCGTCGCGGTGGCGCACGCCGAGGCGCGCGCGGCGCAGCTGGCGGATGCGGCGGCGGCGCAGCGCCTGCTCCTGGCGCACCTGGCCGCGCAGCGCGACGAGGTACGCGGCGAGTAGCGCGCCCGCGGCGACGGGCAGCGCCCACCACCAGCCGCCGAGCAGCGCCGCGGCGACGACCGCGACGACCACGACGCCGCCGAGCACGAGCAGCGCGCGGGCGCGCCGCTGGTAGCGCGACGAGCTCTCCTGGGCGTCGGTCTCGGGGTCCCAGCCGCCGCGGCCGCTGCGGCGGCGTGCGAACGCGATCTCCTCCTCGGTGAGCTCCTCCGAGGAGTCGTCGTCCTCGGCCGGGCTCTCGGCGTCGTCGGCGGTCTCGCCGCGCCGCGGGGCGTCCTCGGCCGCGGCGGCCGCGGGCTCGGCGTCGTCGTCCTCGCGCTCTGCGGAAGCGTCTGCCTCGTCGGGCTCGTCGGTGGCCTCGGCCTCGGCGCGGCGCGCGGCCGCTCGGCCGCGGGGCCGCCCGGCGGTGGGGTCGACGTCGCCCGGGTCGAGGTACGCGTCGCTCGCGGCGAACGAATCCTCGTCGCCCGCCTCCTCGTCGAGGGCATCGTCGGCCTCGTCGCTCGCGTCCCCGGGGAACCCGGCGGCGTTCTCGCCGCCGGAGGCCGCGTCCGCCTCGTCGTCGACGAGCTCGGCGTCCTCGATGTCCTCGGCCTCGGTTCCGGCCGGGGCCTCGGGCTCCTCGCCGGGGATGACCTCCGCGTCGACGACGTCGCCGGTCGCGGCGAGCGCCCGCTCCCCGCGGGCCGCGTCCGCCTCGGCCCCGGCTTCTGCGGGCTCCTCGTCGCGAACTGTTCGGCCGGCCCGGCGCGCCCGCCCGGCCGCGGCGTCGCGGGGCGCGGGGTCCTCGCCCGCGTCGTAGGCGCCGGCGGCGCGCTCCTCGTCCTCGAGCCCGGCGTAGAGGTCGTCGTCCTCGCGCTGGTTTTCGTAGGCCTCGACCGCGCGCCGGTCGAGGTCGCCGAGCCCCTCGCCGTCGCGGCGGCGGGCGCGCCTGCCGGGGATGTCCTCGCCGCCCTGGTGGAGCAGCCGGGTGTCCTCGAGGCCGCGGCCGGCCTTGCGGATGCCCTTCCAGTTCTTTCCGACGAGCGGGGCCAGCAGGAAGAGCCAGCCCACGACGAGCGCGACGATGAGGAGGCCACCGGTCATGGTTTGTGAGTCATCCTCCTAGGTGGGTGGGACGGCGGACCACGCGGCCGGCGCCTGCCCCGGAAGGCCGGGCTGCGCGGCGGCGTTGAGGGGCCCAATTCTAGCCGCGGGGTCGGCCGCGGTGGCCCGTCCCACGCCGCGGCTATGGACGGCGCAGCCGGCCCGCGCGGCGCAGCCGCTCGACGGCGGGCACGGCGAAGTCCTCCCGGTTGAGCCCGGCGAGGTAGTGGTCGCGCCACACGCCGTCGATGTGGATGTTGCGCCGCAAGAGCCCCTCGACGCGGAAGCCGTTGCCGGTGAGCACGCGCCCGGAGGCGGGGTTTTCGGGGAGGAAGGTGGCGGTGAGCCGGTGGAGGCCGGCGGCGCCGAACGCGAGGTCGACGCCGAGGGCGGTCGCGGCGGTCGCGACGCCGCGCCCGGTGGCCGGGGAGAAGACCCAGTAGCCGAGCCACGCCTCGCACACGGTGCCGCGCTGGATGGAGCCGATGGTGAGCTGGCCTAGGAACCGCCCGTCGACCTCGACGGCGAGCGGGATGAGCTCCCCGGCGAACGCGAGGCGGCGCAGCGAGAGGAAGTAGCTCCACCACGCCGAGGCGGTGTGGCTGGCTGCCCAGCCGCCGGGCACGGTCGGCTCGACGGGGCGGAGCTTCGGCTCGTCAGCGAGGCGCTGGCGGCGCCACTCCCCGCCGTCTCTGGCGCGCACGGGCCTAAGCCGCACGCGCGCGCCGTCGGGCAGGCGCACGGCCTCGGTGGGCATCGGCCAGCCGGGGTGCGGCTCGCGCGCGGAGCGGCGGCCCGGCCCGCGCTGCTGTCCGAAGAGGTCGAATACCACCTGTCGGCCGTGCCCTGCCCTTGTTAGGAGCGCTGCCCGAGGAAGCGCACGGAGACGACCTCGCCGGGGGCGACGTGGGTGGTCTCTGCGGGGAGGTGGACCATGGCGTTGGCCTCCGCGAGGCCGGCGAGCAGGTGGGCGGGCGCGCCGCCGGCGCCGCCGCGGGCCTCGACGAGGTAGTCGCCGGTCTCGGCGTCGCGCATGAGCTGGGCGCGCACGAAGCCCTCCCGGCCGGGCTGGGAGTCGAGGTGGTTGAGGATGCGGGCGTTGACCTCGCGGCGCAGCGCGGCGCGCCGCCCGAGCGAGCGCCTGATGACGGGGCGGACGAACACCTCGAAGATGACGAGCGCGGAGACGGGGTTGCTCGGCAGGAGGAACACGGGCGCGCGGTTCTCGCCGAGCAGCCCGAAGCCCTGCACGGAGCCGGGGTGCATGGCGACGCGCTCGGTGTCGATGTCGCCGAGCCGGCTAAGCACCTGGCGGACCGTGTAGCTGGCGCGGCCGCCGACGGCGCCGGCGATGACGAGGATCTCGCTGCGCATGAGCTGCGACTCGATGATCTCGCGCAGCCGCCTGGGCTCGCCGGCGGCGATGCCCACGCGGTGCGGCTCGGCGCCGGCCTCCTTCGCGGCGGCGGCGAGCGCGTAGGAGTTGACGTCGACGACCTGGCCGAGGCCGGGCTGGCGGGTGATGTCGACGAGCTCCGAGCCGACGGAGATGATCGAGACCCTCGGCCTGGGGTAGACGAGCACCTTGCCGCGGCCCACCGCGGCGAGCAGCCCCACCTGCGCGGGGCCCAAGATGCTGCCGGCGGAGACCGCGACGTCGCCGGGACGGATGTCGTCGCCGGCGCGGCGCACGAAGTCCCCGGAGCGTACCGGGCGGCGCGCGACGACGCGGCGCCGGCCCCGGTCGCTCCACGCGAGCGGCAGCACAGCGTCCGCGAGCGAGGGCAGGGGAGCGCCGGTCTGCACGCCCATCGCCTGCTTCGGCTGGAGGCGCAGCGGCTGCTGGGAGCCGGCCTGGATCTCCCCGACGACGGGGAGGCTGGGCGCGCTCGCGGGGGCGGGGCGGCCCTCCCCGTCGGCGAGCGCGTGGCGGCCAGAGAGCCCGGCCTCGCCGCCGACGTCGACGGCGCGCACCGCATATCCGTCGATCGCGGCCTGCGCGAATCCCGGGAGCGCCCGGTCGGCCTCGACCTCCTCGGCGCACATCATGCCGAGCGCGTCGACGATGGAGATCCGCACCGGCTTCGGCGCGACGGCGGCGTCGGTGACCAGGGCGAGCTGGTCGTCTACGGAACGCATCGGTGTCGTCTAGCTCCCTTCCTCACAGGCGCGGCCCCGGCCTCGGCCCGGGGCGGCTCGTCATCTAGGGCCGCCCGCCGCCCGAGCGACCGGAGCGGTGCTCGTCGAGGAGCGCCTGGATCTCCTCCTCGAGGTGCTCGCCGTAGTCGGGGTCGCCGAGCCCGAAGTCGACGCAGGCCTTGATGAACCCGGCGGGGTTGCCGAGGTCGTGGCGCTTGCCCTCGTGGACGACGACGTGGACGGGGTGGCCCTCGTCGATGAGCAGCTCGACGGCGTCGGTGAGCTGCAGCTCGCCGCCCTTGCCGGGGGTGATGCGCTTCAGCGCGTCGAAGATGTCCCGGTCGAGGAGGTAGCGGCCCGCGGCCGCGAGCTTCGAGGGCGCGTCCTTTAAGGCGGGCTTCTCGACCATGCCGGTGACCTTCTTCACCTCGGCGCCGGCGGCCTTAGAGACGGACTTGTCGCAGTCGTCGACGGCGAACACCCCGTAGCTGGAGACCGCCTCGTCGGGCACGGGGAAAGCGCACAGCACGCTGCCGCCGAGGCGCTCGCGCACGGCGGCCATCTTCTCTAGCACCCCGTAGGGAAGCACGAGGTCGTCGGGCAGCATGACGCCCACACAGTCCTCGTCGTCGTCGAGGACCTGCTCGGCCACGCCGACGGCGTGGCCGAGGCCGAGCGGCTCCTCCTGGACGACGGCGACGGCGTCGATGAGCTCGGGCGCGCGGGTGATCTTCCTGAGCTGCTCCTCCTTGCCGCGGCCCTTGAGGGTCTCCTCGAGGCCCTCGGCGCGCTCGAAATACTGCTCGACGGAGTGCTTCGTCGGGGAGGTGACGATCGCCAGGCGCTCCGCGCCGAGCTGCGCGGCCTCCTGCGCGATGAGCTCGATGCCCGGGGTGTCGACGACGGGCAGGAGCTCCTTGGGCACCATCTTGGTCACCGGAAGGAAACGGGTTCCCAGCCCCGCGGCGGGCACCACGACGGTGCGCACGGCGCGCGAATGCTGCCGTTGTGCTGAATCCATAGCCCGTCATGCTACCCGCCCCGCCGGGGGAAAAGCCCAGCGGCAGGCCGCGCTGGCGTGCCCGAATACCCGTTTCCCGCGCGGATCGCCCAGCCCGGCGGGCCGGCGCGGCGGCCGACGCTCCCCGCCCGGGCTAGGTTGGGGCTCATGGCTACTTCGGCTTCCAACACATCCCCCGCAGAGCGCAAGGACGAGATCCGCCGCGAGCTGCGCGCCCGGCGCGAGGACCTCCCCGCCGAGGAGCGCGGCCGCCTAGACAACGCGATCGTCTCCTTCCTCGCGGCGAGGCTGCGCGCCCTGCCCGGCACCCCACGGCTGATCGCCGCGTACTCGCCGCTGGCCACAGAGCCCGGCGGGCCGGCGCTGCTCGACGTCCTCCAGGGGGAGACCGCGCAGGTGCTGCTGCCCATCACGGGCGCGAACGGGAAGCTCTCGTGGGCGCCGTACCGGGGCGCGGGCCGGATGCGCTCTGGCCGCTTCGACATCGCCGAGCCGGACCCTAAGGAGGCGCGCGGCAACGAGGCGCTCGCCGAGTGCGAGCTCATCGTCGTGCCGACCCTGGGGCTCACGCCGGACGGCTACCGGCTGGGCAAGGGCGGCGGCTTCTATGACCGGGCGCTCGCCGAGCTCGACGCGCTCGACGGGCCGCGCCCGGAGGTCGTGGCTCTCGCCTACGACTGGGAGGTGCGCTCGGACATCCCCACCGAGGACCACGACCTGCCCGTCGACGCGTACGCCACCCAGAGCGGCTTCACGCTCCTCGACGAGGAGTAGCGACCGGCTCTCACCTCTTTTCCCCGGCCCCCGCCGCGCGCTTATGGAACCGCGCCGGCGGGCGGGCGCGTCGAAGCGCTCCATGGGGCTGGACCTTAAGGGCCTTCTCGACTCCGCGCGCCGCCCGGGATACCGGCGCTCCCTTTATCTGCGCCGCGCCGCCGCCGGCGCGCTCGTCGCGGCCGCGGGCCTCGGCGTGCTCGCCGAGCGCGGCGGGGAGGTCCCCGTCCTCGCCCTCGCCGAGCCGGTCGAGGCGGGCTCCCCCATCGGTGCCGCCGCGCTCACCGAGCAGCGCGTCCCGCCCGCCCTCGCGCCGCAGGGCCACCTCTCGGGCCCGGAGGGCATAGAGCGCGCCGCGGGCGCGGTGGCGACCGCGCCGCTCGCCGCGGGAGAGATCCTCACCGAGCACAAGCTCCTCGGCCACGACTCCGCGGCGCGCCTCCTCGGCGAGACCCCGCCCGAGCTCGGCCCCGCGACGCTCGTGCCGCTCGCGGTCGCCGCCCCGGAGATCCTCCCCCTTTTGCGCCACGGCGACGTCGTCAGCGTGATTAGCCACGACGGGGACCGGCCCCGGGTCGTCGCCGGCGGGGCGCGCGTCGTGCTCGCCGGCGAGCCCGGCGAGGAGTCCTCGGACCGGGTGCTCCTCGCCCTGCCCGAGGTGCCCGCCGAGGAGGTCGCGGCCGCCTCTCTCGTCGCGCCGCTCACCCTGGTCGTTACCGGGCCGCGCGCCCGCGTGGCCTGACCGGGGCGGGAGCCCTTCCGGCTACGGTGGACCCGCGCGGCCGCGGCCCGACGCGGCCGGCTTAGGGGCCACCCGCCCCCGACCTTCGCGTCCTACCCGACTGACTGATTTTATTAAGGAGCTGGCCGTGCTCAAGGGATTCCGCGACTTCATCCTCCGCGGGAACGTCATCGAACTCTCCGTCGCCGTGGTCATCGGCGCGGCGTTCACCTCGATCGTCGAGGCGTCCACCGACAACATCGTCAACCCGCTCGTCGCCGCACTCGGCGGGGACGGCAGCGAGGTCGAGGGCTTAAGCGTCCAGCTCATCTCGGGCAACTCGGCGACGATCATCGACTTCGGGAAGGTCATCTCCGCGGCGATCAACTTCCTGCTCGTCGCGACGGTCGTCTACTTCATCCTCATCGCCCCGATGAACAAGCTCGCGGAGCTGAAGAAGAAGCGCCTCGGCGTCGAGGCCGAGGAGGCCGAGGAGCTGCCCGACGACCAGCACCTCCTCGCCGAGATCCGCGATCTCTTGAAGGAGCGCGCCGGCGAGCTCGAGGAGCCGAGCGGCCGCCACAGCGTCCCCGAGACCGCGCCGCAGGCCGGCACCGCCGACGGGCCCGGCGCCGAGGACGGGAAGAACAGCTAGCCCGCGCGCGCAACAACGCCGCCGGCCGCTCCCGGATCGCCCGGGCCGCGGCCGGCGGCGTTCTCGTGTCTCTGGGTGTTAGTAGTGCGGCGGGCGCTCCTCGCGCAGCTCCTCCTCGCGGCTGCGCTCGGGCTCGGCGGGAGCGTCCTCGTCGAGCGCGACGACGCGCTGCGCGTCGGCGTCCGCGCTGCCTGCGAAGCCGTGGTGCGGCGTGTCGGCGAGCCGGTCGATGTTGGCGGCGTCGCTCGGCCGCCGCGCCCGGCGGCGCTTGCGGATGGTCATGGGCTTTGGCTCGCCCCTCCCCTCTCGGCTCGTGGCTCGACTGCTCGGCGCCGCCTTCAACGGCGGCGGGTCGTCATCCCTCGCTAGTGGCGGCGCGACTGGCGCACGGCCGCCTCGACGAGCGGGAGGACGACCTCGAGGCCGGACCGGATCCCGGCCCGCCCCGCGGGCAGGTTGATGACCACCGTCGACCCGGAGATCCCCGCCACCCCGCGGGAGAGCGCCCCGTCGGCGTCGCCCGCCTTCAGCGCGGCGGCGCGCAGCGCCTCGGAGAGGCCGGGGAGCTCCCGGTCGAGGAGCGCGGCGGTGGCCTCCGGGGCGCGGTGGCGCCCGGCGACCCCCACCCCGCCGACGGTGAGGACGAGGTCCACTCCCCCGACGACGGCGTGCTCGAGGGCGGCGGTGATCTCCTCGTCGGCCGCGCCGACGCTCACCAGCCCGGTGACGACGTGGCCGCCCTCGGCGGCGAGCTCCCCGGCGAGCTTCGCCGCGCCCGGCTCCCCGAAGCGGTCGGCGACCTCGACGACGAGCGCGGTGCTGCGCCGGATCGGTGTGGGCTCGTTATCCGCGGCGCGCAGGTAGTCGTCGTCCGGCTCGGGCACGCCGGCGAACCGGGCGCCCACCTCCGCCTCCCCGCCGAGGCGCTCCGCGAGCGGCGCGGGCGCGCCGCTGGTGTTCTCTGCCATGGACTCTATTCTTCCCCGTCGGTGAGCGTCACCTCAACCTCGCGGGTGTCGCCGTTGTCTCCGGTGACCTCCAGGGTGACGGTCTGGCCGAACTCGCTGCTGCGGATCGCGGCGACGAGCGCGTCCGCCGAGTCGATCTTGCGGTCGTCGACCTTGGTGATCGACTCGCCGTCGACGATGCCCGCCTCGTCGGCGGGGCTCCCATCGACGACGCCCGCGACGAGCGCGCCCGGCTCGCTGAGCGAGGGCCGCACCTGGACCCCGAGGGTGGGGTAGGTCGCCTCGCCGGTCTCGTTGAGCTGGGTGGCGACCCGCTTCGCGAAGTTCGCGGGGATCGCGAAGCCCAGCCCGATGGAGCCGCCCTGCCCCTCGGAGCCGCCGCCGCTGAGCGAGGCGATCGCGGAGTTCATGCCCACGAGGTGGCCCTGCATGTCGACGAGCGGGCCGCCCGAGTTGCCGGGGTTGATGGCCGCGTCGGTTTGCAGCCCGTCGATGAGCGAGGACTCCCCGCCCCCGTCGGAGGCGCGCACGGGCCGGTTCTTCGCGGAGATGATGCCCGTCGTCACCGTCGAGGAGAGTCCCAGCGGCGAGCCGATCGCGACGACCGGCTGGCCGACCTTGAGCTGGTCGGAGTCGCCGAACTCCATGACCGGCAGGTCGCTCACCCCGGAGATCTTGATGAGCGCGACGTCGGTCGACGGGTCGGAGGCGACGAACTCGGCGGGGTGGGCTTCGCCGTTGTTGAGCGTGACCTGCAGCCGGCCGCCGTTCTGCGCGGCGGAGACGACGTGGTTGTTGGTGAGCACGAGCCCGTCGGAGGAGATGATCGAGCCCGAGCCCTCGCCGGAGCCCTGGGTGCTGAGGACCTGGATCGACACGACCGAGGGCAGCACCGCCTCGGCGACGGCCTCGACGCCGGTGCTCTCCTCGCCGGTGGTGTCCTCCTGCTGCACCGACGGCGCGTCCAAGGAAGACACCGCGTCGTTCGAGCCGACCTGGCCGACGATGAGGCCCGAGATCGTGCCGGCGGCGACCGCCGCGACGGCGGCGAGCGCGACGGCCGCGCCGAGGCCGACCTTCCGCCCGCCGTTCGTCGTCTTCGTGTCGGAGTCGTCGGCGTGCTCGGGCTCGCCGGAGGGGTCGTCGTAGGAGAAGGAGAAGGTGCGCGCCCCCTCGTCGCCGCCCCTCGAGCGCCCATCGGCCTCGCGCTCGTCGCGGCCGCCCCAGTTCGACGCCCACGACCCGCGGTAGCCCTCGCCGCCGCGGGAGTAGGGGTTGTTGTCGTCCTCCGGCCGGGCGCCGTGGCGCCGACCCTCGGGCCGGTCGGTGTCCCCAGAACCGTTCATGTCTCTCATGCTCTCTAGTTCTACGTTCCGCGCTCTAGCGTTCACTGCCAGCGCGGCTGCCCGTGCGCCAGAGTTTACTGAAAGGTCGCTGTACGCCTCGGGGCGGGCCGCTCGGGCGGGAACGAAAAGGCGCCCGCCCCGCCCACGGGTGTGGGTCGGGAGCGGGCGCCTTGGTCGAGACGCGCGGGCGCTCTCCTGGCGGCCCCTTTTACGGGGCCTAGCGGCCTAGGAGAACTGCTCGACGTCGATGAGGCCCTCCTTCGCGGCGCGCACGAGGCGGCGCGGGATGAGGACCGACTGGCCGTCGACGACGACCTGCTGGAGCTTGGGGTTGTTCGCCTTCCACGCGGAGCGGCGGGTGCGGGTGTTGGCCCGGGACTTCTTGAACTTGGGGACAGCCACGTCGGATCCCTCCCTTTCCTAGTTGCTCTGGATCTTCTTCTTGCGGCGGGCCATGCCGCCGAAGCGCTGCTGGAAGCGCTCGACCCGGCCGGCGGTGTCCATGACGCGCTGCGCGCCGGTCCAGAACGGGTGGGACTCGGCGGTCACGTCGACGACGATGAGCGGGTACTCGTTGCCGTCCTCCCACTCGACGGTGCGATCGCTCGTCGCCGTGGAGCGGGTCAGGATCTTGTGGCCCGTGCTGGCGTCCTGGAAGACCACGGCGTGGTAATCCGGGTGGATATCCTTCTTCATCTCTTCTCTTCCCTCAGGTACTACTGCGGGTCGGTTCCCGCCCTACGAGGCCCCGCACCGTAGTTAACTGTGCGCGCCCCGGGCGGGATCGTGCCCGAGTCGGGTCGATGGACAGGTCGTTAAGGTGGCCGATTCCCTAGGGTCAGGGGCCCGGCCGCCGCCGCCATCCCGGCGGCTCCCCACGGGTGTGGCCCGGCGGGCGCGGCGACCAACCTGGGAGATGGTACACCACCTGCGCGGCGCGGGGATAATCGGCGGGCGCCTTCCCCACGCCCAGGGGATTAGGAGCTAGGCGGGCTGGGCTGTAGGATGCTTCCTTGCTGTTGTCGAAAATACTCGTCTACGCCCCGCAAGCTGGCACCGACAGCGCCCCGAGGATGCCCTTCTCGGCGCGGCGCCCGGCTGCCTGACGCTTCCGTGGGCGGCTAGGAGAAAGTTCATCATGTCGGCTATTTGCCAGGTCACGGGCCGCCGACCCAAGGTCGGGAAGTCCGTGTCGCACTCGCACCGGCGCACCTCGCGCCGGTGGACCCCGAACGTTCAGCGTCGCCGGTTCTACCTCCCCTCCGAGGGGCGCACGATCACCCTTAACGTCTCGACGAAGGGTCTGAAGATCATCGACCGCGACGGCATCGAGTCCGTGGTTGCCCGCATCCGGGCGCGAGGGGAGAAGATTTAACTCATGGCTCGCAACGATATTCGCCCGATCATCAAGCTGAAGTCCACGGCTGGTACCGGGTACACCTACGTCACCCGCAAGAACAAGCGCAACAACCCCGATCGCCTTCGCATCAAGAAGTACGACCCGGTTGTCCGCCAGCACGTCGAGTTCCGCGAGGAGCGATAATCCATGGCCAAGAAGTCCAAGATCGTCAAGAACGAGAAGCGCAAGGAGATCGTCGCGCGCTACGCGGAGCGCCGTAACGAGCTGCGCCGGATCATCAAGAACCCGAACACCCCCGACGAGGAGCGCCTCGAGGCGCAGTTCGAGCTCAACCGGCAGCCGCGCGACGCCTCCCCGGTGCGCGTGCGCAACCGCGACTCGCACGACGGCCGCCCGCGCGGCTACCTCCGCAAGTTCGGTCTCTCGCGCGTCCGCATGCGCGAGATGGCTCACCGCGGTGAGCTTCCCGGTGTCCGCAAGTCGAGCTGGTAAGTCAGGGAGTTTTTTGATGAAGCGCAGCAACAACCGGCGCAACCGGCACGAGCCGAGCCGCCGCAACAAGAAGAACCCGCTCAAGGCCGCGGGCATCGAGAAGGTGGACTACAAGGACACCAACACCCTTCGTCAGTTCATCTCGGATCGCCACAAGATCCGTTCGCGCCGCGTCACGGGCCTGAGCCCGAAGCAGCAGCGCGAGGTCGCCACCGCCGTGAAGAACGCGCGCGAGATGGCGCTCCTGCCGTTCACCAGCCGCTAGTCCAGCTGGGAGCAGAGTCGACCAACAGCGGTCTTTTACCGCTGGAGTAGCTTTGGCCGGTAGAAGGCAGACTTTTATCTAGACCGGGCGAGGCCGCCCCACTCCCCTACTTCTTGAGGGGAGGACGGGCGCCCGCCCGGTCTTTTTCATGCGCAACCCCGCCCGCCGCGGCGACGCGGCCCGGGGCGTCGGGTCCCGCGGAGGTCTCATCCTCCCGCGGGCCCGGCCCCGGGCCGCGTCGTTTCTCTTCCTCCCGGGCGCGCGGCAGTGCCCCGGGCGCGTGGCTCGGGAGCGGCCGGCCAGCCGCCCAGACGTCCTCCTAGTAGCTGGAGAAGCCGTCCTCGCTCAGCTTGTGCTCCTCGTCGCCGGTGATGGCGGGGTTGAAGATGCTCACCAGCTCCATGTCGCCGCCCTCGTCGGCGCGCAGGTAGTGCTTGTCGTGCTTGTCGAGCACGTAGATGGTGCCCGGCTCGAGCGGGTAGAGGTTCCCGTCGGTGTCCTCGACGTTGCCGGTGCCGGAGATGCAGTAACACGCCTCCAGGTGGTTGCGGTACTGCAGCCTGGACTCCGTGCCGGCGCGCACGACGGTGTGCGCGACGGCGAATCCCATGTTGTCCTTCTCGGTGAGCACCCGGTGGCTGGTGCCGTTGCCCCACTCGACGCCCTCGACGTCGCTACGCTTTCTCGTAAACATGTCCCCCAGTATCCCAGCGAAGTGTGCGCGCGACAACAGCTAGGGGAATGTGGTAAGCGCCGTCATCCGACTCCGGCCGGGGTGAGGGAGGCAAGACAACGCCGCCCTCCCCGCGGCGGTCGGCGCGCGGGGCGGGCGGCGGTCAAGGGCCGGCTTTAACCCTTAGTGGGCGAAGTGGCGCTCCCCGGTGAGGTACATCGTCACCCCGGCCTTCTTTGCGGCCTCGACGACCTCCTCGTCGCGGATGGAACCGCCCGGCTGCACGACGGCGCGCACGCCGGCGTTGGCGAGGATCTCTAGGCCGTCGGCAAAGGGAAAGAACGCGTCCGAGGCCGCCGCCGAGCCGCGGGCGCGCTCCTCGCCCTCGGCGAGCGTGTTGGCGCGCTCCACGGCGAGCCGCGCCGAGTCGAGCCGGTTGACCTGACCCATGCCCACCCCGACGGTCGCGCCGCCCCGGGCGAGCAGGATCGCGTTCGACTTCGCGGCACGCACCGAGCGCCACGCGAACTCGAGGTCACGCAGCGTCTCCTCGTCGGCGGCCTCGCCGGCGACGAGCCGCCAGGTGCTCGGGTCGTCGCCGGGCGCGTCGACCCGGTCTGCGAGCTGCACGAGCTCCCCGCCGCTAATCGGGGTGCGCGACTCCCCGCCGGCCGCGCCGGCGGGCTCGGCGACCTCGAGGACGCGGAGGTTCTTCTTCTCCTTCAAGATCTCGAGGGCCTCAGGCTCGAAGCCGGGGGCGACGAGCACCTCGGTGAAGATGCCCTTGAGCGCCTTCGCGAGGCCCGCGGTCACGGTGCGGTTCGCGGCGACTACCCCGCCGTACGCGGAGACCGGGTCGCACGCGTGCGCCGCGGCGTGGGCGGCCTCGACCGTGTCGGCGACGGCGATGCCGCAGGGGTTGGTGTGCTTGACGATTGCGACGCAGGCGCCCTCGTGGTCGCCGGCGGCGCGCCACGCGGCGTCGGCGTCCTGGTAGTTGTTGAAGCTCATCGGCTTGCCCTGGTGCTGCCGGGCGCCGGCCAGGCCGCCCTCCCCGGTCGTGTAGAGCGCCGCGGGCTGGTGGGGGTTCTCCCCGTAGCGCAGCACCCCGGCGCGGCGCAGCGAGGTCGCCCGCCACGGGCCAAACGGGGTGTCCTCGTCGTCGGTCTGCGCGCTCAGCCAGCCGGCGACGGCGGCGTCGTACTCGGCGGTGTGGCGGAACGCCGCGGCGGCGAGCCGGGCACGATCGGCGTCGTCGAGGCCGCCGCGGGCCTCGACCGCGTCGAGGATCCCCGCGTACGAGGAAGGCTCGACGACAACGGCGACGCTGCCGTGGTTCTTCGCGGCGGCGCGCACCATGGCCGGCCCGCCGATGTCGATCTTCTCGACGCAGTCGTCGTAGCCGGCCCCGGAGGCGACGGTCTCCCTAAACGGGTAGAGGTTCACCGCGACGAGGTCGAAGGGCTCGATGCCGAGCTCCTCGAGCTGCGCGGCGTGCTCCTTACGGCGCCGGTCGGCGAGGATGCCCGCGTGGACCCGCGGGTGGAGGGTCTTGACCCGCCCGTCGAGGCACTCCGGGAAGCCGGTGAGCTCCTCGACGCGGGTGACGGGCACCCCGGCGTCTGAGATGACGCCGGCCGTCGACCCGGTGGAGACGATCTCCACGCCGGCCCGGGAGAGGCCGCGGGCGAAGTCCGCGACCCCGGTCTTGTCGTACACGCTGATCAGGGCCCGCCGGACCCGCCGAATCTCGCTCACCTTGCTCGCTTTCCTTCGCCTGTTCGCTGCTTGTCCCGCGCGGGCGCCGCGTCCGTGCTAACTAGTTCTCACCGCGGCCGGGCCGGGGCCAGGCCCGGATGACCTCGACGATGAGGGCGCGCTCGGCCTTCTTGATGCGCTCGTGGAGCGTGGCCTCGTCGTCGCCCGGCTCGACGGGCACGACGCGCTGCGCGATGACCGCCCCGGTGTCCACCCCGGCGTCGACGTGGTGCACGGTCGTGCCGGTGACCGTCGCGCCGTCGGCGAGCGCGTCGCGCACGGCGTGCGCGCCCGGGTAGGACGGCAGGAGCGCGGGGTGGGTGTTGATGAGCCGCCCGCGCAGCCGCTCGACGAGAGCAGGCCCGATGACGCGCATGAAGCCCGCGGAGACCACGAGGTCCGCGCCGGCCTCGTCGATCGCCGCGCCGAGGCGCTCGTTCCACTCGTCGCGGTCCCCGCCGAGCTCGACGACGCGGGCCGGCATGCCGACGCGGCGCGCCCGCTCGATCGCGGGGCAGTCCCGGTCGGCGATGAGCCCGACGACGCGGTAGTCGTCGCCGGCATGATCGAGGATCGATTGCACGAGCGTCCCCGAGCCCGAGGCGAGCGCGAGGACGGCGAGCGGTTGCGAGGCAGTCACGCGAGTGAAGTCTAGCGGTCCTCCCCCGCGCCGTCGCCCGGGTCCCCGGCCTCGGGATCCGCGCCCTCGTCGTCCGCGGCGTCCCCGCGGGACGCGTCCCCGTCGCCGCCGTCAGCGCGGCCCGGGTCATCGGCGGCGGCCTCGGGCCCCGCGGCGTCCCCGCCGTCGGGGGCCGCGTCCGCCCTGGCCGGGTCGCCGCCCTCGACGCCGTCGGGCTGATCCTCTGCAGCCGGCCGCTCGGCGGGCTCCTCGCCCGCGGCCTTTTGGGCGCCGGCCGCCGCCTCGTCGGCGTCGTCGCCGACGGAGTCGTCGCCAGCGGGCTGGGGCTCCGCGTCCACGGCGGCGTCGGCGGCCGGTTCCGTCTGCTCAGCGGCGTAGTCCGCGCCGTCGCCGGGCTCGCCCGCGGGCCCCTCGGCGGCCGCGTCGGCGCCGGCTTCGGTGGTGCCCGTGTTTTCGTTGCTTTCCTTGTTATCTATGGTGCCCGTGTTGTCTTCGCGGGCGCGGACCGTCGGGCGGGCGACCCCGGAGGCGGCGGCGCGGGCGTTGAGGTACTCGCGGGCGACGACGATGCCGCGGCCCACGAGACCCGCGGCGGCGAGCCAGCCCGCCGCGGCGAGCGCGCCCGCGACCAGCGAGCCGCCCGTCCAGCCGTAGGCGCCCATCTCCCCGCCGGCGGCGTAGAGCGCCGCGAACACGACGACCGCCACAGTGAGCGCCGCGACGGCGGTCTCCCGGGGGCGGGGCACGCGCGCGCCGACGACGCGGATCGCGACGATCGCGGGCAGCGCGAGCAGCAGCCAGGCCGCCGGGTGCGCCTCGGGCGGGACGGCGGCAAACAGCGGCAGCGGGGGCAGCGCCACGAGGTGCACGCTGAAGAGCGACACCTCGGCCGGGCCGATCTCTAGGCCCGCGCCGACGAGCACCGCGGCGGTCGCGGCCGCCGCGTTGGGCAGGTAGAGGATGCTCAGCAGGGCTGCGGCGGCGACGCCGCCCGGCCCGGCGAAGGCCTCGGCGATCTCCCCGAGGCGGGGCGCGCCGACCACGAGCGCGCCGAAGAGCACGATCCCGCCAGCCGCAACGAGCCCGATGAGGAAGCGCGCCGCGAGGCCCGCGCCGTCAACCACCCAGCCGGCGACCCCGAGGCGCAGCGCCGCGGCGCGCCACAGCCGGGGCGGCAGCCCGGCGGCGAACGCGCCCGCGTAGAGCACGAGCGTCGTGGCCAGCGCGTGCCCGAGCGGCGGCGCGCTCGTCGGCAGGTCCTCCGGCGAGGCGGCGAGCACCGCCCACGCGATAAGGGTGAGGACGAGCGGCGCGGCGAGGCAGTAGCCCGCCAGCACCCCGAGGTCCTGCAGGGTCGCGCGGTGGCGCACCCGGCGGCGCACCCGGGCAGCGACGAGCCACACGAGCCCCAGCGCGGGGAGCAGCGGCACGATCCCTAAGGTGACGTCCTCGAAGGCGACGGGGCCGCCGTTGACGACGAGCCAGCCGGCCGCGACGATCCCGGGCAGCGCGCGCAGCGTGCCGCCGCCGATGAGCAGCGCGGCGAACGCCACGACGACGAGCACCGCGATCACCAGCGCGAGCGGAACGATCACGGTGGGGAAAAAGCGCGCCAGCCGCTCGCGCGGGGTGACCTCGCGGCGCGGGCGGCCGGCGGGCGTTCCTGCGGGTCGGGACTGGCCCCGCGGGCCCGGGCGGGTGGCGCCGCGGGGGCTGCGCGCCGCCCCGGCCGAGGGGCCGCGGCCCCGCCTCGGCCTCCTGCGCGGCTGATAGTTGGTGTGCTCCTCCATCCCCCTTACTGTGCCACGCGGCCTGGCGCGGGCGGCGAAGGCGCGGCGCTCCCCGGGACCGTCGGGGGATTCCGTCCCCGCCCGACGCCTCTGGGGCCGAACCCCGCGTGCGGTGGGCTTTTGCCCGCGCCGCGCGGGACTCAACCTCCCTCGGCGAAGGGGTTCTCGGGCTTAGGGTTGCTCCGTCAGGCGCGGGTGGGTAGTGTTCCCTCCCGGAAGATAACGAAATGATTACGATCCGCCTCGGACCGTGGTCATCGCCGCGAGAACCGGGTAGGGAAAATCCGCCCCGGGATCGCATCGCGACAGTCCTTCTTCGAGATCGGGTAGGGAGTTCGAGACTTTGGGCAAGCACCGGAAGTCGCACAGCACGCAGACCGCGCGCAGCCGCGTGCTCATGGCCGCCGCGGCCACGGGCGTCGTCTCCACAGCCGGCGTCGGCGGCGCGGCCGCCGCGGACGCGATCCACGGCGACAAGGTCGAGGTTCCGGCGCGCTACGCGTTTAGCGCCTACACCGCCGGCGAGCAGGACGGCGCGAGCCTCCCGCAGGCCGCGCCGCAGGTCCTCGAGGCCCCCGAGGCCGCCCCGGCGCTCGAGAACGTCGACGAGCAGGTCGCCAAGGCGATCGCCAGCCACCAGGAGCGCATCGACCAGGAGAACGAGGAGCGCGAGCGCGCCGAGGCCGAGCGACAGGAGGCCGAGCAGCGCGCCGCCGCCGGCCAGGTCGAGGAGAAGACCGGCCTGATCGCCACCACGCAGGCGGGCGTCGCGAAGCCCGCCCAGGGCACGCTGACCTCCACGTTCGGCGTCCGCTGGGGCTCGATGCACCAGGGCCTCGACATCGCGAACTCCGAGGGCACCCCGATCGTCGCCGCGATGTCGGGCGTCGTCATCGACGCGGGCCCGGCCTCGGGCTTCGGCAACTGGGTCCGCATCCAGCACGACGACGGCACGATCACCGTCTACGGCCACATGTCCTCCATCGACGTGAGCGTCGGCCAGCAGGTCCAGGCCGGCCAGAAGATCGCGGGCATGGGCTCGATGGGCTTCTCCACCGGGACGCACCTCCACTTCGAGGTGCACCCCAACGGCGGCGGCGCGATCGACCCGCTGCCTTGGCTCACCGAGCGCGGCATCTCCCTCTAAGAGACGCCATCGCCGCCCCGCTTCGGGCGGCACTCCCTCCCTTATCCGAGAGGAGCCCCGCCACACGATGTGGCGGGGCTTTTCTCGTGCCCAGGGGCACCCCTCCTCCGCCCGGCCGGGGTGGCCGGGGGCAGAATGGGTGGGTGAACCTTGCCGCCGCCCGCGCCGGCCACGAGCCCGGGCCGGCGGCGCTCACCCGTAGCCCCCGACCGGAAAGGCGGCGCCGCCCGTGACCGATCCCGCAGCCGACCCGACCGCCTCCCTGCCGGCCCCGGCCGAGGCGTCCGCCGCCGAGGTCGCCGCCGCCGCTCCCCCGCCCGGCGAGGAGGTCCTCGTCGTCCTCGACGACGACCCCACCGGCACCCAGCCGGTCGCAGGCCTTCCGGTGCTCGCCGCGTGGGAGCCCGCGGACTTCGCGTGGGCGCTCGGCACCGGGGCGCGCGCGATCTACGTCATGACCAACTCCCGCTCCCTGAGCCCGAGGCGCGCCGAGGAGGTCAACCGGGAGGTCGCCCGCAACGCCTACGCCGCGGCTAAGGAGGCGGGCGGGGTGCGGCTGCGCTTCGCGTCGCGCTCCGACTCGACGCTGCGCGGCCACTTCCCCCTAGAGACCGACGTCCTCGCCGAGGAGGTCGCCGCGGCGACCGGCCGGCCCGTCGACGCGGTGCTGCTCGTGCCCGCCTTCCCGGACGCGGGCCGCGTCACCGTCGGCGGGGTGCACTACGCCCGTAACTCCGAGGGCAGCTACGTGCCCGTCGGGGAGACGGAATTTGCCGGCGACGCGAGCTTCGGGTTTCGCTCCTCGCGGCTCGACGAGTGGGTTGAGGAGAAGACCGGCGGGCGCGTGCCCGCCGCCAAGGTCGTTTCCGTGCCCATCGAGGCGATCCGCCGCGACGTCGACGAGGTCGGAGATCTCATCGCGGCCGCGCCCCGCGGCGCGGTGATCGCCGCGGACGCGGTCACCGAGGAGGACCTGCGGCGACTCGCGCTCGGGGTGATCCGCGCCGAGGCCCGGGGCCGCACCCTCCTCTACCGGGTCGGGCCCACCTTCGTGCGCGCCCGCATCGGCCTTGAGCCGCCCGCGCCGCTGAACGGCGTCGAGCCCCCGGCCGGCGCCACGGCCGGCGGTCTCGTCGTCGTGGGCAGCCACGTCGCGCTCACCACGAGGCAGCTCGAGCGGCTGCGCGCCGAGCGCGACGTCGCCGAGCTCGTGCTCGACGTCGAAGAGCTCCTCGACGAGGGGCGCCGCGACGCCCATCTCGCCGCGGTCATCGACGAGGCGGTGTCCGCGCTTACCGACCGCACAGTGGTGGTGAGCACCTCGCGGACGCTCGTGCGGGGCCGCGACGCCGACGAGTCGCTCGCCATCGCCCGCTCGGTCTCGGGCGCGGTCGTCGAGGCCGTCGCCGGCATCGTCGCCCGCGCGACGCCGCGCTTCGTCGTCGCCAAGGGCGGCATCACCTCCTCCGACGTCGCTACAAAGGGCCTCGGCATCAGGCGCGCGATGGTCGCGGGCCCGCTCGGGGACGGGATCATCTCCCTGTGGCGCGGCGCGGACGAGCGCTCCGAGGGGCTCTCCTACGTCGTGTTCGCCGGCAACGTCGGCGACGACGGCTCGCTCGCCAAGGTCGTCGCCAAGCTCTCCGCCTAGAGGCCGCGGGCCGGGCGGGGCCCGAAAAGCCGGCGCGGGGCTCGCGCCCGCGCCTACCATCGACTCCTCTTCGCTTCTCGTCTCAAGGGAGGACGACACCATGATTCACACCGTCGCCGTGCTGGGCTTGGGCGCGATGGGCCTGCCCATCGCCACGAACTTGGCCCGCAGCTTCACAGTTCGGGGCTACGACCCCGATCCCGGGCGCTCCCGACTCGCCGCCGAGGCGGGCGTCTCCCCCGCCGGCTCCGCGAGGGAGGCCGCCGACGGCGCCGACGCCGTGCTGCTGGCGGTGCGCAACCGCCCGCAGCTCGAGACGGCGCTCGACGGGCCCGACGGGGTCGCCGGGGTCCTCGCCGCCGGCGCGGCGGTGATCCTCACCTCAACCGTCGGCCGGGAGGCGGCCCTCGCGGCCGACCGCTCGCTGACCGAGCGGGGGCTGGTGCTCATCGACGCGCCGGTCTCGGGCGGGCCGGCGCGCGCCGGCGAGGGCGACCTGCTCGTCGCCGTCGGCGCCCGCGACGCGGACTACAAGGCCGTGGAGCCGGTGCTCGAGCAGATGGCCGGTACGCTCGTGCGCGTCGGCGACGAGCCCGGAAAGGGCCAGGCGTTCAAGACCGTCAACCAGCTCCTGTGCGGCGCGCACATCGCCGCCGCGGCGGAGGCCCTCGCGCTCGCGGAGAAGCTCGACCTCGACCTCGAGCAGTCGCTCGAGGCGCTCATGTCGGGCGCCGCGTCGTCGTTCATGCTCGGCGACCGCGGACCGCGCATGCTCGAGGCGCTCGCCGGCGGGGAGCCTGAGGTCCGCTCCCGGCTCGACATCTTCGTTAAGGACATGGGGATCGTCGCCGACACGGCCGGGGCGCTCAACCTGCCCCATCCCGTGGCCGGCGCGGCACGCCAGTCCTATCTGTTGGGCCTCGCCGCCGGCGACGGGGAACGCGACGACTCGACCGTCGTGCGCACTATCAGCCCCAGCGCCCCGGGCCGAGAGGGGTAGCCGGCCGTGTCCGCCGTCGCGCTCCTCGCGATCGCCGCGCTCGCCGTGGCGGCGCTGCTCGCCCTCGTGCTGTGGGTGAGGCTGCCCGCATTCGTCGCGCTGCTCATCGTCGCCGTGGGCACGGCGCTCGCCGCCGGCCTGCCGCTTCGCGACGTGGTGCCCACCATCGTCGACGGGGTGGGCGGAACCCTCGGGCAGGTCGTGCTCGTCGTGGGGCTCGGCGCGATGCTCGGCCGCGCCCTAGAGGTCGCCGGCGGGGCGCGCTCGCTCGCCGAGTCGTTCACCGCGAGGCTCGGGCGCCGCCGCGTGGCCGCGGCCGTGACCGCCGCGGCCTTCGTCTTGGGCATCCCCGTCTTCTTCGACGTGGGCTTCATCATCCTCGCGCCCGTGGTCTTCGGCTTCGCCGCCGCGGCCCGGGTCCGCGCGCTCGACGTGGGGCTGCCCGTCGCGGCGGCGATGATCGTCGTGCACGTCGCGCTTCCCCCGCACCCCGGCCCCGTCGCCGCGGCGGGGATCCTCGGGGTCGACGCCGGCCGCCTCGTGCTCGTCGCCCTGCCGATCTGCGCGCTCGCCGTGGCGGCGGGGTTCTACCTCATGCGCCCGCTGCGCCGCGCGAGCGTCACCCCGGGAGACGGGCCCGTCACCGCCCAGGGGACCGACGATTCCGACGCCGGGGACGGCGACGGCGCGCCCGCGCCGCGCGCCTGGGTCGTCGTCGCGCTCGTGCTGTTGCCGCTCGTGCTCATCATGGGCGGCACCGCGGGCACCATGCTCGCCGAGGACGACAGCTTCGCCCACGACGTGCTGGGCTTCGTCGGGGCCGCGCCCATCGCGCTGCTCGTCGCGGTGCTCGCCGCGCACGTCGTCCTCGGCCGGCAGCAGGGCTGGTCGCTCAAGCGGCGCGGCTCGGTGTTCGACTCGGCGCTGCCCGCGGTCGCGACGATCGTGTTCGTCACCGGCGCGGGCGGCGCGTTTGCCGAGGTGCTCGTCGCCACCGGCATCGGGGAGGCGCTCTCCTCCTCGCTCGCGGAGACCTCCATCCCGCTCATCCTCATGGGCTACCTCATCGCCGCGGCGCTACGCGTCACCCAGGGCTCCGCGTCGGTCGCGATCCTCACCGCCGCGGGCCTCGTCGCCCAGCCTCTCGCCGACGCGGGGCTCTCCCCGGCGCAGGCGGTGCTCGTGCTGCTGGCCCTGTGCTTCGGGGCGGCGGGCTTCTCCCACGTCAACGACTCGGGCTTCTGGATCGTGACGAGCTACCTCGGGCTCGGCGTGAAGGACGGGCTGAAGACGTGGACGGTCGCCTCGACGATCGTCAGCGTCGTGGGCCTCGGCCTCACGCTCGCGGCGTACGCGCTCACCGGCTAGCGGGCACGCCGCCTCCCTGACCGCGCCCGGCCCCACCACCAAAGACAAAGGATCCTCGATGGACTTCGTTCACCTCTCCCACGTGCTGCGCCCCGGCGGGGTCGCCTTCCCCGGCGAGCCGACCCTTGGGCTGCGCCAGGACCGGGCGCGCGGCGACGAGCAGGGCTCCGAGTTCGCGGCCTATACCGCGACCCTGCCCGGCCACGTCGGCACCCACATGGACGGCCCGCGCCACCACCGGTTGAGCGGCCCGAGCTTCGACGAGCTGCCCATGCGCTACTTCGCCTACGAGGGCGAAGAGATCGCGCTCATCGACCTGCCGCACCGCGACGAGCCCGCCTCCGTCGTCACGAGGGGCGACCTCGAGGCCCACCGCGAGGAGATCGCCGCCGCCCGCCTGCTGCTTATCCGCACCGGCTTCGAGGCGCGCCGCGACGCCGACCCCGAGACCTACTGCGAGCGCGGGGTCTCCCTCCACCCGGAGGCCTGCCGGTGGCTCTCCGAGGAGTGCCCGCGCCTCGACTGCGTCGGCATGGACTGGCTCTCTGTGGGGTCCCCCACCAACGACTACGGCACCCCGGCGCACCGGTGGCTGCTCGGCTGCCGCAACGACCACCTCATCACCGCGGTCGAGGACATGTCGCTCGCCCCGCTCGGCCGCCGCCGGATCGAGTTCCTCACCCTCGGGCCGCTGCGGCTGGCGGGGGTGGACTCCGCGCAGGTCGCCGCCATCGCGGCCCTCGGCGGGGAGACGGACGGAGACCGGGAGGCCTAGCCCGACTCTCGCCGCCGCGCCGCGCGCGGCGAACCGGGGACTAGAGCTTCTCTAAGGGGACGTTGCCGATGAGCATGAGGCGCACCGTCCCCGAGGACCCGAAGTCGATCATCACCGTCTCGTGCGCGCCGGCGGTGTTGGCCTCGACGACGGTGCCGAGCCCGTACTTCTCGTGGTTGACGCGGTCGCCGACCTCCAGGTGGAGGTTCGAGGAGCCCAGCGACGAGCCCTTCGGGCTGCGGCGGCGGGCCGGGCGCTTCGGCCGCGCCGGCGGGCCCGAGCCAAATCCCCGGTCGAAGCCGGCGTCGTCGCCCCACGCGCCGGCGGCCTCGGGCTCCTCGCGGACCCAGTCGATGAGGTCCTCGGGGATGTCCTGGAGGAAGCGGCTCGCCGGGTTGGTAACAGGGCTACCCCACGAGGAGCGCACGAGCGCGCGGCTTAAGTAGAGGCGCCGCTTCGCGCGCGTGATGCCGACGTAGGCGAGACGGCGTTCCTCGGCGAGCTGCTTCTGGTCGCCGAGCGCCCGGAGGTGCGGGAACTGGCCGTCCTCCCAGCCGGGCAGGAACACGACGGGGAACTCGAGGCCCTTCGCGGTGTGCAGCGTCATGAGCGTGACGAGCCCCTGGCCCTCGTCGGGCAGCTGGTCGGCGTCCGCGACGAGCGAGACGCGCTCGAGGAAGGCCTGCAGGCTGCCGGGCGGGGCCTCGCCCTCCTCGGGCTCAGGGGCGTCGCCAAGGCCTGCGAGGTTGGCGGCCTCGGAGGAGAACTCGCGCGCCACGGAGACGAGCTCGTTGAGGTTGTCGAGCCTGGAGGCGTCCTGCACGTCGTTGGAGTTCTCCAACTGGGCGCGGTAGCCCGTCTGCTCGAGGATCTCCGTGACGAGCTCCCCGAGCCTCGGGATGCCGGTGTCCTCGTCGACGAGCTCGCGGGACGCGCGGCGCAGCCCGTCGAGGAGCTCCGTGAAGCGCGCGATCGCGTTTCTGCCCCTGGCACCCAGCATGGGCACCTCGTCGTGGGCGGCGGCGTCGAGCGCCTCGGCGAACGAGACGCCGTGGTTCTCCGCGTGGAGGCTCACGAAGCCGACCGCGCGGTCGCCGATGCCGCGCTTCGGGGTGTTGACGATGCGGCGCATGCTCACCACGTCGTCGGGGTTGTCGAGCACCCTGAGGTAGGCGATGACGTCGCGGATCTCCTTACGCTCGTAGAAGCGGGTGCCGCCGACGATGCGGTAGGGCACCCCGGAGCGCATGAGCACGTCCTCGATCGCGCGGGAGGCGTTGTTCGTGCGGTACATGACCGCCATGTCGCCGTACGGGGTCCCCTTCGCGGCGAGGTCCTCGATCTCTGAGGCGATGTAGCGCGCCTCGTCGTGCTCGTTGTCCGCGACATACCCGCGGATCGGCTCGCCCTCCCCCAGCGCGGTCCACAGGTTCTTCTCCCGCCGGTTGTCGTTGCGGGCGATGACCGCGTTCGCGGCGCTAAGGATCGTCTGCGTGGAGCGGTAGTTCTGCTCCAGCAGGATCGTCTCGGCCTGCGGGTAGTCGCGCTCGAACTCCTCGATGTTGCGGATCGTCGCGCCGCGGAACGCGTAGATCGACTGGTCCGAGTCGCCCACGACGCACAGCTCCGAGGACGGCACCGCGGAGTCCTCCCCGCGGCCCCCGACGAGCTCGGCGATGAGCCGGTACTGGGCGTGGTTGGTGTCCTGATACTCGTCGACGAGCACGTGCCGGAAACGGCGCCGGTAGTACTCGGCGACCTCCGGGTGGGAGGAGAAGATGCCGACGACCTCGCCGATAAGGTCGTCGAAGTCGAGCGCGTTCGCCCGGCGCAGGCGGCGCTGGTACTCGTCGAAGACCTCAGCTACCGCCTTGTCGAAGGGGTTGCGGGTCTCGTCGGCGCGGCGGGCGGCCTCCTCGGGGCCGACGAGCTCGTTCTTTAGGTTGGAGACCGCGTTGCTTAAGGTGCGGGGCGTGAACTTCTTCGTGTCCAGCTCGAGGTCCTTGGCGATCATGCCGAAAAGCCGGCGCGAGTCGTCGGCGTCGTAGATCGAGAAGTTCGAGTTCAGCCCCTCGACGAGCTGCGCCTGGGAGCGCAGGATCCGCACGCACACCGAGTGGAACGTCGCGACCCACATGCGGCGCGCCTGCGGCCCGACGAGCTCCGCGACGCGCTCGCGCATCTCGGCGGCGGCCTTGTTCGTGAAGGTGATGGCGAGCACCTGGCCGGGCTGCACCCCGCGGCGCGCCATGACGTACGCGATCCGCCGGGTGAGCACCGCCGTCTTGCCCGAGCCCGCGCCCGCGACGATGAGCAGCGACCCGCCCGAGTGGGTGACCGCGGCGCGCTGCTCGTCGTTGAGGCCCTGAAGCAGCTCCTCGGGGCCCCCGGCGGCGGCCGGGCCGCGCCCGGCGGGCGCCGGTCCGGTCGGGGCGGCGGGCTGGAACGGCGAATCGGCGAAGTCAACCATGATGACCGCGACTCTACTCACCGGCCCGGCCGCCGCCGGCCCGGAGCCGGGAAGCCCGCCCCTTTCGGTGCAGGGCGGGTCAGTCGAGGAGGATGACGTGCCCGGCGCGCTCCTCGTCCTCCGCGGCGGCAAGCCCCTCCCCGAGGGCCTCCTCGAGTCGGGACCAGTCGGGCTCGGCGTCGCCGGCGGTGTCCCAGCGCTCGTCGGCGCCGTCCCACACGACGGCGGTGACGTTCTGGGTCGGCTCGGGCAGCTGCGCGCCAAGCACGACGAACGGCTGGGCGAGCGCCTCCGCGCTGAGGCTGTCAACCGCGGCGGCCGCGCCCGGGCCGACCGCGACGATCGCGTCCGGGCCCGCGTTGATCGCGTCGACGAGCTCGTCGCGCACGCTGGAGCCCGGCTCGTAGGCGACGAGCTCGGCGCCTCCCGCGGCATCGCGGGCGGCGTCGGCGGCCGGGCCGTCCTCGGCGAACACGACGAGCGAGCGCTCGTCCGGGTCGACCGCGGGCCCCTCGGCGGGCGGCTGGGTGCTGCCCGGCTCGTCGGGGTCCCCGTAGGCGGCGTCGTCCGCGCCGCCGCCGCACGCCGCGAGCACCAGGCCCGCCGCCGCGGCCGCCGCGGCCGCGAGCTTCCTCAACTCCATCGCTGTCCTTCCTCTATGCCCCGGATATGCCCCCGGGCGGGCGGGCGCCCCGCGCCGAGCGGACGGGCGCGGGGCGCGTGCCGGGTCGGTCGGGACCGAGCCTATCGCTCGGGACCCGGCTCCTTAGCTGCGCCGGCGGGCGACGACCAGCGCGCCGCCGATCGCCACCAGCGCGAGCCCCGCGCCGAGCGCGGCGAGCAGCTCGTCGCCCGTGCGCGCGAGGGC
>NZ_JH815193.1:547620-556137 GCF_000296405.1 Corynebacterium otitidis ATCC 51513
CTGCTCGCCGGGGCCGGTCTCGCCCGCGCCCGGGCCCTTGTCGCCCGGCTCGTTCGGGTTGGGGTCGGGGACCGGCGGCTCCGGCTGCGGATCGGGCTCGGGGGCCGGCGGCTCGGGGTCCGGCTCGGGCGCCGGCGGCACGGGGTCGGGCTCCTCGGCGGCGCGGGTGAGCACCACCGAGTCGACGAGGCTGTTGGTCTCCCCGCCGCCGGAGGGCTCCGAGCGGTAGGTGTCGAAGGTCAGGGTGTCGGCGGTGACGTCGACCTTCGTGTAGTTGCGGATGTTCTCCTGGTTGATGACCGACGCGTACTCCGCGTCCGGGGCCTTGACGTCGTAGAACTTCGAGCCCGACGCGGAGTTCGCGGTGAGGTAGAGGACCTCGCCGTCGTTCGCCTCGACGAGGTCCTGGCCGGACTCCTCGAGCTCCTGCGCGGGGCGGCCGTTCTCGTCGAGCAGGTAGGAGCGCGTGTAGCTGTGGTCGTGGCCCTGGAGCACGACGTCGAAGCCCAGCTCGGAGATCAGCGGCGGGAAGGACTCCCGCATCCGCCGCACGTCCAGGTCCTTGTAGTGCCCCGCAACGGAGAAGATCGAGTGGTGGAAGGACATGACCTTCCACGTCGCCTCGTCGCCGTGGGCGGCGACGACGTCGCGGACGAACTGCTCGTGGGCGTTGACGTCCGGGTTGTTCGAGTTGAGCACGACGAAGAGCACGTCGTTGTAGATGAACCAGTAGTCCCCGCCCGACGACGTCGGCAGCGCCGCGCGCCCCGCCGCCTTGTTGACGTTGGGCAGGTTGAAGTGCTGCTCGTAGGCCTTCGAGCCCACGTCGTGGTTCCCGTTGACCGTCGCGAGCGGCATCTCGCGGAGCTGGCGGGGCGCGAGGAACGCGTCGTAGTGGCGCTCGTTGAACGACACCTCGACCTGGTCGCCCACCGAGAAGAGCATCTCCGCTCCCGGGTGGGACTGGGTCGCGAGGTCCACGGTGTCGACCCAGCCCGCCTCGTCGGCGGCGAGGTTCCCCGACGCGCCGACCTGCGGGTCGCCGAAGAGCAGGAACTCGAAGTCCCCCGTGCCAGCGCCGGTGGTGAAGCTCAGCGGCTGCGTCCAGCCGGTCTTCGCGCTGCCCACCCGGTAGCTGTAGGTGGTGTTCGGCTCGAGGCCGGAAAGCGTCGCGAACTGGTTGTACTCGAGCGAGGTGGTCTTACCCGGGCGCCAGGCCTCAATCGCGGGCGTGTCGTTGGTGAACTCCTCGCCCTCCTTGACGACCTGCACGAAGTGCACGTCGTTGCGGGACGAGTACCAGGCGAGGTTGCGGGAGGTGGAGTCCGCGCCGATGGTGAGCACGAGGTCGGAGACGTCCGTGCCGGCGTAGATCCCCTCGCCGGGGCGGTCGGTCGCCGCGGCCGCGGTGGCGGGCGCGACGGACAGGGCGCCGGCGGCGACGACCGTCGCCGCGGCGAGCGCCGCGAGCCTGGGCAGCGCGCGACGCCGGGTGGGGGTGGCCATGAGTGGGGCTCCTTCATACAAGAGGGGATCGGCTACCGGGTCGCGGCGCCGGGGCCAAGGGGTGGGGGTTGCCGCGGGGCCGTCTGAGCCCGCGCGGCGCGCGCCCGGCGCGCCGCCGGCCGAGGGGTCGGTGACCGCCGGGCGCGGGATGTAAACGCTTACCGCCCGGCTCCCGGGGCCGGCGTAGGCCCCGGGGCGGGCTGGCAGGCTAGGAGTTGCGGCGGCGGGCCAGCGCCAGCGCGCCGGCGCCGCCGGCGACGAGCACCGCGGCGAGCGCCGCGACGCCGGCGACCTGGACGCCGGTGTTGGCCAGCGGCGAGCCGGACTTCGAGGCCGACTGGCCCTGCGGGGCGGGGCTGGTGGTCTCGCCGGCCGGGGCCTGCTCGTCGGACTCGCCCTCGGGCTGGGCCTGCTCCTCGCCCTCGGGGCTCTCGGTGTCCTCGATCGGCGCCTCGCCGTCCTCGGTCGGCCCCTCGGGCTGCGGGGCGGGCGGCTCGGGGTCCTCGGCGGCGTCGCGGCTCAGGACGACCTGGTCGACGACGCTGTTGACCTGCTCGCCGTCGGCGTTCTCCTCGGAGCGGTAGGTCGCGAACGTCAGCTCGTCGTCGGTGACGTCGACCTTGGTGTAGTTGCGGACCTTCTCCTGGTTGATGACCGACGCGTACTCGGCGTCCGGGGCCTCGATGTCGTAGTACTTCGAGCCCGAGGCGGAGTTCGCGGTGAGGTAGAGGACCTCGTCGTCGGCGGCGACGACCTCGTCCTGCGCGGCGACCTCGTCCTCGCGGGCGGGCTTGCCCTCCCCGTCGAGGACGTAGGAGCGGGTGTAGCTGTGGTCGTGGCCCTGGAGCACGACGTCGAAGCCCAGCTCGGAGAACACCTGCGGGAAGGTCGAGCGCATGAGCTTGATCTCGTCGTCGTCGACGTGGTCCGCGACGGAGAAGATCGAGTGGTGGAAGGACATGACCTTCCACTTCGCCTCGTCGCCGTGCTCCGCGACGACGTCGCGGATGAACTGCTCGTGGGCGGCGATGTCGTTGTTGTTGGAGTTGATGACGACGAAGAGCACGTCGTTGTAGATGAACCAGTAGTCGCCGCCCGAGGAGGTCTCGGTGGCGGCGGCGCCGGCGGTCTTGTCGAGGTTGGGCACGTTGTAGTGCTGCTCGTAGGCCTTCGAGCCGACGTCGTGGTTGCCGTTGACGGTGACCAGCGGCTGCTCGCGGATCTGGTCCGGCGCGAAGAAGGAGTCGTACTCCTCCTCGTTGTCGGCGTGCTCGACCTGGTCGCCCACGGAGAAGAGGAACTCGCTCTCCGGGTGGGTCTTCGTCGCGACGTCGACGGTGTCGACCCAGCCCGCCTCGTCGGCCGGGAGGTTGCCCGACGCGCCGACCTGCGGGTCGCCGAACACGAGGAAGGAGAAGTCCCCGGCGCCGGCGCCGGTGTGGAACGGGATGGGCTCGGTCCAGCCGGACTCCTCGCTGCCGACGCGGTAGTTGTAGGCGGTGTTCGGCTTGAGCCCGGTGAGGGTCGCGAAGTGGTTGTACTCGCCCGAGGTGGTCTCGCCCTGGACCTCGGCGGGGACGGTGACGGCCGCCTCGCCGAACTCCTGGCCGGCCTCGACGAGCTGGACGGCCTGCTCGTCGGGGTTCTCCGAGTACCAGGCGAGGTTGCGCTGGGTCTCGTCGGAGCCGATGTTGAGGACGAGGTTCTCGACGTCCGCGTTCGCGAGGCGCTCGTCGCCGGCGAACTGGCCGGCGACGTCCTGGGCGAGGGCGCCCGGGAGGGTCGCGCCGGTCACGGCGGCGGCGAGGGCGACGGCCGCGGCCCGGCGGCCGAGGCGGAGGTTCTTCGACACGTGCATTGCTGCGCTCTTCCTTTTCACGGCGGGATGATGGACGGTTTCTTCCGTTCTCACTGCAGGATAAACACCGCCTGTGAACCGTCTTGGTCGCCTCTGTGACCATTTTGTGACATTTGCTTAGTCGCATGGAACCTGCAGGTCCCGGCCGCCGGGCGCTGCCCGGGCCGCCGGGCCCGGCGCGGCGGGCGCGCCGCCGCGGGGTCCGCATCCCCGGATCCTTAACCTGTCGTTCACCTTCAGCCGTGCGGCCCCGGCGCCCGGCCGCGTGAGGCCCGCGTTCGCCGCGGGCCGGCGGGGCCGGCGTGGCACTATGGGTGGCATGGCACACGAGGGACACGACCGGGAGCGGTGGTCGGGGCGCTCGGTCTCGGGCACCGACGACCCGCTCTCCGACCAGGAGATCCAGCGCGCCCGCGAGGAGATCAACGAGCTCGACCGGACGATCATCGAGGCCATCAAGCGGCGCTCGGCGATCTCCCAGGAGATCGGGCGCACGCGGCTGCGCTCGGGCGGCACGCGGCTGGTCAACTCGCGCGAGGTCGCGATCATCAACCACTTCCGCGAGGAGCTCGGCGAGGAGGGCCCGGCGCTCGCCGGGATCCTCCTTCGCCTGGGCCGCGGGCGGCTCGGCTAGGTCCGGGCCCCGCTCCCCCGCCGCCGCACGGCGCCGAGCCGCGGGCGGGGCCTGCGGCGCGAACGCGAAAGAACGGCGCTGGAGGCGGCCGCGGCGCGGAATATAAAGAGACGGGCCCCGCCCGGGGCGCGCGGCGCGCACCGGGCGGGGCCCGTTGTTCTCGACCGTCGGCGGCCGGCCTCGGCTGGGCCGGCGCGGCGGGTGGCTACAGCGGCAGGGAGATGAGCTTGGGCTCGAGAAACTCGTGGATGCCCTCGAAGCCGCCCTCGCGGCCGATGCCGGACTGCTTGATCCCGCCGAACGGCGCCGCCGGGTCCGACAGCGCGCCCTTGTTCACCGCGACCATGCCGCTCTCCAGGCGCTCCGCGACATCGAGCGCGTGGGTGAGGTCGGTGCTGAAGAGGTAGGACGCCAGGCCGAACGGGGTGTCGTTCGCCTTGCGGATGGCCTCCTCGTCGTCGTCGAACGTCTCGAGCGCGACGACCGGCCCGAAGATCTCGGTCGTGCGGATCGCCGCGTCCTCCGGGATGTCGCTAAGAACCGTCGCCGGGTAGTAGTAGCCCTCCCCGGGAAGGCCCTCGGGCAGCTCCCCGCCGAGGTGGCGCTTCGCGCCCGCCTCGACCGCCTCGTCGACGAGCGAGGAGATCTTCTCGACCTGGTCGGTCCCGGAGACCGGGCCGTAGTCGGAGTCCTTCTCGTAGCCGGGCCCCAGCGCGTAGCCGCGGAGCTTCTCCGTCACGCGGCTTAGGAACTCGTCCTTGAGCGAGGAGTGCACGAGGAAGCGGTTCGCGGCGATGCACACCTGGCCCGCGCCGCGCATCTTCGCCGTGGCGATCGCGTCGACCGCGACGTCGAGGTCCGCGTCCTTAAGCACGACGTAGGGCGCGTTGCCGCCGAGCTCCATGGAGATGCGCATCGACTTCTCCGCGGCCTTCGCGGAGAGCTTCTGGCCCACCTCGGTGGAGCCGGTGAACGTGAACTTCCGGATCCTGTCGTCGGCGAGCAGGTCGGAGACGTTGTTCGCGTTCTTCGTCGGCACGACGGCGACCGCGCCCTTGGGCACGCCGGCCTCGCGCAGCACGCGGGCGAGGTAGAGCGCCGTGAGCGGCGTCTTGGATGCGGGCTTGAGCAGCATCGTGCAGCCCGCGGCGATCGCCGGCGCGAGCTTGCGCGCGCCCATCGCGAGCGGGAAGTTCCACGGCGTGATCGCGAGGCTCGGGCCGACGGGCTCCTGGCGCACGATGACGCGCGCGCTGCCGTTCGGGGCGTGGCGGTAGTCGCCGCGCACGCGCACGGCCTCCTCGGCGAACCAGCGGAAGAACTCGGCGGCGTTGTGCGACTCGCCGATCGAGTCGTGCAGCGCGCGGCCCAGCTCGAGGGACTGCAGGTAGGCGAGCTCCTCGGCGTTGTCCTCGAGGATCTCGTAGACGCGATAGAGGATCTCGGAGCGCTCGCGCGCGGTGGTGTGGCGCCACTCGTCCTGCGCCGCGACGACGGAGTCGAGCGCCCGGCGGGCGTCGGCCGCGGACGCGGACGCCACCTCGGCGAGCGCCGCGCCGGTCGAGGGGTTGTAGACGGTGAAGGTCTCCCCGCCCTCGGCGTCGAGGAAGTCGTTGTCGATGAACAGACCCTTGGGGGCGTCGTCGACGATGTCCTGAAGCTGCTTGGGTAACTCAGTTGTGCTCATGTGCGCCACTATGCCCGGTTTTCTTTCCCCTCGCCACGGTTTGTGGCGATCGGTTTCACCGAGGTCACGGCCCCCGGCCCCGCCCCGGCGCCGGCCGGGCGGGCCGCGCCGTCAGTATCCTTGGGGCCGATCGCCCGGCCGGCCGGCGTGGCCGCCGGGCGCGGCGGCGTACGCGCCCGCCCGGGAATGAGAACCCCGGCCCGCCCATACGACCGCCGGCCCGACCACCGCAGCCCACCGTCGTTGTTTGAAGGAGCACAGCCCCCATGTCACAACCCCACCCCGAGGACGAGTTCGCGGCCGCCTGGGAGGCGCTCCGCGCCCGGGTGGGGGAGATCTCCCGCACGAGCCTGCGGGAGCTCTTCGCTACCGAGCCCGACCGCGCCGAGCGCCTGACCGTCACCGCGGGCGACCTGCGCGCCGACCTGTCGAAGAACCTCATCGACGCGGGCACCGTTGATGCGCTGGTTCGGCTCGCCAAGGCCGCGAAGGTGCCCGAGCGCTTCGAGGCGATGGCCTCGGGCCGGCACATCAACACCACCGAGGACCGCGCCGTGCTCCACGTCGCGCTGCGCGCCCCGAAGGGCGCGACGCTCAAGGTCGACGGCCAGGACGTCGTCGCCGACGTCCACCGAGAGCTAGCCCGGATGGAGGCCTTCGCCACCAGGGTGCGCTCCGGCGAGTGGACCGGCTCGACGGGCAAGCCCATCGACCACGTCGTCAACATCGGTATCGGCGGCTCCGACCTCGGCCCCAAGATGGCGGCGCGCGCCCTTTCCGGCTACACCCACGAGAGGCTCTCGGCAAGCTTCGTCTCCAACGTGGACCCCACCGACATCGCCGACGCGCTGGGCCACCTCGACCCGGAGACCACCCTGGTCATCGTCTCCTCGAAGACGTTCACCACCCAGGAGACGCTCGCCAACGCCAACGTCGCGCGCCGCTGGCTGCTCGACGCGTTCGACGGGAACGAGGACGCCCTCAAGCACCACCTCGCGGCGGTCTCCACGAACCTTGAGGCCACCGCCGAGTTCGGCGTGGCTGACGAGACGGTCTTCGGGTTCTGGGACTGGGTCGGCGGGCGCTACTCCCTCGACTCCGCGATCGGGCTCTCGCTCCTCCTGCTCATCGGCCCGGAGAACTTCCGCGAGCTGCTCGCCGGCTTCCGCGCCATCGACGAGCACGTCGCCACCACCCCCGTCGAGCGCAACCTGCCCGTGCTGCTGGGGCTTTTAGGCACCTGGTACACGAGCGTGCTCGGCGCGCAGAGCCACGCCGTTCTGCCCTACTCGCAGGACCTCGAGTACCTGCCCGCCTACCTCCAGCAGCTCACCATGGAGTCCAACGGCAAGTCCGTGACCTTCGAGGGCAAGCCCGCCGGCACCACCGGGGAGATCTACTGGGGCGCGTCCGGCACCAACGGCCAGCACGCCTTCTACCAGCTCCTCCACCAGGGCAGCCACCTCATCCCCGCGGACTTCATCGGGTTTATCAACCCCCGGGTCGACCGGCCCGCCGCCGACGGCACCGGCTCCATGCACGACCTGCTCAACGCCAACCTCTTCGCGCAGACGAAGGTCTTAGCCTTCGGCAAGACCCCCGAGGAGCTCGCCGCCGAGGGCGTGCCCGAGGACCTCGTCGCCCACAAGACGATGCCCGGCAACCGGCCGAGCACCACGATCCTCGCCGACCGGCTCACCCCGCGGGTGCTCGGCGAGCTCGTCGCGCTCTACGAGCACGCCGTCTTCACCCAGGGCACACTCCTTCGGATCAACTCCTTCGACCAGTGGGGCGTGGAGCTCGGCAAGAAGCAGGCCAACGACCTCGCCGCCGCGGTCGCCGGCGAGGAGGAGCCCGACAGCGGCGACGCCAGCACCGACGCGCTCATCGCCCACTACCGCGCCCGCCGCACCCACGAGGAGCTGGCCGCACCGCAGGACCAGCCCGAGAAGACCCAGGACCACCCGGCGGAGCAGGACGCCGACGACGCCGAGCCCGAGACCGCCCCTGCGGAGCCACAGGAGGAGCAGGCCGAGCAGGACGCGCCGAAGGACGACGAGGCGAAACGCGACGGCGACCAGGACGAGCGCCCCGAGGACGATGCCGAGCCGCAGGGGGACGAGACCGACACGCGGGACGGCGAGGCTGAGACGCAGGACGACGACGCAGCGGGCGACGACAGCGCCGAGCAGAACGGCGAGGAACCCGAGGGCGAGCGGGAAGGCTCCGAGGACGATCCGGCGCAGCAGCAGGACGACAAGCCCGAGGAGCAGGACAAGAAGGAAAAGTAACCAGAAAAGCTAGACGCAAAAATCGGCCCCGCGGGCGAGGTGTTCGCCTGCGGGGCCGATCTTCTTGCCCGTTCCCGGTTAAGGGCGGGCGCCCGGCCCGGGGCAAGCCCGCGCCGGGACCGGCACTACTTGCCGTCCTTGGCGTCCTTGCCGCGCTTCGCGGCGGCGAGGGTGGCGTTGGTGTGGAGCTCGCTGCGGGCCCTGCGCAGCGCGAGCGTCGCGTGCGCGAAGAACCACACCCCGGCCACGAGCGCGGAGGCCCCGAGCCCGATGAGCAGCCCGGCGAGCCACCCGCCCCGGGTGAGCGTCGCGAGCGTGCCCTCCGGCTCGGCTGGCGCCGCGTTCTCCTTGACGGGCTGCTTCTTCTCGTCGCCGAAGGGGGTGGGGCGCAACTCCGCGGCCTTGGAGCGGGCCTCGCCCTCGTCCTCGTCCGAGTCCTCGTCGAGGTCGCTTAGGCCCTCCTCGGCGGGCGGCTGGGCCGCCGGCGGGTTCGAGCCCTGGGCGGGGGCGCCTCCCCCGCCGCCGGCGGCGCCCGGCGCGG
>NZ_JH815193.1:556237-595073 GCF_000296405.1 Corynebacterium otitidis ATCC 51513
CGCCGGGCCGGGTGCCCGGCGTGCCGTCGCCGCCCTGGGGCCCGGGCCCGCCTCCGTTGCCCTGCTGCCCGCCGGGCTTCGTGCCCGGGCCGCCCGCGCACGAGCCGAGCGGGGCCTTGCCGTCGACGATGGGCCGGGCGAGGTCGATCGTGTCGTTGCCGACGAGGAACGTCGTCGTCACGGGAACCTCGGTGAGGTCCCCGCCGGCGGGGGTGAGGCGGTAGAGGAACGTCGCCCGGTAGACGCCGGGCTTGGTGAACCACATCGCGTGGTGCTCGTGGTTGCGCGGCGCGAGCCGGATCTCCCGGTCGGGCTGCTCGCTGTCGAGGAGCCGCTCGACGCTGGTGATGCCGGACTGCATGGTGATGATGCGGCCGGGGCCCTCGACGTCGGCGAGGCTGAGCCGCACGTCGCCCTCGACGTCCTCGGGGGCAAGCCCCGTGGTGGAGAAGCCCACCCACGGCACGTCGGGGTTCTCCAGCTGGGAGAGCGGCACCTGCCACACGGGGCGCGGCAGGTCGACGCCGAGCTGCCTAGCGGTCTTCTCGGGCACGCGGGTGACCGCGGAGTCGTTGACGGCGAAGGCGACGTCCTCGGGCTTGTAGTCCGTGGAGGCGGCCTTCCCGTCGACGGTCGCGACGCCCTCGACGCCGCCCTTCCCGCCGCGCACCCCGAGGTCGACGTGGCCCTTGTCGACGATGCGGGAGGGGACGGCCTCCGCCCAGCTCACCGCCAGCCGGCAGCGCTCCACGGGGAGGGTGGGGGCGGATTCCTTCGGCGGTGGGGTGCCCTCGCCGGGGCGCTGGCCCTCCCCCGCCCCGGGCTTGTCCTCGCCCGGCTGGCCTTCGCCGGGCTTGCCGCCCTCGGTCTCTCCGCCGGCGGGCGGGTTGTCGCCGCCCTCGCCCTCGGGCGGGCCGACGAGCTCGTCGCGCACCTTCTCGGCGGGGACCTCGATGTCGTTGAGGCCCTCGGTGGTGCCCGGCTCGAGGCCGACCTGCTCGTCGCTGCCGACGAGCCAGGTGTGCACCGTCGGCTCCGAGGCCTCAACCGTGCCGTCGGGCATTGTCATCTTCGCCTCGACGGTGAGGCGGTAGACGCCCGGCTCGGTGAACGTCCAGTTCATGTGGCTGTGGCCGCCCACATTGTGGGTGAACTTCGGGTCGTCCGGGGCGCTGAAGATGTGATCGAGCGTGTCCGAGCCCCGGTTGTAGAAGTAGGTGTGCACCTCGCCGGGGCCGTCGAGTTCGGTGATCTCGAGCTCCACCGTGGCGGGCAGGTCCTCCCCGTCGCCGAGCTCGTGGGACGGGTCGAAGGCGCCCACGCCGGCCCACACGGGCCGCCAGCGGTGCTCGCCAAACGTGGCGGTCGTCTGCGGGGCGTTCCACAGGATCTCGCCCGGCTCGCCGAGGAAGCTCAGCGCCGGGGTGTCCGGCGGCACGACCATGCGGGAGACCTCGACGCCGTTCTCATCGGCGTCGGGCGCGAGGCGCACGCACACCTCGTCGGCGGGCACGACCGCCTGCCCGTCGACGACGGCGGTGGTGAGCTCGCCGCCCATGTGGGTGGCGTAGATCGCATCGACGTGGGAGCGGTAGGCGAGCTTCCGCCCGGCGCACGGGTGGGTCTCGCCGGTGTTGGTATCGACGGCGTCGGCGGCGACGTCGACGCCGTAGCCGAGCTCGCCCGGGACGTGCTCCGTCGACGGGGTGGCGGCGCCGGCCGCGCCCGCCGCGGCGAGCCCGGCCGCCAGCAGCGCGGCGCCGCCCGCGGCGGCTGCGCGCCTCGTCGGAGAGGTGGGGATCATGGTGCGGTTACTCCTTTCCGCTCGGCGACCGGCTCGGCGGGACCCGCGTCGGGGGCGGCGAGGTCCTGGTCGCGGTTGAAGAGGCGCCGGCCGATGAGCCCCTGGCGGGGCGCGAAGAACCAGCAGATAAGGAACATCGCGGTGACGCTCAAGACGATCGCCGCGCCGGTGGGCAGATCGATCGCCCAGGAGAAGTACACGCCCACCACGGAGCCGGCCGCGCCGATGAGCGCCGAGTAGGCCATCATCCGCCCGAGCCGGTCGGTGAGCAGCCGCGCGGTCGCCGCGGGGGTGATGAGCAGCGCGAGCACGAGGATATTGCCCACCGTGCGCACGGAGATCACCACAGCGACGGTGACCGCGACGTAGAGGAACACGTCCAGCGCGAGGACGGGAAGGTTGAGCGCGCGGGCGGTCTCCCGGTCGAGGGCGACGGTGACGAGCTGCCGGTTGAAGAAGAGCAGCAGCGCGATGACCGCGGTGCCCGCGACGAGCACGAGGACGATGTCGGAGTCGGGCACGCCGGTGATCGAGCCGAAGAGGAAGTCCGTGAGCGAGGCGGTGTACCCGTCCACCCGGGAGATGATCACCAGGCCGATCGCGAACGCCGCGGCGAAGAAGATGCCGATGACGGTGTCCTCCTTGACGCGGCGCCGCTGCGAGAACAGCGCGATGAGCACCGCGACGGTGATGCCGGCGACCGCGCCGCCTAAAAGGATCGAGACCTGCAGCGCGAACGCGACGGCGAGCCCGGGGAACACGGCGTGGGCGACGGCGTCGCCGATGAACGCCATGCCGCGCAGCACGACGTGGGTGCCCACGACGCCGCACACCGCGGCGCTGAGCACGGAGATGATGAGCGCCTTCGGCAGGAAGGCGAGCTCCGGGTTGGTGAGGTCGTTGAGGAAGTCTGCGACGGACAGCATGGTGTCTTAGGCCACCCCCACCGTCTTGAGCAGCGGGGAGCGCTCCGAGACGCGAAACGTGCGCATCCACAGCTCCTTGTCTTTGAGGTCCTTCGGCCGCCCCGTCGCGGCGACGGTGCGGTTGAGCATGATGAGCCGGTCGGAGAACTCCACCGCCTCGCCGAGGTCGTGGGTCGACATGACGATCGCCGTGCCCTGCGCGGTGAGCTCTCCGCACAGGTCGAGCAGCAGCTCAAGCGAGGGCATGTCCACGCCCGTGAACGGCTCGTCGAGGAGCAAAACGTCCGGCCTGGCGGCGAGCGCGCGGGCGACGAGGATGCGCTGGCGCTGCCCGCCGGAGAACTCCCCGATCGGGCGGTCGGCGAGCTTGTCCAGCCGCACGCGGCGCAGCGCCTCCTCCACCGCCCGGTGGTCCTCCAGCGAGGCGCGCAGCCGAAGGCCCATGGTGTGGGCCCGGCCGGTGAGCACCGCCTCACGGGCGCTGATGGGAAAGTCCCACGCGAAGTCGTGGCGCTGCGGCACGTACCCGATGCGGCGGCGCGCCGCGCGCCCGCTCACGCCCGAGACCCTCACCTCGCCCTCGTCGATGGGGATGAGGCCCAAGATCCCGCGCAGGAGCGTGGTCTTGCCCGCGCCGTTCGGCCCGATGAGCCCGACGAGCTCGCCGGCGTCGACGGAGAGGTTGACGTCGTCGAGGACCTTCCGCCCCGAGAGCGTGCAGCTTAAGCCCCTGACCTCGAGCGGGGTGGCCGCGCCGCCGCTCACTGCTCGCCGCTTTCCTCGTCGACGAGCGCGCGGGCCTGCTCGCGGGTCTTCTTCGCCTGGCGGCTAAGAACCACCGCGGCGGCGACGACCGCGCCGATGACGACGACCGCCGCGACGATCACCGCGATCGTGCCGGCGCCGAGCCCCGACTCGCTCGCCTCGGCGGCCTCGTCGGCGGGCTGCTCGCTCGAGCCCTCGTCGCTCTTCTCGCCCTGCTCGCCGGAGGCCTCGCCCTCGGCGGGCGCCTCGGGCACGTCGCCCTCCCACTGGGCGTCGCGCGCCTCCTGCACGGGCGCGTCGACGGCGAAGCGCAGCGTGCGGAACGCCTCGAGCTCCTCCCCGTCGCGGGTCTGCGCGGTGATGCGCACCCCCACCAGGTGCACGCCCGGCTCGGTGAACACCCAGTTCGCGTGGGTGTGCGTGTTGAGCTCCACGAACATGCCCTGCGGGGTCTCCTCCGCGTCGTTCCAGATGACGTCCGGCTCGGCGAAGCCGCCGGCCTGGAGGAACAGCGAGAACCTACCTGGACCCTGGTGGCCGACGAACTCGAAGTTCACGCCGCGCGCCACCTGGTCGACGATCGACGGCGCCTGCGTGTTCCAGCCCAGCCACGGCACGTCCGGCAGCTGCGTCTGCGGCACGACGTAGACCGGCTTGCCCGGCTCAGCGCCGATGAACTCGTAGGCCGGGTCGTCGGCCGGCACGTCCTGCTGCGCCGAGGGCCCCAGCTCGTAGACGAGGTCGTCGAGGTGGCGCCACACCGGCGGGTGGTCGCTGTCGTCGCGGGCGAGCAGGTCGAACTCGCCGTCCACGACGAACGGGCCCATGTCCACGTGCCCGGCGTCGAGGACCGCCTCCGTGCCCAGCGGGGCGACCTCCTCGTTCGCGTCGATCGACTGGCGCAGCGCCGGGTCGTCGCCCGCGCCCGACTGCGCGAGGTGGGTGACGGTGTCCGCGGCGACGCCCGGGGCGCCGAGCCCCGCGACGAGCCCGGCGGCGAGCAGGGAGCCGGCCGCCGCCCCGAGGGCGCGGCGCGGCACTGAGTTCCAAAGCGATGGGGCCATGGCTGTTCTCGTTCGCTTCCTTCAGTTGTGTCGAAGTCTCTATGTGATGCCCGGCGGCCGGACCCCGCCCCCTCGTGAGGCGAGGGTCGAGGGCCGGCCGCCGGGCCGCGGCCCCGCCTTCGTTAGCGGGGCCGGATGGTGGGCCCTTGGGGTGTTAGGGCCCGGCGCCGCCCAGGCAGTCGGCCAGCGAGCGGGCGTTGTAGCGCACCATGTCCAGGTAGGTGGGCACCTCCTCGTCGAAGGTGTCGCCGTAGATCCGGCACACGTCGACGTCCAGCCGCCCCGCGAGCTCCTTTAAGGTGTTCGCGCGGGTCGCGAGCGTCGGCTCGAGGAACACGGCGGGCACCTCGAGGTTCTGCAGCGCCCTGGTCAGCGCGATCATGTCCCGCGCCGAGGGCTCCACCGAGGGGTTCGGCGCCACGAAGCCGGCGATGTCGACCCCGTAGCCCGACGACAGGTACCGGTAGCCGTCGTGGGTGGTGACGAGCTGCCTTTTGCCCTCGGGGATCTGCTCGATCGTCTCCTGGAACTCCGCGTCGACCTCGTCGAGCTTTGCTAGGTACGCCTCCGCGTTGGCGCCGTACTCCTGCGCCCCGTCGGGGTCCACCCCGATGAGGTTGTCGCGGATCGCCTCGACGTACGCCTTGGCGTTGGCGACGTCGTGCCACAGGTGCGGGTCGATCTCGCCGTGGACGTGGCGCCCCAGCACCGCCTGCGCGAGCAGGTAGACCTCGTCGCCCGGCCGGCCAATAAACCGGAAGGCCGGGTCCGGCGGGATCTCCTGCAGCGCCGAGTTCGGCACCGAGACGACCGTGTCCTCCAGCGGGAAGCCCACGTCGACCCCCGAATCGCCCTCGTCGAGCGAGTCGCCGCGCAGCTCCATGACCTCGTCGTCGAGGTTGACGGTGAGGTCGTAGTGCCCGCCGTCGAGCACCGAGGGCGAGTCGATACCCGCCTCGTAGGGGTTCGTGCCCACCGCGAAGGTGACCGTCTTCTCCCCCACGGAGCCCGCCGGCTCTCCCGACTCGTCGAGCACCGTGGCGCGCACACCGAGCCGGTACACGCCCGGCTCGGTGAACGCCCAGCTCATGTGGGTGTGCGCGTCCGGCGGGAGCGTCACCCGGTGCTTCTCCGGGTCCACGCCCTCGCTCGAGTCGAGGTAGCGCTGCGGGGTGCCGAACGTGCCGGTGAGGTACGCGGCCATCTCCCCCGGCCCCTCGACGCTCGTGAACTCGAGCCGCACCTGGGAGAACTCGCCCACCTCCGCCGGCGCGCCGTGGACCCGCAGGCCCAGCCACACCGTGTCCAGCCCGACGTCCTCGACGAGCGGGATGAGGTAGCCGCCGTAGCCCTCCGCCTGCTGGGCGAGCGCCACGACGGGCACCCCGTCGCGCACGCCGGAGTCCACCGCGCGCAGCAGGCTCTGCTGCTCGAGCAGAAGCCCATTGGTGAGCGCAAGGTCGGCGTTCGCGACGTTGCGCACGTCGCGCAGGCTCAGCTCGTAGGCGTGCGGGTCCGCGCCGTCGGGCACCAGCTGGGTGACCCGGGCGCGCTCGCCGGCCACGTTACGAGCCAGATCGGCGACCACCGGGGTGCTCGCCACGACGTCCGTGACCGAATCGTCCCGGGAGGGCAGCGCCTCCGCGCTGCAGCCCGCCGCGACCACGCCGGCCGCGGCGACGGCCAGCACCCCGATGAATCTCCTTCCCGAAGCCAAGCGGAAACCTAGCTCCTCGTGGCCTGCTTGACGCGGGAGTGGAACACCATGCCCGCGCCAGCGACGACGACGCCGAACGCCAGGATCGAGATCGGCAGCGCGTACGAGGACACACCGGTGTTCGCGAGGCCGCCCTTGCCGGCCTGGCCGCCGTTGGCGCCCTGTCCGCCGGCGCAGTTCTCCGCGCCGTCGGTGTACTCGGCGCCGATGTCGAAGTGGCCGCTGTTGGCGTTACCCTGGCCGCCGACCTCGAAGACGACGGTGTCCTCGCCGGAGATCGTCTTACCGTCGTTGGTCTCGGTGCTCTGCTTGATCGTCACCTCGTAGCGCCCGGGCTTCTCAAAAGCCCAGTTCGGGTGAACATGGGTGTTCGCCGGGATGACGTGGCTACCACTCGGGTTACCCGGGGTGGCGCTGAACCACTCCTCACCGACAACGTTGTTAAACACGCCCTGGGTGTAGACGTACATCGCGCCCGGGCCGTTGAAGCCGGTGAGCTCCCAGGTGACGTTGCCGGTCGTGTTGCTGAGAACCGACTCGTTCTGGGTGTTCGCACCAACCCACGGAACATCGGGCTGCTGCAAGGAGGCAATCATCCAGGCGTCGCTACCAGCCTTGAAGGGACCAACGTCCTTCGGCAGCTCCCTATGCGCGGAGTCGCCGAGACCGAAGGTGAGCTCGTTGAAGTTCCGCCAGGTGGCGGGCTGCTCGCGGTCGTCCTTGATCTTCGGGATCAGGGCCGGCTCGCCGGGAACGCAGACCGGCTCGTCGCCGCCCTTGGCGCCCTCGTTCGTGCCGGGCCCGCTGGGAGCGGGCGCCGGGGCGGGCTGGTTGGCGTTCTGGTTCTGGTCGGCGTTGCCCCCCTGGCCCGCGGAGCCGCTGGTGTTTCCGTCGCCGGAATTCGTGGTGGTGTTGCCGCCGTGGTGGCTCTCACCGTCGTGGTTACCCTCGCCGCCGTGGTTATCCTCGCCCTCGAGGTGGTACTCCTGCGGCACCCCCGGGATCGGCGCATCCCCATCGACGTCGCCAACCTCCCAGGTGTAGGTGTGAATCTTGGAGCTCTTCAGCTCGCCGTTGCCGTTCTCGCCCTCGGCGCGAACCTTGAAGACGTAGTGGCCCGGCTCCGTGAACACCCAGTTGGTGTGCTCGTGGGTGGGCTGGGGCACGGAGAGGATGGAGCCAGTCTTCAGCTCCTTGTCGCCGCCGGCCAGGCGGGGCTCGAAGCCGCCAAAGGTACCCAGCTGGAGGATGAAGACCTTCCCCGGCCCCTCGACGGACTCGAAGTGGAAGTTGATGCTGTCGAAGCCACCGTTCCGGGAGTCCTGCGTGTCCCAGCCCGGCCACAGGAGGTTCGAGTTCTGGGTCTGGGGCAGGAAGTAGCCCGGCTCACCGATGAGGTCGATGAGCCCCTGCTCCTTGTTCCACGCCTCCTGCTTCACCTTGAGGAGGACCTCCTCAGGGTCGTGCAGGACGTGAGAGTCGGTGATGTCCTCCTTGAGCTTGAGGTCAAGGTTCTCACCGTCGGAGACGGTGTTGAAGATGTCCGTGTGGCCCTGATCGAAGGTGTGCTCGAAGCCACCCTCCTGGGCGTGGGCCGTGGCCGCGCCGCTCACCCCGGCGGTGAGGGCGAGGAACCCCGCGATGACCAGCGCGAGGAGCCGGCGCGTCGCGCCGGCCTCGCGGGTCCGGGTCAGTTCGCTCATGATGCCTGGTCCTTTCCCTTGGGTTACGTAGCGATAGTTGGTTATCAGCGCGCGCCGGCGGGGAGGATCCCCGCTCCCGGGAAGCGTCCTAGCCGGCGCGCGGCGGCGGCTGTCTGGGAAGAAGCCAGGCTGCTCCCAGCGGCTACCTAGCCAGGAACACTAGCGGGAAGCGAAACCATTGTCATAAATGGCGACGAGTACGACTCTGACGTGCATAAACTCACACTCCCCACCCAGCCCCCGTCCGGGGGTGGCCGCCCCTAAGGGGCGCCGTCGGCTGGGGCTTAGCTGGCCGTGAGGTGTCCGCCCGGCTCGGGCTGGCAGGTCGGGCACCACCAGATCACCCGCTCGAGCTCGCCCTCGTCGCCGCCAGCATCCACCCCGCCGAGCGTGCCCGCGCGGATCCGGGTGCCGCAGCGGCGGCAGGGCCGGTGGTTACGGCCGAAGACGTAGGTCGTCTCCCCGGCGCGCTTCACCCCGGTGGTGACACGCACCGGGGCGAGCCGGTTGGCCCACATGAGCCGGCGCGCGGTATCCACCGCCGCGGCGACGTCGACCTCGCTGACCGGGCGGGCGGGGTGAATCCCGCGCAGGAAGCAGATCTCGGCGCGGTACTCGTTGCCCACCCCGGCGAGGTTCTTCTGGTCGAGCAGCACCGCCCCGATCGAGCGCTCGGGGCGCAGCCGGATTCTCCTGATGGCCTCCTCGCGCCCGCCGCGGGTCCACGAGGGCGCGAGTACGTCCGGCCCCATCGAGCGCGCCCAGGCGCGGTAGTCGCGCGCCGCCATGAGCCCGACGTGGCCGAGGTCGAAGCCGACGACCTCGATCGGCGGGTAGCTGCTCCCCTCCCCCTCGAGGGAGAGCACGACCCGCGCGGCATAGCCGGGGCGGCGCCACCGGGCGCCCTCGCGGTGGATGGACCAGGTGCCCTCCATGCGCAGGTGGGTGTGCAGCAGCGTCCCGTCGAGCTGCATGAAGAGGTTCTTGCCGTAGGGCCACACCGCCCTCACGATCGTGTTGGAGAGCTCAGCGGTGGCGTAGCGGGGCACGCGCAGCTGGCAGCGCCGCACCCGCCGCCCGGTCATGAACTGCAGGCGGCGCGAGAGCTGAAAGACGGAGTCTCCCTCGGGCATGGGGCCTATTTTCTCACCGGCGGCCGCGGCGGGAGCTCTCGTCGAGCGCCTCACTCAGGCTGCGGCCGCGGCGCGGCCCGCCGCGCCCGGGCCCCGGCGCGCGGCGGTTTCCCGCGGCGGGGTGGGCCGGCGCCCCGCCGGGCGCGGCGACGGCGATGCCCTTCGGGCTCACCCCGAGGCCCGCGGCGCGCAGCCTCGCGGGCTCGACGAAGCCCAAGGCCGGCTGGCCGTTGATGGTCTCGACGGTGAAGGGCCGCACCGTGCCGGCGGCGACGGCGTCCTGCAGCGCGCCCGCGGCGAGGACGAGGGCGGCCTCCTCCCGGCCGGCGCCCGCGGTCGCGTCCTCGGGCAGCGCGTCGGGAAAGAGGCTGAGCCTGCGCCCGCCGCGGGTGAGGTGCGCGACGAGCAGCCCGTCGGCGAGGACGACGAGCCCGCCGGCGGCGCGGGTGGGGCCCTGCTCGGACCAGGGCAGCGCCGCGCCGTAGGGGTTGGCTGGGTCGGCGGCGGCGAGCACGTGGATCTTCGGCTCGCGGGCGCCCGAGGGCCAGCCGCCGAGCTCGGCGGCGTCGTCGTGGCCGCGCAGCCGGTCGATGACCGCGGGCGTGGAGAACTGCGCCGCGCCGAGCCCCTCGACGAGGTGGCCGCGCATCGCGCGGCCGTTCTCCTCGAAGGTGGAAAGAACCTTGTAGGCGAGCTGGAAGCCGCCGGTGGTGCCCTCCGCGGCGACGGAGCCGCGGGTGACGACGCCGTAGCGGTCGAGCCACGCCTCGCCGAGCGCCACCGAGCGGGTGGTGGGCTCGTCGGTGGGCCGGGGGCTGAGCGACCAGCGGCCGCGCATGTCGGGCGGGGTGTCCTCCCGCCCGGCGCGGTGGGCCTGCGCGAAGCTCGTGCGGCCGAGCCGCAGCCGCGAGCGCCGGGGCTTGGTCTTCTGCCGGTGGGCGGCCGCCCCGCCGGCGGAGCGCCCGGAGAGCCGGGCGCGCACGGGAGCGAGGCTATCCGGGCTGATCAGGCCGGCCTCGACGAGGCTCCACATCGCCCCGGCGAGGCGCTCGGTGCCGGCCTCGCCGGAGGCGAGCCCGGGCAGATCGGCGCCCTTGACCTCGGCGGCGATGTCGGCGAAGCGGAAGCCCCCGCCGCCGGCGAGCACCCCGAGCACCGCCTCCTCGAGATCGCTCAAGGAGGGCTCCTCGTCGCGGGGCGCGACGAGCTGCTCGGCGACGTCGGCGGGCACGAGCTCGAGCCACGGGTCGTTGGCGCCCGCCTGCCCGGCGCCGACGACGATCACCTCCCCGGCGAGCGTGAGCTCGTCCAGGTCGCCGGGCCGGTAGCCGGCGACGCGCTGCGGCAGCACGAGGGTCTCCCACGCGGAGGCCGGCAGCCGCACCCCGGCGAGCTGCTCCACGGCCTGGAGCACCCCGTCGGGGCCGCTCAGCGCAGGCCCATCGCCGACGGGGGCGACCTGCTGCCAGCCGAGCAGGAAGCGGGCAAACCCCGACTGGGAGACGGGCCGGGTCTCGGCGCGGGCGGCGGCGAGGCTGCGGCGCCTAATCCTGGAGAGCACCTCCCGGTCGCAGTACTCGTCCTCCTTCGTGCCGCGGGTGAACCGCCCGCGGGTGAGCCGGCGGCGGTCGGTAAGCGCGCCGATCGCGGCGTGCGCCGCGGAGACCGGCAGCCCGAAGGCGTCGGCAGCGGCGCGCGCGGTGAACGGGCCCCGGGAGCGCGCCCACCGGCCGATGAGCTGCTCGAGGGCGTCGGGCACCTCCTTAGGGCTCGCGCCGACGCCGGGCGGGACGGGCACCCCGAGGCCGTCGCGCAAAAGGGCCGCGTCGCTCGCGACCGCGAGGTGCGGCTCGCCCGCGATGCGCACCTCCATGACGCGGCCCGGCGCGGCGGCAAGCGTCGCGGCCGCGGGCTCGGGGAAGGAGCAGCGCGCCGCGAGGCCGGCCAGAGGCACGGGGCCAAGCGAGCGCAGCGCGTCGACGAGCTCCTCGGGGCCGCGGGCGCGGCGGTTGGGGCTTAGGCGCTGGAGCTCCTCGTGGACCTCCTCGACGATCTCGGGGCGAAGCAGCTCGGAGAGCTCCACCGTGCCGAGCAGCTTGCCCAGCAGCGCGGGGTCGAGGCTCAAGGCCGCGGCGCGCTTCTCGGCGAGCGGGCTGTCACCCTCGTACATGAACGCGCCGGTGTAGTTGAACAGCAGCGTCGAGGCGAACGGGCTGGGCTGCTCGGTGGTGACCTCCGCGACGCGCACGGTGCGCTGCTCGATGCCGGAGAGCACCCTCTTTAAGGCCGGAATGTCGTAGACGTCGCGGAGGCACTCGCGCACCGTCTCGAGGATGATGGGAAACGACGGGTAAGAGCGCGCCACGTCGAGGAGCTGGGCGGCGCGCTGGCGCTGCTGCCACAGCGGCGCGCGCGCCCCGGGGTTGCGCCTGGGCAGGAGCAGCGCGCGGGCGGCGCACTCCCGGAACCGGGAGGCGAAGAGCGCGGAGTCGCCGACCTTCTCGGCGACGATGTCCTCGACCTCCTCGGGGTCGATGGCGAGCAGCGCGGCCGTGGGCTCCTCCTCGCCTGCGGGCAGGCGCAGCACGATCCCGTCGTCGCCGGCGACGGGCTGGGCGTCCATGCCGGTCTGCTCGGAGATGCGGTCGCCCACGGCGAGCGCCCACGCGGCGTTGACGCCGCGGCCGTACGGGCTGTGCACGACGACGCGCCAGTCGCCGAGCTCGTCGGTGAAGCGCTCGAGCAGCAGGGTGCGCTCGTCGGGCACCTGGCCGGTGGCCTCCCGCTGCTCGTTAAGAAAGGCGAGCGCGTTGTCGGCCGCCCACTCGTCCAGCCCCAGCCCGAGCAGGCTCTCCCTACCGGCCTCGGGGTCTGCGGCGAGCCGGCGGCGGAACTCCCCGAGCGCCGCACCCAACTCCGCGGGGCGGCCGGCCTGGTCGCCGTTCCAGAACGGCAGCCGGCCGGTGTGGCCGGGCGCGGGGCTGACGAGCACCTGGTCCTTGGTGATGTCCGCGACCCGCCAGCTCGACGCGCCAAGCGTGATGACGTCGCCGACGCGGGACTCGTAGACCATCTCCTCGTCGAGCTCCCCCACCCGGCGCGGCGCCTTCCCGTCGGCCTCGGTGCCGAGGAGGAACACCCCGAACATCCCGCGGTCGGGGATGGTGCCCCCGCTGGTCACGGCGACGCGCTGCGCGCCCGGCCGCGGGGTCATCTCCCCGGTCTCGGCGTCGACGACGATGCGGGGTTTGAGCTCGGAGAAGTCCGTCGAGGGGTAGATGCCGCGCAGCAGGTCGATGACCGAGTCGAAGGCCTCGCGGGGCAGCTCCCGGTAGGGCGCCGCGCGGCGCACCGCGTCGAACCAGTCGTCGGTGGAAATCGGCCGGGCGGCGACCTCGGCGACGGTCTGCTGGGCGAGCACGTCGAGCGGGTTGAGCGGGGTGCGGGTCTCCTCGATCGCACCCACGCGCATCCGCTCGACGACGAGCGCGGAGCTTAAGACGTCGGCGCGGTGCTTCGGGTAGAAGCGGCCGCGGGAGACCTCGCCGACGCCGTGGCCGGCGCGGCCCACGCGCTGCAGCCCGGAGGCCACCGACGGCGGCGCCTCGACCTGCACGACCTGCTCGATGAGGCCCATGTCGATGCCGAGCTCCAGCGAGGAGGTCGCCACCACGCTGCGCAGCTCCCCGGACTTGAGCTGCTCCTCGATCTCGGCGCGCTCCTCCTTCGACACCGAGCCGTGGTGGGCGCGCGCGATGACGGCGCGGGCGTGGCCCGCGGTGTCGGTCTGCTTCATGAGCTGCGCGGGGTCGCGCCGCGCGGCAGCAGAAAGCGCCTCCGGGTCGTGCTCCTTCGCGTAGAGCTCGTTGATGCGGCTGGTGAGCCGCTCCGCGGAGCGCCGCGAGTTGACGAACACCAGCGTCGAGCGCGAGGCCATGATCGCCTCGTAAAGGTCCTTCTCGATAAACGGCCAGATCGACTTCTGCGTCGGCAGCGCCGAGTCCTCCGCCACCGGGCCGGACTCTCCCGCCCCGTCCTCCGGCCCGGCGGGGCCCGGCTGGTCGCCGGGCGCGACGTCGTCCTCGTCCTCCGGCGGGTCGTCGAAGCTCACGGGACCTGGGTCGGGCGCGTCGTCGACACCCACCGGCCCCGGGTCGAGGGAGTCGTCGGCGCCGACGGGCTCCTGCGTCCCCTCCCCGCCGAGGTCGAGGCCCACCGGGCCGGGGTCGAGGGACTCGTCGACGCCGAGCGCGCCGCCAGTGGGCACTGTCGAGTCCTCGCCGTCGTCCTCCCCGCCGAGCGGCCTGGCAAGCCCCTCCTCGTCGTCGAGGACGGCGTCCCCGATCGTCGAGGCGTCCTCCGGGACGGGCAGGTCGGCCATGTCCGGCACCGGCACGGTGACGCTTAAGTCCCAGGACTTGTTCGCGGGCGGGTCGATGATCTCGACGGGGCGGTCCCCGCCAAGGAAACGGGCGACCTCCTCGACCGGGCGGACCGTCGCCGAGAGCCCGATGCGCTGGAACTCCCCGGCGAGCAGCGCCAGCCGCTCGAGGCTCAAGGCCAGGTGCGCGCCGCGCTTCGTGCCCGCCACCGAGTGGATCTCGTCGACGACGACGGTCTCCACGCCGCTTAAGCTGCCCGCCGCCTTGGAGGTGAGCATGAGGTAGGCGGACTCAGGCGTGGTGATGAGGATGTCGGGCGGGCGGCGCTGCTGGCGGGCGCGCTCGGCGGCGGGCGTGTCGCCCGAGCGCACGCCGACGGTGATCGGCGGCAGCGACTCGCCGCGGCGCTCCGCGGCGCGGGCGATGCCGGTAAGGGGGGCGCGCAGGTTGCGCTCGACGTCCACGCCGAGCGCCTTGAGCGGGGAGATGTAGAGCACCTTCACCCCGCCGGAACCCGCGGGCCCGCTCGCCTTCCCACCGAGGGAGAGCTGCCCCGGCGCGGACGCGAGCCGGTCGATCGCCCAGAGGAACGCCGCGAGCGTCTTGCCCGAGCCGGTGGGCGCGACGACGAGGCTGTGCCGGCCCGAGCTGATCGACTCCCAGGCCTCCTCCTGCGCGGCGGTGGGGGCCTCGAACACGCCGGTGAACCAGTCGCGCACCGCCCCGGAGAACCGCCCGAGCACCTCTCCTGCCATGGGCCGATTCAAACACACCTCGCGAAACCGCCCGGCGGCGGTCGAGTCCAGATTGCGCGCGGCCTAGCATTGCTGCCATGGCGACGACCGCGAGCGGGGAGATCCCCACCCCATATGAGGACCTGTTACGCCGCGTCATGGAGACCGGCACGCACAAGGACGACCGCACCGGCACAGGCACGACGAGCATCTTCGGCGCGCAGCTGCGCTACCCGCTCGCAGACGGCTTCCCGCTGCTCACGACGAAGAAGGTCCACGTGCGCTCCGTCGTCGGCGAGCTCCTGTGGTTCCTACGCGGCGGCTCGAACGTCTCGTGGCTGCGGGACAACGGCGTGACGATCTGGGACGAGTGGGCCGACGACGAGGGCGACCTCGGGCCGATCTACGGGGTGCAGTGGCGCAGCTGGCCCACCCCGTCTGGCGAGCGGGTCGACCAGATCGCCGAGGTCCTCGAGCAGATCAAGTCCAACCCGTCGAGCAGGCGGGCGGTGGTCTCCGCGTGGAACGTCTCGGAGCTCCCCAGCATGGCGCTGCCGCCGTGCCACCTGCTCTTCCAGCTCTACGTCGCCGACGGGAAGCTGAGCCTGCAGGTCTACCAGCGCTCGGCGGACATGTTCCTCGGCGTGCCGTTCAACCTCGCGTCCTACGCGCTGCTTACCCACATGTTCGCCCAGCAGGCTGGCCTAAAGGTCGGCGACCTCGTGTGGACCGGGGGCGACTGCCACGTCTACGACAACCACCGCGAGCAGGTAGCCACCCAGCTCTCCAGAAAGCCGCGGCCCTACCCGACGCTCAACTTAAGGAAGGCGGACTCGATGTTTAGCTACGGCTTCGACGACGTGTCCTTCGAGGGCTACGACCCGCACCCGACGATCACGGCCCCGGTGGCGGTCTAGATGGCGGGCGCGATCTGGGCGCAGTCCCTCGACGGGGTCATCGGCGACGGCGAGACCATGCCCTGGCACCTGCCCGAGGACCTGCGCCACTTCAAGGAGACCACCCACGGCCACCCGGTGGTCATGGGCCGGCACACCTGGGAATCCTTCCCCGAGAGGGTCCGCCCCCTGCCGGGGCGGCGCAATATCATCCTCTCCTCAAAGGAGCCCGGCGACTGGTCCGCCGGCGCGGAGGTCGCCACCTCCCTACCGGAGCCCCTCGACGGGTGGGTCATCGGCGGCGCGGGGGTGTACGCGCGCACGATCGACCAGCTCGAGCGGCTGGAGATCACCCTCGTCGACGCGCGCGTCGCGCCCTCGCTCGGCGGCAGCGCGGTGCGCGCACCCGCGATCCCGACGGGCTTCCGGATCGCCTCGGACAGCGGCTGGCGGGCCTCCGAGGAGGGCGAGCTTCACTATGGTGAGGGCGAGGAGCCACTGCGGTTCCGGTTTATTAGCTATCGCCGCGACTATTAGAGGAGATGATCGACGAATGGCAGAGAGCACCGAGCACGTCACCGTCTACGCCACCAGCTGGTGCCCCTTCTGCGCGGCGCTGCGCGACGGCCTCGCGGAGAAGGACGTCCCCTACCGCGAGATCGACGTGGAGAAGGACGACAACGCCGAGGAGGCCACCGAGTGGGTGAAGTCCGTCAACGACGGCAACCGCGTCGTGCCCACCGTGCGCTACTCGGACGGCACCTCGCAGACCAACCCGCCCGCCGAGGACGTCGCCAAGAAATACGCGGAGCTCTCGGCCTAGGGGTGGGCCGCCATCGGCCCGGCTAAGCGCGGGGCCGCAGCCGGGTCCCGGGCGGGGTGCGCTACACTCTTCCCGGACCCGCGCGGCACCAAGCACAAGGTGCAATCCCCGGGCCGGCTCCAGTAGCTCAGTGGATAGAGCACCGCTCTCCTAAAGCGGGTGTCGGAGGTTCGAATCCTCTCTGGAGCACCACCACCCACGGCCGTCGGCGTTAAGCCGGCGGCCGTTTCTCGTGTCCGGAGCCAGCAAGCAGATCGGTCGCCGCCCTGTCGCCGCGTCGGTCAGATTCCCGCGCCGAGCGGGATCGATCCCCCGGCGGGGATCCGCCCGGGCGGGTATCCTGCGCCTATCCGCCCGGCCAGGTCGGCGAGCCTTTTAGGAGGCGACCCCGTGCCCTACCCCGCGACGATGATCGCCAACAACGTCCTCGAGCGATCCTTCCGCGACGGCGTTTACGTCACCCCGATGGCGCTGCAGAAGATCCTCTACTTCGCCGCCAGCGAGTACGAGAAGCGCACCGGCAACCGCCTGCTCGCCGAGCCGTTTCAGACGTGGGCGTACGGCCCGGTCGTGCGCTCCGTCTACGACAAGTTTCGCCCGTTCGCCGCGAGGGACATCGCCCGCTACGCCGCGGACGCCAGCGGCGAGGCCCGCGTCATCGACGAATCTTTCGACCCCGCCCTCGGCGGCGTCCTCGACCGCGTGTGGCAGGCGACGAAGGGGAGAGGGCCCGTGGACCTCGCCCGGATCACGCGCGAGAGGGGCTCGGCGTGGTTCGCGGCGTTCCAGGAGGGCCGGGAGTTCCTCGACCCCTCGGAGGTCGCCGCGGATTCGACGTACCCGCCGAAACTCGAGCTGGCCGAGAACTGAGCGGCTCCCTCGACCGATGAGCCGGCGCGAAGGGGGAAAGAGCCGCCGGCCTGAGCTTCGGCGCCGCGTCGTTGCCGCGCGCTCGCCCGCCGCAACCCGCAATCGTTAGCTGAGTCTTTCTCCCCTGGGCGCGTCCACGGCGAGGGCTAGCATGGATAACGCTTATCTCATCCGTTGTCCGCGCGGCCGGCCGCCGCGCGCCGACCGAAGACGTATAAGGAGCGCCCCATGACCCACGCCATCCCCGGAGGAAACCCCGTCCCCGGCGGCGGCATCGAGCCCGCCCGCTTCCTGCCCGCGCAGGCAGCCTACGAAGAGGAGAAGAAGAGCCAGCTCGTCGCCTGGCTGCTGTGGGCCGTCGGCTTCGGGTTCCTGGGCGCCCACCGCTACTTCCTCGGTGACAAGCTCTACGGGTTCTTCATGACCATCACGCTCGGCGGGCTGGGCATCTGGTACCTCATCGACGGGTTCTTCCTGCCGCGCCGGCTGCGCCAGAAGAACTCCGCCATCCGCGCCGATGTTTTCACCCGCTACGGGCTGCAGCCCTAGGCAGACGGTCCCCGGGCCGCCGAGCGCCGGCGAGCCTCCCGGAGCGCCGCTAGGCTGGCGGGGCGAGGCGCTAAAGCGCGCGGAGTTGTCGATAACGGTAGTGAAGGAAAGGAGCCCGCATGGCTAGCGAGGACACCACCAACGGCGAGCCCGGCGGCGGGCAGCAGCGGCCGTTCTACCAGTCCGCGTGGTTCTGGCTCTTCGCCATCGCCGTCGTCGCCGTCGTCGTGGTCGCGTTCTTCAACCCGGGGCGTCACGGCGGCAGCCCGGTCGACCCCGGCTCCTACCAGATCGAGAACGACCCCAACCAGCCGCCGGTGGGCGACCCGAACGAGCCCAACGAGCTGCCGGAGCAGACACCCGGCGACGACGAGACCGGCGAGGGCGGCATCCCCACCGGGGAGACCACCGTCACCGAGAGCCCCGTCCCGGAGAACGAGCCCTAACCGGGCTAGAATCTCCGCTTGAAGCAGGCCCGCCCAGCCACCCGGCCCGGCGGCCGCGCCAGATGAAGAATCATTCCATCCATCGAACCGAAACACCCGAGGAGCGCGTTTCCCGATGAAAAGCCCGTCCACCCGCTCTCTGCTCTACTTCGTCTTCGTCGTGAGCATCCTCGCGGCGGTGGTGAGCCTCGCCGCGATCATCGCGTGGTTCTTCATGGCCACGACGAACCTCACGGTCATCATCGCCGCGCTCATCACCGGCATCGTCGGCGTTGCGATCGCCGCGTACTTCGGCACCCTCATCAAGCGCGAGAAGGCCGCCGAGAAGGCCCAGGCCGGCGAGGACGACGGCGAGGAACGCACCCTGGATCCCACCTCCCAGGCCAGCACCCCGGGCGCGCGCCCCGAGCGCGGCGGCGAGCACCGCGCCGAGGACCGGCCCGCCGAGTAGGCCGGCCGCGCCGCCCGGAGGGACGGTTCTCTTACCAGCCGCGCTTCTCGAGGCGGTGCGGCTCGGGGATCTCGTCGACGTTGAGGCCGACCATCGCCTCGCCCAGCCCGCGGGAGACGTCCGCGATGACCGCCGGGTCGTCGTAGTGCTCCGTGGCGGTGACGATCGCGCGGGCGCGCTGCGCAGGGTTGCCCGACTTGAAGATGCCGGAGCCGACGAACACGCCCTCGGAGCCGAGCTGCATCATCATCGCCGCGTCCGCCGGGGTCGCGACCCCGCCCGCGGTGAAGAGCACGACCGGCAGGCGGCCGTCGGCCGCGACGCGGCGCACGAGCTCGAACGGCGCCTGGAGGTCCTTCGCCGCCGCGTAGAGCTCGTCGGTGGGCAGCGACTGCAGCCGGCGGATGCCGTCGCGGATGGCGCGCATGTGGGTCACCGCGTTGGAGACGTCGCCCGTGCCGGCCTCGCCCTTCGAGCGGATCATCTGGGCGCCCTCCGCGGTGCGGCGCAGCGCCTCACCCAGGTTCGTCGCGCCGCACACGAACGGCACCTTAAACAGGGTCTTGTCGATGTGGTGGGCGTAGTCCGCGGGGCTTAAGACCTCGGACTCGTCGATGAAGTCGACGCCCAGGCTCTCGAGGACCTGCGCCTCGACGAAGTGGCCGATGCGGGCCTTGGCCATGACGGGGATGTCGACGGCCTTGATGATGCCCTCGATCATGTCGGGGTCCGACATGCGCGACACCCCGCCCTCGGCGCGGATGTCCGCGGGAACCCGCTCGAGCGCCATGACCGCGCTCGCGCCGGCCTCCTGGGCGATCTCGGCCTGCTCGGGGGTGACGACGTCCATGATCACGCCGCCGCGCAGCCGCTCCGCGAGGGTCCTTTCCTGGTTGCTGGCCATCTGTCGATTCTCCTTATGACGAACTTGTCCTACGCGTTGCCGCGCCCGGGGCCGTCCCCGGCACAGGGGCGGGCGCCGCGGCGCCGGGACTAATAGGTCGCCCCGGGCGCGATTCCTGCCCGGCCCATACTAACCTGTCTACTCCCTCCGATCCGCCGCGCGACCGTGATTCATCTCGCATTGAACGCGTGGCGCGGCGGGCGCCTCCCCGGGGAAAAGAGCCGAAGCTGCGGCGCCGCCGGCGGCGGGAGCGGAAACGGTTAGCTGTCGCTGTCGTCGTCGGACAGGTCGACCTCGACGCCCTTGAGCGAGCCGAGCTGCTCGTCGACGAGCTCGTCCAGGTCGTCCGCGGAGCCGGCGACCGCCGCCGCGGCGACGAATCCCTCCCCGAACGTCACCGAGGAGTGCAGCCCGCGGTCGTTGGACCAGCCCCACTTCGAGCCCACCGCGCCCTTGATGCGGGCGGTGCCGAAGTCCTGGATGTAGCCGTCGGCGGCCTCCTCGTCGGCGGCGGCCATCGCCAAGAGGATGGGATGCGTCGGGTCGTCGGCCAGCAGCTCGGCGACGAAGCGCACGACGTCGAAGCTCGAGGTCACCGACTCGCCCCACGTCTCCCCCGCCACGGTGCTCACCAGCCCGTACTTCCGCGCCGTCTGGGAGATCGACTCCGGGTACTTGTCGTAGAGCTCGGTGGCGATGGCGTCGTCGGAGGCGACGATCATCTCCAGGGCGTCGTACTTCTCCGCGACGGTGCCGTTGGCGAGCACGTAGTCCGCGAGGTAGAGCTTCCCGATGCTCAGCGCGGGGCGCGGCAAGTACTCCGTGGCGCTGCCCGTGTGCTCCCCGGTGCGCAGGTCGAGGTAGGTGACCTGGGAACCCGTCGGGGTACTAATGAACGACTCGATGGCGTCGTTTTCGTCGGCGAGGCTCCACGACGGCCGCTCGAGGCGGTTGGTGGGCGCGTCCTCGTCGAGCTGGCGGGTCGCCGCGTTGCCCGCGGCCGCCTCCGGCTCCCCGTCGTCGAGGTTCGCCGCCGCAGCGCCGAGCGCGAGCGCCCCGATCACCGCCGCCGCGGCGGGCGCGACGACGAGCGCGACCGGCGCGCCCCGCCCGGTGGCGACCCGAACCGTGCTGCGCCTGCGCCTTCTTCGTGCCATGGGGGAAGATAGTAGCCGCGCCTGGCCTGGGGTCTCGACCGGGGCGGCGCCGGCGGTGGCGGGGCGGGCATGAAAAGGCGCCCCGACCCCACGGCTGGGGGTCGGGGCGCCTGAAAGCCCGGCGTCGCCGCTACTTCACGGCGAGCAGGTCGATGATGAAGACGAGCGTGCGCCCGGCGAGCGGGTGGCCGCCGCCCACGGGGCCGTAGGCCTTCTCCGGGGGGCAGATGATGCGCCGGCGGCCGCCCTCGCGCATCCCCGGGATGCCCTCCTGCCACCCGGCGATGAGCCGGTCGAGGGAGAACTCGATGGACTGCTTGCGGTCCCAGGAGGAGTCGAACTCCGCGCCGGTCTCGTAGTCGACGCCCACGTAGTGCACCTCGAGGGTGCTCTCGGGCTTCGCCTCCGCGCCGTCGCCGATCTCCAGGTCGTCGACGACGAGCCCGGTGGGGGCAGGTTGGTCGGGGATCTCCACGCTCGGCTTCTCGAGGGGCATCGGTGCTCCTGTTCTCTCGACTGCAAGTCCTCGGACGGGGCCGCCCGCGCCGCGACACGGGGATCACTCCCCGCGGGGCCGCGGGGGATGGCGACGAGCGGCGGCGGCGCACAGCAGTTCGGCGGGGAGCGCCCGATGCTCCCCGCCGCGCCGCGATGTTGAAGCAGTGCTGACACTACCCCTCGCCCGCCATGGAACGCACGTCGACGCGCGCCCAGGCGGGGCCGAAAGCGGCCTGTTAGCGCTTGGAAATGTCGATGAACTCGCGCTGCTTGGCGCCGGTGTAGATCTGCCGGGGCCGGTTGATCTTCGTGTTCTCCGCGAGCTGCTCGCGGTAGTGCGCGATCCAACCGGGCAGCCGGCCGATCGCGAAGAGGACGGTGAAGAAGTCCGTCGGGAAGCCCATCGCCCGGTAGATGAGGCCGGTGTAGAAGTCGACGTTCGGGTAGAGGCGGCGCTCGATGAAGTAGTCGTCGTTGAGCGCGATCTCCTCGAGGTTGAGCGCCAAGTCGAGGAGGTGGTCGCCGCCGAGGTGCTCGAGGACCTCGTGGGCGGTGACCTTGACGATCGCGGCGCGCGGGTCGTAGTTCTTGTAGACCCGGTGGCCGAAGCCCATGAGCCGGACGCCCTTTTCCTTGTTCTTCACGCGGTTCATGAAGTTGGTGGCGTCCCCGCCGTCGGCGTGGATCTCCTCGAGCATCTCGAGGACGGCCTGGTTCGCGCCGCCGTGCAGCGGGCCGGAGAGCGCGTTGATGCCGCCCGCGATGGAGACGAACATGTTCGCCTGCGCGGAGCCGATCATGCGCACCGTCGACGTCGAGCAGTTCTGCTCGTGGTCGGCGTGGAGGATGAAGAGCCGCTCGAGCGCCCGGGAGAGCACCGGATCGAGGTCGTAGGGCTCGGTCGGGTAGCCGAACATCATCCGCAGGAAGTTCTCGGTCGTGCTCAGCGAGTTGTCCGGGTACATATACGGCGCGCCCTTCGCGGCCCGGTGCGCGTAGGCCGCGAGCATGGGTACCTTCGCGAGCAGCCGCACCGTCGCCTTGTCGAGCTGCGCCTCGTCGAGCGGGTCGAGCTGGTCCTGGTAGTAGCTCGAGAGGATGTTCACCGAGGAGGCGAGCACCGACATGGGGTGCGCGTTGCGGGGGAAGACGTTGAACTGCGCCTTGAAGTCCTCGTCGAGGAGGGTGTGGTGGTTGATCCGCGAGTTGAAGTCCTCGAGCTGCTCGGTAGTGGGCAGCTCCCCGTAGATGAGGAGGTAGGCGACCTCGTTGAACGTCGCGCCCGTCGCGAGGTCGGCGATGTCGTAGCCGCGGTAGCGCAGGATGCCGTTCTCGCCGTCGATGTAGGTGATCTGCGACTCGGTGGATCCGGTGCTCACGTAGCCGGGGTCGAAGGTGACGTAGCCGGTCTCCTGGAGCAGCTTGCCGAGCTCGAGCCCGGAGTTGCCCTCGGTGGCCTCCTTGACGGGCAGCGCGTATTCCCCGCCCGGGTAGTGAAGGACGGCCTTCTCGGAATTCCCAGTCGACATGATTCGCCTTTCTTCCACTGTGTTGTCCATTAAGACGGGTGATCGCCCGCGGCGTCGCCCGCGCGGCAGGGGCCGGGCTCGGGCCCTCGCGGCGGTCGCGTCGTCGCCCGGGGCGGCGTTGAGCACAGCATAGCAAACTGTGACCGCTACAACACTGACGCCGAGGGTTCATACTAACGGGATTTCGGGCCGCCGCGAAACGCGGAAACATCTTTTGCCCGCCCAGTGATCTACGCCTCGACCACGCGGCCTCGCGGGGCGCGCAGCGCGCTAGGCTTGGGTCATGACTTCGTTCACCCTGCCCGCCGACCTCCTGCCCGCCGACGTCCGCTTCGGCGCCGGCCCGTCCAAGGTCCGCCCGGCGCAGCTCGCCGCGATCGAGCGCGCCGGCCGCGACGTTATCGGCACCTCCCACCGCAAGGACGGGGTCAAGGGCCTCGTCGGGCGGGTGCGCGAGGGCCTTTCCGAGCTATTCTCCCTGCCCGAGGGCTACGAGATCGTCCTCTCCCTCGGCGGGGCGACCGCGTTCTGGGACACGGCGTCCTTCTCGCTTATCGAGCGGCGCGCCACGCACCTCGCGTTCGGGGAGTTCTCCGAGAAGTTCGCCACCGTGACGACGAAGGCCCCCTGGCTCGAGGATCCGGCGATTATCCGCGCCGAGCCGGGCTCCGCCCCGGAGATCGGCCACGAGCCCGGCACCGACGCCGTGGCCTATCCCCACAACGAGACCTCGACCGGCGCGGCGCTCGAACCGACCCGCCCCGCCACCGCCGGCGGCGGCGCGGACCCGCTCGTCCTCGTCGACGCGACCTCCGGCGCCGGCGGGCTGCCCGTCGACGTCTCCCAGACCGATGCCTATTACTTCTCCCCGCAGAAGTGCTTCGGCTCCGACGGGGGCCTGTGGCTCGCGGCTCTCAGCCCCGCCGCCCTCGAGCGCGCCGAGCGGCTCGAGGCGGAGCGCTTCGTGCCCGCGTTCTTGAGCCTCACCACGGCGATTAAGAACTCCCGGAAGAACCAGACCTACAACACCCCCGCGGTCGCCACGCTCGTCATGCTCGCCGAGCAGATCGACTGGATGCTTGGCGAGGGCGGGCTTAAGGCGATGGCCCGGCGCACCGCCGCCAACGCCGAGGCGCTCTACTCGTGGGCCGGTAAGCGCGAGCGCTTCACCCCCTTCGTCGCCGAGGAGCGCCACCGCTCCCGCGTGGTGGGCACCATCGACGTCGACGAGTCCCTCGACGCCGCCGCGATCGCAAAGACGCTTCGGGCCAACGGGGTGCTCGACTGCGAGCCCTACCGCAAGCTCGGCCGCAACCAGCTGCGCGTCGGCCTCTTCCCCAACGTCGACGCCGCCGACGTGGAGAAGCTCACCGCGAGCATCGACGCGATCGTCGAGGCCGGCGTGGCCGACCGCTAGCGACACGCCGCGCCGCTAGAGTGGCGTGGGATACCGTGTGAGACGAAACCGGACGCGCGACCCGAGCGGAGAACCCGGGCGATGAGGAGGGCTGATGCGCGAGCTTAAGCTGGTGGCCGACGAGTCGACCCGAACCTCGCTGGTGTTGAGCGCCGCCGAGAGCGAGGAGGGCGCCGACGACGAGCAGTTCTTCCTCGAGCTCACCGACGAGGCGCTCTCCCTGCTCGCGCCGCTCGTCGCCGGCCGCCCCGAGGCGAAGGCCCCCGAAGCCGAGGGCGAGAACCAGGACGAGCGCGAGGAGCGCCCGGAGCCGGAGCCCGCCCCCGAGCCGGCGCGCCCCAACCCCACCACGGGGCTCTCCTCGGCGCGCCAGCCCCGCGCCGCGGCGCCGCTGAGCCTGCGCCCCCGCGAGATCCAGGAGCGGGTGCGCGGCGGCGCGACCGTCGAGGAGCTCGCCGAGGAGATGGGGGTGAGCACCCAGCGGCTCGAGGGGTTCGCCCACCCGGTGCTCCTCGAGCGGGCCCGCGTCGCGGAGCTCGGGAAGAAGGCCCACCCCGTGCGCGAGGAGGGCCCCACCCGCCACACCCTCTGGGAGGTCCTCGCCCAGGCCTTCGCGGCCCGCGGCCTCGACCTCTCGGAAAGCTCCTGGGACGCGTTCCGCGAGCCGGGCGGCTCGTGGGTGCTCGCCGTGACGTGGCGCTCCGGGGTGAGCCGCACGACCGGCGAGTGGTGGCTGCGCGACCACCTCTCCAGCGACGCGACCGCCGAGCCGCGCAACTCCGTCGCCGCAGACATCGTCGACCCCGACTTCCAGCAGCCGGTGCGCAGCCTCACCCCGATCGGGCGGGGCCGGCGCGGCGAGCAGGACCTCGAGGACACGCGCGACGACCTCGAGCCGGTGCCCGACGACGCCGCCGAGGACGCCGGCGACTCCGACGAGTCGCCGCGGGAGGCCGAGGGCGAGGACTCCGGCTTCCTGCAGCACCCCGACGAGCGCAACCAGCCGCGCCGGCGACGCCGGAAGGCCACCACCCCGCACTGGGAGGACGTGCTCCTCGGGGTGCGGGCCAACACGAAGCGACCCAAGAAGTAGGGCCCGGAGCCGAGTGCGACCGGGCGAAGCCGAGACGAAGCCGATAGCGCCGTGACCCTCTTCCGCAGCAACGCCGACGACACCGACGGCCCCTCCTTGAGCGCCCCGGTGACCCTGTGGTTCGTCTCCACGCCGGACCCCGGCTCGGTGCTGCGCGCCGGCCCGCGGGCCGACCGCGGCTTCGCGCGCAAGTACCTGGCCCAGCTCAACCCGGCCTGGCCGGTCACCCCGATCGGGGTGTTCCCCCTGAACCGCTCGACGGCGGCCGCGGCCGGGGAGTTCTACATCGCCGGCTACCCCGACATCACCGTCGTGCAGACGGTCCTCCACGGGCTCAAGGAGATCTCCGGGGTCGATAAGCGGCTGCTCGAGTCCCGGCCCGCCGACCGGATCTTCGCGTTCGCCCGCGAGCCCGAGGCCGGCTACGGGGCGTTCGCCCACTGGGCCGACGGGCGCCTCGAGCGGGCGTTCGCCGCGACGCGCACCGCGGTCTACGAGGACACCGGCGTGCCCGAGCCCTTCGAGGGGCCGTTCTGGGCCGGGGAGCACGGCGACGACGAGGGCGGCATCTCGCTGCCGTTTCGGCCCACCGACTTAGTCGACGCCGCGGAGAGCTCCTGGCTGGGAGCGGACACCTCGAGCGAGGGGGTGGACCTCGACATCGCGGCCTTCGCCGTCGACGGGCGCCGCGCGCCCCGGCTCGACGAGCGGCCGCTCGGCCGCGGCGCGACGTTCGAAGAGATGGCCGCCTCGGCGAACTCGGCGCTGGGGATCGGCGGGCACAACGCCGACTACGACGACTACGAGGAGGGCAACAGCCGCGTCATTCGCGCCGGCGAGGGCCAGCCCGATACCGGCGACGAGTTCGCCCGCCTCGCGGAGGCCGCAGGCGCCGCCGCCCGGCGCGTGGGCCGCGGCGCGTGGCGGCGCACGAAGACGCTCGCGGCTCGCCTGCGCGACCGGCTGCGCCACACCGACCGCTAGGGCCCCGCTCCCCCGGCGGCGCCCGGCCTGGGCCGGGGTCTGTCGTTCGTTAGCCGGCGGGCTCGATGGCGGCGAGGATGTCCTCCTCGCCGAGGTCCTCGACCTGGGAGCGGCGGGCGAGCTCCGCGGCCTTCTTGCGCTTGCCGAAGGTGTTCCACGTGAGCACCCCGTCGACGAGGAGGCGCTCACCGTCGCCGTGGGTGTAGAAGACGACCGCGGCGGTGCGCTCGTCGTTCCACCGCTCGATGACGTGGAGCCTCGTGTCCGTGCGCCCGACGGCCTCGTAGCCGTTGTCGAAGAGGTCGGCGAAGAACATCGGGGTGCGCTCGTAGACGGTGTCCTCCCCGGTCATCGCGCTTCCTGCGGCGGTGCCTCCCTTCTCGGCGTTGTCCTGGTGAGCGACGCCGCGCCGCCCGAAGACGGGGTCGGTGAACGTCGCGATGTCGCCGGCGGCGTAGACGTCAGGCGCGGAGGTCTGCAGGCTCTCGTCGACGGCGACGCCGCCGCCCTCGAGCTCGAGGCCGGCCTCGCGGGCGAGCTTCGTGTTGAGCGTGGCGCCGAGCCCCGCGACGAGGTAGTCGAAGCGGTGCTCCTCGCCGTCCGCGCCGCGGGCGACGACGTGGTCGCCGTCGTCGGCGGCCTCCTTGAGCCTAAAGCCCGACTTGAGGGCCACGCCGTGGTCGGCGAAGTCCTTCTCCACCACCTTCGAGATCGAGGCGGGGAACAGCCCGCCGAGCGCCCGCTCGCCGGGGTGGAGCAGCGTGACGTCGAGGTCCTCGGTGCTCAGCGCGGCGGCGACCTCGCCGGCGATGAACCCGCCGCCGACGACCCCGATGTGCTTGGCCTCGCCGGCGGCCTCGCGCAGGCGCCGGTAGTCGGCGACGTTGCGCAGGTAGAGCACCCTCTTCGAGTCGCCGGGTGCGGTCTTAGGCCCCGCGCCGGTGGCGAGCAGGAGCTTGCCGTAGCCGACGGTGGCGCCGCCCGCCTCAATCTCGTGGTCGTCGGGGCGAAGGGCGGTCACCTTCGTCTCGGCGTGGAACTCCGCGCCGGTGTCGGCAGCAGTGCCGAGCGCCTGCGAGGCGGGGTCGGGGTCGTCGCCGAACCACAGCCCCTTGGAGAGCTCCGGGCGGTAGACGGGCTCGTCGGCCTCGTCGCTGAAGATCGCGATCGAGGCGTCCTCGTCGCGCTTGCGGATCGCCCGGGCTGCCTTGTCGGCGGCGACTCCCCCGCCGACGATGACGTAGTCGTACCGGTCGCGAATCTCTGCCATGTCGCCTGCCTCCTTCGCGGTTTTTTTAGAAACGACGTCGATGATCAAGCGTTCGTCGTGGTCGTCATCCCTATCGGCCCCGTAACCGAGTGGGGCGTTAACCCCACCATAGGCCGGGCCGGCGCGTCGGCGAGCGGAGTTTCTTGGGCGCGGGGGTGGCTGACGGCCCGCCTCAGGGCCAGGCGGGCGGAGGGGCCTACTCGGCGCGGAGGCTGCGCTGGCGCTCGTAGAGCGCGACCGCCGCGGAGGTGGCGACGTTGAGGGAGTCGGTGCCCGGCGCCATGGGGATGCGGGCGCGCACGTGGGTGGCGCGCATAGCGTGCTCGGTGAGCCCCGGGCCCTCGGCGCCGACGAGCAGCGCGAGCCGCTCGACCGGCTTTCCGTCGGGGCCGAGCACGGCGTCGGCAACGTGGGCGGCGTTCTCGTCTGGGGTGAGCGAGACGGTGCGGAAGCCCTCGTCGTGGAGCGCCTCGAGGCCGCGCTGCCACGTCGTATAGCCGCCCTCGAGGCGGGCGAAAGGCACGCGCAGCACGTGACCCATGGACACGCGCACGGAGCGCCGGTAGAGCGGGTCGGCGCAGCCGCTGCCGAAGAGCACCCCGTCGACCCCGAGGCCCGCGGCGCTGCGGAACAGCGCGCCGATGTTCTCGTGGTCGCCGACGCCTTCTAAGACGACGAGGGTGCGGGCCCCTTCGGTGACCTCCTCGACGGAGAGCTCGCCCGCGCGGTCCGCCGCGGCGAGCAGCCCGCGGTGCATGTCGAAGCCCGCGACCTGCCGCAAGGTCTCGCGGGTCACCTCGTAGACGGGCACGTCCTCGGGCACGGGTGTCTCGGCGAGGAAGGACTCGAGCCGGTTGCCGAAGCCGACGATGGCGCGCACGGGGAAGCGCGACTCCAAGAGCCGGCCGACGACGAGCGGCCCCTCGGCGACGACGAGCCCCTTCCCGCCGGGCAGGTCGGGGCGCGAGTCGGAGTGGTTGAGGTCGCGAAAATCGTCGAGCCGCGGGTCCTCGGGGTCGCTGACGAGGATGGTCGTCGCCTGCTTCTCGTTCATCACCCCGCCATGCTAGCCGCGGCGATCCCGGCTAGCCGAGCGCCTCGACGATGGGCTCGGCGGCGAAGTACACGACGAACAGCGCGGAGACGAGCCACATGATCCAGTGGATGCGCCGCGCCTTGCCCGCCGCGACGAGCACGACGGTGTGCGCGATGAAGCCCACGCCGATGCCGTTGGCGATCGAGTAGGTAAACGGCATGACGACGATGGTGAGGAACGCCGGCAGGGCGACCTCGAGGCGGGAGAAGTCGATGTCGCCGATCTGGCCGATCATCAGGCAGCCCACGACGACGAGCACCGGGGCGGCCGCCTCGATGGGGACGATCTCGTAGAGCGGGGTGAAGAACATCGCGGCGATGAACAGCAGCCCCGTGACGATCGTGGAGAGCCCCGTGCGCGCCCCGTCGCCGATGCCCGCAGCGGAGTCCGCGAACACGGTGTTCGACGACGACGAGGTCACGCCGCCGACGATGGCGCCCGCGCCCTCGACGACGAGCGCGCGGCGCAGGTTCGGCAGGCGGCCCTGCTCGTCGACGAGGCCGGCCTGCTTGCCGAGCGCGGTCATCGTGCCCATCGCGTCGAAGAAGTTCGCGAGCACGAGCGTGAAGATGAGCATCGCCGCGGTGAACGCGCCGATGCGGCTAAACGCCCCGAAGAGGTCGACGTTGCCCACCAGGGAGAGATCCGGCACCCCGCCGAGCGAGTCGGGCAGCTCCGGCACACCGAAGGACCACTCGCTGCCCTCGCGCTCGCTCGTGCCGGTGAGCTGCTCGACGATAAGGGCGACGATCGTCGTCGCGACGACCCCGATGAACAGCCCGCCGCGCACCTGGCGCACGACGAGCACCCCGCAGATCACCAGCCCGATGAGGAACGTCACCGTCGGCCACGACGCGATCGAGCCCGCGTCGCCGAGCTGCACCGGCACGGTGGTCTCCGCGTCGTCAGGCACGCGCGTGACGAAGCCCGCGTCGACGAGCCCGATGAGCGTGATGAACAGGCCGATGCCCACACCGATCGCGGACTTCAGCGAGGCCGGGATCGCGTTGAACACCGCCTCCCTAAAGCCCGTCACGGCGAGCACGACGATCACCACACCCTCGACGACGACGAGCCCCATCGCCTCGGGCCACGTGAGCCCCTCGCCCGCGACGAGGGTCACCGCGACAAGCGTGTTGATGCTCAGGCCCGTGGCGATCCCGAACGGGAAGCGCGCCACCAGCCCGAACGCAATCGACATGACGCCCGCGGCGAGCGCCGTGACCGCCGCGACCTGCGCTGGCTCGAGCACGTCGCCGTTCGCGTCGGGGATGTCGCCGAGGATGAGCGGGTTGAGGATGACGATATAGGCCATCGCGAAGAACGCGACGACCCCGGCGCGCAGCTCCGTGCGCACGCTCGAGCCGCGCGCGCTGATCGAGAAGAAGCGGTCCAGACCGCCCGCACGCGCCTCGGCGGTCGCCCCGCCCGTATCGCCACTCGCCATAGCCGAGTCGTCCCCTTTGCTTCTCGCTGCGCCGGCGCGCCGCCGGCCCGATTCGCCGCGCCCCGCGGCGACGGGGCCCTCAAAAATAAGAAGGCCGCCGTGGGTTCGCCCGGCGCGCGTGCCCGCCCGCGCGGGCGAGGCGAATACTAAGCGTGCCCGCCGCACCCCCGGGAGGCAACCCGCCTGAACCGGGGCGGCAAGATGGTGGCATGAGCAACCACGCGCGCAGGGCAGTCGGGCTCGCCGCGCTCGCCGGGGCGGCCGCGCTCGCGGCGGGCTGCGCCGGCCCGGGCGGCGACGCCGCCCCCACGACCGGCGGGGCGACGGCCAGGCCGGGCGCGGACCCGGACCCCGCGAGCCTCGCCGTCGAGGTGCACGACACCCACCCGTTCGACGCGGACTCGTTCACCCAGGGCCTCGAGCTCGAGGAGGGTGGCACGCTGCTCGTCGGCACAGGGAGAGAAGGCGAGTCGCGCGTCTACCGCCGCGCCCCCGACGGGGAGGAGTTAGAGAGCGCCGAGCTCGACGACGACCTCTTCGGCGAGGGCGTCGCGCGCGTCGGCGACACCGTCTGGCAGCTGACGTGGCGCGAAGGCGTCGTCGTCGAGCGCGACTCCGAGACGCTTAACGAGCGCGCCCGCCACGAGATCCCCGGCGAGGGCTGGGGCCTGTGCTTCTTCCCCGAGGACCCGTTGGGCGAGGAGCCCGGCGGGGTGCTCTACCAGTCGGAGGGCACAGGAGACCTCATCCGCCGCGACCCCGAGACTTTCGGGGAGCTCGGCCGGGTGAGCGCCCCGGCGGGCGTCGACGGGCTCAACGAGCTCGACTGCGCCACCGGCGAGGGCGCCGACCCCGCCGGCGGGGACGCGGACTCGGTGGTGTGGGCGAACGTCTTCCCCACCGACGAGATCCTCGGCCTCGACCCGGCCACCGGCGAGGTGCTCGCCACGGTCGACGCGGCGGAGCTCGCCGCCGGCACCCCGGCCGCGGGCGAGGACCCCGACCACGTGCTCAACGGCATCGCCCACGTCCCCGGCACCGGGCGCTTCCTGTTGTCGGGGAAGAAGTGGCCGGTGCTCTACGAGGTGGAGTTCGTCCCCGCCGCCGAGCGGGAGACGGCCTCACGCCCAGCGGGCGCGGGCCGATAGGCTAAGCGGCATGGCAACCCCGAAGGAGAAGCGCCGCCGCGCGGCGCTGCAGGTCCTCGCCCTCGTCGTGCTCGTCGCGGTGGCCATCGCCGCCGGCTACGGGGTGCGCCAGTGGCTCAACAGCCGGACCGAGCCCGACCCCGGCAGCGTCGCCCTGACGATCTCCTGGGGCGACGAGGAGCGCGAGGTGCTGCCCTACCTGGCGTGCGCCCCGGGCAGCGAGTGCCCCGAGGGCGAGCCGGAGCGCGTCTCCCTGTCCGCGACGGACGAGCTCACCATCTCGCTGCCGCGCTCGGTCGCGGACCACGAGTGGAAGCTGCTCACCCTCTACGACGACCCGCGGGCCAACGACGAGCGCGTCTTCCCCGGCAACCACGACGACGAGATCACCCTCCCCGGCTCCGTCGACCCGGAGGAGCACGGCGTCCCGCGCCCCCGCCTCGCGGTCGTGGAGATCTCCTCGGTGATGATCGGCACCGACGACGACGGCGAGGAGACGCCGTACTCGACGATCTGGTCGATCGGCAACGACGAGGTCGACCTCGAGGAGGCGTGGGCCGACGAGGAGGGCGCGGACGAGTAGCTAGCGGTCGAGCTCCGCGGCGATCGCGCGGAGGATCTCGGCGACCTGCTCGCCCTCCTTGCGGCCCGGGAAGCGCCCGTTACGCAGCTGGGACTGCACGCCGCCCTCGAGGAGCCTCACGACGTCCTCGATCATGCTGTTGAGCTCCTCCGGGGAGTGCTTGTGGTGCGGGGTCCGCGGCTTGTCGAGCACCGCGAGCCGGAGCGCCTGCGGGCCGCGGCGGCCCGACGCGAAGTCGAACTCGACGCGCTGGCCCGGGAAGAGCTCGTCGACGCCCTCGGGCAGCACCTGCTTGCCGATGTAGACGTCCTCGAAGCCGGGGTTCGACGCGAAGCCGAAGCCCTTGTCCGCGTCGTACCACTTGACCTTTCCACGCGGCATGGTTGTTCTCCTTTCACTTCACCATTTCGGAAGCCTGGGCGGCCGGCTGTTGCGGCCGGCGCGCGGGTGCGAAGAGACGAAAAAGGCCCCGCGGCGCTCCTCGCCGCGGGGCCCGGGCCTCGCTCGGGGATCCGAGCGGCGGGGCCGAAGTGACCGTCGTTGTCGGCGGCTAGCCCTCCTTGTTGATCCGCGTGTAGGGGTGCACGTACCCCAGATCCTCGGAGGGGCGCGGGAGGACGAGGTCGTCCCCGAACGGGCTCGACGCGCCCGCCAGGAAGGACTCCAGCTCCGTCACCGCGTGACCGCCGCCGTAGACCTCCTTGGGCCACGCGGGGTCGACATACCCTTGCGTCTCTTTGCTCGCCATGGTTCCCATCATGCCAGAATCCCCGCCCCGGCGGTAGCCATCCCCGGGCGCGATAGAGTAGCCCTCGCGAACCCCGCACCCGGCGAGCTGACGAGACTTGAGGTGACCCGCCCCCTATGGCCATGAAGGTGTTCCGCTTCGACGTCGACGAGGCCTACGCGCGCAAGAACAACGAGCTGTTGCGCGACACGAGGCGCGTGCGGCTGAGCGCGTTCCTCCTCGCCGCGCTGTTCGTCGCCGGCGCGGTCGCGGCGGTGGCGTTCATCGACACCCCGGCCGCGGCGTGGATCCTCGCGGGGGTGCTCGCCGCGATGGCGGTCGCGTTCGTCGCGGTCGGCATCGTCGTGCCGCGCAAGGTCGGCTCCCCCGCCGAGCTGTACGCGAGCTACCCGCTCGCGCCCGCGATCGTCGCGGAGGTCAACGCCCGCGACGTCGTGCTCATGGCGCTCGTCAACACCAACGTCGACCCCGACCGGGAGCCCACGTGGGCGCTCGCGCTGCGCACCGTCACCCGCATCGAGGGCCACCGCGGCGTCAAGGGCGAGCGGGTGCCGGTCGCCGCGGTCTACGGCCGGCGCGGCGTGCGCGACCAGTCCCAGTGGCTGGAGGTCACCCCCATGCCGATCGCGTGGGGCACCCCCGACGGCGACGTCGTCGCCGCCGCGATCCGCGCCATCCCCGACGAGCAGTGGCGCAAGCTCAACCAGAACAAGCACCGCTTGAGCGAGGTGCAGGACACCCGCAACGACCTGCTCACGCTCTAGGAGCCCCGCCCCTGCCCCGAAAGGCGGCGGGTCCGCCCGGGCCTTAGGGCGCCTGGACCGGGTCGAAGCGCGAGCGGTAGTACACCAGCGGCGCGGCCCCCGGCACCTGCCGGGAGAGGTCCGGCTCAACGAGCACGACGACGTGGTCGCCGACGTCGTGCTGCCGGGTGATCTTCCCCGCGAGGTGCGCGCTCGCCCCGCCGAGGAGCACCGCCTCGCCGTCGCTTGACCATTCGACCCCGTCGAAACGCCGCTCCCGCGGGCCGGCGAGCTGGCGCACCTGGGCCTCGTGGCTCTCCGTGAGTACGGAGAGCCCCACCCGCTCGGCGCGCTCGAGGATCGGCCACGTCGTCGACGAGCGCTTGACGCTGAAGCTCACGACCGTGGGGTCGAAGCTCACGACGACGAACGACCCGACGACCATCCCGATCGGCTCGCCGTCGACGAGCGCGCCCACCGCGACGACCGGGGTCGGGATGTGGTGCATGACCTCCTCGCCGCTCGCGGGCTTGCGGGACTGGCCTGAAGACTCCGTCATCTCTCCTTCACGATTCCTCAACGCCTCGAATGTGCCTTCCTGTCCTTTCGGGCAGGTTTACCACGGTTTCGGGCGCGGGAACACGGTGGCGGGCGCCACCTCCCCGGGCGCGCGCATGAAAAGGGCCCGCCGGGCGGGCGCGCCCGGGCGGCGGGGCTAGAACTGCGGCCCCTGCGGCTCGACGGGCCCGCCGAGCACGGCGCGGCCGATCTGGGCGAGCTTCTCCCGGCGGCGGCCGTGCAGCGTGTGGGTGCGCGCGTCGCGCCACGCCCGGTCCAGCCCCGCGCCCGGCGCGGTGCCCCTCGTCCCGGTGAGGTCGAACGCGCCGGCGGTGATCTCGAGTGCGGCCTCGGCGGCCACGCTCCGCGCTCGCGCGACCGCGAGCGAGGCGGCCACGCGCTTCGCGGTGGGCGCGCCGCGGCTGCCCCACAGCGCGTCCACGGCCGCGGCGGCGGCCGCAAGGGAGCTCGTCGCCGCCCACAGCGTCGAGCTCAGCTCGCCCGCGAGCCGCGCGGTGAGGTCGTCCGGGTCGGGCGTCCCGGCGAGCTCCACGGCGCGGTAGAACGCCTGCTCGGCGAGCCCGACGTCGATCGCGGCGTGGTAGAGCTGCGCGGTCGCCCCGTAGGCGGGCAGCGCGATCGCGTCGGCGAACTCGCGGACCTCACCCTCGGCGACGGCCACGCCGTCGAGGCGCACCGTGCCGGAGCCGGTGAAGCTCTGCCCGACGGCGGCGAAGTCGTCGGCGACCTCGACGCCGGCGCGGTCGGCGGGCACGAACGCAGCAAGGCTCTGCGCCGCCTCGCCCGGGCGGCGCGCCGTCACGGCGAGCACGTCCGCGTACGGGCTGCCCGAGGCCCAGCGCTTCACGCCGGAGAGCCGGCCGCCCTGAAAGACGACCGGCTCGGGGCCCTCGGCCTGGGCGTTGGCCACCAGCGTCCCGCCGACGAGGCGCCCGGCCCACTCGGCGCTGGGGCTATCGAGCGCGGGGTCGACGAGCCAGCGGGTGAAGGTGAAGTGGCTCTGCGGGATCTGCGCGAGCGAGCCGTCGCGGCGCGCCAGGCCCCGCAGGATCTCCGCCACTCCCCCGGCGGAAAGCCCCGCGCCGCTGAGCGAGGCGGGCACGTGCGCGGCCAGCAGCCCCGAGCCTTTCAGCCGGTCGACGGCCTCGGCGACGGCGGCGGCGCGCTCGTCGTCGGTCTGGCCCGGACACAGCCCGGCGGTGACCTCCTTGATCCTCGCGGCGATCTCCATTAGGCCGTGGCCTTCTCCGCCAGGCCCGCCTCGGTCTCGCGGACGCCGGGGATGACCTCGCGGCCGAAGCGCTGCACCTCCTCGTCGATGTGGAGGAAGCCAAGCAGCACGAGGTCGACGCCGACCTCGCGGAGCTCCTCGATGCGGGCGCGGATCTTCTCGGGCGTGCCGATGAGCCCCGTGCGGAACCCGTCGTTGTACTGGACGAGGTCCTCGAAGCTCGAGTTGGCCCACATCCCCTTGCCGTCCTTCGTCGAGGCGCCGGCCTGCTGCACCGAGTCCTGGAAGTCCTTCACCGCGGCTGTGTCGGCGTTCTCGACGATCTCGCGGAGGCGCCGCTCGGCCTCCTCGTCGGAGTCCGCGACGATGGCGAACGCGTTGACGCCGACCTTGACCTCGCGGCCGTACTTCTCGGCCTTGGCGCGCACCTCGGCGATCTGCTCCTTGAGCTCCTCGGGCGGGGCGCCGTTGGTGAGGAACCAGTCGGCGTTCGCGGCCGCGGAGTCGCGGGCCGCGGTCGAGCTGCCGCCATGGAAGATCTCCGGCGGGCTCTTCGTCGCCGGGTGCAGGGCGTAGTCGTGGATCCGGTAGAAGTCGCCGCGGAAGGTCGTCTCCTCCCCGCTGGAGAGTCGCCGGATCACCTCGACGAACTCCTTGGTGCGCCGGTAGCGCTCGTCGTGCTCGAGCCACGGCTCGCCGAGCGCGCGGAACTCGTCCTTGAGCCACCCGGAGACGACATTGAGCGCGAAGCGGCCGTCGTAGATCTCGCTGGCGGTCGCCGCGAGGTTGGAGAGCACCCCCGGCTGCCACAGGCCCGGGTGGACCGCGGCGATGACGTTGAGCTTGGTGGTGGCGGCGAGAAGAGCCAGGGAGAAGCTCACCGACTCGTGCTGCTCGGAGGCGCCGTACGAGCCGAGGTAGCGGACCTGGCTCAGCGCGTAGTCGAATCCGGCCTCCTCCGCGTGGCGGGCCAGCTGGACGTTGTAATCGATGCCCCAGTCGGTGCGCTGCTCGACCGTGGAGGTCACCAGGCCGCCCGAGACGTTGGGGACCCAGTAGCCGAACGCGATCCGATCGGCGGTGTTGTGCGTGCTCATGGCTAGTCCTAAGTTGCCTTTCGCTGTGGGTTAGAAGAAACGGTGCGCGCCCGGGCTATCCCCGGACGGCGTCGAGGTGGGAGCGGTAGTAGACGAGGGGCGCGGCGCCGGGGTTGTCGCGCACCACGTCCGGCTCGATGAGCGCCAGGTCGTGGTCGCCGACCGCGCGGATATCGGAGATCTCCCCGGCGAGCTGGACGCTCGCGTCGCTGATCAGCACGGCCGAGCCGTCCGACTCCCAGTCGATCCCGTCGAAGCGGCGCTCGCGCGGCCCGGCGAGCTGGCGGACCTTGTCGGCGTGCTCGTCGGTGAGGACCGAGAGCCCGATGCGCTCCGCGTCGCGCAGCAGCGGCCACGTCCCCGACGTGAGCTTCGCCGAGAGACTCACGACGGTGGGGTCGAAGCTGACGACTACGAAGGAGCCGACGACCATGCCGACCGGCTTGCCGTCGACAAGCGCGCCGACGGCGACGACGGGCGTCGGCACCTGGCGCATGATGGTCTCCCCGCCGAGGCGCGCGAGCCAGTGATCGGACTTCGGCCTAATGGCCGCGGGAGAGGCGAATGCGGTACTCATGCGTGCGTGAATCCTCCTTGGGCTTGTCGTGTGTGGGGCGGCGCGAGTACGGGCTAGACGTTCCCGACGAAGGGCACGCGCGCCGGCCCGCCGGCGTCCTCGGGCTCGCGGCGGAGCACGGGCACGCCCTCGCGGGCGAGCAGCCCCGGTAGGCTCTCCCCGAGTCGCCACGACTCCTCGAGCTGCGGGGAGCCCGTGACGACGAGGTCCTCGGCCGCGGACGCCAGGCCGGCGAGCTCGCGGGCGACGTCCCCGTAGGAGCCGACGACGAGGGCCTCCCCGTCGCGGGCCGCGGTGGCGGCCGCCTTGGCCTTCGCCTCACTCTCGCGAGCCACGACCCGGGCGCGCGGGGCGTCGTCCTCCCAGGCGGCAACGCGGTCCTCGGGGAGGACGAACGGAAGCTCGGTGCCCGATGGCACGAGGACCTCGATCTCACTGGTCTCGGCGAGGATGCGATCGACGAGGACCGCCAGATTCCGCCACTCCTGCGAGGGCCGCAGCGCGACGGCCGTAAACCCCGCGAGCTCGGCAGCGACGGCCACCTGCGCGAGGTACTGCCCCGTGGGCTCGCGGCGCGCCGCACTGCCGGCGCCCCTGCTGGTCGGGTCGGGGCCCGCGTCGAGCCCCCAGATGAGTCGAAGATGTCCCTGTGCCATGGGCGTCAGTAGACCACTCCGTCTATATGGCAACAATCGATCTATCCAGCGCAGCAAAAACGTCGCCACCCCACGCGAGCTGGACATCCGCCCGAGCCGACCGTGCACACGCCACCACAGCCGGCTATACACAGGGAACGCATATAAAACGTCGAAAAACTTCTATAGACCGAGCGTTCTGTCTACACTCACGAGGCATGACGCAGACAGTTGCCCTACCCAGTAGCCAGATCGCCGACTACAGCGTTCCCTCGGAGCCTGCGGCGCGCGTTCTGCAGCAGATCCGCATTACCCAGCCCACCACCCGCCGCGAGCTCCAGGACACCCTGGGCTATTCGCAGGCGGCGGTGGCCCGCTACGTCACGAGCCTGCGCGAGGCGGGCCTCGTCGAGCAGATTAGCGCCGCCACCGACCGCCGGGACGCGCCCGGGCGACCGGGCAGCCTGCTGCGCACCACCGGGGGCACCGTCGCGGTTGGGGCGCACATCGGCCTTCACCGTAGCCACATCGTCAGCGCCGACGTCTCTGGCCGGATTAGCCACAACCGCGAGTTGCGCCTCGACGTCGGGGAGACGGACCCCTACGAGGCGCTCGAGGCCATCGCCTACGAGCTGCGCGCGGCGACCCGCTGGGCGGACACCGAGACCCCGCACGTCGGGGTGGCGCTCTCGGCGCACGTCGACGACGACGGCACTGTCACCGAGCCGGCCTACAACTGGCGCGACGTCCCTGTCGCAGAGGTGCTCACCCACTACCTCGGCGTCCCGGTGCAGATCTCCTCCGGGGTGGCAGCCATGGCCGGCCACGAGCTCCTCAACAGGCCGCTCGACGCCGCGAAGCCCGACAAGGGCGCAACCCTCTACTTCTACGCCCGCGAGCTCGTCGCGCACGCATGGATCGTTCACGGCACCGTCCACGAGCCCGCCTCGGGCGGCCTCCCCCTGGCGTTTGAGCGCGTAAGCAAGGGCAGCATCTTCGACACCGCCGAGGTCGGGGTCGGCCACCCCTTGGGCAATTCCAACGTCGTGCACGCCGCGCAGCGCGAGGGCATCCAGGTGCAGAACTTCGCGCAGCTCGCAGCGATCGGGATCAGGAACGAGCGCGCCAGGGGGATCCTCGACGCCCGGGCTCACCTGTTGGCCCAGACGGTCGCGCTGGCGGCAGACATCGTAGGACCGACGAGCATTGTGCTCGCGGGCGAGGCGTTTACCATCGACCGACTCGCGCCCCGGATCGTCGCCGAGACCCTCAAGAACAGTGTCGCCCGCAGGCCCTCCCTGCGCCTGCAGCCGGAGCCGCGCGGCGTGCTCACGTCGGCTGCAGCGCAGGCCGCGCTCAACGGCCTGTGGAACGCTCCCCTGCGTTAAGCAATTTCCAAAGACGAGCAACGCCCGCTCACCGACTGCGTGAGCGGGCTAAGTGCTGTCTATAGGCCAAAGCGAAGCCGAAGTCGTCGAGTCCGGGGCCCGCCGACCACCACGGCGAGCGTCACACCGAGTTGGCGGGCCGTATAAATGCTGCCGAAGAGGGCAAGCGGGAGCTTGGTATCGTCCAAGAGCTCAGGCAACAACTCGACCACGGATCTAGATACACAAAAAGGGTGTGGGGTGCACCAGCCTAAGACCACAAACGGCCAGGCTCAGTGCACCCCACACCCCACATATTCAACAATAACGTGTTGGCGGTAACCTACTCTCCCACACCCCACCAGGTGCAGTACCATCAGCGTGAATGGGCTTAGCTACCGGGATCGGAACGGAACCGGGCGGACCCCCACCACCATCAACCACCAACACAAACCACAACACAACACCAC
>NZ_JH815194.1:0-30545 GCF_000296405.1 Corynebacterium otitidis ATCC 51513
CTGCGAAATCCGCAACCCTGTCTGGAAGCGGTGCTTCCTTCTGGGTGCTGCCGGCCGGAGTGCATCCGGCCTGCTCGGCGACGGGGCATAACTATACGAACCCCCACACCAGTCAGCAACACTGCTGGTCAGTGAGGGTTTTTCGCACTGTTTTGGAGGCTCTTCGTCCCCCCTGGTGGGCGTCTCTCGCACAGCACCTCAGTTGCCGGTACGGCTATCGAATCGCCGCACATACCGGGCGTCCGCGCCGTGCGTGGTCTACCCGCCTCAGGACGGTCCCGCACTGTCGGCGCTGTTGGCGGTCACCTAGTGACGCCCGCAGCGCGCTGAAGACGTGCGCGTGGCCTAATCGTGGCCTACTGCGACGACTTTCAGCTGCTGCGGACCGTTTTCCGCGACGCCGTCCCCGCCGTAAACCTGCTGGTAAATGAGAAAGACCCCAGGTCAACGACCTGGGGCCACTCCCCTTGGTGGAGCTGCCGGGAATCGAACCCGGGTCCTCCGTCACCGCGCCAGGGCTTCTCCGTGCGCAGTTTGCGATAGATCCGTTAGTCGGCCCTCCGGCTTACGCAAACGCATCCGGACGATGGGCCCAGCTTCCGGAAGGAGTCCCGTCGAGGCCCCGGAAGCCCGGCCTCGGCGGCAAGTCCCTTTAGTCGATGCCAGTCACCGGGCCAGGGACAGTGCCCGGGCTGACAGACACGCGCTCGCTAGCTTACGCAGCGAGGGCGTAGTCGCGCTGAGTGTTCTTCTCGGCGCTTATGAGATTGCTGCGACGCTTCAACGGTGGTCTCCAGCCTGCACCGGCACGCTTCCCCTGGCGCGATCGACGGAGTCGAAACCGATCAGCCCCGTGCAACCACTCCCCCGGACTCAACCGGGAGACGCGAGCGGTGGCGTGCGCCGCCTCGCGGAGGATCGATACTACCCCTGTCGATTCCGGCAAACAACCCCGCTCGTAGCCCGACTGTTTGCCCGTGACCTGGCTAGATTCACGAGAAACGGTAGTTTTTCCTCATATAAATTTCGGCGTCAGTACACTGATCTGACACGTAGCTCACCGCTATCGGCCGAGGTTCGCCGTGTCGGCGGCCACATGGGGCCGCTTCGGCCGATCCCGAAGAGATTGGACGTTTCTCCATGACCCCACCGTCTCAGTCGGGCCAGGAAGACCGGCCCGACCAGTCGAATTCCCACGCGGCGACGGTCTCGTCGCCGCGGAAGAAGCACGGCATGGGAGCGGTGCGCGATACCGGCCCGAGCAAGCCGCGCGGTTTCCTCGGGCTCGTCTTGCGCGCCGGTAATCTCCTGCCCGATCCGTTCTGGCTCTTCGTGATCCTCGCCGGCGTCGTGCTCGTCGCCAGCTGGATCGGCTCGGCGGTCGGGATGCGCGCGGAGAACCCCTCCACCGGCGAGATCATCGAGGTTCAGAACCTCCTCACCGGCGAGGGCTTCCGCGAGATGATCGCCAACGCGATCGACAACTTCCTGTCGTTCCCACCGCTTGGCGTCATCCTCGTCGTCATGCTCGGCATCGCCGTCGCCGAGCACGCCGGTCTCATCAGCGCGTGTATGCGCGGCGCGATCGCCCGGACGAAGCGGCCCTGGCTGCTCACCTTCATCATCGCGCTAACCGCGGTGACCGGCTCGATCGCGTCGGACGCGGTGTACGTCATCGTCATCCCGCTGGGCGCCGCGGCCTACAAGGCGATCGGGCGCTCCCCGATCGCGGGCGGCATGGTCGCGTTCGCGGCCTCGTCCGGCGGGTTCAACGCCTCGCTGCTGCTCAACATCACCGACGTGCTGCTCGCCGGGATCTCGACCGAGGCGGCGCACTTCGTCGACGAGAACTACAACGTCAACCCGCTGGCGAACTACTTCTTCGTCATCCCCTCGGCGATCCTGTTGTCGATCATCATCACGCTCGTCGCCGAGCTGTTCATGAATCGGCGCACCCACGAGCTCATCGACCACTCGACCGTCGACTACGACGCCGCGAACTTCGACAACGCCTCGAGCAAGAAGGGCGACGACGAGCAGGCGGGCCGAGAGGACGTGCTCGCCGGAACCGAGTACGACGAGGACGTGGAGGACGACTCCGACCTGCCGAAGGATCTGCGCGTCCAGCCGCAGGAGGTCGCGGGCATGAAGGCGTCCGCCGTGGCGCTGGCGATCCTGCTCATCGGCTTCTTCGTCGGGCTGTTCGCGCCCTTCTCCCCCCTCCAGGGCGAGGGCGGCGCCGTGATGGAGTCGGTGCTCATCGACAACATCGCCGTGGTCATCGGCGTGATGTTCCTCATCGTCGGCATCACCTACGGCCTGGTGGCCGGGACGATCACCCAGTCGCGCGACATCCCCGACTTCATGGTCGAGGGGCTCAAGACGCTGCTGCCGATGATGGTGCTCTTCTTCGCGGTCTCGCAATTCCTCGCGTACTTCGAGTGGTCGCAGCTCGGCCAGTGGACCGCTATCCGCGGCTCGGAGCTGCTCACCGCGATCGACCTGCCCACCCCGATCCTCTTCTTCCTCTTCGCGGTGCTGGTCTTCCTCATCAACCTGCTCATCACCTCGGGCTCGGCGCAGTGGGCGCTCATGGCCCCGGTGGTCGTGCCGATGTTCATGCTCGTGGGCATCGCCCCGGAGGTCACCCAGATGATCTACCGAATCGGCGACTCCACGGCGAACATCGTCACCCCGATGAGCCCCTACTTCGCGCTCGCGCTGACGCTTTTGCAGCGCTACCACAAGAAGATGGGCGTGGGGACGCTCATGTCGCTCTCCATCCCGTTCGCGCTGTCGATGTTCATCGGCTGGTTCCTGTTCTTCCTCGGCTGGTGGGGCATCGGCCTGCCGCTCGGCCCCGGGAACTAAGCACCCCGCGACCGCGACGACGGCGCCGCCCCGGACAGGCCTTCGTGGCCCTCCGGGGCGGCGCCGTTTTTTACGGTCGCAGCCGCTCTGCGCACCTGGCCCCGCGGTCGTCGCCGCGGGGCGCCTGCGGCTGCTAGGCGTTGATGCCCTTGATCTTGCGGCCGAGGTCGCGGACGATCTCGCGCTCCTCGGTGCGGCGCTTGATGTCCTGGCGTTTGTCGTGCTTCTCCTTGCCCTGCGCGAGCCCCAGCTCGACCTTGAGCCGCCCGTCCTTGAAGTAGAGCGACAGCGGCACGAGCGTGCGGTGGCCGTCGCGCACCTTGCCCATGATCGAGTCGATCTCCTTGCGGTGCAGGAGGAGCTTGCGGACCCGGCGGGGCGCGTGGTTCGTCCACGAGCCCATGGAGTACTCGGGGATGTGGAGGTTGCGCAGCCAGATCTCGTTGTTGTCGACGGTGGCGAACGCCTCGCCCAGGGCGGACTTCCCCGTGCGCAGCGACTTGACCTCGGTGCCGACCAGCTGGATGCCCGCCTCGTAGGTCTCGAGGATGGTGTAGTCGTGCCGCGCCTTGCGGTTCGTGGCGACCACGCCAGAGCTGCTGATCTTGCGGTCCTTCTTCTTTTTCTTCGCCATAGCGCCCCTCATGCTACCCAGGCGACCAACAAGCCGGCCCCGCCCTCGGCGAGGGCGGGGCCGGCGGGTAGGCGAAGCCGGGGCGGTTGGGGCGCTACTGGCGCACGTAGGCGCGCAGCGTGACCTGGGCGGTCACGGCCGCGAACACGAGGCCCGCGAGCCCGACGAATGGCATGGTCACCGCGATATCGGAGGTCGTCACCGGGGCGAGGAGCTGCGACTCGTAGAGCGGCTGGAGCGCCTGGTCGACGATGAGCTCCTTGCCGGCGATGACGCCGCCGAAGGCGAGCAGCCCGCCGAGCAGCGTGGCGAACACCGCCTCGAGCACGAAGGGCCCCTGGGTAAACCAGCGCGACGCGCCGACGATGCGCATGATGGAGTTCTCCTCGCGGCGGTTGAACGCCGCGATCTGCACCATGTTCGCGATGAGGAAGATCGCGGCGATCGCCTGCACGGCGGCGAGGATGAACGTCGCGTTGCGGATGGAGTCGAGGTTGTCGGTCGCGGCGCGCAGGTCGTCGACCTGGTCGACGACGGCGTCGACGTGCTCCATCTCGGCGATCCCGTCGAGGGAGGAGGTGTCCAGCGGGTCCTCGAGGCGCACGTGCAGCGCCGCGGGCAGCGCGTCCTCGCTGGTCTCCTCGACGAGCTGGGGGTCGGCCTCGCCGAAGATCTCGACGAAGCGCTCGTAGGACTGCGCCTGTGAGCGGTAGAAGACCTCCTCGACGTCGTCGGCGGCCTCCAGCTTGTCGTAGACGGCGCGGCACGCCTCGCTGGAGCAGTCGGTGTCGCTCCCGGAGACCTCGTCGTCGAACTGGACCATGATCTCGACGCGGTCGAGGTAGATGTCCTTGGTGTCGGTGGTCTGCTTCGTGACGAGGATGCCGCTGCCCACCAGCCCCAGGGAGATCGCCGTGGTGATGATGAGCGCGACGGTCATGGTGAAGTTGCGCCCCAGCCCCTTGATCGACTCGCGGAGCACATAGCCAAGCTTCATTAGGTCTGTAGTCCTCCTAGTTCGAGACGCCGTAGACGCCGTGCTCGTCGTCGCGCACGAGCTCGCCCAGGTCGAGCTCGATGACGCGGCGGCGCATGTCGTTGACGGCCCGCTGGTTGTGGGTCGACATGATGACGGTCGTGCCGATCCGGTTGATGCGGGCGAGCACGTTCATGATGCCGTCCGCGGTGTCCGGGTCGAGGTTGCCGGTCGGCTCGTCGGCGAGCAGCAGCAGCGGCCGGTTGACGAACGCGCGGGCGATGGCGACGCGCTGCTGCTCCCCGCCGGAGAGCTCGTTGGGCATGCGGTCTGCCTTGGAACCCAGCCCGACGAGCTCGAGGGTCTCGGGCACGTACTTGTTGATCTGCTTCTTCGTCTTGCCGATCACCTCGAGGGCGAAGGCGACGTTGTCGTAGACGGAGAGCTTCGGCAGGAGCCGGAAGTCCTGAAACACGTAGCCGATGCGCCGGCGCAGCTGGTTGATGGCCTTGCCGCGCAGCTTGTTGACGTGGAAGTCGTCGAAGTGGATGTCGCCGGCCGAGACGTTCTCCTCGCGCACGAGCAGCTGCAGAAACGTCGACTTCCCCGAGCCCGACTGGCCGATGAGGAAGACGAACTCGCCCTTGTCGATCGTCAGCGAGATGTCGTGCAGGGCGGGCCTCGCCGAGGCCTTATATACCTTGGTTACCGCGTCAAACGTGATCACGGGTTAAAAGCGTAGCCAACCGCACCGGGGCGGGCGCAACACGCGCACCACGGGCGACCCCGCCCGGGGCGGGCCGGGGCGCTACTGCTCGCCCTCGTCCTCCTGCTGCTCCTTGCGCCACCGGATGCCGGCCTCAAGGAAGCGGTCGATGTCCCCGCCGAGCACCCGGTCGGGGTCGTTGACCTCCACGCCGGTGCGCAGGTCCTTGACCATCTGGTAGGGGTGCAGCACGTAGGAGCGCATCTGGTTGCCCCACGAGGCGTTGCCGCCCGCGCCGAGCGCGTCGAGCTCGGCGCGCTCCTCCTGGCGCTTGCGCTCGAGCAGCTTCGCCTGGAGCACCTTGAGCGCGGAGGCGCGGTTCTGGATCTGCGACTTCTCGTTCTGGCAGGTCACGACGATGCCGGTGGGCAGGTGGGTCATGCGCACCGCGGAGTCGGTGGTGTTCACCGACTGCCCGCCCGGCCCGGACGAGCGATAGACGTCGACGCGGATCTCCGACTCGGGGATGTCGATGTGGTCGGTCTGCTCGACGACGGGGAGCACCTCGACCTCCGCGAAGGAGGTCTGCCGGCGGTTCTGGTTGTCGAACGGGGAGAGCCGGACGAGCCGGTGGGCGCCCTGCTCGACGGAAAGCTCGCCGTACATGTACTCCCCGTGCACGACGAACGTCGCGGACTTGATGCCCGCCTCCTCCGCGTAGGAGACGTCGAAGACCTCGACTTGGTGGTCGTGGCGCTCCGCCCAGCGGGTGTACATGCGCATGAGCATCTCCGCCCAGTCGGCGGCGTCCACGCCGCCCGCGCCCGAGCGGATGGTGATGACCGCCTCGCGCTCGTCGTACTCCCCGGAGAGCAGGGTCGTCACCTCGAGCCGGTCGACCGCCGCGCGCAGCGAGTCGAGCTCCTCGGTGAACGTCTCGGGCTCGCCCTCCTCCTCGGCGAGGTCCGCGATGACCGGCAGGTCGTCGACCCGCTGGCGCAGCTCCTTGAGGCGCCTGAGCTTCGCCTGCGTCGCGGAGAGCTCCGTCGTGACCTGCTGCGCGTGGGGCGGGTCGTCCCACAGCTCGGGGTCGGCGGCCGTCTCCTCGAGCTCCCGGACCCGCTCGGCGAGCCGCTCGGGGTCCATGACCTGCTCGATGCCGTCGAGCGTCTTGGCCACGTCGTTGATCTCCGAGGAAACTTCCGGTCGCATGGGCCCCCACTTTAGCGGCGGGCCGCCCGATTCCTCCCCACTGCCTGCACAATGGAGACCATGAGCGACACGCAGGATTCCCCCACCCTCCCCGGCGGGCATAGCCCCCTAGAGCTCGCCGACGCGATGGCGAAGACCCAGCTCGCCGCGCACGGCGACCGCGACGACGAGGGGCTCGCCCGCGACCTCGTGCTCAACGCGGGCCGCCTCGCGTGGCGGCTCCGCGAGATCGGCCTGAGCGTCGACCACAAGACGGGGCTCACCGACGTCGTCACCGACGCCGACCGCGCCGCCGAGCACTTCGTCAGCCGCGTTCTTTCCGAGGCCCGCCCCGACGACGGGATCGTCGGCGAGGAGGGCGCGGCCGCCAAGAGCTCCTCCGGGCGCACGTGGGTCGTCGACCCGGTCGACGGGACCTTTAACTTCACCCGCGGCTCGGACTACTGGTGCAGCGCGCTCGCGCTCGTCGAGGGCGACCCCGACAACCCCGAGCGCATCATTCTCGGCGCGGTGCACCGCACCGCGATGGGCTACACGTGGCTCGGCGGGCCCGAGATCCCCACCACCCGCGACGGCAAGCGGCTCAACGCTCCCGCGGACGTGCCCCTCGAGGAGGCGGCGGTGGCGACCTACCTCGACCCGAAGTTCCTCGGCGACACCCCGCAGCGGCGCGGCTACGAGGCGGTCGTCGCCCGGGCCGCGACGCAGCGGATGCTCGGCGCGGGCTCGGTGGACCTCGCCGACACCGCCTCCGGCGGGCACGACCTGTGGCTCCAGCACACCGTCACATCCTGGGACTGGCTGCCCGGCCGCGCGCTCGTCGAGGGCGCCGGTGGCACGACCCGCACCGTCGAGGCCGCGGGCGTGTCCTGGCGGCTCGCGGGCCGCCCCCGGGCGGTCGAGGACGCCGCCCGCGTCCTCGAGTGGGTGCTCTAACACACCCGCTGCCCTACGATCGGCCCCATGACCTCGTACGAATCCGACCTCGCGGTGGCCCTCGAGCTCGCCGACGCCGTCTCCGACTACACGCTCGACGCCTTCCGCGGCCGCACTAGGCTCGCCGTGCGCGCCAAGCCCGACGACACCCCCGTCACCGAGGCGGACGTCGCCACCGAGGAGACAATCCGCCGGCTCCTTGGCGAGCGCCGCCCCGACGACGCGCTGCTCGGCGAGGAGCTCGGCGGCGAGCCGGAGCTCGCCGGCCGCCAGTGGGTCATCGACCCCATCGACGGCACGAAGAACTTCGTGCGCGGCGTGCCCGTGTGGGCCACGCTCATCGCCCTCGTCGACGCCGGCGAGCCCGTCGTCGGGATCGTCTCGGCGCCGGCACTGCACCGCCGCTGGTACGCCGCCCGCGGCGCGGGCGCGTTCCTCACCGAGGAGGACGCCGACCCGGTCCGGATCGGGGTGTCGAAGGTCGGAACGATCGAGGACGCCTCGATCGCGATCTCCTCGCTGAGCGGCTGGCGCGAGCGAAACCTGCGCGACCGGCTCGTCGAGCTCACCGACAGGGCGTGGCGGCTGCGCGGCTACGGAGACTTCTTCAACTACTGCCTGCTCGCCGAGGGCGCGGTCGACGTCGCCGCCGAGCCGGAGGTCTCCCTGTGGGACCTCGCGGCCCCGGCCGCCGTCGTCGCCGAGGCCGGCGGCACGTTCACCGACCTCGACGGCAACCCGGGCCCAGCCGGCGGCAGCGCCGTCGCGACGAACGGGCCCCTCCACGAGGAGGTGCTCGAAGCACTCACGGGTGACTGGCGCAACTACATCGTCTCGCCGTCTCGCTAGGCGATCCGCCGCGCACCGGCGGACGGCGGCGCGAGGAAGAACCGCGGCTCGGGATAGCCCCGCCGCTTCGCGACCTCGGCGATGGCGGAGACGACGGCCTCGGGGTCGGGGCACAGCGCGATCGCGGAGCCGCCGAATCCCCCGCCGGTGAGCCGTGCGCCCGCCGCGCCCGCGCCGAGCGCCGCGTCGACCGCCGAGTCGAGCTCCCCGGTGGAGACCTCGAAGAAGTCGCGCAGCGAGCGGTGCGACTCCGCCATGAGCTCCCCCAGCTCGGCCAGCCGGCCCGCCGCGGCGAGCTGCGTCGCGCGGGCGGCGCGGGCCGTCTCCTCGACGACGTGGCGCACCCTCGCCTCGACGAGCTCCTCGCCGAGCTCGGGGCCGGCGAGCCGCACCGCCGCCTCGAGCGCCCCGGGGTCGCGGAAGCCTAGGCCCTCGGCGGCGAGCCGGCGGGCGACGTCGTCGACGAGCCCGCGTCTGGAGCCGTAGCCGCCGGCCGCGTGGTCGTGGGCGACGCGCGTGTCGGCGACGAGCACGCTGAGCCCCGCGGCGCCCGGGTCGAAGGGCACGAGCCTTGCGGTGTCGCCGGCGAAGTCGAGGGCGACGGCGTGCCCGGCCTCCGCGAGGAGGCTCGCGGCCTGGTCGAGCCCGCCGGTGTTCGCGCCGACGACGTGGTTCTCCGCGCGGACGGCGGCGGCGAGCAGCCGGCGGCGGTCCTCCTCATCGGGGTCGTCGTTCCCGGCGAGCCCCGCGGCGGCGAGCGCGGTCGCGCACGTGAGCGCCGCGGAGCTCGAGAGGCCCGCGCCGACCGGTACGTCGGAGACGATTGCTAGATCGCAGCCGCCGGCGCCCAGCGCGGCGAGCGTGCCCGCGACGTAGCCGAGCCAGCCCGCCGGGCGGCCCGCGCCGACCTCGTCGAGCGCGCAGGACTCGGCGAGCCGCCGCCCGCCCGGCGCGAGCGACACGGCGCTCACCCGCCCGTCGCCGCGGGGCGCGGCGGCGACGGCGGTGCAGTGAGGCAGCGCGGTGGGCAGGCACACCCCGGCGGCGTAGTCGACGTGCTCGCCGATGAGGTTGACGCGCCCGGGCGCGGCCCACACCCCGGCCGGGGCTTGGCCGTGCTCGGCCCGAAACAGGGCCGCGGCGTCGGCGGCGAGGGACTCGTCGCCGCGGGGCGGGCCGGCTAGCACGGCCACACCTCGCGTAGCCGGTCGGCGATGGTCTCGGGGGTGGTGTCGCTGATCCACGCGCCCATGGCGGACTCGGAGCCGGCGAGGTACTTCATTCGCCCCGGCGAGCGCATGAGGGAGAAGAGCTGCAGGTGGAGCCGCACCGGGCCCTCCCCCGCCGCGGGGTCGGGCGCCTGGTTCCACGCCGCGATATAAGGGGTGGCCTCGATGCCGGGGAAGAACCGGTCGACCGCGGCGAAGAGGTCGGGCAGGAGCCCCGCGAGGTCGTCGCGCTCGCCGGCGGTAAGGCCGGGGAACGACGAGACGGCCCGGCGGGGCATGACGATCGCCTCGAGGGGCCAGGCGGCCGCGGCGGGCACGTAGGCCACGAAGTGCTCGGTCTCGGTAAGAACGCGGCGCCCGGCGTCGAGCTCGGCGGCGAGCACGTCGGCGAAGAGGTCGCGGCCGGTGGCGGCCTCGTGCTCGGCGGCGCGCTCGCTGAGCCTGGCGAGCCGCGGTGGGACGAAGGGGTAGGCGTAGATCTGCCCGTGCGGGTGGCTCAAGGTCACCCCGATCTCCTCGCCGCGGTTCTCGAACGGGAAGACCGCCCGCACCCCGGGGATCGCCGCGAGCTCCGCCGTGCGGTGGGCCCACACGTCGATGAGCGCGCGCACCTTCTCCCGGGGCAGGTCCTTGAACGAGCCCTCGGGGTCGGGGGTGTAGGAGACGACCTCGCAGCGGCCCAGCGCGGCGGCGCGCTCGACGAGCGGCCCGAGCCCCAGCTCCGCGCCGTCTGAGATCTCCGCGCGGGTGCTCAGCGAGGGGAAGCGGTTTTCGAAGACGAGGATGTCGTAGTCGTCGGCGGGCACCTCGCTGGGCTTGGCGCCGGGGCGGGCGGGACTCAGCGGGTCGTCGCTCGCGGGCGGGAGGAAGGTGCGGTCCTGCCGGTGCGCGGCGAACACCCGCCACTCGCCGGTGAGCGGGTCGCGGCGCAGCTCGCTGGCGGGCCGCTGCTCGGGCAGCTCCCGGGGGTCGGGCGCGGTGCGCGGCGGCGCGTCGGGGTCCCGGTCGACGTAGATGATCTCCCGGTCGTCGGCGAGCCGGCCGCGGGTGATTCTTAGGCCCTCGTAGGTCTCCTCGAGCACGGGTCGATGCCTCCTAGTTGCGCGTCGTCGTCGGCGCGGTGGGCGGTCGGGCTTAGTCGTCGTCGACGACGATGGGCCGCAGCCTCGCCCAGGCGAAGAACGCGGCCGCGACGGCGAGCATCGCGATACCGGCCCAGAGGTTGTTCGCGGCGTCCTTGGGCTGGCCGGTCTCGGGGTTGACGCCCGGGTCGACGACGAGCCACGCCACGAGCAGCACGATGCCGTAGAGGCCGATGAGAGCGCCGGTCACGGAGCGGATGTCGAAGGCGCCGGCGCGGTGCACGCGGCTCGGGGCGGCCTCCTCGCCGCTGGTCTGGGCGGTAGCCATGGTCCTTCCCCCTTGATTCCTTTGAGTTTCGGTCGGTCGACGATTCCGGTGGGTGCTTGATGTATGTGTCCCATTGTCCCCGCGCCGCGCGGGCGCGGGGAGCCGCGGGGCTAGAGGAACACGAGGTTGAGCGCGACGACGAGCCCGAGCCCCATGATGCCCAGCGGGATGGTGCGCCGGTAGAACGGCAGCTCCGCCTCGCGGGGGTCGCGCAGCCGCTCCTTCGGCGTGGCGCCGTAGACGAAGCCGACGAGCTCGCGCTCGGGCTTCGGGGCGGTGAACTGGGTGACCACCACGGAGACGACGATGTCGACGGCGAACGCCACGCCCGCGGCGATGAACGCCGCGCCCTGGCCCGGCAGCTCGATGGTGGGGTTCTCCCCCACCGTGAAGAGCCAGAAGACGATCGCCGCGAGCGTCCCGGAGACCAGCCCAGTCCAGCCCGCGGTCGGGCTCATCCGCCGCCAGAACATGCCCAGAAGGAACGTCGCGAAGAGCGGCGCGTTGAAGAACCCAAAGAGGGTCTGCAGGTAGTCCATGATGTTGCCGAACTCCGCGGCGATGAGCGCGGTGCCCACGGCGATCGCCGCGGCCGCGCACGTCGCGATCCGGCCGACGCGCAGGTAGTAGCCGTCCGGGCGGTCCTTGACGATGTAGGTCTGCCAGATGTCGTAGCTCACCACCGTGTTGAACGCGGAGATATTCGCCGCCATGCCCGCCATGAACGCGGCGAGCAGCCCCGCGATCGCCACGCCCAGAAGCCCGTTGGGCAGCAGGTCGCGCATGAGGTAGAGCACCGCATCGTTGGGGTCGGCAGAGCCGTTCGCGATCGGCGTGACGATCGCGCCGGCGACCATGCCCGGGATGACGACGACGAAGGGGATGAGCATCTTCGGGAACGACCCGATGATCGGGGTGCGGCGCGCCGCCGACATACTCTCCGCCGCCATGGAGCGCTGCACCTCGACGAAGTTCGTCGTCCAGTACCCGAAGGAGAGCACGAAGCCCAGGCCGAAGACGATGCCCGCCGCGGACAGCGCCGGGTTATCGAAGCCGGAGAGCTCGCTCGCGGGCCACGTCTGGAAGTGCGACTCGCCGAGGCGCTCCTTGAGCCCGCTCCAGCCGCCGACGGCGTTGAGCCCGATGACAGTAAGCGGCACGAACGCCGCGACGATGACGAAGAACTGCAGCACCTCGTTGTAGATCGCCGCCGACAGCCCACCCAGCGTGATGTAGGACAAAACGATCGCCGCGGCGACGAGCAGGGTGACCCACAGCGGCCAGCCGAGCAGCGACTCCACGACCTTCGCGAGCAGGAAGAGGTTCACCCCGGCGATGAGCAGCTGCGCGAGCGCGAACGAGATCGCGTTGACGAGGTGCGAGGTCGGCCCGAAGCGGCGCAGCATGAACTCCGGCACGGAGCGCACCTTCGAGCCGTAGTAGAAGGGCATCATGACGATGCCCAGGAAGATCATCGCCGGCACGGCGCCGATCCAGAAGTAGTGCATCGTCTGCATGCCGTACATCGCGCCGTTCGCGGAGTGGCCGATGATCTCCACGGCGCCGAGGTTCGCGGAGATGAACGCCAGGCCCGTGACCCAGGCGGGCAGCCCCCGGCCGGAGAGGAAGTAGTCGATCGAGCTGGAGACCCTGCGCCGGGCCGCCCAGCCGATGCCGAGGACGAACACGAAGTAGACAGCGACGAGAAGATAGTCGATCCACTGCGCGTCGAGCCGAAGCACGGAATCAGCCTGCTCCATGAAGACCGCCTTATCGATTGGTGGTGCCGGCGTGAGGCTGGCCGGAAAGCCGGCTGGCCTCTAGCCCGCGATGTCCCCGGAAAGGGTATACCTAGGCTGCCTTGCGGCCGGTACCGCCCTGCGGGGCGCCACCCCCGCACGGGGTGCACCCCGCCCCGCGCGAGCGCGCCCTCAACTAGGCGGGCAGCGCGATGCTGAGGCGGAAGCCGCGCTCGACGTTCTCCGCGCCGACCTCCCCGCCGTGGGCCTCGACGATGCCCTGCACGATCGCGAGCCCCAGCCCCGCGCCGGTCTTCGGGCCCGGGGTGCGCGCCTGGCTCGCCCGCCAGCCGATCTCGAAGATGTGCTCGAGGTCCCGCGCGGACACGCCGCTGCCCTCGTCGAGCACCGAGAGGGTGAGCCGCTCGCCGCGGTGCTCCGCGGTGATGGTGATCGTCGAGCCCGCCGGAGCGTGCCTGATGCTGTTGGAGAGCAGGTTGATGAGCACGCGGGTGAGCTCGTGGGGGTCGGCGCGCAGCTGCCGGCCCTCGACGCCCGCGTGCGTGATGCGGATGCCGCGCGCCTCCGCGAGGGGCGAAACGTCGGCGACCGCGTCGGAGACGACGTCGAGGAGCTCGATGTCCTCGAGCCGCAGTTTGAGGGTGCCGCTCTCGATCTGGGAGAGCTCGAAGAGGTCGTCGACGAGCCGGCTCATCGTGCCCACCTGCGCGCGGATCTGGCGCAGGTAGCCGGCCGGGTCGCTCGCGGTGCCCGACTCGAGAGCCTCCGAGAGCGCGCTGATGCCGGTGAGCGGGGTGCGCAGGTCGTGGGAGATCCACGCGAAGAACCGGCGCCGCGCAGCGTCGAGCCGCTCGAGCTCGGCGCGCGCCTCCGCGAGCCTGTGGGAGGTCTCCGAGAGCTGCGCCGACAGCCGCCCGATCTCGCGGCCGGCGCCCTCGACGGGGGCGACGACCGCGCCCCGCTCGAGGTCCTTGACGGACTCCTTGAGCGAGGCGCGCGCCGCGCGCGCCGTCACGGCCGCGGCTACGAGGCTCATCGCCGCGGCGATGCCGATCACCCAGAGCAGCACCTGGAAGTCGTGGGCGGAGAGGTACATCTCCGCGGCGATCGCCGCGGTCGACGCCACCACCGAGAGGATCGCCGCGAGCACCACGACCACGGTCCGGTAGCCCAGCGGGCGGTTCTTTCCCAGCCGCAGCGCGAGCAGCGCCAGCGCCGTCACCGCGGCGGTGCAGCCCAGGGCCGTCAGGGCGATCAGGACGATGTCGCCCGGCGCGAGCATCACGCCACCCCGTCCACGGTGAAGCGGTAGCCCTTGCCCCACTCGGTGAGTAGGTAGCGCGGGTAGCGCGGCTCGGGCTCGATCTTCTCGCGCAGCCGCCGCACGTGGACGGTGACGGTGGAGGCCGCGCCGAAGCTCCAGCCCCACACCTCCTTGAGGATGTCGTCGCGGGTGAGCGTCCGGTTGGGGTTGGTGAGCAGGAAGAGGAAGAGCTCGTATTCCCTGGTGGTGAGGTCGATCTCCGCGCCGTCGAGGGTGATGCGGCGGCGGGCAGGATCGACGCTAAAGGGCCCAAGGCGAAACGGCTCGCTGGTGACGTGCGCGGCCTGGGAGCGGCGCAGCATCGCCTCGATGCGCAGCTGCAGTTCGCGCAGCGCGAACGGCTTGGCGATGTAGTCGTCCGCCCCGTGCTCGAGGCCCGAGATCCGGTCGGCGACGGCGTCGAGCGCGGTGAGCATGATGATCGGGGTGCCCGGCGCGCTCTCGCGCACCTCGGCGCACAGCTCGTCGCCGCTTAGGCCCGGCAGCATCCGGTCGAGGACCAGGACGTCGGGCTGGGCGGTGGCGAGCGCCTCGCGGGCGGCGATGCCGTCGCCGAGCGCGGTCACCGCGAAGCCGCGCGCGCCGAGGTAGTCGGAGACGACGGCGAGGACCGTGGCGTCGTCCTCGACGAGCATCACCGATGCTGTCGTTGTCATGGTGGCTAAGACTAGCGGGCGAAGGCCCAGCGCAGCGCGCCCGAAGTCTTACGGTTCTGAAAGATTCCCCTGCCCGCCACCCGGGCGGGTTTAGGTTCAGGCTCACCGGCGGGACACCACCGGATCCTCACCACTCCGAGCAGAAGGAAGCTTTCAGCCATGCGCTCCTCCCTCCTCACCGCCACCGCTGCGGTCTCCCTGGCCCTGCCCCTCCTCGCCGCCTGCGGCTCCGACGAGGAGATGCCCGCCGAGATGAGCTCGAAGGCGTCCGCCACGACGTCCGCACCCTCCAAGATGATGAGCGCCGCGGCCGAGCGGGCGGGCATGTTCGAGGGCCTCAACGACAAGAGTGTCGAGGGCACCGCCACCATCAAGGACGGCAAGCTCATGCTCTCGGGCTTCTCGTCCGACGAGGGCCCCGACCTGCACCTCTACCTCGCCAACGGCACCGACGAGAAGGCCGTCGAGGCCGGCAAGGAGCTCGGCGCGGTGGCCTTCGACGAGGCCGAGCAGAGCTTCGACCTCGACGGGGTCGACGCCGACAAGTACTCGCACGTCGTCATCCACTGCGACAAGGCGAAGGCCGTCTTCGGCGCCGCGAAGCTCGCCGAAGAAGGCGACATGCCCGCGGCGAAGGGCGCGATGTTCGAGGGCCTCAACGACAAGAGCGTCGAGGGCACCGCCGCCGTCGCGGGCGGCATGGTGAAGCTCGCCGGCTTCTCCTCCGACGAGGCCCCGGACCTGCACCTCTACCTCGCCAACGGCACCGACGAGAAGGCCGTCGAGGCCGGCAAGGAGCTCGGCGCGGTGGCCTTCGACGAGGCCGAGCAGACCTTCAAGCTCGACGTGGCGGACGCCGCGATGTACAGCCACCTCGTCGTCCACTGCGATAAGGCGAAGACCGTCTTCGGCGCCGCGAAGCTCGCGTAATGCCGGCCGCCAGACTCGTCGGAGGGGGCCTCGCCGCCGCGGTGCGCGTCGCCGCGGGCGTTTTGTGGCTCCTCGAGGCCGCCACCAAGTACCGCGCTGGCTTCGGGGCAGCCGACATCCGCCTCGTCGTCGAGAGCGCGACCGGCAACGCGCGCGTCCCGGGCGTCTACCAGGGCCTCGCCGAGGCGCTCCTCGGCGGCGCGCCCGGACTCTTCGGGTTCGCGGTGCCGCTCGTCGAGCTCACCCTCGGGGCCGCGCTCGTCCTCGGGGCCGCGACGATCCCCGCGGCCGCAGTCTCGATCGCGACGCTCATGCTCTACTGGCTCGCCGACCAGCTCACCGGGCAGTACCCCGTGATGGTGCTGCTGTCGGCGGTCGTGCTGCTCTTCCCCGCCGCCTCGACGGTGTTCGCTCTCGACCGGCCAATCCTGAGCCGTCTTCGGACTTCCGGGGAGCGTCGCGCAGTCGGCTAACGCTGCGCGGCCCCTCCCCGGCGCCGAACCCTTCCCCTGCCCGCACCGAGCACAACAGCCCGGTGCGGGCTTCAGGCGTCGTTACCGGGCACCGCGCCACCTCTAGAGGAGAATTCGCACGCTACCGCTACCGGTCTCTACACCGATGACCAGCTGGGTTGTTGTCCCCGGCGTCGCTGCTCCCGCGCTTGGGGCACTCGCATAAAGGGCCGCTAGGCCGCCGGCGCGGGCAGGCACGCTTGCCGCGGCTGCCGTAGCTCCTGGATTACACGTGGCGTTCGAAAAACGCCACGCCCTCACCCTCTCCGTAACGTTGCCGCGGCGAGCGGGGCGGTCGCTTCTCGTGACTGTGATCGCGAGCCACCCCTCCTCCTCTTAGAAGTGGCTTACATCCCTATGAATTTTTTTGCCTCCCATCTCACTTTTCGGGCTACGCTATGCGCACGCCTGCGGGCTTCCCGCAGGTACCGTCACCCCCTACGAATCAAGGAGATCACCATGAAAGGCGTGAAGGTTCGCCCGCTCAACGAGCGCGGCAAGGTCAAGGTCAAGTGGGGCGCTATCTAGCGCTTGACGACCCTGGCCCGGGTCTTCGAGCCCGGGCCAGGGTATAAGTTTTATACACAATAACGCATCTGTAATCAGATTTAAAGACATCCACCCTATCTACCGGCTATCAGATACAATCTTCCGGATCGGCGCTCAGATCGACGTCACCCAAGAATTCGATGACCCTCACCGCTACCTGTGGCGTCTCATCCACCTTCTCGACGGGAGGAACGTCGGCGAGGTTGTTCACGAGATGCTAAGCGAGTTCCCGGACCTCGAGCGCGACGATGTCATCGATGGGATCAACCTACTGGACTCTTTCGGGTTTGTGGAGACACCGCCCTCATTCGAGCACCCGGAGGTTCCGGCACGCCTCGGACCCACGGCAAATTATCTTCGGACCTTCTCTGGTATAGGTTCACCGGTTTCCATTTTCGTCGATGGACTTCGTCGCTCACATATAACGGTGTTAGGACTCGGGGGCGGTGGCTCAACTATCGTGCAGCTTCTTGCTGGCCTTGGCCCCGCTTCCCTGACCATCGCCGACTTCGACACCGTCGACGAGAGTAACCTCGGCAGGCAGCTGCTCTTCGGCGAGCACGATATCGGGCGGCCGAAGACCGCGGCGGCGCGCGACCGACTCAACCAGCTGAACTCATCGCTAGAAGTACGCGCCATCGACGCACGGATGGACTCGGCATCCGACATCGTGCAGGTAGCTAAGGGAACGGACCTCATCATCTGTGCCATGGATGAGCCACCCTTCATCGCACAGCGACGAGCTAGCCGAGCTCCGGTCGCGCTAGGCATCCCTTGCTCATTCGTCCTTTCCCAGCTTTCCCACGGCCGAGTTCTGAGCATCGCACCGGGGATGACCGGTTGTCTGGACTGTCTCCATGAGTATGACAAGGACGCCGACGACGATTATCTCTCCCAGCTGAGCTCGCTGTTCTCGTCGAACGACTCCCCGCCTTCCATCGCCTACGGCCCCGCCATATATCAATTGTGCGCGTTCGTGGTCGACGAGGCAGTCCGGTTCCTGACCGGCTACGCGCCACCGCGCACGCTGGGGCGCCAGTACGAAATCGACTACACGGCGGGGAGCTCCTGGGCACACGAACCATGGCCGCCATACGAGGACGCGTGCCCGGCCTGCGCCTCACCAGAGAAAGCAACGCGGCTGTCCAATATAGAGGAGGATTTCCTACGTTGACCGCACCACCGACCGCCGATCGGATGCTCTCCCTGCGGGAGGTCTCCAAGGCGTACCGCGGCGGGAAGAAAGCGAACGACGCTGTCTCGCTCGACCTGCGCCCGGGCGAGCTCGTCGCGCTGCTCGGGCACAACGGGGCAGGCAAGTCGACGCTGCTCAAGCAGATCATCGGGGTGCTCAAGCCGTCCTCAGGCTCGATCACCTACGGCCCGCTCGATTTCGTCGCCGACCCCGCGTCGGCCCGGCTCTACGCGGCGACGATGCCGCAGGACTACTCCCCACTCGAGGGCGTCACCCCCTACCAGGCGATCACGTCGATCGCGAAGATCCGCGGGATGAACCGCCGGCGGGCGCGCGCCGCCGCCGAGGAGCTCATCGAGCTGCTCGACATCGCGGCGTGGCGGGACATCCGCGGCACGAAGCTCTCCGGCGGGCTGCGGCGCCTGACGTCCTACGCCATGGCGACCGTGGCGCGCACCGAGATCCTGCTCATCGACGAGCCCACCAACGACGTCGACCCGCCGCGCCGCGAGCTTCTGTGGAGCCACCTCCGCGGCCTCGCCGACGAGGGGCGGATCGTCTTCGTCGTCACCCACAACCTCATGGAGGTGCAGCGCGTCGCCGACCGCTGCGTGCTCATGGACCAGGGGCGCATCGTCACCGACCTGGGGGGCTGCGGACTTCGCGGAGCGGATGCGCACCGCGAGCCTCGAGGTCGACTTCCCCCACCCCGTCGACGTGCCGCCCGCCCCGCCCGTCGCGCACACGACCGTGGACGCCGGCCACAGGCGCGCCGTCTACTCGCTCGCGCTGGAGGACGCCCCTGCCGGACCGCGTGGGTCGTCGGGCTCGTCGCCCGCGGCGAGGCCTCCGGCTACCGGCTTTCCCCGCCCACTCTCGAGTCGCTCTACAAGGAGTACGCGGATGACCACTAGGCCCGCCCCTCGGCTGCGCGCGACGCCCGCGCCGCCGACCAGCCCGAACGCGCTGCGCGCCCTCGGCGCGCTCATCTCGTGGACGGCGACGAGGAACCGCTACCTCCTGCCGGCGTTCTCCATCCTGCAGATCCTCCTGTCGGCGAGCCTCATCTTCGGGATGACCCTGTTCCTCGGCGACGTCGGCCCGGAGGAGACGAAGTACCTCTCCACCGGCGCGTGGTCGCTCGGCATCATCTCCGTCGGCGCGGTCGTCGCCCCGCAGGTCATCAGCGTCTACAAGCGCACCGGGCTGCTCGACTACCAGAAGGCGCAGCCGGTGCCACGCTTCGCGCTGCTCATCGCGGAGGCCACGATCTGGACGCTCGCCTCGATCCCCGGTTTCGTCGTCGGCATCGCCGCGGCCTGGGTCCACTTCGACTTAAGCATGCACGTCGACGTGTGGTTCGTCCTCGGCATCGCCTTCGTCATCGTCGCCATGGTGCAGCTCGGCTACGCGATGGCGTTCCTCCTGCACCCCGACGTGCTGCCCATCGTCACGCAGCTGGTCATGCTCGTCGGGCTGCTCTTCTCCCCGATCGCGTACCCCGCCGAGCGGCTCCCCGCGTGGGCGGCGGGCATCCACCAGGTCTTCCCCTTCACCCCCGTCGCCGAGGTCGTGCGCGAGGTGACCTTCCGCGACGGCGACCCGATCCTGCGCCCCGTGCTCGTGCTCGTCGCGTGGATCATCGGCTGCATCGCGGTGGCCTACGCCTCGATCGCGCGGCGCGGCTAAAAGGCCCCGCGCCCTCGAGCCGCCGGGCAGCGCCGCCCGCCCGCCGCGGGTTTACCTCCCGGAGCTCACCACCGGCGCGTCCGAGGTCTTCTTGCCCTCGGGGAAGGCGCGCACGAGCGCGCCGGCGAACCGGTGGGAGCGCTCCGCGTTGCCGGTCGCGTTGTAGTGCACGAAGTCGCCCTCGAGGAACCACGCGTGGTCGACCTCCGCGGCCCAGTCGAAGACCCGGAGGTTCGGGTAGTCCTTCTGGACGCGCAGCAGCGCCTCGTTGAACTCGCGCATGTTCTCCTGCGCCCACGGGCCGCTCTCCGTGTCGGAGACGGTGGTCGGCCACATCACCCGCTGGCCGTCGAGCAGGTCGAGCATGATGCGGATGCGCTCCTCGACCGGCGGGATCGAGCCGACCGCGACGTTCGCCGCGTCGTTGACGCCGGTGTTGATCACCCAGCAGGTGCCCTCGGGCTGGCCCTCGTCGAGGAGCTGCTTCACCGAGTCGACCGCGGAGGGGTACTCGTTCCACCCGTCGGTCGTGGCGCGCGGCCCGAAGACGCTCTCGCGGACGTAGTCGGCGCCGGCGGCGAGGTAGGCGGCCTCCGCGTTGTCGGCCGGGTCGGGGAGGCTCTGGTCGTCGAACATGCCGATTGAGGTCGAGTCGCCGACGTGGACGACCGCGGTGCACGACGTGGCGGTGGGCTCCGGCTCATCCTCGGTGCTCGGCTCCGCGGCCTCGGCCTCGGGGCGGGCGGCCTCCTCCTCGGCGGCGCCTGCGCCACCCCCGGGCGAGGCGGCCGCGCCGGGCTCCCGCTCCTGGGCGAAGCTCTCCGCAGCGCGCAGGGAAGTAAGCGACGTCGCGGTGGCGAGCACCAACACCATGACGCCCGACCACGCGACGGCGGGCTTGATGTCCGGGGCCTTCGGGGCGCGCGGGCGCATCGTGCCCGCGGGCAGGCCCCACACCTCCCCGATGGTCGGCCCTGTGGCCTTGGGCTTGCGCCTGAGGCCGAGGGAGGCGAGCCCGTGGGTGCGGATCGGGTCCTCGACGAGCCGCCAGGACGCGGCGGCGAGCGCGATCGTCAGCGCGGCCTGCAGCGCGACTGAGAGCGGCCGGTTGTCCTCGGCCCAGCCGATCGGGGTGAGCGCGATGATCGGCATGTGCCACAGGTAGATGCCGTAGGAGCGCTCCCCGACCCAGCGCAGCGGCTCGAGCGAGAACACCAACTTGGAGAGCGTGCCGGGCACCTGCACGGCGTAGACGAGCGCGCACGTCGCGACCGTGAGCGCGATGATCCCGCCCCGGTAGAGGAACAGCGAGTTCTCGTCGCCGACGACGAAGAGAACGACGACCGTGACGAGCCCGGCGATGCCGAGCGCGTCGGCGAGGTAGCGGTTGCGGTGCTGCGGCGGGGTGCCGGGGCCCACGTGGAACAGCGCGATCGCGAGCGCCGCGCCGGCTAGAAGCCCGCCGGCGCGGGTGTCGGTGCCCTCGTAGACGCGGGTGTTGTCCCAGCCGGGCTCGGCGATAAGCCACATCGCGGCGAAGCTCGCGACCATGATCGCCAGCGCCGCGGCGAGCATGACGGACTTCGCGCGGTGGCGCGACAGGCCCCTCGTCGCGGCGATGATCCCGCCGAGTAGCAGGGGCCAGATGAGGTAGAACTGCTCCTCTACCGACAGCGACCACATGTGCCCCAGCGGGGAGGCGGGCCCGAACTGGTCGAAGTACGAGTCGCCGAAGAGGATGTTGTACCAGTTGTTGACGTAGAGCAGCGAGGAGCCGGCCTCGGCGGCGACGTCGGAGAAGTTCTCCCGGTCGGCGAGCCACACCGCGAGCGTGGTCGCCGCGACGACGACGAGCATGGCCGGCAGCAGGCGGCGGAAGCGCCGCCCCCAGAAGCGCAGGAAGCGGATCTGCTTGTGGTTGCGCCAGTCGCGCAGCAGCCCGCCGGTGATCAGCCAGCCCGACAGGGTGAAGAATACCGCGACGCCGAGCAGGCCGCCCGGCAGCCAGTCGGTGTTGACGTGGTAGATGAACACGGCGATGACGGCGAGGGCGCGCAGCCCGTCGAGGCCGGGCTCGTAGCTGGTGGTCTTGCCTACTGGCTTGGGCATGGCGGTAAAAGGGACTCTTCCGGATCGGCGGGCCGCCCCGAATCGCGGGTCGGGCGGGTGGATAGCGCTCGCCCCGCGCCCGCCGGGAGTCTCCTACCCGGTCGGCGCGGGGCTGGTCGTCGGGGCGCCGCGCAGGCTCGCCCGTCCTAGGGCCCGAGCCCCGAGGGGCCCGCGATCGCCGATCCCCGCCAGGGAAGCTCGACCGCCGCCTCGTCCCCCGGCGCGGCGGCGCGCGCCGGCGGGATCTCCGGGTGCGGTCTCGTCATGGAAGGCTCTTCCTCGGGTCTCGTGCGGGGAAACGTTTTTTGCCCACAAACCCTAACAATCGCCCAGACCAACGCCGGCATCGTCGCGCAACTAACCGGCTATCGGGCCTCGGACCGGCGGCGATGCCCCGACCGGCTGCGGGGGTGGGGCTCCCCCACGCGGCCCGCCCGCGGGAAGGTTATCGAGAACGGACCCGCGCGCGGATGGTGGGAATGAGATACGACAAAGGCCCCGGCTCGGTTTCCCGAGCCGGGGCCCTCGTTACGTGTTCGTGGTGGCGGGGGCAGGATTCGAACCTACGACCTCTGGGTTATGAGCCCAGCGAGCTACCGAACTGCTCCACCCCGCGTCACAACCCCGATTGTTCGGAGTCCGTGCCTCGCGGCGACGGGGGATAGTGTAACGCCAAGGAGTCCAGCGGGCAAAATCGAGCTGACCTCACCCGCGAGACCCCGCCTGACCTGCGCACACGCCCACGAAAGACGGCGACGCCGCCGCCCGAGTTCTCCCCGGGACGGCGGCGTCTTCCTCTGGTGGCGGGCTAGTTCTGGAAGCGGTCCTGGTAGTCCTTGACCGCCTCGTCGAGCTCGTCGAGGGCCGCGCCGAAGTCCTCGAAGGACCCGTTGCGGGCGCTCTCCAGGTTGCTCAGCGCCTCGTTGATGCGCTGGATCGCCTCGCCCTCGTCGCCGCTGCCGCCGGCCGGGGCCGAGCCGCCCCGCGAGCCGGACTCCTTCTCCTCCTCCTCGTCCGCGTCGTCGGCGTCGTCGTCATCGTCGCCGCCGCCGGCGGAGCCCTCCAGCTGGCCGAGGTCGTTGGCGGTGGGCTGGTCGCCGCCCGAGTCGCCCTGGATCTCGGTGATCTCCTGGGCCTTCTCGGAGTCGATGCCGACCTGCTCGAGCGCCTCGGAGATCGTCGGCGCGTAGCCGACGTCCCGGTTGTAGGAGACGAGCACGCGCAACAGCTTCGGGAACGCGGACTCCTGGTTCTTGCGCTGCGAGTACACCGGCTCGACGTAGAGGATCTCCCCGTCGCCGACCGGCAGGGTGAGCAGGTTGCCGTTGTAGAGGTCGTTGGTGCCCTCCCACAGCGTCCGGTCGCGGGCGATCTGGTCGGAGGACATCATCTCGTCCTGGGCCTGCTTCGGGCCCTGCTTCTGCGTCTCGGTCGGCAGCACGCGCACGGTGATGTCGCCGTAGTTCTCCGGGTTGGAGGACACCGACATGTGCGCCGAGAGGAACTCGCGCTGCAGGCCGCGGAACGGGGTGATGAGCTGGAAGGACGGCTCGCCCGTGTCCGGGTCGGTGGCGATGACGTAGTACGGCGGCTGCGCGAGCTCCTGCTGGCCCTCGGGGGCCGTCGGGTCGCCGGGCACCGACCAGAACGCGTCGTTGGTGAAGAACACGCCCGGGTCGTCGACGTGGTAGCGGGCGAGCAGCTCGCGCTGCACCTTGAAGAGGTCCTCGGGGTAGCGCAGGTGCGCATGCAGGTCCTCGGAGATCTCCTCCTTCGGGGTGACCGTGTCGGGGAAGATCTTCTCCCACGCCTTAAGCACCGGGTCCTCGTCGTCGAACTCGTAGAGCGTCACCGTGCCGTCGTAGGCGTCGACGGTGGCCTTCACCGAGTTGCGGATGTAGCTGACCTCGCTGTTGATGAGGCGCTGGTTCGTGCCGTCCGGGTTGAGGGCGTCCTCGGTGGCGTCCTCGAGCTGGGTGGGCGTCGAGTAGGGCAGCTTGTCGAGCGTGGTGTAGCCGTCGACGATCCACGTGAGCCGCCCGTCGACGACCGCCGGGTAGGTCTTCGAGTCGGTCGTCAGCCAGGGCGCGACCTTCTCGACGCGCTGGCGCGGGTCGCGGTCGAAGATGATCTTCGAGTCGCCGCCCACGCGGTCGGAGAGGATGAGGTTGATCTCCTGGTAGCGCAGCGCGAACGCGGCCCGGTTGATCCAGTTGCCGATGTCGACGCCGCCCTCGCCGTCGTAGGTGAAGGTCTCGTCGTCGGTGTCGTACTCGACCTCGCCGGCGCCGGCCTCGCCGACGACGGCGTAGTCCGCGCCGTCCTGCGCGGACGCGATGACCGGCCCGAAGTAGATGCGCGGCTGATCGACCTTGATGCCGAGCTCCTCCGCGCGCTTGGAGGCCTGCTCGTTCTGGTTCGTCTGCAGGTCGGAGATCGTGTAGACGGGGTAGCCGCCGCGCGCCGAGCCGGCGTCGCGGGCGACCTCGTCGACCTTGTTCGCCGGCGCGGCGATGAACCCGTTGCCGTGGGTGTAGACCGTGTGCCGGTTGATCCAGTTGGACTGGTTCTCCTGCAGCGCGTTGGGGTCGATCTCGCGGGCGGCGACGACGTAGTCGCGCAGCTCCCCGTCGGTCTCGTAGCGGTCCACGGCGAGCTGCTCGGGGAAGCCGTAGAAGTTGCGCAGCTGCTGCTGCTGGGTGAACGTCGGGTTGAGGACGTCCGGGTCGAGCAGGCGGATGTTCGAGATCGTGCCCTCGTCGTTGGCGACCTCGTCGGCCTCCTCGTCCTCCGGGGCGTCGTCGGTACCCCAGTTCTCGATGTAGGTGACGTCCTCGTCGGTGAGCCCGTAGGCCTCGCGGGTGGCCTCGATGTTGCGGCGGATCGACTCGGACTCCTTGGCCGCCCGGTTCGGGTTGACCGAGAAGTTCTCGAGCAGCAGCGGCCACGCGCCGCTGATGACGATCTGGGAGATGAGCAGCAGCGCCACGCCGAGCGCGGGGATGCGCAGGTCCTTGATCACCACGGCCGCGAAGAACGACGCGGCGACGATGGCGCCGATGACCATCATGATGAGGTAGGCCGGCAGCTGGGCGTGCAGGTCGGTGTAGCTCGCGCCGGCGAACGTCTGGTTCTGGTTGTAGAGCAGGCTGAACCGCGACAGCCAGAAGCCGAAGACGAGGTTGAGCAGCCACAGCCCGCCGATGACCGCGAGCTGCACGCGGCACGGCTTGGAGACGGTGCCCTTACGGTCCGCGGCGCGGTCGCCGATGCGGATCCCGCCGAGCAGGTAATAGCCCACGAGCGAGAGCACGAACGCGACGATGAGCAGGACGGAGATCGTCGACTGCACGAGCTGCAGGAACGGCAGGGTGAAGGCGTAGAAGCCCAGGTCGTTGCCGAACTCCGCGTCCTGGGAGCCGAACTCCCCGCCGAAGAGGAACATGAGCACCGTGCGCCAGTTCTGCTGGCCCAAAAAGCCCGCGATGAGCCCGGCGATGATCGGCAGGCCGATGAGGAGGATGCGCGCGGAGTTCTCCAGCATCTGCCGGTACCGACCCACCGCGGAATTAAGGTCGTCGAAGCTCTGGCCCCGCGGCCGGTTGCGCCACGTGAGATAACCGGCGGCCCAGGTGACCGCCGCGGCGATGAGGGCGAAGACGATAAACAGCGCGATGCGGGCGACGATGACGCGGCCGAACACGCCGCGGAAGTCGACCTCCCCGAACCACAGCCAATCGGTGTACACGGACACCAAGATGGGAAGCAGAACGAGGAGCACCGCGACTACCGCGATCGCCCAGCCCGCCCACCGTGGCAGGCCCTTTCTCGGCGACCTCTCCGTCGCCGTCCCAGTCGTCACAATATGCTCCTTATTTTACGCAAGTCGTCTGGCGCGGGGCGCGAGGCTGCGCATACCCTGATGCGGTGGCTCTAGTCTACGAAGTATCGAATGTGTGAACAAAGGAGCTCAGCATGCCTTCCACGGCCCACAGCCAGCAGGCTCTCAACCAATCGATGCTCGAGGCGGTGGACTTCATCCACGCCGAGGGCTGGGGCGCCAAGCCCACCCTCTTCGGGCTCGTCCCCACCGAGCTCATCCCCGCCGGGCTCGCCGACGGCGACCCGGACAAACCGCTCACCCTCGTCGTGCAGGACGCGCTCCCGGAGAACATCGACGCCGGCTCCCCGGAGCTCGCCGACTACCTGTCGCGCATCGCGTGGCCCGAGGAGGTCGCGGGCGTCGTGCTCGCCCAGGAGATCCGCTTCCGCGACACGTCGTCCCCGGATCCTGCGCCGCGGCCGGCGCGGCTGTTCTCCGGGGTGTTGCGCTCCGGCGGGGAACTCACCCTCCTGCAAAATAAGCCTACCGAAGAGGAACTCGCCGGCAAGGGGCCCTTCGCGGAGGACGACATCGAGCTGCGCGGCGGCCCCAACGTCGCGCCCGAGGTGATCCGCGCGCTGCGCTATGGTTTGCAGCAAGACCCCCGGGACGTAGCCCCCGACGACTAGCCCGTCCCCCGGGCGCGCCCGCGGGCGGCGCCCCGCCATCGTCTCCCCCGGCCCGCGCCCGCTAGTTCTTGAGGAAGGGTGACCGATCACGGTGCACCGCCCCCGCTTCGCCAGGATGCTCGCCGCGCTCGCGCTGGCGCCCGCCGCGCTCGCGGCCGGCTGCTTCGGCTCCGACAAGCCCGAGGAGGACCCCTCCACCGCGCCGAGCGCCGCGGAGTCGACCGCCACGGCCCCCGAGGAGCCCGAGGACGAGGACCAGGCGGCCGTCGCCGCCGCGGCCGAGGAGTTCCGCACCCTCGCCCCGCCGGAGCTCTTCGAGGACCTCGAGTCGTGCTACGCCCACGACTCGGGCAACGCGGTGGAGTGCTCCGGCCCGAACGTCGGGCAGCTGCAGTTCTCCGACTCGGAGACCCGCGCCGCGCAGACCGCGCAGGTGCTCACCGAGCTGCGCTCCTCCACCGTCGTCGAGGACTCCGGAGACCGGCTGGTCGGCTGGTCGACGCTCGGCTCCACCGCGGTGCTCACCGTCGTCGACGAGGCCGAGGGGCAGGTGCTCCAGCAGCTCATCTCCACCGAGCGCACCGACCCTAGGGAGCGCCTCGCGGAGCTCGGCCTCACCTCCCCGGAGGCCGCCGGCGGCGACGCCGACGGCTCCGACGAGTAGCGGCCCCGCCTGACCTAGTAGTTAGGCCTTCGCCGCGCAGGTCTCCTGCTCGCCGCCGGAATTAAACGCGTCGATCGCCTCGACCGCGTCGCTGAGCGTGTCGACCGGCACGACGCGCATCCGCTCGAGGGCCTCGTCGGGCGCGTCGAGCGCCTCATCGCAGTTGAGGCGCGGCGCGAGGAAGAGCTCCGCGCCCTCCGCCGCGGCGGCGGCGATCTTGTGCTCGATCCCGCCGATCGGGCCGACCGAGCCGTCGGCCTCGATGGTGCCGGTGCCCGCGACGAACGACCCGCCGGTGAGCTCCTCCTCGGTGAGCTTGTCGATGACCGCGAGGCTGAAGATCATCCCGGCGCTGGGCCCGCCGATCTGCTCGAGGTTGTAGTCGACCTCGATGCCCTCGCTCGAGGCCTCGCCCATGAGGATGCCGAGCCACGCGGCGCCCTCGTCGTGCGGGTTCTCCCCGAGCTCGACCGCGACCTCGCGCTCCTCGCCGCCTCGCTCGACGACGAGGTCGAGCTCGTCGCCGGGCTTGAGCCTGCGCACCGCCGCGCCGACCTCCGCGGGCTCGTCGACGTCGTCGCCCGCGACCTTGACGATGCGGTCGCTCTCCTTGAGCGCCCCCGCGGCCGGGGAGTCATCGACGACGGCGGCGACCTCGACGTGGGTGGGGCGCTCGAGGTAGTCGAGCGCCGCGACGGTCGCGGCGCGCTCGGAGCCCTCGAACTCGAGCTGGTTTTCCTTGTCGACCTCCTCGGCGGTTCGCCCCGGCGGGATGACGTGCTCGATGGGCACGATCGTGTCGTCGGTGGCGATCGCCCGGCCGATGGCCTGCACGAGCGTCATGTTCGACCGCACCGACACCGTCGTCATGTTGAGGTTGCCCTCGGTCTCGAACGTCTCGGCGCCGCGCACGTCGACGACGTCCACGCCCTCGATGGCGCCGAGCGTGTCCACGGTCGGGCCCGGCCCCTCGGCGGCGTAGGGCACCGCGAGCGAGATGTTCGTGCCGGGGATGTGGTCGAGGGACAACCCGGCGGCGAGCACGGCCAGCGGGATGAGGCCCACGGCCGTCGTCTTCGTGCGTCGATCCACGGGCCAATACCCTACTACGCGCGTGTTCGCTCTCAGCGTAGCCGGCCGCGCGGCCGGGGCGTGGCCGGCGCCGCGGGCGGCCGGTAGGTTTGGGCACATGAGTTCAGGCGGTTTCGGGTTTTCCTTCGACGACGACGATGACGACGACAAGCGGCGGGGCGATAACTCGTCGTTTGGGTCCTTCGGCTTCGGCGCCGGCGGCAACCCCGGCGGGCTCGGCGACATACTCAACCAGTTCGGGCAGATGCTCTCGGGCATGGGCTCGTCGATGAACTCCCCCGAGGCACAAGGTCCGGTCAACTACGACCTCGCCGAGCGGATCGCGAGGCAGGCGCTCTCCGGGCGGACGGTCGCGGTGCGCAGCCAGGACCGCCACGCCGTCGAGGAGGCCGTGCGGCTCGCGGAGCTGTGGCTCGACGGCGCGACCGAGCTGCCGCAGGTCGGCGGGCGGGTCGACGCGTGGGGCGCGACCGACTGGCTCACCGCGACGCTGCCGCAGTGGAAGAAGCTCGTCACTCCGGTCGCCGAGGCGATGGCCCGCGCGCAGCTCGAGTCGGTGCCCGACGAGGCCAAGGAGATGCTCGGTCCGATGAGCGGGATGCTGCGCCAGATGTCGGGCATGAACGTCGGCATGCAGCTCGGCCACGCGCTGGGCGACCTCGCCAGGCAGGCGCTCACCGGCGCGGACTTCGGGATCCCCACCGCCCCGGCGCGCACCGTCGCGCTGCTTCCCGCGGCGGTGAGCTCCGTCGCCGAGGAGCTCGGCGTGCCGAGCCGCGAGGTGTTCGTCTACGTCGCGGCCCGCGAGGCCGCCCGCCAGCGGCTGTTCAACCACGTGCCCTGGCTCGTCGACCGGATCGTCTCCTCCGTCGCGGAGTACGCCGACGGGCTGGTCATCGACACCTCGGAGATCGAGGAGAGCCTCCGGGAGCTCAACATCGAGCCCGGCGACCCGCAGTCGATCCAGGACGCGCTGCGCGAGCTCCAGGGCCGCGACCTCTCGCCGCGGATCACGTCCTCGAACCGGGCGGCCGCGCTGCGGCTCGAGACGCTGCTCGCGCTCGTCGAGGGCTGGGCGGAGCACGTCGCCGGCGCCGCGCTTAGCGAGCGGCTCCCCTCCACGGAGAAGCTCACCGAGGCGTGGAAGCGGCGCCGCGCGACCGGCGGCTCGGCGGACAACGCGTTCTCCACGATCGTGGGCATCGAGTTCAGCGCGCCGCGGGTGAGCGACGCCGCCGAGCTGTGGCGCCGCGTGGACAACGCCGTCGGCGTCGAGCGCCGCGACCAGGTGTGGGACCACCCCGACCTGCTGCCCGACGCGGACGACGTCGCCAAGCCCGCGGAGTTCATCGACGGGCTCCTCGACGACGGCGGGATCGCCGACTTCGACCCCATCCGCGAGATCGAGGAGCTCGAGCGGCGCCGCGGCGAGAACGGCGGCGCCGAGGGCGACGACGAGCCGGGCGAGCGGGGCAACGACTAGCCTCCCGCTCGCGCATTCTCTCCTCGGGCCCGGCGATCAGCCGGGCCCGTAGCGCTGCAGCGCCTCAAGGTAGCCGCGCGCCCGCTCCGCGCGCGGCGCGAGCTCCGCGAAGCGGCGGAACTCTTCCGTGTGCCCGCCGGGGACGAAGGTGTGCACGAGCTCGTGGACTAGCACCGCGTCGAGCACGTAGCCCGGCACGTCCTTGAGCCGGTCGGTGATGCGGATGTCGCCGGTGGCCTGGCTGCACGAGCCCCAGCGGCGGCGCTGGTTGCCGACCCAGCGCACCGACCCGATGCGCGCCCGCCCGCCGAGCAGCCGCTCGTTGAGCGCCCACGCCCGGTCGAGCAGCTCCTCGTCGGAGATGCGGCCCGCGGAGGTCTTTTTCTTCAGCTTTTCGAGCACCCCGGAAACGAGGCGCTCCTCCTCGCTCGGCGCGAGGCCCGCGGGAACCCGCACCTCGACGCGGTCGCCCAGGTCCCTGGCCTGCACCGTCTTCGCCCGCCGCGGCGAGCGGATGACCCGCACCTCGCGCTCCGGCATGACAACCCCGCCCTTCTGTGCTGCTATCTCTTTTTCAGGGGGATCATGTCACAGCTACAGCTTGCCGGCGGCTGCCACCCGGTCGTGCGCGACGCGGGCAGTATCCAGTTCGGCCTCGAGGCGGACCGGGGTCCGATCATCGCGGTGCCCGAGCCGACCAGAGCGATCGGCGCACTGCGCAGGCTCGCGCGCCCGCAGCCCGCATCCGCGGCCGCCGCGGCGCTCGAGCGGGCGGGCCTTCCGCCCGAGCGCGCCCGCGCCGCGCTCGACGAGCTCGTCGGCTACGGGGTGCTCGTCGAGCCCGGCGGGCCCGCGATCGCGCTCATCGGAGGCGGGCCGCTCGCCCGCGCTATCGGCACGATGCTCGCCGAGGAGCCGGCCAGCCTCGTCCGCCCGCTGCCCGGGCAGCGCGTCGAGCGGTTCCTGAAAGGCCTGGAGCGGGGCTGCGTCGTCGTGCTCGCCGACCAGCACGCCCACTCCGCGCTGCTCGCGCCCGCGCTGCTCGGCGCGGTGGACTCGTGGTTGCCGGCCGCCCTCATGGGCGGCTCCGGGGTGGTGGGACCCGCCCGTGTCGCCGGCGAGGGCCCCTGCCCGGTGTGCACGGACTTAAGGCGCGTCGCCCGCGACGAGGCGTGGCTGCGCATCGCCGCGCAGCTGCCCGCGGGGCTGCCCGGCGCGGCCGGGGTGGTGCTCGCGGCGACGGCGGC
>NZ_JH815194.1:30645-43869 GCF_000296405.1 Corynebacterium otitidis ATCC 51513
GCGCCGCGGGCCGGGGCGATGCTCGTCGTCGACCCGGTGGCCGGCTCGCGGCGGGGCCGGGCGAGGAGCCACCCGCGCTGCCCGGCGTGCTGGCGGGCCGCTAGCGGTAGGTCGACAGGAGGTTAAGCAGCTCGTCGCCGTAGCGCTCCACCTTGACGGGCCCGACCCCGGGCACGCCGAGGAGCTCCTCCTCGCTTGAAGGCTGCGCCTCGGCGAGCGCGGTGAGCGTCGCGTCGGAGAAGACCATGAACGCGGGCTTGCCGGCCTCTCTGGCGGTCTCCGCGCGCCAGGAGCGCAGCGCCTCGAAGAGCTCGGCGTCCTCGCCGGCGGGGCAGTCCTCGTGGCGGCCGATGACCTTCTCGGAGCCGGTGTCGAGGGGCCGGCCGCACACGCGGCAGCGCTTGGGCCGCTGGGCGCGGCCGCGGCGCGCGTCGCCCTCGAGCTGCGGGGCGATCCCATCGAGGAAGCGGGTGCGCTTCCGCGAGCCCTTGCCGCCCTCCTTCCTGGAGAGCGACCAGCTTAGGTGCAGGTGCTCGCGGGCGCGGGTGACGCCGACGTAGAAGAGGCGGCGCTCCTCCTCGATCTGCTCGTCGCCGGCCTTGATGGCGTGGCTGATCGGCAGGGTGTTCTCCACGAGGCCGACGAGGAACACGGCGTCCCACTCGAGGCCCTTCGCGGCGTGGAGGCTCGCTAGGGTCACGCCCTCGACCTTGGGCGGCTGCTTGTCCTCCGCGCGGCGGGAGAGCTCGCGCACGAGGCGGCGCATGTCGAGCCCCGCGATGGTGCGCTCGAGGTCCTCGACGACGTCGACGAGCGCGCCGAGCAGCTGCCAGCGCTCGCGGGCCTGCGCGCCGCTCGGCTCCTTCTCGGTGAGGCCGAGCGGCTCGAGGACGGCGCGCACCTTGGCGCCGAGGTTCTCGTCGGCGGCGGGGTTGGCCTTCGCGGCGCGCACGATCGCGCGCATCGCCTCCTTGACGACGGGACGCCGGAAAAAGCCCTCCCCGCCGCGCACCTGGTAGACGACGCCCGCGTCGGCGAGCGCCTCCTCGAAGACCGCGGACTGGCTGTTGACGCGGTAGAGCACGGCGATCTCCGAGGGGGCGACGCCGCTGTCGATGAGCGTGAGGATCTGGCCGGCGACGGCGCGCGCCTCGGCGGGCTCGCCGGGGAACTGGTGGTACTCGGGCTCCGGCCCGTCGGGGCGCATCCCCTCGAGCTCGAGGCGGGTGCCGGCCGCCCGCCCGCGGGCCCGCCCGATGACCGTGTTCGCCAGGCCCGTGACCTGCGGGGTGGAGCGGTAGTCGCGCTGCAGCTTCACGGCGGTGGCGTGCGGGAAGCGCCGCGAGAAGCCCAGCAGGTTGTCCGGGCTTGCGCCGGTGAACGAGTAGATCGTCTGGTTCGCGTCGCCCACGACGGTGAGGTCGTCGCGCTCCCCGAGCCACGCGTCCAAGACGCGCTGCTGGAGCGGGGTGACGTCCTGGTACTCGTCGACGACGAAGGTGCGGTACTGCTCGTGGAACTCCTCGGCGACCGCGGCGGAGTTCTCCAGCGCGCCGGCGGTGTGGACGAGCAGGTCGTCGAAGTCGAGGAGCATGCCCTCCGGGGTGTTTTTCAGCTCCTCGTAGCGGCGGTAGACGTCGGCGACCTTCGCGGGGTCGGCGGGCGGCTCCCGGTCGAGGCCCGCGATCTTCTGGGCGTAGCCGTCCGCGCCGATGAGCGAGGCCTTCGCCCACTCGATCTCGCCGAGCAGGTCGCGCAGCAGGTCGGTCGAGGCGCTTAAGCCCGCGGCGCGCGCGGCGCGCGCGACGAAGGGGAACTTGTTGTCGATGAGCCGCCACGGCAGGTCGCCGGCGACCTGAGGCCAGAAGTAGCGCAGCTGGCGCAGCGCCGCGGCGTGGAAGGTGCGTGCCTGCGCGCCCGCGACGCCCATGTGGGCGAGCCGGTCGCGCATCTCCCCCGCCGCCCTGGAGGTGAACGTCACGGCGAGCACCCGCGAGGGGTTCACCAGCCCCTCGTCGACGAGGTGCGCGATCCGGTAGGTGATCGTGCGGGTCTTTCCCGTTCCCGCCCCGGCGAGGATGCACACCGGCCCGCGCGGCGCGGTGGCCGCGGCGAGCTGGTCCTCGTCGAGTCCGCTCAGGTCAATCATCGCGGCCGTCCTCGGCCCCCTTCTCGAATCGGTGACGTGGCTTCCCCTTAGCCCCGGCGCGCCGCCGGGGAGGCGGGTGGGCTTACTCGTCGGGGAAGCGGATCGCGCCCTCGGCGAACGAGGTGAGGATGCGGTGCGCGATCGAGCCCCGGCCGGGCAGCGGCTGGGCGGCGACCTCCCCGCGGGAGACCCAGCGGGTGGTGAGCAGCTCCCCGTCGGTGTCTTGGACCGCGGACTCGTCCTCGGTCTGGGCGCTGAAGCCCACCATGAGCGAGCCGGAGGCGGGCCACGCCTGGCTCGCGAGGTAGCGGATATCGCTGATGCGCCGCCCGGTCTCCTCTAAGGCCTCGCGGGCGAACGCGTCCTCGAGCTCCTCGCCGGCCTCGACGTAGCCCGCGACAAGGGTGAAGAGCCCGGGGCGGCGCTTGTTTTCCGCGATGAGGACCTTGTCGGTGCCGCGCAGGTTAATCAGCCCGATGACAGCGGGGTCGATGCGGGGGAAGACCTCGGCGTTGCGCTTCCCGAACGCGACGCGGCCGTCGTCGTCGTAGACGAGGGTGCTGCCATCGGCGGGGTCGAAGCGCAGCCGCTCCTGGTTGCCGAGGAGAGCCGCGCCCCGGACGACGAGCTGGTTGTGCGAGGAGGAGACGATGTTGCCGACCTCGGCGTCCTCGTCGGCGGCGATGGAGTCGACGTCCTCGGGCGCGACGCGCACCGCGAGGACCGGGCGGCCGTCGAGCCGCCCGGCGAGCGCGTGGCGCGCCCCGTTGGTCCCGGCGGGGCGCAAAACGGGCTCGCCGTCGCCGCGGACGGCGAGCCGGCCACGGGAATCGATCGCCAGGATGAGCTTGTCTGCCGCGTCGGGCTCGCTGGTCATGGCAGGGCGTCCTCACTCTCGACTCGTTTGACGTAGAGGAGCCGGTCGCCCGGCTCCACGCTGTCGGCCTCCGGGGAGTCGATGCGGTAGAGCTCCCCGGAGCGCACCACTCCCAACACGATATCCGCGAGAGTGCGGGGGTTGGCGCCGACCTCCTCGTCGAGGATGGAGCGCTCCGCGACGGAGAAGCCCTCGCCCGGGGAGAGGAGGTCCTCCATCATCTCCACGACCGAGGGGGTGACGGTCGCGAGCCCGAGCATGCGCCCGGCGGTCTCCGCGGAGACGATCACCGAGTCCGCGCCCGACTGCTTGAGCAGGTGGCGGTTCTCCAACTCGCGCACCGAGGCGGTGATCAGCGCCCTGGGCGCGAGCTCCCGCACCGAGAGCGTGACGAGCACCGCGGTGTCGTCGGTGTTCGGCGCGACGACGACGGAGCGGGCCTCGCCCACGCCCGCGATCTTCAAGACCTCGGCGCGGGTGCCCGAGCCGCGCACCGCGACCAGCCCCGCCGAGCGGGCCCGCTCTAAGGCCGCGGGGTCGGTGTCGATGACGACGATCCGCTCCGGGGACACGCCGTCGGCGAGCAGCGCCGCGACCGCGGAGCGCCCCTTCGTGCCGTAGCCCACGACGATGGTGTGGTTCTTCACCCGCTGCCTCCAACGCTTGATCTGCCACGAGCGCCGCGACTCGTCGGTGAGCACCGACAGGGTGGTACCGACGAGCACCGCGAGGAAAAGGATCCGCAGCGGCGTGACGACGACCGTGTTGACGAGCCTGGCGCCCTGCGAGACGGGGGTGATGTCACCGTAGCCCGTCGTCGAGAGCGTCACCGCGGAATAATAAAGCGCGTCGACGACGGTGAGGTCCGCGGAGTAGCCGTCGCGGTTGAGGTACACGATGACCGCGACGAGTAAGAGGATGCCCACCGCGTAGGCGACGCGCCTCGCGATGAGCGCCCACGGGCTGCGCGAGACGCGCCCGGGGATCGAGATGACCCCGAGCAGCGCGTGCACCGGCAGGGAGCTCAGCCGCTCCCCGTCCCCGCCGCGGGGCCGAAACCGTTTCGCCATGTGGCCTTCGGGATCCTCCCCGGTCGACTCGTTGGCCCGCCTATCGGGCGCGCCCTCTTGTGGCAGGCATGCTAGTCGGCGGCGCCGCCGGGCGCCTCCCCGAGGCGCAGCCGCCTCGCGAGCTCCTCGGTTCCGGGCAGGTCGTCGGGCTCGACGGCCACCCCCGGGCGGACGTAGAAGAACATCGCCCGAATGGGGGCCTCCTCGCCTGCCGCGCGCAGCCTCTTCTCCAGCGCCGCCTTGTAGACCGCCAGCTGGATCGCGGCGTTGCGCCGGTCCTCCGCGTCCGGCTGGCGGCCGGTCTTCCAGTCGACGATGAGGTAGCCGCCGGTATCGGGGTCGCGGAAGACGGCGTCCATCCGGCCGCGCACCACCGCCGGCCCGACGGTGATCTCGAAGGGCAGCTCCACCGACTCGGGCGTGTGCTCCGCCCACCCGCTGGCTAAGAAGCTCTCCTTGAGGTCCTCGAGCTGCCGGCCGCTGACATCCGCGTTGCCGGGGTCGAAGAGCTCGTCCTCGTCGATGAGAGCCCCGCCGCCGAAGTGGCGCTCCACCCACTCGTGGAAGGCGGTGCCTCGCTTCGCGTACGAGTTCGGCTTGAACGGCACGGGGCGGCGCTGCCGGCGGGCGAACTCGACCGGGTCGCGCGAGGCGTTGACGAGGTCGCTCGCGGTGAGCTCAGCGGAGATCTCCACCGGGGCGCTCTCCGCCTCTCGGGCGCGGCGCTCGTCGACGAGCGCGGTGACGTCGCGCTCCCACAGCCTCGAGGTCTCGTCCTCGCCGGACTCGGCGGGCTCCTCGAGGGCCTCGGCGACGAGGCGGGCGCCCTCGGCAATACCCGGCTCCGGGGCCTCGGGCAGCGACGGGAAGCGCGCCTCGGGCTTGGCGGGCCTCGCGCCCTCCCCGTACTCGACCTCGTGGGAGTTGAGCCACGTGCCCGCGGCGTCGGGGCGGGCGTCGTGGAGCCGCTGGAACGGCTCGAAGGGCTCTGTCTCTTTGCCCTTGTCGTTGCGGCGGTGCGCGGTGACCGTCACGCTCTTCTCGGCGCGGGTGAGAGCCACATAGAACAGGCGGCGGGCTTCTTCTGCCTGCTCGTCGTAGAGGTCGCCGCGCAGCGCGGCGATCGCCTTCTTGAGGTCGGTGTGGTTCTCCACCTCGAGGTCGTCGATGTCGAGCTCGTCGTCGGCGCCCGACAGCCCGGCCGGCGGGACCGTCGCGCCGGTGAGGTATTCCTTGATCTTCCCCTTCGTCGGCTCCCAGGACTTCGTGCAGTGCGGGATGACGACGTGCTGCCACTCCAGGCCCTTGGCCTTGTGGACGGTGAGCAGCTGCACCCGGTCGCCGCGCACGACGACCTCGCCGCGCTCGAGGCCGCGATCGTGCTTGCGGGCGTAGGCGAGCAGGTCGAGCAGCCTCGACAGCGTCATCCCGGGGATGGACTCGAAGCCGGCGACGTACTCGAGCAGCCGGTCGAGGTGCACGGTGCCCGCCGCGCCGTCGGAGCGCGGGTCGGCGCGCGCGAGCACCTCGGTGCGCAGCCCGAGGACCCCGATGATCTCGGTGAAGAGCTCGGTAAGAGGCAGGGAGAGGCTCTTCGAGCGCAGCTCCCTCAGCGCCGCGGCGACGCGGCGCACCCGCTCACGGCCCTCCTCGCTCATGCCCGTGGCCTCGCCGAGGTCGCCCGCGGCGTCGCCGAGTCCGACGATCTCGTCCGAGTTGGGCAGCCGCGCCTCGCGCACGGCCTGCTTCAGCTTCGCCAGCGCCGCCGGCTCATCGGCGTTGGTGGCCTCCTCGTCGGCGTCCTCTCCCCGGTCGCGGGCCAGGCGCGCGAGGTGGCGGGCGCGGTTGTGGAGCGCCAGCAGGTCGCGCGTGCCCAGCCCCACGGCCGGGCCGGCGAGCAGCCGAAGCGCGGCGGCGTTGTCCTGGGGCCGGGCCACGAGCGTGGCCGCGGCGAGCGCGTCGGCGACCTCTGGCACGTCGAGCAGCCCGGTGAGCCCGACGATCTCCGTGGGCACGCCGCGCGCGTTGAGCGCCTCCTCCAGCGGCGCGAGCTGGTCGTTCTGCCGCACGAGCACCGCGGCCGTGAACGGCTCGGGCATGCGGCCCGCGGCGCGCTCCCGGCGCGCCTCCTCGAGCGCGTCCCGGTAGCGCCCGGCGAGCCCGTCGGCGACGAGGGCGATCTCCTCCTCGGCGTCCGCGACGCACGAGAGCGTCACCTCGCCTTCGGCGTTGCCGGCGAACGGCTCGAGCGGTTCGACGGGGCGCGTCGCCTCCCCCGAGGCCGCGAACAGCCCGTCGGAGACATCGTTGGCGAGCTCGAGGACCTCGCCGGGGTTGCGGAAGCTCGTGGTGAGCTGCCTGACCGGCGCGGGGCCGTCTTGTGCGGGGAAGTCGCGGGGGAAGTTCTTGAGGTTCGTCGCTGTGGCGCCGCGCCAGCCGTAGATGCCCTGCATGGGGTCGCCCACGGCGTTGACGGTGAGGCCGTCGTCCCGCGCTCCGCCGAAGAGGTCGCGCAGCAGGCGGCGCTGCAGGTGGGAGGTGTCCTGGTACTCGTCGAGCATGATGACGCGGTACGCGGATCGCTGCGCCGCGCCGACGCGCGGGTGCTCCGCGGCGAGCGTCGCGGCGATGGCGGTGGTCTGCCCGAAGGAGCGGGCGCGGCGCTTCTTGAGCTCCCCGATCATGTCCTCGACGAGCGGGAGGTAGGCCAAGCGCCGCTCCTGCGCGGCGAGGGCCTTGCGGCTCTCGGCGTTCATGCCGTCTTTGCTCCTCGCCCGAGGCGCCGGGTCGAGGCTCGCGATCCACTGGCGCACCTCGCGGGTGCCCTCGGCCGCGGCCCGCGTAGTGATGCTGCCCTCGAAGAGCGCGTCGAAGAGGGAGACAACCTCCCCGGTGACCGTGGAGAGGCTCTTGTCCCCGGCGAACTCCTCGCCGCGCGTGGCGACGACCTGGTCGGCGACGGCGTACTTCTCCGCCTGGCTGAGCACCCGCGCCCCCGGCTCGACGGGGGCGAGCAGCCCGTACTCGGTGACGATCGAGCCCGCGAACGAGTCGTAGGTGCGCACCGTGGGCGCCGCCTCGGAAAGGCGGCGGCGCTGCTCCTCGCTTAAGCCCAGGCCGCGGGCGGCGGCCGGCTCGGCGAGCTGCGCGAGCCGGCGCCTGATGCGCCGCTTGAGCTGCTGGGCGGCCTTGCGCGTGAACGTCAGACCCAGGACCTCGTTGGGGGCGGCGAGCCCGTTGGCGACGAGCCACACGACCCGCGAAGCCATAGTCTCGGTCTTGCCGGCTCCCGCGCCCGCGACGACGAGCATGGGGCCGGGCTCCGCGGCGGTGACCGCGGCCTGCTGCTCGGTGGGGCGCGGCTGGCCGAGCAGCGCGGCGAGCTCGAAGGGGCTAACGGACATCGGTGACCTTCCTTCCCTCGGGCCGGGCGGGGCAGATCGACTTGAGGCGGCAATACTCGCAGTCCTTGCCGACGGTGGCGAGCAGCCTCGGGGCGCGCCGGTGCTCGGCGAGCCCCTCGAGGAGGAGGCCGAACTCGGCGAGCTCCTCCTCACCCTTGGCGGGTTGGTTCCGCTCGGTGACATCCTTCGTCTTCTTCGCCGGGTAGACGAGCATCGCGCCGGCGATGTCTTCTGTCGCTCCGTCGGGCCCGCTGCCGAGGCCGGCCACGCCGCCGCGCGCGAGCGCCAGCTGGTAGGCGGTGAGCTGCGGGTGCTCCTCGACCTCGTCCCCCTTGACCGCATTGGTGCCGGTCTTGTAGTCGACGACGGTGAGCCCCTCGGATCCGCGCTCGAGGCGGTCCATCCGGCCGCGCAGCTCGACGCCGTCGCCGATGGGCGCCTTGAAGGAGACCTCCACGCCGAACGCCGGGTTGTCTCCATCGCGCTTCTTCACCCATTGGATCGTGCGCTGCGCGGCGTAGTCGAAGTCCTCGAGCTGCCTCCGCTCCTCCCACGCCGGGCCGGTGATCATCTCCTCGTAGGCGTCCCGGACGAGGCTCAGCGCCTCGTCCGGGTCGACGCCGCCGGTCACGGCCTCTGCGAGGGCGTGGAGGAGGATGCCCTTGGCCATGGGCTCGGTCTTGTCCGCCGCGTCGCCCAGGTCCTGGAGCTCGGCGCGCAGCGGGCAGCCGATGAGCGCCTCGATCTTCGAGGGGGAGAGCCGCACCGGCGGCTCCCCCACGACCGGCTCGAGGGTGCTCGGCGTCGTGGTCTGGTACCACTCGTCCGGGTGCGCGCCCGGCACCCCGGCCTCAGAGAGCCGGGCGAGCTGCCGGGCGGCCTGGCGGCGACGCGAGTCGGGCTGCCCGGGGTCGCAGGCAACCCGGCGCAGCTCGGCGACGACGACCGGCTCGGAGAGCACCGGGAAGCCCGGGCGCTCGGGCACGTCGGCCTCGCCTACGGCCTCGGGGGCGGGGCCGCCGACGCGCTCCGGCTCGATGCCGTCGGCCTCGAGGAGCTCCTCGATGAACCGGGAGGGCTCGTCGATCTCCTCCAAGAGCTCGTTGTCGATCGCGGTGACCGTCGTCTCCTCGGTTGCGCGCGTCGTCGCCACGGAGAACAGCCGCCGCTCCTCGGCGACGCGCTCGCCGGTGCGGTCGACGATCGTGTCGGGCTCGATGCCCTCGTCGATGTAGTCGACGAGCCGCTCCTGCTCGAGCAGGGAGCCCGCCTCGGCGAGCGTGGGCCAGCGGTCGTCCTGCACGCCGGCGACGACGACGCGGCGCCACTGCTGGCCGAACGCGCCGTGCGCGGTGAGCACGGTAACCGCCTCGGGCGCGGCCTGGCGGCGGTCGCGCACGTCGGTGGGCAGCTCCCGGTCGGAGAGCACCGCGGCGAACGTGTCGACGCTCGCGTGCGGGTGGCGCTCGACGAAGTCGCCCGCCTCGTCGAAGAGCGCCATCGCCGCGTCCAGGTCCCGGTCGGCCTGGGAGCCGGCCGCGCCGCCGCGCAGCGCGACGCGCTGCAGGTGCCCGGCGAGCCCGGTGGCGGCCCAGATCTCCCAGAGCACCTCCTCGGGGCTCTGCTTGTCCTCCCGGGCGCGGGCGCCCGCCTCAAGGACGCGGCGGATCCGCTCCAAGATCTCGCGCTCCCGCTCGCCGAGAGTCTCCCAGACGGCCTCGGCGAGGCCCTCGTCGGCGTCCGGGGCGGTGGGCAGCACGAGCGCGGCGAGCGTGTCGATGCCGCGGGCCTCGAAGCGGGCGCGGCGCAGGCCGCGCATGAGGCGGCGCAGCGAGAGCGGGTCGGCGCCGCCGACGGGGCCGAGCGCGAGCTCCTCGAGCTCGACGGCGCTGAGCGGCTCGCCGAGCGCCTTGACGGCCAGCAGGAGGTTGCGCACGAGGGGCTGCTCGGCGAGCACCTCGTCAGTCGCCTCGGCGCGCACGGGCACGCCCTCGGCGAGCAGCGCGCGCCTAGCCGGCTCGAGCTGCGCCGAGGAGCGCACGATCACCGCGACCTGCGACCACGGCACCCCGTCGTCGAGGTGCGCGCGGCGCACCGCGTCGGAGACGGCCGCCCGCTCGGCGAGCTCCGACTCGGCGAGAACGACCCGGCGCTTCGCGCCGCGGAAGTCGCCGGGGAGCTCGAGCTCGTGCTCGACCGGGGTGGTGGTGAGGAAGCGGGAGTTCGCGCCGCGGAACCGGAACACCGCGTGCCCGGGGTTCCCGGCGATGACCGAGAGCCGCGCCCGCTTGGCAAGCTCCTCGACGAGGCGGGTCGACATGGGATCCAGGCTCTGCGCCTCGTCGACGAGCACGGTGTGCCAGCGCCCCTCGATGAGCGAGGGATCGGCCTCGACGAGCTCCAAGGCCGCGCTCACGAGCTCGGAGGCGCTCAGCTGGCTCGTGCCCTGCAGGGCGATGACCTGGCGGTACTCGCGCCAAAAGTCCGCGGCGGCCCGCCACACGGGCCGGCCGAAGTCGCGGCCGGCCCGCTCGAGGGCGGCCGGCCCGCGGCCCCGCTCTGCGAGGCGCAGCTGCAGGTCGCGCAGCTGCCTCGCGAAGCCAGCGGTGGGAAGCGCGGGGCGGAACTCCTCGGGCCACGTGCCGCCGCCCTCCTCGGCGTGCCCGAGGAGCAGCTGGCGCATCTCGGAGTCCTGCTCCGCGCCGGTGACGAGCCGCAGGCGGTCGTCGCTGCCGGCGCGCAGCAGCATGAACGCCACCGAGTGCACGGACCGCGCCAGCGAGGACTCCGCGGCGTAGCCGCCCGCGGCCGGGCCGGCGAGCAGCTCGTCGACGATGCCGCGGCGCAGCCGAGCTGCCGACTCCTTGCCCGGCGCGACGACGAGCACCCCGGAGGGGTCCTCGCCGCGCTCGACGGCGGCGACGGCCGTGTCGATTAGGAGGCTGGAGACCCCCGAGCCGGCGGGCCCGGTGACGCGCCAGGAGCCCTCGGTGGGCAGCCCGCCGACGTGGTCCCAGCTGCGCCCGGCCCGGGTGGGCGCCCGGCCGCGCAGCCGGGGCCGGGGCTCGTCTGTGCGTTCTGGTGGTCGGAGCATGCCCTACAGTGTGGCAGCACCCCCGGACAGGAGCGCGCTGACGACCCGCCGGAAGGCGGCGGGGCGGGCGGGGTTGGGCCGCTCGCCGAGCGCGTCGACGTAGATGCGGTAGGCCACGGCGCGCAGCACGAGCTGGTCGAGCTCGGGGACGAAAGAAAACCGGTCGACGATGCGCTCGTCGACGGCGCCGACGATGAGCCCGTCGGCGATGACCTGCGCGGCGGAGTAGCCGAACGGGTGCCACGCCGCCACGAGGTCGGTGACGGTGGGTGGCTCGTCGCCGCGGAAGACGACGCAGGCCAAGAGGTCCGCGTGGCAGAGCTGGTTGGGCCCGGTGAGGGGCCGCATCGCCGCGGCGAGCTCGCCGAGGAGGTCGAGGTTAAGCCCGTCGGCGACCGCGCCGCCGAGGTCGGGCTCGATGGGGTCGCCGGGGCCGATGGCGAACGCCGCCTCAGCGGCGCGGCTGAAGCGGTCGTCGACGCTCACCGGCTCCGGGGCGGGCTGCCCGGCGAGCGCCTTATCGAGGCGCAGCGCGGCGGCCGCGGCCTCGTCGACGCGGGCGCTGCGCTCGCCGGGGGTGTACGCACTCGCCCGCCAGCCGGCGGCCTGGAAGCGCCCGTCGGTGGCGCGCACCGGCCGGGCGATGCGCAGCCCCGGCACGGTGAGCTTCTCGCGCACGCGGCACGACCAGCCGGTGAGCGGGCCCACCGAGCGCGCCAGCGCGACCTGGCCGACGAGCCAGCCGTTGTCCCAGGCGGGGCCGAGCGGCTCGGGCTCGCCGTCGGCGCCGAACGCGCGCGCCACCTCGGGCGGCGGCGGGCCCTGGTCGGGGCCCGGCGCCTGCCCGGGGTTGGCCGCCTGCTCGGGCTCGGGCTGCTCGGGCTCGCCCTCGGGCGGCTCGGGCACAACGAAGAGGTGCTCGCGATCGCTCATGGCTTCTAAACTTGCTGTCACCGGGGCTCTTCTACGCGCCCGCGAAGCCCACCGCGCGGTTCGTGCCCGCGCCGATCTCGACGTAGGCGATCGCCTCGGTGCGCACGAGGAACACGCGGTTCTTCTGGTCCGTGAACTCGACGAGGGTCTGGTTGGCCTCTAGGGCCTTCTCCACCGTCTCGCGGACGTCCTGGGCGGACTGGCCGGTGGAAAAGCTCAGCTCGCGGGAGTTGTCGACGAATCCGATCCTGATCTCCAAGGCGCTTGCCACTTCCTTACTTCACGTCCTTCCGGTTCCACGCCGCGCGGCGCGCCCGCCGCGCCCGGTTGCCGGGGGCGGCGGGGCCACGGCCGTGCGATCATGCTAGGGCATGATCGATACTATCGGTGGCGTGCACGTGGAATCGAGGAACCCATCGTTCGCCGAGCTGGGCGTCGCCGCGGAGATCGTCGACGCGCTCAACGAGGGCGGCATCGAGCGCACCTTCGCGATCCAGAAGCTCGCGCTGCCGCTCGCGCTCGACGGGAAGGACATCATCGGCCAGGCGCGCACCGGGATGGGCAAGACGCTCGCCTACGGGGTGCCGCTGCTGGACCGGGTGTTCGACTCCGCGGACGTCACCGCCCCCGACGGCACGCCGCGCGCGCTCGTCGTCGCGCCGACGAGGGAGCTCGCCCGCCAGGTCGGCACCGACCTCGAAAACGCGGCCCGCGGGCTGCCCCTTGAGGTGCTGTGCATCTACGGCGGGCAGGATTTCGCCCCGCAGCTCGAGGGCCTAAAGAAGGGCGTGGACGTCGTCGTCGGCACCCCGGGCCGGCTCCTCGACCTCAACCGGCGCGGCGCGCTCGACCTCGGCGGGGTGGAGATCGTCGTCCTCGACGAGGCCGACGAGATGCTCGATCTGGGCTTCCTCCCCGACGTCACGAAGCTCCTCGAGCTCGCCCCCGCGGAGCGCCGCCAGACGCTGCTGTTCTCCGCGACGATGCCCGGCAGCATCCTGGGGCTCGCGCGCTCGGTGATGACCAAGCCGGTCCACATCCGCGCCGAGGCGCCCACCGAGGACCAGCTCCACGCCTCCACCAAGCAGGTGGTCTTCCAGTCGCACAAGCTCGACAAGAAGGCCGTCATCGCCCGCATCCTCCAGGCCGAGGGCCGCGGCAAGACGATCATGTTCGCCCGCACGAAGCGCTCCACCGCGCTCGCGGCGGAGGACCTCGCCGAGCGGGGCTTCGCCGTCGCCGCGGTGCACGGCGACCTGCCGCAGTCCGCGCGCGAGCGCTCGCTCGCCGCGCTGCGCGACGGGTCCTGCGACGTGCTCGTCGCCACCGACGTCGCCGCCCGCGGGCTCGACATCGACGACGTCACCCACGTCATCAACTACGAGGTGCCCACCGACCCGCAGACCTACGTCCACCGCATCGGCCGCACCGGCCGGGCCGGCAAGAGCGGCACCGCCGTGACGCTCGTGGGCTACGACGAGCTGCACGCGTGGCGCGTCATCGACGAGGAGCTGGGGCTCGGAAACCCAGAGCCGCCGCGCTGGTTCTCCAACTCCCCGGAGCTCTACGAAGCGCTCGACATCCCCGAGGACGCCGACGATCGGGTGGGCCCGGCCCGCCGGGTCATCGGCGCGAAGCCGCCCGCCCGTCGCGACCGGCCGCGCCGCGGCCGGGGGAGGCGCTAGGTGGCCGCGCCG
>NZ_JH815194.1:43984-72268 GCF_000296405.1 Corynebacterium otitidis ATCC 51513
GTCGCCGCCGCCGCGCTCGCCGCGCCGATCAACGGCTCCACCCTCGAGCCCGTCAAGGAGCCGCTCGCCGCCCCGGAGCCCCTCGCCGCCGCGCCTGAGTCCCTCGCCGAGGCGTGGCGCGCGCCCGCCGCGCCGGGCTCGCGGCCGCTGAGCGTCGACGGGGTGACGGTGAGCCAGCAGGACTCGGAGCTCGCCGGCCTCGACCCGGAGGGCAACACGCTGTGGTCCTACCGCCGCGACGAGGCGCTGTGCGCGGCGGCACAGGGCTTCGGCCGGGTCGTGGGCGTGTATCACTACGACGGGGGCTGCGGGGAGGCCGTGAGCCTCGAGGCGGACTCGGGTTCTTACGCCGACACCCGGCAGGCGCTCGCCGCCGGCTCCGTCGAGGCGCTCTCCTCGAACGACCGGGTGGGCATCGCCGCCCCGGAGCGCGTCGAGCTGTGGCGCTCGGATCTCGTGCGCACCGTCGAGTACGGCGAGATCCCCGCCGCCCAGGAGCCCGCGACCCAGCCGCACCCGGGCTGCACGATCACCTCGGCGCTCACCCGCCAGGAGCTCCTCGCCGTCACCGAGCGCTGCCCCGAGGAGCCCGACGAGCGCCCCGAGGACGACGCGGCCGTGCCCACCGAGCCCGGCACGTGGCTACGCATCATGTCGACCTCCCCGGAAGACTCCCGCGCCCCGGAGCTCTCGGCCTCGGTGGCGCTGCCCGAGGGCGCCCGGCTCGTCGCCGTGAGCGGCGAGGCCGCCGCGGTCCTCTCCCCCGACGGCACGGTCGTCGCCTACAACGACGACGGCGCGGAGCTCTCCCGCTCGACTGCCGGGGAGAGCCGCATGCTCACCGGCGAGGGCGCGCCCCTCGTCGCGCCGACCGCGGACCTGCCGCACCACATGACCTACTTCGACGGGGAGCGCCTCGTGCTCTTAGAGCCGGCGACGCTCAAGGTGCAGGCGACCTACCCGGACGCCAGCGGCACCGGGGTGCCCGTCGGCGGGGAGCTGCTCTACCCCACCGGGGAGGGCATCGCCGTCGCCGAGCCCGGCGCGAACGCCCCGCACCGCACGATCCCCGTCGCGCGCGACACCCCCGCCACCGGGCTCGCCGTCGCGGGCGAGACGATCGTCGAGCGCCGCGGCGCCGAGGTCGTCGGACTCCAGGCCGGCTAGCGGTCCCGCCCGGCGGGCGCGGGACGGGCGGGATTATTCCTCGTCGTAGCGCTCCTGGGCCCACTCGATCGCGGGCCTGGAGAACAGCGCCACGAGGCAGACCAGGGCGCTGGCGAGAGACAGGCCGCCGAGCAGCCACGCCCCCGCGCTGAACATGGAGAACGCCATGGGCACGAGCAGGATCTGGAAGATCGCCACGGGCCCGCGGGCGCGGCGCATCCGGCCGCGCAGCATGCCGATCGCGCCGATCGCGACGGCGCCGAAGACGATGATGAAGAACACGGCGGTACCCGCCGCCACCCAGTCCATCGAGCCCTGCCCGTCGGTGACGATGGACTCGTCGCGCGCGCCGACCGCCTGGCGCACGAGCAGGATGCCCGCGTAGACGAATCCGACGGCCGCCTGGATGAGGCCGACGGCGGAGCCGACGCGCACCTGCGTCGGCGGGGCCGGGTGGGAGCTTCGGGCTTCGGCGTCGCGCTGACTAGTCACGCCTCCGTACTCTATCGCCTCGTCCGAGGGTTCCCGCCCCGCCCCGGCGCCGCGGGCCGCGCGGCGGGGACAAAACGGCGCGGTTAACTCCGGGCGCGGGCGTTGAACTCGAGGGAAACTCACGCCCCGCCCGGGCGCCGCGAGCTGGGAGTCTCCCTGGGACTCCGCGGGGAAAGAACTATGATATCCCACACATTTGCGCCGGGAACTGTAGCCAAGGCCCCGGAAACCGTGCCATGATTCCCGGGTACCTGCGGCGGCGAGCCGCGCGGGGCAACCCCGGGGGCACCCGGGTTTGTGCCCCGCATCCCAGGCCCGCTTGGGCCCGCCTCCCGCGCCGACGGGGAGGCGCAAGCCCGCGCCCCGCCTTGAGACTTTTTTCTTCTAAGGCCTCGCCGCCCGACCTGCCCGCAAGACCCCTGTGACCACCGCTTACGGAAGTAAGGAGCATCAACCATGGATTGGCGCCACCAGGCCGTGTGCCGCGACGAGGACCCCGAGCTGTTCTTCCCGGTCGGCAATTCCGGCCCCGCCCTCGCCCAGATCGCGAAGGCGAAGATCGTGTGTAACCGCTGCCCGGTGACGAACCAGTGCCTCTCCTGGGCCCTGGAGACCGGCCAGGACGCCGGCGTGTGGGGCGGGCTCTCCGAGGACGAGCGCCGCGCGATCAAGCGCCGCGCCCGCGCGAACCGCCGCGCCTCGCGGGTCGCGGCCTAGCCGCTCCCCCGGCCGCAGCTGGGGCCGCCGCCCGGCGCTGCGCTAGGATTGTGAGCCGTTGTCCGTCAACGACACCGCCCGTGCCGCGGGAAGACCGTATTTAAGGAGGGATCCGCGATGAGCAAGCGTGCCCGTAAGCGCAAGAACCGCCGCAAGAACAAGGCGAACCACCGCAAGCGCGCCAACATCTAGGTCGCCCACGCGACCGATCCGGCGCCGCGGCCCCGCCGCCCAGGACTCGTGAAGGTCCGGGCGGCGGGGCCGCCGCCGTATCGGGGCGCGGTCGCGCCTTAGTGGCCGCGGGCCGCGCCGCGCAGCCGGCGGGTGATCGTCACGCGCAGCCGCGCCGGCGCGGGCTCGGCGCGACTCACCGCGCGCATCCGGGCGCGCAGCGCGGCCTCCCTGAGGAACCGCGCGCGGCACGCCGGGCAGGAGACCAGCTCGTCGTAGGCGGCGCGGCACGCCGCCGGGGAGGGCCGGGAGTCGAAGAAGACGACGAGCCGCTCGTGGACCGCGGCCGCGTCGCACTCGCAGCTATCCTCGTTGCCGCTCATCGCTTCCTCCCCTTGCTGGACTTCTTCTTTTCGTCTTGCTCCGCCTTGGAGACGTCGATGCCTCGCTCGCGAGCCACATCCTTCAACAGCGCGCGGAGCTGTTTTCTTCCGCGGTGGAGCCTCGACATCACCGTGCCGATGGGAACGTCGAGGACCTCGGCGATCTCCTTGTAGGCCAGCCCCTCGACGTCGGCGTAGTAGACGACCATCCGGTAGTCCTCGCGAAGCTGCTTCAAGGCGTCGACGATCTCGTTGTCGGGCAGGTTGTCGAGCGCCTCGACCTCGGCGGAGCGCAGCCCGCTCGAGTCGTGGGAGGCGGTCGTATAGAGCTGGTAGTCGGTGATGTCCTCGCTCGGGCTCTGGGTGGGCTGGCGCTTCCGCTTCCGGTAGGTGTTGATGTAGCTGTTCGTCATGATGCGGTATAACCACGCCTTGAGGTTCGTGCCTTCCGTGAAGCGGTCGAAGGCCTGGAAGGCCTTCATGTAGGTCTCCTGGACGAGGTCCTCGGCGTCGGCGGGGTTGCGCGTCATCTTCAGCGCCCCGCCGTAGAGCTGGTCGAGCAGCGGCAGCGCCTCGCGCTCGAAGCGCCGCTCGAGCGTCTCGTCGTCGGTCACTGGACCGCCGCCTTTCTTCGTCGATCGGGGCCGGGTGGCAGGGATGTTCTTCGCCGCGCCGCTCCTAGGCCCGCGCCGCGGGCCCGAGGAGCTCGGGGTAGTCGTTGGCCACGGAGCCGACCTCGCTGGCCGCCTCGGTGGCAACCAGCCGGTCGCGCACCCTCGGCGGGGTCGGGTGGAGCAGCTCGCGGCCGGCGTCCTCGTCGCCGGTGGCCCAGGCCTCGACCTCGGCATCGTCAAGAAAGCGCGGCATCCGGTCGTGCAGCCAGTCGATGGGCTTCGCCGAGGCGGTCGTGACGATCGTGCACGACAGGCGGTCGAGCCCGGTGTCCCACAGGCCCGCGGCCCACAGCACGCGGCCGTCGTCGCGGCGCACGAAGCGCGGCTTCTTGTCCTTCCACTCGTAGTAGCCGTCCATGGGGATGAGGCAACGCTTCCCGCGCGTCGCGGAGCGGAACGACGGCTTGGTCGCGGCGGTCTCCGCGCGGGCGTTGAACAGGGTGGGGCCCTTCTCGTCGCGCTTCCAGTGCGGGTAGAGCCCCCAGCGCGCCGGCTCGACGAGCGCCTCGAGCCCCTCGCCCGCCGCGCGGAGCCGCACGACCGGCACGGTCTGGGTGGGCGCGACGTTGTAGCGCGCGTCCGGGGTGCCCTGCGGCGCGCCGACCGAGGCGACGCCGGGCAGCCCCGCGACGGCGCTCAAGAGCCGCTCGCCGACGGTGAAGAGCACGAACCTGCCACACATGCCTTCTATTATGGTGTGGTGGCTTCCTCCCCGACCAGTGAATGGACCGCCCCCACGGCCGAGCGCCCGGTGCGCGGCGTCGTCGCCGTGCCCGGCTCGAAGTCGGCGACCAACCGCGCGCTCGTCATCGCCGCGCTCGCCGAGGGGCCCTCGACGATTCGCGGGGCGCTCGACTCGCGCGACACCCGGCTCATGGCCGCCGCCCTCGAGGCGCTCGGCGCGCGCGTCGAGTCGGCCGGCGGGGAGCTGCGCGTCACGCCCGCGCCGAAGGGCGGGCGCGGCGAGGCGAGCGTCGATTGCGGGCTCGCGGGCACGGTCATGCGCTTCGTGCCGCCGCTCGCGGCGCTGGGCGTCGGCCCGGTGCACTTCTTCGGCGACGAGCAGGCCACGGCCCGGCCCATGGGCCCCGTCCTGGAGGCGCTGCGCGCCCTCGGCGCGACCGTCACCGGCGAGGCGCTGCCCTTTAGCGTCGCGGGTCCCGCTCGCGGCGGGCGCGTGACTATCGACGCGTCGGCGTCCTCCCAGTTCGTCTCCGGGCTGCTGCTCGCCGGCGCCGCCCTCCCCGACGGCGTCGAGGTGGAGCACGCCGGCGGGACGCTACCGTCTGCGCCGCACATCGCCATGACCGTGGACATGCTGCGCGCCGCGGGCGTCGACGTCGCCGCCTCGAAGGAGCGCTGGCAGGTCGCGCCCGGCCCGGTCGCCGCGCGCGACTGGGTGGTCGAGCCGGACCTCACCAGCGCGGCGGTGTTCCTAGCCGCGGCCGCCGCGACCGGCGGGGCGGTGACGATCAGCGGCTGGCCGGCCGCCACCACGCAGCCCGGCGCGCTGGCCGTGGGGATCCTCGAGCGCATGGGTGCGCGCGCGACGCTCACCCCACGGGGGCTGGCGCTCGCCGGCCCGGAGCGGCTGCGCCCCATCGACGTCGACCTCGGTGACGTCGGCGAGCTCGTGCCGACGGTCGCGGCGCTCGCAGCGCTGACCGACGGCACCTCGACGATCACCGGGGTGGCGCACCTGCGCGGCCACGAGACCGACCGGCTCGCGGCGCTCGCCGCGGAGATCACCGCGCTCGGCGGCTCCTGCGAGGAGCTCCCCGACGGGCTGCGCATCGCCGGGCGGCCGCTGAGCGGCGGGCCGTGGCGCTGCTACGCCGACCACCGGATGGCCACCGCGGGCGCGATCATCGGGCTCGCCGTGCCCGGCGTGCGCCTCGACGACGTGGCGTGCACCTCGAAGACGCTGCCCGACTTCCCCGAGCGGTGGGGCGCGCTCGTCGCGGGGGGCGCGCGTGGCTAGGCGGCGCTTCGACGAGTCGGACGTGAAGATCCGCCCGGGCAAGGGCTCCCGGCCGCGCACGAAGAAGCGGCCCCGCCACGACGACGCGCTCTTCGGGATGGTGGTGAGCAAGGACCGCGGCCGCTGGGGCGTCGTCCTCGACGAGGAGGCCGCCAAGGCTGAGCCTGCGGTGGTGGCGTGCATGCGCGCCCGGGAGCTCGGCCGCACCCCCATCGAGGTCGGCGACCGAGTCGGCGTCGTGGGCGACACGAGCGGCAGACCCGGGACCCTCGCGCGGATCGTCATCCTCTCGGAGCGCTCCACCGTGCTGCGCCGCACCGCGGACGACACGGACTCCTACGAGCGCACGGTCGTCGCGAACGCCGAGCTGCTCCTCATCGTCACCGCCGTGGCCGATCCGCCGCCCCGGGAGGGCTTCATCGAGCGCGGCGTCATCGCCGCCGTGGCCGGGGGCTTAAAGCCCGTGGTGTGCCTGACGAAGACGGACCTCGCCGACCCCGGGGAGTTCGCCTCGCGACTCACGGACCTGGACGTGCCGGTGCTCGCGGTCGGCACGGGCGACGGGCTCGACGATCTCAAGAAGCTCATCGCGGGTAGGGTCTCGGCGCTCATCGGGCACTCGGGCGTCGGCAAGTCCACGCTCGTCAACCGGCTCGTGCCCGACGCCCACCGAGAGACCGGCGACGTCTCCGCGATGGGCAAGGGGCGGCACACCTCCACCCAGGCGGTCGCGCTGCGGCTGCCCGAGGGCGGTTGGGTTATCGACACCCCGGGCATCCGCTCGCTGGGGCTCGCGCACGTCAGCGAGGACGACGTCATCGGCGCCTTCGAGGAGATCGACGAGGCGACCGAGCGCTGCCCGCGCGGCTGCGGGCACCTGGGCCCGCCGGCGGACCCGGAGTGCGAGCTCGACCGGCTCACCGGCGCCGACGCACGCCGCGCCGATGCGGTCCGCGGCCTGCTCACCGCGCTGCGCAGCAAGGAGCACTGGGAGGACTAGGAAGGCTCCCCGCGGGCCACGCCGCGCGTCCCGGGACGCTACTTTTCCGCCGGGGTGGGCGCGGGCGAGGAGAAGAACTCGCGCAGCGGCGGAGCGGCCGCGCGCCGCGCGGCGACGAGCAGCAGGACGAACGCCGCGAGGCCCGCGAAGCTCTGGAGGTTGCCGACGAGCCACTGCAGCGGCTGGAAGGCGAACTCGGCCTGCTCGTCGTCGTAGACCTCGTAGAAGGGCACGAGGTTGACGATCCCGACGATGCCGGCGGCGACGCGCACGATGGTGTCGCGGGCGAGGAAGAGCAGCGGGAAGGCGACGATGATGCCCGCCCAGTGGTGGGTGACCGCCACCGGCGCAGACAGGCTCACCGCGAGCACCGTGACAAGCATCGTCTCCACGCGGCGCCCGGCGGCGAGCAGCCGGTAGGCCGCCCACATCGCGAGCAGCGCGAAGACGATGAGGCCGGGGCCCATGATCGCGGCCGCGAGGTCCGGGTCCATGCCGGCTCGGGTGAGCGGCCCGGTGATCGCCTGGTTGGGCGGGAAGCCGGGTCCGCCGGCCCGGTCGAGGATGAAGAACTCCTCGGTCCAGAAGCGCCACGCCTGCTCCGGCGCGGTCGCCGCGCCGATGAGCGCGGTGACGAAAAACGCCCCCGCGGAGCGCCACACCCCGCCCCAGTCGCGGCGCACGAGATAGACGATCGCGTAGGCCGCGGGCGTGATCTTGATGCCCGCGGCGACGCCGATGCCCACGCCGCGCAGCCGGTGGGGCGTGAAGCCGAGCACGTCGACGGCGACGAGCAGCATGAGAAAGACGTTGATCTGCCCGAAGAACATGTGGCTGACGATCGGCTCGATCGCCAGCGCCGGCCCGGACAGCCCCGCGGCGATAAAGGCGGGGCGGCGCGCGCCGAGCCGCGTCGCGGCCATCGCGAGGATCGCGTAGATCGCGGCGATCGTCGCGATCGTCCACAGCACCTGCATGGCGGTCTCCCCGACCCAGGTGAGCGGCACGAACAGCAGCGCGGCGAAGGGCGGGTAGAGGAACGCGAAGCCGGAGCGGCTCGGGAAGTCCTCGCCGTAGAGGCCCCAGCCCTCGGCAAACGCGCGCCCGGCGTCGCGGAACACCCCGACGTCGAGCAGGTAGCCGGTCGCGGCGCGGTAGAGGAACACCCCGGACATGACCGCGGCGAGCGCGATGCCCACCCAGATCAGTGCCTGCGGGACCCAGGCGCCGCGGCGCGGCGCCGCGGGCGTGGACGACGACTCTGTGGCCGGCTTCAAAGAACTTCCCCTCCGCTGCCATGAGCTACTCTCCGGCGGGCCGCACGCGCGCCCGCCGTCGGGTGCCGGGCCCAGCCGGGGCGCTAGCCTACCGCACGCCCGGCCCATCCTTGGAGCCGCAAGGCGCGCGCGGGGACGTGTGACGCCGCGCTAGAGCAGCTCGATGAGGACGGGCAGCTCGCTGGGGTCGTAGAACGCGAGAAAGTTGTCGAGCGCGTCGCCGACGGCGAGCTCGGCGTCCTCGTCGCCGAGGTCCGCGGCGTCGATCGCGCCGATCGCGCGCTTGGTGGCCTCCTCAGAGGAGGGCACGTCCACGTGGAGGGCCGCGACGTCGTCGAGCTCGATCTGGGGCGGATCGACGCGCACGACGGACTCGCCGTTGGCGGGCACCGGGGTGAGCGCCTCGTCGGCGACGTCCGCGGAGACGACCGCCCGGCGGTACGGGTAGGGCGTGTCCCCGATGGCCAGCAGCCGAAGGGACGCCTCGGCGGCGTCCTGGAAGGCGGCGTGGGCGATCTCCTCGTCGTCGCCCTCGGTGTAGAAGGCGCGCAGCGCGTCGGTGACCGCGAAGCCCCACCCGGAGCGCACCGGCATCGACCCCTCGTCGCGGAGCGTCTCGAGCAGCCCGACGGTGGCCGGCAGGTAGACCCGCACCCTAGAACTCCCCTTCGATGTCGAAGAGGCTGGTGATCTCCACGGAGGTGCGGTCGAAGGTCTGGTACATCACCCCGATGAGCCCGTGCTCGACGGCGGCGCGCACGTTGACGATGGAGTCGTCGACGAGCACGCAGTCCTCGGGGCGCAGGTCGAGGGTCTCCGCGGCGAGGCTGAAGGCCTCCGGCTCGGGCTTGTCGATGCCCGTCTCCCCGGAGAGCAGCACCTTGTCGACCCAGCCGTTGTCCGCCCAGCGCTTGATCGGCTGGGCCTTCGGCCCGCCCGGATCGTTGGAGTAGATGGCGGTGGCCACGCCGTTGTCCCGAACCGCGGCGATGAGCTCGCGCCAGCGGCGCTGCTCGTCCTCCGCCCCGTCGAGTACCCCCGCATAGTCGAGGATGAGACCCCTCACGTGCGCTCCTTTCTCCCCGGATAGCTCGCGTCACGCACCGGGCCGCCGGCGGTTGCCGCGGCCGAATTCCGTGCCACAATACTACGCACGCCCGCCCCCGCCTCGCTCCCGCCGACAATGAGGGAGTACAGAGGCCTTGCTCACCGCCCTGCCCGGACACAGCTTTCTCCACCAGCACGCGCCCGCCCCGGCGCGCGCCCAACCCGACCCCGAGGCTAGGGCGCTCGCGCACCGCCGCGCGCTCGTCGCCCTCGAGGTCGCCGCCAAGGTCCGCCCGGCCGGCCAGCTGCGGCGCGAGAGCTTCGCGCCCGCGGTGCGCCGCCGGCTGCTCGCCGAGCCGCCGCTTCCCCCGGGGAGGGTGGAGCTTGTGAGCATCCACTGCCGGCCCGCGGTCGGCGGGGGCTTCGAGTTCTTCGGCTCGGCGCGCTGCGCGGCGCGCACGCTCGCCTACGCGGGGCTTCTCACCGGCGGGCTGGTGCGCGACTTCGACGTCGTCACCTGACAACGCCCGCGCAGGGCCGCTCCCCGCCGCGGCCGTCGCCTGTTCCGGCGCAGCCGCGGGGCGAGGGCCTCGGGCGGCCGGCGCGCTACGCGAAGGCGAGGCCCTCGAAGTCGCCGCGGGTGCGCCAGCGCTCGGCGAGCTCGAAGAAGGCGCGCTGCCCCTTCGGGTAGCCCACGGCGCGGCGCTCCTCGAGGCCAGGCTCCTTGCCGCCGCCGTTGTAGTAGCCCGGGGTGCACTCCTGGTCGCCGAACGGGGTTCCGTTGTTCTCCAGGTAGGAGACCCACTCGTCCTCGGCCTTCTTGTCCGGCTCGAAGGTCTTGGTGTCTCGCTGATCGAGGCCGTCGAGCACGGCGCGCAGCGCGCGGGCGCTGTGCACGTAGTTCTGGCTCACGTTCGAGGCGAGGAGCGCGGCCTGGACGTTCTGCTGGAGGAAGAGGTTGGGGAAGCCGCGGGTGAACCAGCCCATGTAGGTGTAGGGCCCATCGACGAACTTCTCGTTCAGGGTCCGCCCGCCGCGGCCGACGATCTCGAAGTCGGCGTCCTTCGCGGCGTTGCGCAGGTACTGGAAGCCCGTGCCGTAGACGATGAGGTCGACCTCGTACTCGCGGCCGGCGACGACCACGCCGTTCTCGGTGATCTTCTCCACGCCCTTGCCCTCGGTGTCGACGAGGTGGACGTTGTCCTGGTTGAAGGACTGGAGGTACTCGTCGTGGAAACCGGGGCGCTTGCACCAGCGGTGGTACCAGGCCTTGAGGTTCTCCGCGGCGTCCGGGTCCTTGACGAGCTCGTCGACGCGGTCGCGGATCCCGCCCTGGATGTCGTCGTCGTTGGCGAGCACCGCGTCGCGGTAGGTGCCGCCCTCGCCGAGCTCCTCGACGCTCCGCTCGACGCGGCGCGCCATCTGCGTCCAGCCGTCGGCGAGCAGGTCCGGGGAGTCCTTCTTCGGGAAGCGGCCGTGGCGCCACTCCTCGGCGTGGTCGATGAAGTTCTCGTAGAGGAGGTCCTGCCAGCCCTCCTTCGCGGTGAGCTCGTCGAGCCAGTCGTAGTCGACGGGGCCGTTGTTGCGCTCCGCGACGGCGGTCGGGGTGCGCTGGATGACGAACAGCTCGCCGGCGGTCTTCGCGAGCTCGGGCACGGCCTGCAGCGCAGTCGCGCCCGTGCCGATCATCGCGACCCGCTTGTCCCTGAGCTTCTCCATCGGCTCGCCCTCGGGGCTGCCGCCGGTGATGCGGTAGTCCCAGCGGGCGGTGTGGAACCAGTCGCCCTTGAAGTCCTCCACGCCCTCGAAGGTGGGGATGATCGGCGTGGAGAGCGGCCCGATGCCCACCACCACGACGGTGGAGGTGAACCGGTCGCCCCGGTTGGTCTCCACGAGCCAGGCGTCGTCGTCCTCGAGCCACGTGAGCCTGGTTACGCGGGTGTGGTAGTAGGCGTGGGAGTCGACGTCGAACGTCGCGGCGATGCGCTCGGCGTGGCCCCGGATCTCCGGGCCGTGGGCGTACTTCTCGGTGGGCAGGTAGCCGGTCTCCTCGAGCAGCGGCAGGTAGACCATCGAGGCGGTGTCGCACATGAGCCCCGGGTAGCGGTTCCAGTACCACGCCCCGCCGGGCCCGCCGGCGGCGTCGAGGAGCCGGTAGTCGCGGCCGGCCTTGGTGAGCTCCGCGGCGGAGAGCAGCCCCGCCCAGCCCGCGCCGACGATGGTCGTCTCCACGTGGTCGGTCAGCGGCTCGCGCGGCTCGACCTCGCGGTAGGGGTCCTGCGCGTCGGGGTCGATGAGCTCTTCGAGGCGGCGGAAGCCCGCGCCCGTCTCCGCGAGGGCGGCCTTGCGCTTGTCGCGCTCCTCGGCGTAGCGGCGCTGCGTGTCGTCGGTGCGTACGTCGGTCATAAACCCTCCTCTTACGGTATGCCCGCACACATTAACAGAGTTTTTGTGCGCCATCACACATAAGAGCAGATGTATCTCCCGGTAGACCCCCGACCCGCGGGAACCCGCGCCGCGCCCGCCGGCGGCGACCTGCCGCAAAGACGAGCCGCCGCCCCAGACACAGCGTCCGGGGCGGCGGCTAAAGGGTCTCTAGAGAACCCGGCCTAGCTGGCCGCGGCCTCCTCCTTCTCCTTCTTCTCCTCGGCCTGCGGGAGGAAGCGGCTGCGCAGCTGGAAGAGCTGGCGCACCGTCTCCTCCTTGATGCCGTCGTTCATCGCCTTGAAGAGGTCGCCGCCCTCCTTCTGGTACTCGACGAGCGGGTCGCGCTGCGCCATCGCGCGCAGCCCGATGCCCTCCTTGAGGTAGTCCATCTCGTAGAGGTGCTCGCGCCACTTCTGGTCGATGACCGGGAGGATGACCATCCGCTCGAGGTCGCGCATCTGCGACTCGCCCGCGACGGAGGCCACCGCCTCCTCGAGCTGCGCGTACTGGGCGTGCGCGTCCGCGAGCACCGCCGCGGCCAGGTCCCGGGCCTTGAGCTCCCCGGCCGGGCCGTAGTCGGAGCCGTCGATGAGCTCCTGGTAGCCCATGCTCGGCCCGTAGAGCTGCTCCAGGGCAGACCACAACCGATCGAGGTCCCAGTCCTCGACGTAGCCCTCGGCGGTCTCCGCGTCGACGTAGCCGTTGATGGTGTCGTCGATCATCTGCGTGATCGTCTCGGAGATGTCCGCAGCCTCGAGCAGCTGGCGGCGCTCCCCGTAGATGACCTTGCGCTGCTGGTTGAGGACCTCGTCGTACTTCAGGACGTTCTTGCGCATCTCCTGGTTCTGGTTCTCCACCTGGCCCTGCGCGTTCTTCACCGCCCGGGTGACCATCTTCGCCTCGATCGGCACGTCGTCGGGCAGGTGGAGCCGGTTCATCATCTGCTCCATCGTCTGCCCCACGAAGCGCACCATGAGCTCGTCGCGCATCGACAGGTAGAAGCGAGTCTCGCCCGGGTCGCCCTGGCGGCCACAGCGGCCGCGCAGCTGATTGTCGATGCGGCTCGAGTCGTGGCGCTCGGTGCCCACGACGTAGAGCCCGCCGTTCTCGCGGGCCTCGTCGCCGAGCCGCTTCGAGCGCTCCTTCGCGCCCTCGATCTCGTTGTCCCACGCCTCCTGGTAGGCCTCCGGGTCCTCGAACGGATCGAGGCCCCGCTCGCGCAGCTTGATGTCCAAGAGGATGTCCGGGTTGCCGCCGAGCACGATGTCGGTGCCGCGGCCGGCCATGTTCGTCGCGACCGTCACCGCGCCGGGCAGGCCCGCCTGCGCGACGATCTCAGCCTCCTCCTCGTGGTGCTTCGCGTTGAGCACCTTGTGCTTCACCCCGCGACGGGTGAGCAGCTGGGAGAGGTACTCGGAGCGCTCGACGGAGGTGGTGCCCACGAGCACGGGCTGGCCGGCGGCCTGACGCTCCTGGATATCGCTCGCGACCGCGGCGAACTTCGCCTCCTGGGTCTTGTAGATCCGGTCCTGGTCGTCCTGGCGCTGGGTCGGCAGGTTCGTCGGGATCGGCACGACGTCGAGCTTGTAGGTCTGGTTAAGCTCCGCGGCCTCGGACTGGGCGGTACCCGTCATGCCCGCGAGCTTGTCGTACATGCGGAAGTAATTCTGCAGCGTGACCGACGCGAGCGTCTGGTTCTCGTTCTTGATGTCGACGTGCTCCTTGGCCTCGATGGCCTGGTGCATGCCCTCGTTGTAGCGGCGCCCGTCGAGGATGCGGCCGGTGAACGAGTCGACGATCTTCACCTCGCCCTTGGCGACGATGTAGTCCTTGTCCTTCTCGAAGAGCTCCTTCGCCTTGATGGCGTTGTTGAGGTAGCTCACCAGCTGGGAGTTCTCCGGGGAGTAAAGGTTGTCAATGCCGAGCTGGTCCTCGACGAAGCTCACGCCCTCCTCGAGCACGCCGACCGTGCGCTTGCGGCGGTCGACCTCGTAGTGGGTGCCCTCCTTCATCCGCGGCGCGAGCTGCGCGAACACGTTGAAGTACTGCCCGGAGCCGTGCACCGGCCCGGAGATGATCAGCGGGGTGCGCGCCTCGTCGATGAGGATGGAGTCGACCTCGTCGACGATCGCGTAGTGGTGGCCGCGCTGCACGACGTCGCCCAAGCTGCGAACCATGTTGTCGCGCAGGTAGTCGAAGCCGAACTCGTTGTTCGTGCCGTAGGTGATGTCCGCGTTGTAGGCCTCGCGGCGCTCCTCGGGACGCATGCCACTTAAGATCACGCCGACCGACAGGCCGAGGAAGTGGTGAACGCGGCCCATCCACTCGGCGTCGCGCTTGGCCAGGTAGTCGTTGACCGTGACGACGTGGACGCCCTTGCCCTCCAAGGCGTTGAGGTAGGCGGGCAGCACGCAGGTGAGGGTCTTACCCTCGCCGGTGCGCATCTCGGCGACGTTGCCGAAGTGCAGCGCCGCGCCGCCCATAACCTGCACGAGGTAGTGGCGCTGCTTGAGCACGCGCGCGGACGCCTCGCGGGCGGTGGCGAACGCCTCGAGCAGGATGGAGTCGAGCCCCTCCCCGTCGGCGATGCGGCCCTTGAACTCGTCGGTCTTCGCCCTGAGCTCCTCGTCGCTCAGCTCCCGATACTCGTCCTCGAGCGCGAGGACGTCCTTGGCGATCTTCTCAAGGTTCTTCACCACGCGACCTTCGCCGGCTCGCAGCAGCTTCGAGAGTCCAAACACGTGTCTTCAGAGTCCTTTACCTGGCGCGGGGACAGATGTGCACGGGACATTGTACGCAGCACAAGTGGGAAACGGAACCACACCAACGCCCGCCGGCGCGCCGGCGAACCCGCCCCGGCGGGCCCCGCGGAAGACACGGCGACGCCCCGCCGCCCGCGTGGTCGCGGGGGCGGGGCGCAGCTCCCGGCCGGCGCGCCCGGCGCCGGCCCGAGGGCCTTGGGTTAGGCCTCGGTGAGCTCGATGAGGCCGTAGTCGTAGGCGTGGCGCCGGTAGACCACCGAGGGCCTCTTGGTCTCCTCGTTGACGAAGAGGAAGAAGTCGTGGCCGACGAGCTCCATCTCGGAGAGCGCGTCGTCGACGCTGATCGGCTTGCCCGGGTGGCGCTTGGTGCGCACGATCTGGCCGGGCTCCTCGAACTCCACCTGGTCCTCGTACGGGTCGGCCGGCGGCTCCTTGGAGCGCTCGGCCTCCTCCGCGAGCTCCGCGGCGATTTCGCCGGTGCTCTTCGGGACGCGGTGGCCCGACTGGGCGATCTTGCGGCGGGCCTTGACCTTCCGCAGCGAGCGCTCCATCTTCCCCACCGCGGACTCCAGGGCGGCGTAGAAGCTATCCTCCGCGGCCTCGGCGCGGGCAACGTGCCCGCTGCCGGTCGCGGTGATCTCCACCCGCTCGGCGCGGTCCTCGAGCCGGGGGTTGTTCTCGTGGCGGAGCAAAACGACGAAGTGGGTCAGCGACGGGTCGAGCCGCTCGACCTTGGAGAGCTTGTCGTTGACTCGGTCCGCGAAGTGCTCCGGCACCTCGACGTTGCGCCCGGTGATCTGAACCTGGGCGGCGTCGCGCCCCTGGGGGGAAGTGTTCGGCATATGAGACGTCCTCTCAAACTGTATCGGGCGGAAACCGGACAACCCCCAGTTTAATGAAAAACACACGCTTAAGGCCAGGGTTAATTTTTTCATACGAGCCAGGAAACACTCCCGGCCCGCGGCCGGCGGTTGCGGGCTCTTCTACTCGGTGGCGCGGGCGACGATGGGCAGGGAGCGCACCCCCTGCAGGCCGGGGACCTCGCGCCAGTAGCGGCGCTCCTCGGTCATGCCCGCGGAGCGCTGCCGGATCGCGAGCGAGTCGGTGAGGTACAGGGTGCTGCTCGTCGCGGCGACGCCCACCACCGGGGCGGAGACGTTCTCCGAGGGCAGGGGGCTCAGCTCCGCGCCGTCGTGGCCGAGCTGCCAGATCGGGCTCTGCGCGTTGGACGTGCCCACGACGAGGTCGCCGTCGGGCAGCCACTCCAGCGAGACGGCCGTGCCCTCGAGCCGGCCGGCGATCTCGCTGAGCTGCTCGAGGCGCCGCTCCCCCGGGCTCGGGCGCGCCACTGCCGCCCGGTAGACCCGGCCGTCGACGATGAGCGCGGCGCGCGCCCCGTCCGGGGAGAGCCGCAGCACCGAGACCGAGCCGTCGAGGTCCTCGAGCTCCTCGGCCTCGACGTCGGCGGTCTCGACCGCGCCGCCGGCGCCCCGGGAGGCGCGCACGATCCGCTCCCCGTCGACGACGACCCAGCCCGACTCGCCGTCCGGCTCGAGGGTGGGCCGCGCGATCGTCGATGCCTGCAGGACCGGAGCGACCGGCCCGTCGACGGCGCCGACGACGAGCTCGGAGTCGCCGTCCGCGCGGCTGCGTACCGCCATGGCGGTGCCGTTGTCGGCGATCTCCGCCGAGGAGACGCGCCCGCCCTGCCCGAGCTCACCGCCGACCGGCTGGGTGGTGTTGGCAGAGACCCTAGACACCCCGTTCTCGTTGAGCGCGAAGAACTCCGGCGGCGACTCGGCCTCCCGCTCGGGAGAGACGTCGGTGAAGTCGTCGGCGCTCACGCCGTCCTCCCCGCCGAGCACCGAGCCGTCGAACTCGAAGAAGTAGGGCCCGGAGACCTGGGCGCGCTGCAGCGTCCACGCCAGCTGCGCGGCGAGCCCGGAGAACTCCTCCTGGCTCATGCCCCCGGCGCCGACGAAGTGGAAGGTCCCGTCCTGGAAACCGGTGTAGGTGAGGTCCTCGGGCGCGCGGGTCTCCACCGCGGGCGCCAGCGGCTCCGAGGGCCCGCGAAGCACCCGGTTGATGAGCGCGCTCGGCTCGGCGCGCAGCTGCGAGTACAGCCAGCGCCGGTCGCCGACGAGCCGGTCCCCGCCGGAGCGGTAGAAAAACACGTCGCGCGGCCGGTAGTGCTCGAGCAGCTGCCCGCGCTCGAGCAGCGTGCCGTTCGGCACGTCGGTGAGCAGCCACTCGTCGTCGGCGTTCTTCTCGAGCTCGACCTCGGCGCGGTAGCTGCCCGTGTGCGCGGTGTAGCTGCCGTTCGCGTCGAGCGAGCCGACGACCTCCCCGGCGACCTCGAAGGCGCGCGCGTTCGACCCCCTAGTCGTCGAGGTCGTGATGTTGATGCGGTCGATGACCAGCGTCGACTCGTGCGGGTCCCAGTCGACGGCCGCCCGGTCGCCGAGGAAGCCGCGCGCGGCCTGGTAGTCCTGCGTGGGGATCGCCGCGGCCTGGTAGAAGCCGCGCAGCGTGACGTCCGGGTCCTCGCCCGCGACCGGCTCGAGGTTCTGCGCCTCCGAGGGCTGCGGGTCGTAGGCGCGCAGCACCTCCGGGTCGGTGTTCGCCGGCAGGGAGGTGCATGACTGCGCGGCGAGCGCAGCCGCGGCGAGCGCCGCGACCAGCGCCGCTTTCCTTCGAAAGCTCACCTCGTCTCCCCCTCGTCCTCGTCGTTTTGATCGTCCGCATCGTTGTCTCCGCCGGTGGCGTCGGAGGCCGCGGCGGCGCGCTCGTCGAGGAGCGCCACGCCGCGCAGCGCCTCGATGCCCGGCGCGTCGCCGGGAACGGGCACGCCGCGCTCGTAGAGCCGCTCCCGCTCGGCGGGCTCGAGCCAGTCGGCCTCGCCGGGGGCGCGGTCGTCCTCCCCGGGCGGGAGCGCCGGGGTGCGCTCGGCCTCCTCGTCGGGGGCCGGGGCCTGCGGGGCGCCCGGCGCGACGAGCGGCAGGGGCGGCTCCCCGATCGGGGCGTTGGGGCGCCTGGGCAAGACGAGCCGGAACTGGGTGCCCACGCCGAGGGTGCCGGCCGCATCAAGGCTCCCGCCGTGGAGCTGCGCGTCCTCGAGCGCGATCGCGAGCCCCAGCCCGGAGCCGCCGGAGTGGCGCTTGCGGGAGGGGTCGGCGCGCCAGAAGCGGTTGAACACGAGGTCCTCCTGGCCCTCCTTGAGGCCGACGCCGCGGTCGGTGACGGTCACGGCGACGGCGTCGGCGTTGGCGGCCCAGCGCACGGCGACGGGGTTGCCCTCGGAGTGGTCGATGGCGTTGGCGATGAGGTTGCGCAGGATCCGCTCGACGCGGCGCGAGTCGCCGGTGAGCGAGAGGTCCTCGCCCTCGCCCTCTAAGGTGACCTCGACGCCGAGCTGCGCGGCGAGCTGCTCGACCTGGCGCCACGCGGAGCGGGCGCACGCGTCGATGGTGAGCGGCTGCTCGCTCAAGTCGGCCATGCCGGCGTCGTGCCGGGAGATCTCGAGCAGGTCGGCAAGCAGCTGCTCGAAGCGGTCGAGCTCGCTGGTCATGAGCTCGGAGGCGCGCTTGGTGCCGGCGTCGAACTGCTCGGCGCGCGCCTCGATCATGTCGGCGGCCATGCGCACGGTGGTCAGCGGGGTGCGCAGCTCGTGGGACACGTCGGAGGTGAACTGGCGCTGCAGGTCGCCGTACTCGGTGAGCTGCCTGATCTGCCGGGAGAGGGACTCGGCCATGGAGTTGAAGCTCACCGCGAGCCTGGCCATCTCGTCCTCGCCCTCGACGGGCATGCGCTCGCGCAGGTGGCCGCTGGCGAGCCGCTCCGCGATGCGGGACGCGGAGCGCACCGGGGTGATGACCTGCTGGGCCATGAGCCAGGTGATGCCGACGAGCAGAACGACGACGACGATGACGGCGGTGGCGATGAGCCCGCGCATGAGCGCCATCGTGGCCTCCTCGTTCTCCATGGACTGGACGAGGTAGATCTGCAGGCCGGGGATCTCGGCGTCGGTGGGCGAGCCGATGATCAGCGCGTTGTAGGCGCTGCCGTCGCCGCGGGTGACGGGCACGAACTGGTAGGCGATCTGGCCCTGCTCGACGAAGCGGCGCAGCCGCTCGGGGATGGCGTAGTCCTCCGGGGCGGTGAGCACCCGGTCCTCCTGGTCGGCGACCAGCAAAACGGGGTCGTAGAAGGTCGCGGCGTCGCTGTCGCGGTTGGACTGGCTGGTAAGCGCGGCGCGCGCGGCGGCGAGGCGCGCCTGGTACGGCTCGCCGGGCGATCCGGCGTCGATGGCCTGCTCGACGTCGCGGCGCGCGCCGTCGATCTCCGCGGCGGCGGCGTCGAGCTTCGCGTCGACGAGGCGCTGGGTGACCACGGAGATCATCGCAAAGCCGAGCAGCACCATGACCAGGGTGGTGGCCACGAAGATGCTGCCGATGACCTTGACCTGCAGCGAGCGGCGCCAGTACCCGGCGAGCCGCTCGCCCAGGCGGGTAAGAGTGCCCCACACTCCCCTACCGCCCGGCCCCGGTGATGAGGTGTCCTCGCTCATGACGGCCAGCGCGCCCCCTTACTGCGGGGCGGCGGTCTTGTAGCCCACGCCGCGCACGGTGCGCACGATGGTGGGGTTCTCCGGGTCCTTCTCGATCTTCGAGCGCAGCCGCTGGACGTGGACGTTGACGAGCCTCGTGTCGGAGGCGTTGCGATAGCCCCACACGAGCTCAAGCAGCTCCTCGCGGGCGAAGGCCTGGCCCGGCTTCTTCGCCATGGCGACGAGCAGCTGGAACTCCAGCGGGGTGAGCGGGATCTCCTTGCCGTCGCGGGTGACGGTGTGCTCGCCGAGGTCGATCTCCAGGCCGGCGAGGTGGATCGTCTCGACTTCCTCGGCGTCGGGCAGGCGCCGCAGCCGGGCGCGCACCCGGGCGACGAGCTCGTTGGGCTTGAAGGGCTTGGTCATGTAGTCGTCGGCGCCCGACTCGAGGCCCTCGACGACGTCGGTCGAGTCGGCCTTCGCGGTGAGCATGATGATCGGGACGTCCGAGCGGGCGCGCAGCTGGCGGCAGATCTCGATGCCGTCCACGCCCGGCAGCATGATGTCGAGCATGACGAGGTCGGGCTGCGACTCCTCGAAGGTGTCGACGGCCTCCGCGCCGTCGGTGACGACGACCGTCTTAAAGCCCTCGTCCTCCAAGACGATGGAGAGCATCTCGGAGATCGCCGGGTCGTCGTCGACGACGAGGATCGTTGCCGCCACGTGCCTCACCCCTTGCATTCGACGTGCTCGCGCCCGCCCCCGGGAGCCGGTGGCCGGCCCGAGGCGGGCGCCGCGGTTGGTTAGGCCCGCCGGATCCGCTCGGCGAGCGCCGCTGGCGATGAGGCTACCAGCCACTCGCCGCCGAAGCCCCGCTCGGCCAGCTCGGCGTAGGCGGCGGCGGTGCGCCGCTGCAGCCCGCCGTCGCGCTCGTAGGCGTCGCGGCTCCGCCCCGGGTCGGATCGCTCCCGGCCGCGGGCGCGCCGGTCGGCCTCGTCGACGTCGGTGGGCAGGAGTACCTGCAAGGTGGGTTTGGGCAGGCCGAGCTCCCCGTACTCGAGGCGGCCGACCGCGTCGGCGACCTCGCCGGGATCCCGCTCGAGGCGCGCCGCGGTGTAGGCCGCGTTCGAGGCGACGTAGCGGTCGAGGATGAGAAGCGGCCCGCCGGGGGCGGCCGCCCGCTCGAGCTCGTCTTTGGCGCCCGCCCGGTCGAGGGCGAAGAGCGTCGCCATTGCCCAGGGGGAGGCGGCGAGCTCCGGGACGTGCCCGTCGAGCGCGCGGCGCGCGAGGTCGGCGTGCACCGACTCGCCGTAGCGCGGAAACGCGAGGCGCCCGGCGCCCGGCAGCTCCCGGCTAAGCGCGGCGGCGAGCGTATTCTTGCCCGCCCCGTCGATGCCCTCGATGGCGACGAGCATTAGTAGCGGTAGTGCTCGGGCTTGAAGGGGCCGGCGACGTCGACGCCGATGTACTCGGCCTGCTCCTTGGTCAGGGTGGTGAGCTTCCCGCCGAGGGCCTCGACGTGGATGCGGGCGACCTGCTCGTCCAAGATCTTCGGGAGCCGGTAGACCTCGTTGTCGTACTCGTCGCCCTTGGTGAACAGCTCGATCTGCGCGATCGTCTGGTCGGCGAACGAGTTCGACATGACGAAGCTCGGGTGGCCGGTGGCGTTGCCGAGGTTGAGGAGGCGGCCCTCGGACAGCACGATGATCGAGCGCCCGTTGGAGAGCGTGAACTCGTCGACTTGGGGCTTGATGTTGACGCGGGTGACGTCGTCGCGGTGGAGCAGCGAGGCCATGTCGATCTCGTTGTCGAAGTGGCCGATGTTGCCGAGCACCGCGTGGTCCTTCATGTTGAGCATGTCCTCATACGAGATGATCCCGAGGTTGCCCGTCGCGGTGATGACGATGTCGGCCTCGGCGATGCCCTCCTTGACCGTGGTGACGGGGAAGCCCTCCATGAGCGCCTGGAGCGCGTTGATCGGGTCGGCCTCGGTGACCTTGACGCGCGCGCCCTGGCCCTTCATCGCCTCAGCGCAGCCCTTGCCGACGTCGCCGTAGCCGCAGATGAGGACGTTCTTTCCGCCCATGAGCATGTCGGTGGCGCGGTTGATGCCGTCGATGAGCGAGTGGCGGGTGCCGTACTTGTTGTCGAACTTCGACTTCGTGACCGCGTCGTTAACGTTCATCGCGGGGAAGGGCAGCACGCCCTCCTCGGCGAAGTGGTAGAGGCGGTGCACGCCGGTGGTGGTCTCCTCGGTGACGCCGCGGACGTTCTTGGCGATGCGGCCCCACTTCTCGGGGTCCTCCTTGAGCGTCTCGGCGAGCATCGCGTGGAAGGCGATGGCCTCGTCGCCGTCCTCGGCGGTCGCCTCGGGAACGGCGCCGGCGCGCTCGAACTCGGAGCCGCGGATCACCGCGGTCGTCGCGTCGCCGCCGTCGTCGAGGATCATGTTCGGCTCGACGCCCTCGCCCCAGGTGAAGACCTGCTTGAGGCACCACCAGTACTCGTCGAGGGTCTCGCCCTTCCACGCGAAGACGCTCGGGCCGTGCGGGTCCTCCGGCGTGCCGTCGCCCACGACGACCGCGGCGGCGGCCGCGTCGTCCGTGGAGAAAATGTTGCACGACGCCCAGCGCACCTCGGCGCCGAGCGCGGTGAGCGTCTCGATGAGGACGGCCGTCTGCACCGTCATGTGGATCGAGCCCGCGATCCGCGCGCCCTTCAGGGGCTGCTGGTCGCGGTACTGGCGCCTAAGCTCCATGAGCCCCGGCATCTCGTGCTCCGCGAGCCGGATCTGGTGGCGCCCCTCCTCGTGGCGGCTGAGATCCGCGACCCGATAGTCCAGTGCCTGCTCGGCCATCTTGCTCCTTATAGTCGAATTCCTGCGTTCTATCGCCTCGGCGGGCGGGGCCTAAAGGGACAACCCGCCCGTCGTCCGCCCGGCGCGCCGCCTCGCCGCGGCGCCCGCCGGGAGCCACCGCCAACTGTAGCCAACCTGGCAGCGCCCCGGCCCCGCGTCGCCTTCTCCCGGGGCGTCCCACCTGGTATCCTTTGGGCCAACTAGGAATCTCTCCCCGCCGCCGCCCCGCCGGGCGCGACGGGCGCCGCCCCGGGCGGGGCGCGCGACGCCCGCCGACCGTGAGAAAGGCACGAGGTCTGGCCGTGAAACCGGATACCCGCAAGGCGCTCTCCTTCATCGCCGTCGGCGTGCTCGTCGCGGCGGTCGTCGGCGTCGGCGTGTGGTTCACCTCCGCGCCGAACCGCCCCGTGGTCACCGGGATATTCAACTCCGCCTCCGAGCCGAGCACCGTGACCCGCACCGTCGACGAGACCGCGGGCCGCGCCAGCCAAGACGACGAGGAGGAGCAGCCCGAGCACCGGCGCGGCGGGGACTCAACGACGCTGACGAGCGAGCCGCGGCCCGCCGAGGACGACCCGTTCCTCCCGCCGAACGCGGTGCTCACCCCCGCGGAGCCGAGGCCGACAAAGGAGTTCGGCCCCGGGGCCGGCGAGCAGCGCCCGGCGCCCGCGCCGTCGCCGAGCTCCCCCTCGGAGCCGGAGCCCGCGCCCGCGCCCAACCCTGGCCCGTCGCCGCAGCCGAGCCCCTCCGAGCCGAGCGAGGAGCCGGAGCCGCCGGCCCCGTCGACCCCGAGCGAGACGGACTCGCCGAGCTCGAGCCCCTCGGAGACGACGCCGAACTCGAGCGAGACGCGGCCGACGTGGCCCTCGCCGTCCCAGAAGATCACCACGCCGCCCAGGCCCGGTGACGAGCCGCGGCCGACGCTCACGACGCGCCCCGAGGCCGGGTACGCGCCGACCCCCTACTCGACGACCTCGTCGCCGCAGCAGTCGTCCGGGCAGGAGCCCACGCCTGCCGAGTAGCGTCCGCCGGCGCCGGCTAGCTGACCCCGCCGCCGGCGGCTAACTAACTAGGGCCGGTTCGCCGTCGGCCGGACCACGCCGATGCCGGGACACGGTCGGGCTAGCAGGTCACCCAGAACGCCTCGCCGTCTCCGGCGAGCGTCGCCGAGCCCTCGTCCGCGGCGAGCCACGCCGCCTGCCCGGCGCTCAAGGACAGCCTCTCCCCCGCGGCGGTGGCGATCTCCACCTCGCCCGCGGAGCACGCCGCGATGACGGGCCCGTCGATCTCGAAGCGGGCCTCTCCGGCCGAGCCGTCGAGGTGCCGCACGGAGAACTCCGCCGCCGGCACAGGGTAGGAGCCGCAATCGGTCGCGGCGACGCGCGGCTCGGCGAGCGGGCGGAAGTCGAGCACGTGGACGAGCTCGGGCACGTCGACGTACTTCGCGGTGAGCCCGCCGCGCAGGACGTTGTCCGAGTTGGCCTGCACCTCGACGCCGAGCCCCGAGACGTAGGCGTGCAACTGCCCCGCCTCGAGGTAGGCGGCCTCCCCGGGGTTGAGCGTGACGTGGTTGAGCAGCAGCGCGCCGAGGACCCCCACGTCGCCGGGGTAGCGCTCCTGCAGCGCGATGACCTCGCAGGCGACGGCGCCGATCCAGTCGCCGCGCCCGCGCAGCCCCTCGAGCCGCGCGACGATCGCGTCGATGAGCTCGCGGCGCCGCGAGCCGGGGATGGTGATCCACGTGGTGAACAGCCCGCGCAGGCCCGAGTCCGCATCGTCGCCCGGCTCGAGCATCCCGACGTAGCGCTCCGCCTCGGGGCAGTCGATCGCCGCGAAGAGCTCGAGGGTCTCATCCACGGGCCGGAAGCCCACCATGGCGCGGAACTCGGTGAGCGCGATGATGAGCTCGGGCTTGTGGCTGTCGTCCTTGTAGTTGCGGTTCGGCGCGTCGAGCGCGATGCCCTCGTCGTTCTCCCGGGCGAAGCCCGCCCTGGCCTGCGCCGTGGTGGGGTGCGCCTGCAGGGAGAGCGGCTCCGCGGCGGCGAGGAACTTCACGAGGAACGGCAGCCGGCCGCCGAAGCGCTCGGCGACGCGCTCGCCGAGCGCGGCCTCGGGGTCGGCGGCGATGAGCCGGTCGAGCTCGACGCCCTCGCCGTCGACGAGGGAGGGCTCGGCGGGGTGCGCCCCGTACCAGAGCTCCGCGACCGGCCGGTCGGCCGGCTCCTCTCCCCTCAGGCGGGGGATGAGCTCCCTCGAGCCCCACGGGTAGGCGCGCGCCTTCCCGGTCAGCTTCCTCATGCGGTGACGGCCTTTCTTCCGTGGGCGGACTGGTTCGATTGACGCGCACCCACGTTAGCAGCCGGCCGCGCCGGCCCCGCCGGCGCGCGAGCGCCGCTAGCCCTGGAGGATCCCGGTGACCTCGTCGACGATCTCCCGGCAGGAGCTCTGGCTGGGGGCCTCGGCGTTGAGGCGCAACAGCGGCTCGGTGTTGCTGGCGCGGAGGTTGAACCACGCGCCGCCGGGAAGCTCCACGGTGACGCCATCGAGCTCGTCGACGCCGTCCGCGCGGTCGCGGAAGCGCTCGACGACCGCCTCGGTGGCGGCCTTTTGGTCGGCGACCTGGAAGTTGACCTCCCCGGAGGAGGCGTAGCGCTGGTAGCGGGCCTTGAGCTCGGAGAGCGGGAGCTCCTTCTCCCCGAGCTGCGCGAGCACGTGGAGCGCGGCGAGCAGCCCGGAGTCGGCGTTGAAGAAGTCGCTGAAGTAGTAGTGGGCGGAGTGCTCCCCGCCGAAGACGGCGCCGCGCTCGGCCATGGTGGCCTTGATGAACGAGTGGCCGACCCGGGTGCGCACCGGGGTGCCGCCGGCCTCCTTGACGATCTCGGGCACCGCCTTGGAGGTGATGAGGTTGTGGATGATCGTCGAGCCGGGCCGCTCGGCGAGGTAGCGCTCGGCGATGAGCGCGCAGATCGTCGACGGGGAGACCGGCTCGCCCTTCTCGTCGACGACGAAGCAGCGGTCCGCGTCCCCGTCGAACGCGAGGCCGATGTCCGCGCCCTGGTCGAGGACGAACTGGCGCAGGTCCTCGAGGTTCTTCGGGTCGAGCGGGTTGGCCTCGTGGTTGGGGAACGTGCCGTCGAGCTCGAAGTAGAGCTCGCGCACGTCGAGCGGCAGCCCGGCGAACACCTCGGGCACGGTGAGCCCGGCCATGCCGTTGGCCGCGTCGACGGCGACGACGAGCGGGCGGGAGTCGGCGACGTTGACGAGCTTGTTGAGGAACGCGGCGTAGTCGGCGAGCACGTCGCGCTCGGCGATCTCGCCGGGCTTACCGTCGTAGTCGGGGATCCCCTCGGCGAGCGCGTCGGCGATCTGAGCCAGCCCGGTGTCCTGGCCGACGGGGCGGGCGCCGGCACGGCAGAGCTTGATGCCGTTGTACTTCGCCGGGTTGTGGGAGGCGGTGAACATCGCCCCGGCGCAGTCGAGGCTGCCGGCGGCGAAGTAGAGCTCGTCGGTGGAGGTGAGCCCCAGAAGCGAGACGTCGATGCCCTGGGCTGCGGCACCCTCGGCGAACGCGCGCGCGAGCTGCGGGGAGGAGGGCCGCATGTCCCGGCCCACCGCGAGGCGGGTCTCGCCCTCGCCGCGCAGCAGCGCCCCGAAGGCCTCGCCCACGGCGCGGACGAAGGTCTCGTCGATGTCCTCGCCGACCACCCCGCGGATGTCGTAGGCCTTGATGACCGACTTCAGGCCGGCCCGATCGAAGACGCCGCGCGCCATGTAACAAACTCCTTTGGTTGCCAACAACGTCGAGCCCGGCGGCCGGCCGGGCGGGCGCCTCCCCGGCCCGCCCGGTTGTTCGCGCGGCCGGCCGCGCCTCGGGGTGGAGTCTAGTGCCCGGACCTGGCGGCCGCGCCCGCGGCACCCCGGCGCCCGGACGCTTCGCGCTAGTCCTCGTCGCCCCCGCCGCGCACGACGCGCAGGTGGGAGCGGCGGCGGCGCCGCTCCTCGGCGACGCGCTTGGTGCGGTAGACGGGGTGGCGGGAGGTCCGCGGGTCGAGGGCGCGCTCCTGCTCGCTCGCGTCGACACTCGGGGAGGAGACCAGCCCGCGGGAGCGGCCCTGCTCGGCGACCGCCTCGGCGAGCGCGGTGAGGTCGTCCTCGTCGTCGATCTCGACGCGGTCGACGCGCACGAGCTCCCAGCCCACCGGCGCGGTGATGCGCTCGGCGTGGCGCTCGCACAGGTCCCAGCTGTGCGGGGAGCTTGCCGCCGCCAGGGGGCGCACGACGACCGTGGACTCGGCGTACGCGTAGGTCATGGTGGCGACGGCGATGCGGTCGCAGCCCGGCCGGGAGCAGTGTCGTCGTGTCGTCACGCCCGGCAAGTCTAGCCCCTCGGCGCGCCGCCGCCCAGGAACCCCCGGGCGAGGGGTAGATTGGCCCACCATGCACATGAGGCCGGCCCGCGACCGCCGCGGCCGGGGCCTGCGCGGCCCCCTGCTGCCGCCGGACGTCCCGCGCCACGCGACGCGCTCGCAGGCCTTCGACGATCTAGCCCTGGACTGCTACGCCCCGCTCAACGACCGCTTCCCGGAGCAGCTCGCGGGGCTGGACCTCGCGGTCGACACTGTGCCGCGGATGCGGCTGCGCGCGGATCTCACGGTTCTGCCCGACGAGATCTTCGCCGACGGGCCGGTGCCGCTCGGCCGGCTCATCCTCGCCGGCGTCGACCGTCAGGGCCAACCCACCAGGGCGCGGATCGTGCTCTTTCGGATGCCCATCGAGCAGCGCGCCGCGACACCTCGGGCGCGCCGCCTGCTGGTGACCACCGCACTCACCGCGCTCGTGGCGACGTACCTCAACCTCGACCCGCGCGACATCGACCCCGAGTACGCCTGGTGAGTCCCCGGCGCCGGCCGAGCCCGAGACGCGGCGAGGCCCGCGGCGCCCCGCCCGGCTGGTCGCCGGGTCTCAGGGTCGCCGCGGGCCTCGTCGTCGTCAGCGCCTCGCGCTAGCTAGCGCCGCTAGGCGCCGCGCAGGCGCTTGCGCTCGCGCCAGGTGAGCCCGCCCCAGATGCCCCAGCGCTCGTCGTGCGCGAGCGAGTACTCGAGGCACTCGTCGCGCACCGCGCAGGCCTGGCAGATGCGCTTCGCCTCGCGGGTCGAGCCGCCCTTCTCGGGGAAGAAGGCCTCGGGGTCGGTCTGCGCGCACAGCGCCTGGTCCTGCCACTCCTCCTCGACGGCCCCGAACATCTCGTCGAGCGTGAGCCGGGCCGCCGAACCGCCGTGGAACGTGGCGTCTTCAGACATAACCTCCCGCCACCTTCCTCTCGCGTCGCGGTCTCGTGCGTGCTTACAACCACGAGATTCAACACGCCGACACAAGATATCGTCAACCGCTTTTTATGCGTCGACGCGGCGAAAAACGGAAAGCGCAGCGCAGTCACCACACGAGTCACACGCGCTACATGTTTCCCGGCCCGGGGGCACGAAGCGGGGGTGCCACATGTAGTGGCGGGGAAAACTAGCCGTCCTCGGGGCTAGGCATCCGAGGAAAACCTAATACCGGCGTCCGGGATCTCCACGGCGGGCCACACCCGGGCCCCGCCCTCGAGCTCGCAGCGCGCCCCGATCGTCGCGCCCGCGCCGATGACGCAGCCGGTGATCCGCGCGTTCGCGCCGATCGTCGCCCCGGAGGCGACGATGGAGTCCTCGATGGTCGCGCCCGGCTCGACGGTCACGCCGTCGAAGAGCACCGAGTTATCGACCCGGCAGCCGGCACCGACCTCGGTGCCGCGGCCGATCGCCGTGCCGCCCACGACGATCGCCGCGTCCGAGACCCCCGCCGACGGGTCGACGAACGACTCGCCGGTGTGGCCCGCGAGCAGCGGCGAGGGCGCGATGCCGCGCACGAGGTCCGAGGAGCCGCGCACGAAGTCCGCCGGCCGGCCCATGTCGCGCCAATAGGAGGAGTCGACGTGGCCCTGCAGCCGATAGCCCGCCTCGAGCAGCCCGGGGAAGGTCTCCCGCTCCACGGAGACGACCCTGCCGGCGGGGATGGACTCGACGACGCGGCGGTGGAAGACGTAGCAGCCGGCGTTGATCTGGTTGGTCGGCGGGTCCTCGGTCTTCTCGAGGAAGCCGGTCACCCGGCCCGTCTCGTCGGTCGGCACGCAGCCGTACGCGCTCGGGTCGCGCACCGCGACCAAGTGGAGCGTCGCGTCCGCGCCGCTGGCCTCGTGGTCGGAAAGGATCGCCCCGAGGTTCGCCCCGGAGAGCACGTCGCCGTTGAAGACGACGACCGTGTCGCCGCGCAGCCGGCCCGCGACGTTGCGGATCGCCCCGCCGGTGCCCAGCGGCTCCTTCTCGGTGACGTACCCGATCTCCAGGCCGAGGCGCTCCCCGGTGCCGAAGTAGTCCTCGAAGAGCTCCGCGCGAAACGAGGTGCCCAAAACGACGTGGCGGATGCCCGCCTCCCTAATCCGGGCGAGCAGGTGCTCGAGGAAGGGGAAGCCGGCGGTCGGCAGGAGCGGCTTCGGGGTGTCCACGGTGAGCGGGCGCAGCCGGGTGCCCTTCCCGCCCACGAGAATGACGGCGTCCACGTCCTTAGGGTTCATTCACGGTCCTCGTCGCACGGTCGATGGCGCCGGTGATGGCGGGCCGGCCCGACAAGCGAGCCGGCGACTCTTCCAGGCGCGCGCCCGAGGCCTCCCCCGGGCGCGCGGCACCGGTCAATTGTGGCACGCCGCCGCAGCGCTCCCGCCCCGCCGCGCCGCGGCGCTAGCGGCGCGCG
>NZ_JH815194.1:72389-83008 GCF_000296405.1 Corynebacterium otitidis ATCC 51513
GCGCGGCGACGAGCCTGGCGGCCACCGAGCGCGCGGCGAGCCCCGCGCCCACGGCGAGGCGCAGCGGCGCCTGCCACCACGCGGCGTGCCGGTCGGCGAAGTAGCGGTACGCGCTGCGGTGATGCGCGGGCACCGTGATGCCCCGGTTGCCCTTCGCGGCGTGGCCCTGGGCGTGGGTGATCTCCGCGCCCGGGTAAAAGACGCTCTCCCAGCCGGCGCGGCCGAGCCGGTCTCCCAGGTCGACGTCCTCGAAGTACATGAAGTAGCGCTCGTCGAAGCCGCCGAGCTCCTCGAACGCGTCCCAGCGCAGCAGCAGGCACGCCCCAGAGAGCCAGCCCGCGGCGCGCTCCCGGCCGAGGTCCGAGCCCGCCCGGTAGCGCCGCGTCCACGGGTTGTTCGGCCAGATGTCCGCGAGCAGCGCGTGGCCCACGCCCACCCCGAGGGTGGGCAGCGCCCGCGCCGAGGGGTAGGCCTCCCCATCCGGCTCGCGGATCAGGGGCCCGAGCGCGCCTGCCCTCGGGCGGCGCCGGGCGCACTCGAGGAGCGCGTCGATCGAGCCGGGCGAGAACTCGACGTCGGGGTTGACGACGAGGAAGAACTCGGGGTCGACCTCGCCTTCCTCGCGCGGGGCGCGCAACCGGCGGGCGGCCGCGTTGATCGCCGGGCCGTAGCCGATGTTGCCGCCCGTGTGGTAAAGCTCGACGCCCGGGCGCTGCGCGGCGCGCTCCGGGGCGCCGTCGGTGGAGCCGTTGTCGGCGACGACGAGGCGCAGCTTACGGCTCGTCGCCTCGTCGAGCGAGTCGATCATCGCCCCGAGCAGGCGGCCGGGCGAGTAGGTCACGGTGATCGCCGCGAGCGGCAGGTCGTTGTCGGCGGAAGTCATCGGGGATCAAGGCTACCGGCCGCGGCCCTTCGCACCCCGCTTCGCCACTCCGGGAGCTTAAGGTCGGAGCGCAGCGCCGAGTACGCCGGGCGCGCGGCCCGCGTCGGCCACTGCCCCGTGGCGACCGGCTCGACGAGGCCGGGGTCCGCGCCCGCGGCGGCGAAGACCTCCCGGGCGAGGCCGTGCCAGCTCGTCTCGCCCGAGCCCGCGGCGTGCAGCACGAGCCCCCGCCCGGGGGCGGGCTCGGGCCGCTCGCCGAGCGCGAGCCGCCACAGCGCCCGGGCGAGGTCGACGGCGAAGGTGGGCGTGCCCACCTGGTCGGCGACGACCCGGGCGCCCTCGCCCGCGCGGGCGAGCCGCAGCATCGTCGAGACGAAGTCCTTGTGCCCGGGCAGCACGTCGCCGCTATAGAGCCACGAGGTGCGCACCACCGCGTGCCGCGGGTCGGCCTCGTGCACGGCGCGCTCCCCGGCGAGCTTCGTGCGCCCGTAGACGCTCGCCGGGTCGGGGGCTTCGTGCGAGCCGATCGGCCCGCCGGCGGCGCCGCGGTTGCCGAAAACATAGTCGGTGGAGACGTGCACGAGCAGCGCGCCCTCTTCGGCCGCGCGCCGCGCGAGGTGGCCGGGGGCGGCGGCGTTGAGCGCCTCGGCGCGGTCGGGCTCGTCCTCCTGGCCGTCGACGTCGGTGGCGGCCGCGGCGTTGATGACCGCATCCACGCCGCGAAACGCCGGGTGGGCGGCGACGGCCTCCGGGTCCGCGACGTCGAGGTCGCCGCGGCGAAGCTCGCGCACCTCGACCCCTCCCGGCGCGGTGAGGCGCAGGCACCGGCCCAGCTGCCCGCCGGCCCCGGTGATCGCGACGGTGGCGCCCACTTCGCTCCCCTCTCCCCTTTTTGGCTGCTCGGCCGGGCGGCGCGGTATTGCCGGCCCGGATGTATCGCCAATAGAATAAGTCCGACTTGTCTCGCGGGCCGGCGGCGCGCCGCCCGCGACCGGCTTGTTTCGACGCCCGCCCGAAAGGTCTTTCCCGCAAGCGACACTATGAGCTCTACCCCGCGCTACACCCGCCAGCCCCACAACCTCGACATCAAGGCCGCCATGCGCCAGAGCGGCCCGCGCAGCGTGCGCGCGATCCTCGCGTTCCTCGCGGTCGTCGCGCTGCTCGTCGTCGGGGTCGGCTGGTGGGCCGTCGGCCGGGTGAGCGGCGGCGTCGCCTCCGCGGAGGGCCTCGAGCTCGGCGAGGGTCTCGACGGGCGCGACGGCGCGACCGACATCCTCTTAGTCGGCGCGGACTCCCGCACCGACGCGCAGGGCAACCCGCTCTCCGAGGAGGAGCTCTCGGCGCTTAGGGCCGGCGTCGACGAGGGTGAGCACAACACCGACACGATCATGGTCATCCGCGTGCCCAACGACGGCTCGGGCGCGACGGCGGTGTCCATCCCGCGCGACACGTATATCGCCGACCCGGAGATGGGCAACATGAAGATCAACGGGGTCTTCACCGCCCACAAGCAGCAGCGCATCGGGGAGCTCGAGGAGCAGGGCGTCACCGACCCCCACGAGATCGAGGTCGAGTCGAACGCCGCGGGCCGCGACGCGCTCGTCCGGGTCGTCTCCGGGCTCACGGGCATCGAGGTCGACCACTACGCCGAGGTCGGCCTCCTCGGCTTCGTTTTGCTCACCGACGCCGTCGGCGGCGTGGACGTGTGCTTAAAGGAGGACACCCAGGACGAGTACTCCGGCGTCGACTTGGAGGCCGGCGAGCACCGCCTCGACGGGATCCAGGCGCTCGGCTTCGTTAGGCAGCGCCACGGCCTGCCGCGCGGCGACCTCGACCGGGTGGTGCGCCAGCAGGCCTACATGGCCTCGATGGTCGACCGGCTGCTCTCGGCTGGCACGCTCGCCAACCCGGCGGCCCTCTCGGAGATCGGCCAGGCCGTGGAGCGCTCCGTCGTCATCGACGAGGACTGGGACATCATCGGCTTCGCGCAGCAGATGTCCGACCTCGTGGCCGGCAACGTGAAGTTCGCGACGATCCCGGTGGTTGCCGCCGACGGGGTGGGCGACTACGGCGAGTCCGTCGTCGTCGTCGACACCGACGAGGTCCACGCCTTCATGGAGGACCTGCTCGGCGACCTCGAGCGCGGCGGCGCGGGCGGCGACGATGATAAGAAACCCGAGGACGAGGACGGCGGGGACGAGTCCCCCGACGAGCCCAACCCCGCGATGGACAAGAAGCTCTACATCCTCAACGCCGGCACGGTCGAGGGCCTCGCCGGCGGGGTGGCCTCCCACCTCGACGAGCACGGCTACCAGATCGTGGAGATCTCCAACGCGCAGGAGGGCCTCTACCAGCAGAGCCAGATCGTCGCGGCCGACCCCGAGGACCCGGCCGCGCAGGCCCTCGCCGAGGAGCTCGGGGGCATCCCCGTCGTCGCGGACGACTCGCTCGAGGGCGACTCCCTCGTCGTCGTCATCGCCGACGAGTACGACGGGCCCTCCGGCGATCCCGCGGACGCGCCGGCCGGCACCGGGGAGGCCGAGTCGCCCGAGGGCGCCGGCCCCGTCATCGAGGCGGGCGACGGCCCGCCGTGCGTCTACTAGTTTTCGCTAGCGTGGCGGGCATGGACCTCTTCGCGGAACACCTCGCCACCGACGCCGGCTCCCCCAGGCTCACGGTCTACGACGAGAGGCAGGGCAGCCGGCTCGACTTCTCCGCGCAGACGCTCGACAACTGGGCGGCAAAGGTCGCGAACATGCTCGTCGACGAGCTCGACCTCGAGGACGACGACGAGATCGCCCTCGACCTGCCGGTCGGCTGGCAGTGCGCCGCCATCGTGCTCGGGGCGCTCGCCTCGGGCGTCGGCACCCGCTTCGGGGACGCCGGCCCGGAGACCGCCGCGGTGTTCAGCTCACCCGAGCGCGCGGAGCGCCACGCCGAGGAGGGCCTCGACGTCGCGATCGTCACCGACGACCCGTTCGGCCGCGGCGTCATCGAGACCGGCGGGGAGCTGCCGCTCGGCGCGATCGACTTCGGACCCACGGTGCGGCTCTACGGCGACCAGTTCCCCTCCCCCACCCGCACGCTCGCGCAGATCGCGCCCTCGAACCTGCCGGAGGGCACGAGGCTGCTCTCCACGGGCTGGAGCGACGAGGAGAGCTTCCGCACCACCGTCCTCGAGCCGCTCGGCGCGAACGGCTCCGCCGTCGTCGTCGCCGGCCTCGCGGACGCAGCTCGGCTCGACGCGATCGCGAAGGAGGAGCGCGTCACCGCGCGGGCCTAGGAAGCCCAAGAAGAAGCCCCGGCGACGCCCCGCGTGGGCACGCCGGGGCTCGTTCGAGCACGAGAAAAGGGCCCGCCCGCCGCTCCCCGAGGATCCGGGGGCGGCGGGCGGGCCCTGACTTCTCCCGCGCCGGCTCGGCGGCCGGGCGAGGCTTGCTACGTCAGCCTAGCCCTGGGGCTTGAGGGCGCTGACGCGGAAGAGGTGCTCGTTGACGAACTCGCCAACGCCCCACTCGGCGAGCTCGCGGCCGTAGCCGGAGCGCCCGATGCCGCCAAACGGCAGGTCCGCGCCGGTGACGGAGGCCTCGTTGACGAAGGTCATGCCGGCCTCGAGGCGGGAGGCGACCTCGGCGGCGTGCTCCTCGTCCTCGGCCCACACGGAGCTCGCCAGGCCGTAGGAGGTGTTGTTGGCCAGCTCGATGGCCTCCTCCTCGTCCTTGGCCTTGTAGACGGTGACGACGGGCCCGAAGATCTCGTTGCAGCCGATGTCCGCGTTCGGGTCGAGGTCGACGAGCAGGGCAGGCTCCATGAACGCGCCCGGCTTGTCGATCTTCTTGCCGCCCCACACGATGCGCGCGGTGCCGTCCTTCTCCGCCTTCTCGATGCGCTCGACGATCTCGTCGCGCGCGCCGATCGAGGACAGCGCCGAGATGTCGGCCTCGGGGTCGTCGAAGGGACCGACCTTGATCTGCTTGACCGCCTCGGTGAGGAACTCGACGGTCCTGTCGTAGAAGTCCTCGAGCACAATGAGGCGCTTCGGCGCGTTGCAGGCCTGGCCCGTGTTGAAGAGGCGGATGCCGAGGAAGTTGGTGAGCACGAACTCGAGGTTCTTGTCGTCGAGGACGACGAACGGGTCGTTGCCGCCGAGCTCGAGCAGCGACTTCTTGTAGTGCTCACCCGCGGCCTTCGCCACCGCCGAGCCGGCCTCCTCCGAGCCGGTCAGCGAGACGCCCTTGATGCGCTCGTCGGCGATGAACGGCTCCACCTGCGAGCCGGAGGCGTAGACGTTGATGTAGGCGTCCTTAGGCAGCCCCGCCTCCTCGAAGGCGTCCTGACAATCCTGCGAGGACAGCGGACAGATCGAGGCGTGCTTGAGCACGATGGTGTTGCCCAGCAGCAGGTTCGGCGCCGCGAAGCGGGCGACCTGGTAGTAGGGGAAGTTCCACGGCATCACGCCGAGGAGGGGGCCCAGCGGGTCCTTGCGGACGAAGGTGCGCTTCGCGCCCTTCTCGCCCAGGTCGCGGTCCGCGAGGAGCTCCTCGGCGTTGTCGGCGTAGTAGCGGTAGATGCTGATGACCACATCGATCTCGCCCTTGGCCTGCTCGGTGAGCTTGCCCATCTCGCGGCCGATGTGCTCGGCGTAGAGGTCCTTGTTCTTTTCGTAGACGTCCGCGGTCTTCGACAGGACCGCGGCCCGCTCCTTGAGCGGGACTTCGCGCCACTTCTTGAACGCGGCGGTGGAGCGCTCGAGGACGTCGTCGCGGTCCTTGTCGTCGAAGCGCTGGAACTCGTCTTCCGACTTGCCAGTCGAGGGGTTCTCAAGATTAAAAGTTGCCATGCCTCCAGATGTACTGGAATGTGACTCACGATTCAAGGATCTGAGCCGCCGTTCACACATCCGCCGAGGGTAGGGGCAAGTCGCCGACGAATGTTACTCGCCCCCGAGCAGGCGGCGGCGCAGCCGCTCGTCCTTCTCCTCCACCGAGCGGGCCATCTCGGCCTGGTAGTTCTCCATCCGCTCGGCGAGCTCCTCGTCGCCCGCGGCGAGGATCCGCACCGCGAGGAGACCGGCGTTCTTCGCCCCGTCGATGGACACGGTCGCGACCGGCACGCCGCCGGGCATCTGCGCGATGGAGAGCAGCGAGTCGAGCCCGTCGAGGTTCTTCAGCGCCCGCGGGATGCCGATCACCGGCAGCGCCGTGGCGGCGGCGACCATGCCCGGCAGGTGGGCGGCCCCGCCGGCGCACGCGACGAGCACCTTCAGCCCGCGGCCGCGGGCCTTCTTCGCGTAGGCGATCATCCGCTCCGGAGTGCGGTGCGCCGAGACGACCCCCACCTCGAAGGGGACGCCGAACTCGGCGAGTACCTCCGCGGCGGGGCGGACGGTCTCCCAGTCCGAGTCCGAGCCCATGATGAGCCCGACCCTGGGCGTTGCATCCTCTGCCATCCCAAACTCCTTTTTAAATTTCAGTGCTGACGGTTCGACGGGTAGTGGGCGCCCCGCCGCCCGGGAGCGGGCGGCGGGGCTCTAGTAAATGTGGCTAGTCGGCCGCGGGCCAGTCGCCTTGGACGATGACGTGCGCCGCCTCTCGCGCCACGCGCCTGGCCTCCTCGGGGTCCTCGGCGGTGACGTTGACGTGGCCGAGCTTGCGGCCCGGGCGGTGCGACTTGCCGTACAGGTGGATCTTCGCCTGCGGGTAGCGCTCCCACACCGCCGCGACGCGCTCGCTCAGCGGGGTCTCAGGCTCCTCGTCCGCGCCGAGGGTGTTGACCATCGCGGTCGTTCCGCCCACCGGGTCGGTAGCGCCGAGCGGCCAGTCGAGCACCGCGCGCAGGTGCTGCTCGAACTGGCTCGTCACCGAGCCGTCCTGCGTCCAGTGGCCGGTGTTGTGCGGGCGCATCGCCAGCTCGTTGATGACGACCTCCGGGCCGCCCTCGCCGGCGACCTCGAAGAGCTCCACGGCGAGCACCCCGGTCACCCCGAGTTCCTCGGCGACCGTGCGGGCGATCTCGCGGGCGCGGGCTGCCTCCTTCTCGCCCAGCCCCGGCGCCGGCGCGACCGCCTCCGAGCAGATCCCGCCCGACTGCACCGACTCGACGATCGGCCAGGCGGCGACCTCCCCGCTCGGGCGGCGCGCCACCATCGCGGAGAGCTCCCGGGTGAAGTCGAGCGCCTCCTCAGCCATGAGCGGCACGTCCTCGCCGAGGAGCTTCTCCACCAGCGAGGAGAGCTCCTCCTCGCCCTTCGGGAACCACACGCCGTGGCCGTCGTAGCCGCCGCGGCGCGCCTTGAGGCACACCCTCCCGCCGGTACGCGCGAAGAACTGCTCCGCGTCGGCGGGCGACTCGACGGCGCTAAACGCCGGCACCGGGAGCCCCAGCTCGGCCATCTTCTCGCGCTGGAGGAGCTTGTCCTGGGCGTAAATGAGCGCGCTCGGGCGCGGCTGCACGTTCACGCCCCGACCGATGAGCTCGTCGAGGTGCTCGTTGGGCACGTGCTCGTGATCGAACGTCACCGCGTCCGCCCCGTCGACGACCTCCTCCAAGTCGGAGAGCTCGTGGTAGTCGCCCTCCCACAGGTCGGCGACGACCTGCGCGGCGGAGGGATCCTTCGCCGCGGCGAGCAGGCGCAGAGAGAGGCCCAGCTCGATGGCCTCGGTCTGCATCATCCTCGCCAGCTGGCCGTCGCCGATCACGGCGATCGTCGGCGCGCCGGGCGCGTGGGCTGCGGGTTGTCCATGTAACTCAGTCACGCCACAACCCTACAACCGCCTCCTCCCTGCGCTCCGCCGCGAGGCGCTCCACCGTGCGCGCCACGCGGCGCGCCCGCGGCACCCCGGAAAACACCAACGGTCGAGGCGAGCCGGCGACCTCGAGGAGCACCGTCGAGCGGCCCCGCCGCGCCGCGCGGCGCACGTCCGCAAGGTCGACCGCCGCGGCGCGCGCGCCGACCCGCGCCGGGCGCGCCACGATACGCCGCGTCGTCACCCGAAACAGCCGGGACCTCGCCCTGGCCGCGGGCGCGACGAGCCGGGCTGCCAGCACGCCCAGCCACGCGACGACGATCGCGCCGCGCAACAGCGGGTCGACGGCGACGTCGGGCCGATCGACGAGACCGATGAGCAGCCACGCGGCCGCGGTCCACGCGGCGGCCTCCACAAGGGGGCCAACGAAGCTGCGCGCCGGGGCCGTGAGGTCGACGACGACCTCCTCCCCGCGCTGCAGCTGGGTGGCCGGGGGCCTGCGGCTCATCGCCGGGCCTTCCCGGCTACTGCCACGTCTCGCCGCTCGCGCGGCGCACGTGGGTGACGTCGCCCGCGGAGACCTCCTGGCGCCCGCCGGTGTGGCGCTCGAGGAGGAGCTCCCCGCCCGGCGCGATATCCGCGGCGATGCCGCGCACCTCCCCGCCGGGCGCGGCGACGACGACCTCCTGGCCCAGGGTGGCGCAGCGCTGCCGGTAGGCGTTGATGAGGGAGCGGCGCCCGTCTGGCGTGCCGAGCTGCTCGAGCCGCTTGGCGAGCGCCTCGAGGACGTCGCCGGCGAGCTCCGTGCGGTCGGCGTCACGCCCCTCGGCGTGCAGCGAGGTGGCGTGCTCGACGGGCAACTCGGAGCGCTCCTGGGTGACGTTGATGCCCACCCCGACGACGACGCGCGGGTCGCGCTCGAGGTCCGCGGCCTCGGAGAGGATGCCGGCGAGCTTGCGCTCCCCGTCGACGAGCACGTCGTTGGGCCACTTCAGCGTCGTGCCCTCGATCGCGTCGGTCACCGCGAGCCCCGCGGCGAGCGGCAGGAGGCCTAGGAAGTCGCGCTCCTGCACGGTGGGGCGCAGCAGCACGCTGAAGGCGACCTGCGAGCCGGCGGGCGCGAGCCACTGGCGGCCCTGCCGCCCCTTGCCGGCGCTCTGGTGCTCGGCGAACAGCACGCTGCGGTGCGGCCCGTCGCCGGAAAGGAGCTCGTCGTTGGTGGAGCCGACCTCGGCTGCGACCTCCACCCGTGGGTAGGTCTCCCGGAGCCGGTCGGAAAGCGCGTCTGCGTTGAGGGCTGCCATGGCCGCCCAGTCTAGCCGGGCGGGCGGCTAGCCTGGCTGACCATGCGACTCATTCTCGCCTCCCGCTCCCCCTCCCGGCTCGGCATCCTCAAGGCCGCGGGCGTCGACCCCGAGGTGCGCCCCGCGGACGTCGACGAGCGCGCCATCGAGGCCGGGCTCGCCGGCGCCGCGCCGGGCGAGGTCGTCGAGGCGCTCGCCCGGGCGAAGGCCCGCGCCGTCGCCGAGTCCCTCGGCGCGGCCGCCGAGGGCGCGGTCGTCGTGGGCGGGGACTCCATGCTCCTGCTCGACGGAAAGCTGCTCGGCAAGCCGCACACGGAAGAGGAGACGGTGCGCCGCTGGCGGGAGCAGGCGGGCCGCCGCGCGACTCTGCTCACGGGCCAGCACGTCTCCTACCTCCCGGCGGGCGCGACCCGCCCGCTCGAGGCGAGCACGCACGCCGCGACGGACGTGCACTTCGCCAGCCCCTCCGAGGCGGATATCGCGGCCTACGCCGCGAGCGGGGAGCCGCTCGAGTGCGCGGGCGCCTTCACCCTCGAGGCGCTCGGCGGCTGGTTCATCGACCGCATCGAGGGCGACCCCTCGGCGGTCATCGGGCTCTCCCTGCCGGCGCTGCGGGCAAGCCTCTACGAGCTGGGCGTCGACGCCTCGGCGCTGTGGCGCCCGGGCACCGCAGGCTAGCGCAGCTCGAGGCGCGGCTCGGCGCGCATCCGCCCGGCGATACCCGGGTCCTGGGCCTCCTCGAGGGCGGGCCCGAGGCTCTCCCACAGCATCGGCGCGAGCGAGGCGGCGTAGTGGCGCGCCACGTGGTTGGGGTCGACGTAGACGTACCGGTTGCCGATCACCGGCAGGCACGTCCCGTCGGGGCAGAACCACGGCTCGGGGTCGACGACGGTGAAGCCTTCGATCTCGCCGAGAAGCGCGGCGGGGTTCTCCTCGAGGTAGAAGTCCTCGGCCGGGATGGAGCAGCCCTCGATGCCGCCGCCGGCCTCGACGCACGCGGAGGACGACCAGGGGTTGCCCTCCTCGTCCTGGAACCACGGGGTGTCGCGCACCGCGACGGCGGGGATGCCGCGCTCGAGCAGCCAGTTCCACAGCGTCACGTAGGAGGCGGGCACGCCCTCGATCGGGCCGGGCGGCGCGCCCAGCGGCCTCGTCGCGGTGGTGAACACGAGGTCGGGCCGAAGCTCCTCGACCTCGCCGAGGACCGTCTCGTTGAACTCCTCGCAGCCGTCGGCGTAGACGCCCTCGTAGTCGGTAACGAAGCTCGGGCACTGTTCCCTTAGGACGGCGAAGACGCGGAAGCCATGCTCCTTGCCCAGCGGGTCGAGTGCGCCCAGCCAGTGGTCGGTGTGCGAGCCGCCGAGCGCCACGACGGTGGTCTCCGCGTCGGGGTCGCCGTAGACGCAGTCCACCCAGTCAGGCCCGCGCCACTTGCGCGGCAGCCGGTCGGTATCCTCGTGACCCTTGCCCATGCAGCCGTCGTCCCAGCTCATGCCCTGTGACGAGCTGAGCACCGGGTAGTCTGGCTTGGGCGGGAGCGGCTCGACCGGCGCGCCGTAGAGGGCGAGCGCCCCGGGATAGGCCACCGGGTCGAGGTCGCCGTCGAGCTCGTTAGCGACGACGCCGTGCCAGCCCACCGGCGTCGCGAGCGCCGCGACGAGCCCCGCGGCGACGGCGACGCCGCCC
>NZ_JH815194.1:83143-100941 GCF_000296405.1 Corynebacterium otitidis ATCC 51513
CCGCGCGGCCCCGGGCGGCCGGCTGTGCGCGCAGCCCGACCGCTGCGGTAGCAGCGCGCCGCTCCCCTGCCTTAGGCGGCCGCGCGCGCTGCCGCAGCGGCCGCTCGACGAACCGCTCGGTGAGCCAAGCCAGCCCCAGCGAGGCGGCCACGACGACCACCCCCAGGCCGAGGTTCGGCTCGTCGAGCCCCAGCGCCGCGAGCGACACGATGAGCAGCGGCCAGTGCCACAGGTAGAGCGAGTAGGCCATGCCACCCAGCCGGGCCAGCGGGCGGGCGGCGAGCAGCCGGTTCGCCGGCCCGGAGCCGAGCACGACGAGCGCCGCGCCCCCGACCGGGACCAGCGCCGCGGGCCCGGGGAAGGTAGCGGCCCCGTCGACGACGAGACCGCTCACCACGACGAGGGCGAGCCCCACCGCCGACACGACCGCGCCCGCAATGCCGCTCAGCCGCGCGCGACCCATCCCAACGGCGAGCAGCGCGCCGAGGCCGAGCTCCCAGAACCGCGTAAACGTCGAATAATAATTGAGCGGCTGGTCGACCCCGACGAGGATCGCGGCGTAGACGAAGGACGCAAGGCTCGCCGCGGCAATAATTCCGATTGCCGGTCCAGATAGCCGCCAGCCGCCCCCATCCCACTTCGACGCAAGGCGCCGCAGTGCGGCCAGGCCCACGGTCAGCCCAATGATGAGCAAATAGAACTGGCCCTGCACCGCCATGGACCACAGGTGCTGCAGGGGGCTCGCGTCGCCGGACGCGGCGGCGTACTCCCGGTCTTGGGCGTAGAGCACCCAGTTCTGCGCGTAGCCGGCGCTCGCCGCGACCTGCTCGGCGAGGTCCGTGCCGAGCAGGTGCCGGGCGACGAGAACGACGCCCGCAACCGTCGCCGCGAGGGTGAGGATGAGTGCGGGAACGAGCCGGCGCAGCGTGCGCCACAACGGCCACCACGGGTTCAGCGAGGCGCCTGGTCGTTCGAGCCGCCGCAGCTGCGAGCCGACGAAGAAGAAGCCGCTCAAGAAGAGGAAGACGTCCACCCCGCCGGAAACCCGCCCGACGAAGACGTGGAAGACGACGACGAGGGCGATGGCTACGCCGCGCAGCCCGTCGAGGTCGTACCGGTACCCCGGGCTACGCCCGCTCGCCCCCGCGTCGTTTATCGCCCGGCCGCCGGCGGTGGGGGCGCCGCCGGCGGCGCTGCTCGGCGCGCTACCTGTTGCCACAATGGCTCCCCAGCCTATCGGCCGGCCCTCACCTAGTCGTAATTCCTGGTGTCGCCACGAATACGGGGCGCGGGACTCGACGCTGATGCCCGTGTGAAGGCGACGATGACTGTTGTCATTACGCAACCGCTAGTAGCGGCACGGCCCTCAGCATCGCTGTCGCGGACTCGAACCCAGCCGACTCTTTCATCGGGACTCAGATCGAGCACCCGAACCCCGCCGATGGGCTGCGGCCGGTAGGCCTACGGGACCCAACGCTTCGCCCACTCACCCAACGGGTCTTTGAGCGCTCAGGGACGAAGACCCGACCCGTAATCGGTCATCGCCGCGCTGAGCCGGGGACCCGTCGAGACGATCGAAATCCCTACGCGCCGTCAACGCCCCGACGGTCGAACCGTTCCGATACCGACCCTGCTTTTGTCCCACCGGATTCCCACGATCTGTGGTCCTGCTTGTCGCTAACCCGGTGGGGATCATGGCGCGACCCCGAAGACGGCCCTCAAAGAAAAGCGGTAGCGCGGCCGCCGGTCCACGGTTGCAGGCGGAGACTCTATGCGTTCCGGGAGACAGCACCGTGTCTAGCGGCCGTCATCCACCATCGAGACGCCCGTGCTGGCACGCTCGGGGCCGCGGGCGCGTTCCAAGGAGTCCACGAGAAAGCCTCCTGGACTCCGTATTGGAGGGGGTAGGGCTTGCGCCCTCCGCGGTTACCGGAGGTCGTACTGCCGTGTCGCCACCCGTCGGATCCGTATTCTCGACGCGCCACGGGATTACATCTCGGGTTCGAAGGGCTTGACCTCGACGGGCGAGGGGTCGAACGGGTAGATCGTCGCGTTGCCCGGCAGCTCCTCGCCCGGCGCGGGCGGCGCGCCGCCGGCTAGGTCGCGGGGCAGCGGCGAGCCCGGCCTTCTTGCGCCCGGGTCGTCGATGAGCGCGTCGTCGGGCTCCGGTATCGGGGCGCTGAGCAGCATCGCCGCGCGCAGCCCCGGTTCGGCGGCGGCCTCGATGATCGGCTCGAACTGTCCCCACAAGAGCGGCGCGAGGGTCTCCGCGTAGCGGTGCTCGACGTGGTTGGAGTCGAAGTAGACGCGAAGGTTGCCGATCACCGGCGGGCAGAACCCGTCGGGGCAGAACCACTCGCGCGTGTCGATCGTCTCGAAGCCGGGCACGTTCCAGACGTACTCCTCGGCGGGGTCCTCGTCCTGGTAGAAGTACTCCGCCGGGATGCCGCAGAACTCCTCGCTGCCGCCCTCGGCCTCGCAGACCGAGGGGTTCCACGTCTCCTCGTTCGCGTCGTACATCCACGGGTTGTCGCGCAAGAGCGCGACCGGCACGCCGATGTCCTTTAAGGCGTTCCACATCGCGATGTAGGACAAGGGCACGAGCTCGCGGGGGTGCCCGCCCCGGTTGAAGGGGCGGGTGCCGGTGGTGAGGACGAGGTCGGGCTCCCAGCTCGCGATGCGGTCGAGGGCGATCTCGTTGAACGTGTAGCAGTTGTCCTGGAAGCTCTCGCCCTCGACGGGGAGCACCGGCGGGCACTGGGAGCGGGTGAGCGGGATGATGCGCACCCCGTTGGCCGCTCCGAGCTCGTTGAGCGCCGGGAGCCACTGCTGCGTGTGGGAGCCGCCCAGCGCCACGACGGTGGTATCCCCCTCGGGGTCGCCGAAGACGCAGGCGTTGGGGTCCTCCTTCTGCCGCTCCTCGATGGGCACCGGCAGCGGGCCGGCGTTGTGGTCCTGGAAGCAGCCGAGGAGGCGCTCGTCGGAGACGAACATCGACAGCTGGGAGACCGGCGGCTGCGGCTCGGCCTCGGGCACGGGAGCGCCCTCGATCGCGGCCGCACCCGGGTAGAGGTTCTCGTCGAGGCCGATGGCCTCCTGCTTCGCGACGTAGCGCGCCCAGCCTGCAGGCAGCAGCGCGAGCCCCGCGACCAGCACGGCGACCACCACCCCGGCGATCAGCCGGAGGCGCGGCGGCCACGAGGAGCGCAGCTGGCTCAGCGCCGCGCGGGCGCGGCCCTCGCCGGCGGCAGGCCGGCGGGCGTGCTGGCGCAGCGGGCGCTCGACGAACCGGTGGGTGAGGTCCGCGAGCACGAGCGAGACGGCCACCACCGCGACGCCGAGCCCCACCGAGGGGGTCTCCTGCCCGGCGACGACGGTCGCGACGATGAGGATCGGCCAGTGCCACAGGTAGAGCGCGTACGCGATCCCGCCGAGCCAGCGCATCGGCTTGGAGGCGAGCCAGGCCCCCGCCCCGCCGGAGAGCACGACGAGCGCCGCGCCGCCGAGCGGCACGAGCGTGCCCGGCCCGGGGAAGACGTCCGCGCCGTCGAAGAGCAGCCCGGTCGCAGCAATGATGAGTACGCCGAGGGCGGCCATGGCCGCGCCCAGCCAGCGCGGCGGGGCGACCCGCTTCGCGTAGATCCCCAGCGTCGCGCCGAGCCCGAGCTCCCAGAGCCGCGACCACGTCGAGTAGTAGTTGAGCGGCTGGTCGACCTGGTGCAGGTAGATCGCGTACCCCAGCGACGCGGCCGTCGCGAGAGCGATGATCGGCCCGGCCACCGCGGTGACCGAGGGTCCCCGGCCGCGGCGCCTGAGCGCCCGCACGAGGGCCGCGACCACGGTGACGAAGGCGATGACGAGGACGTAGAACTGCCCCTGCACGGACATCGACCACACGTGCTGCAGCGGGGACGCGTCGAACGCCGCCTCGCCGTAGGCCTCGTCCTGCGAGTTGAGCATCCAGTTCTGGAAGTACAGCGCCGACGCCGCGACCTGGTTAACGAAGTCCGCGCCCCAGACCACCGGCGCAAGCACCGCGACCGCGACGGTCGTCGCACCCAAAACGAGCGCGAGCGAGGGCACGAGACGCCGCGCGGTGCGCCACAGCGGCCACCACGGGTTGAGCGAGGCGTCCGGGCGGTCCGCGTAGCGCAGCTGCGAGCCGACGAAGAAGTAGCCGCTTAAAAGCAGGAACACGTCGACGCCGCCGGAGACCCGCCCGACGAACACGTGGAAGAGCACGACGAGCCCGATGGCCACGCCGCGCAGCCCGTCCAGGTCGTACCGGTACGCCGGGCGCTCGGGCGCCGCCCCGCCGTTTTTCGTCATCACGCACCCGCCTCTTCGCCGCTTGGGATCCCGCCCCGGCCCGTCGCGCCGGCGCGGGGCGCGACCGCGCCGCGCCCCGCCTCGTTTCGGGGCGCGGACCTTGGGATATGCCGGCCGCCCCCGCGAATAATCGGGCCCAAGCATATCGCCGGACCCAAGCCACCCCGCGGCGGGGCCGGCCCGTTGGCCGCGATCCCGCGGCGAGCCGCCCGCCGGGGCCCTAGGCTGGGCGCCATGGAGATCAACGACATGCTGGCCCCTCCCCCGGTTAAGCTCCCGGAGGACCCGGCCGCCGACGACGACCCCGCCCTACTCTCCACCGCGCTGCGCCACCCGGCGAGCCCGCTCGCGTGGGCCACCCAGGCCGAGGCCGCGCTCGAGCGCGCCGCAGATAAGGACGCCGGCGACGAGGAGAAGCTCGTCGCCTACGCGTACGCCCGCACCGGCTACCACCGCAGCCTCGATCGGCTGCGCGCCAACAAGTGGAAGGGCTGGGGCCCGGTGCCGTGGAGCCACGAGCCCAACCGCGGGGTGCTCCGCGCGATCGCGGCGCTCGCGCGCGCGGCGCGCCTCATCGGCGAGGACGAGGAGTACGACCGCTGCCGGCAGATGCTCTCGGACGCGGACCCCGACTCCGTGGACCGGCTGCTCGACTCCACCCCGCCGGAGAACTAAGTCGCGGGCCCTCCTCCCGCGCGGGCCCCAGGCGGTAGGCTTGGGCACCGACGTGGGATCGGGCCGCGCCTCGCGGCCGGGCGCGCCCCGCGCTGTTTTTTCGAAGACTTGTAGCCGAACCGAAAGGTGAACGCCGTGCCGCTTCCCGCAGACCCGGACGAGCGCTTCCAGCAGTACGCCCACCCCGAGCGCCTCGTGAGCGCGTCGTGGCTCTCCAGCCAGCTGGGCGTGTACGGGCTCAAGGTCATCGAGTCGAACGAGGACCCGCTGCTCTACAACATCGGGCACATCCCCACGGCGATCAACATCGACTGGCAGCGCGACCTCAAGGACCCCTACTCGCGCGACTTCATCGACGCGGAGGCGTTCGCGAAGCTCATGCGCGAGAAGGGCATCGAGCGCACCGACACCGTCGTCATCTACGGCGACAAGTACAACTGGTGGGCCGCCTACACCCTGTGGGTCTTCGAGCTCTTCGGCCACGAGGACGTCCGCCTCTTGGACGGGGGCCGCGACTCGTGGATGGCCGAGGAGCGCGACACCGCGTTCCTCGCGCCGACCTACCCCGAGTCGAGCTACCCCGTCCCCGAGCGCGACGACGCGACTCTTCGGGCCCTGCGCCCCACCGTCGAGCGGGCGTCCACCGAGTCGACCGCGACGCTCATCGACGTGCGCCCTCACGACGTCTACACCGCGGAGACCCCCGCGGAGCCCAACCACGGGCAGAAGTCGGTGCTCTCCCCGGGCCACATCCCCGGCGCGATCAACCGGGTGTGGCGCGACGCGGTCACCACCACCGGGCACTTCCGCCCCGCCGACGAGCTCCGGGAGGGCTTCGAGGACCTCGACCGGGACCGCCCGGTCATCACCTACTGCCACCTCGGGGACCGCTCGGCGCACACGTGGTTCACGCTCAAGCACCTGCTCGGCTTCGAGAACGTCCGCAACTACGACGGCTCGTGGTCGGAGTGGGGCAACATCGTCCAGGCGCCCATCGCCGTGGGCGAGGACCCCGAGGGCTCGGAGTCTTAAGCCTTCTCCCCGCCCGGCGGGGCCGGGCGGTCCCGCCCGCCGCGGCGAACGCAAAGAGGACAGGCCCCCGGCCCGGCTCGAGAGAGCCGGCCCGGGGGCCTTCGCCGCGCCGCGCGGGCGCGGCGGCCGGAGGGGCGCTAGTCCTCCTCGAGCGCGACGAGCAGGTCGCCGCCCTCGACCTTGGTGGGCTGCTTGAGCACGACGCGGGAGACCGTTCCGGTCACCGTCGCGCTGATGGTGGCCTCCATCTTCATCGCCTCGATGACCGCGACCGGCTCGCCGGCCTCGACGGAGTCGCCCTCCTCGACGTTGACGGTCACCACGCCCGCGAACGGCGCGGCGACGTCGCCGGGCTTGCTCGGGTCGGCTTTCTCCACGGAGGAGACGACCGACTCCACGGAGCGGTCGCGCACCTTCATGGGGCGCACCTGCCCGTTGACGGTGCACACCAAAGGCCGGATGCCCTTCTCGTCGGGCTCGCCCACCGCGTCGAGGCGCACGAGCATGCGCCTGGAGGAGTTGGGGATCTGGATGGGGATTTCCTCGCCCTCCTGCAGCCCGTAGAAGAACGAGCGATCAGACAGCCTGGAGACGTCGCCGAAGCGGCGGCGGTGCTCGGCGAACTCCTTCGCGGGCGTGGGGAAGAGCAGCTCGTCGAGGGTGTCGCGGCGCTTTTGCGGCTCGTCGGCGGTGAGGCCGGCGCGCTGCTCGTCGGTGAGCTCGGGGCGGGGCTTGGGCTCCTTGCGCCCGGCGAGCGCCTTCTCGGTGAGCTCGGTGGGCCAGCCGCCCGGGGGCGTGCCGAGCTCCCCGCGGAGGAACTCGATGACCGAGTCGGGGATGTCGAAGCGCTGCGGGTCGGCGGCGAACTCCTCGACGCTCACGCCGGCGCCCACGAGGTAGAGCGCGAGGTCGCCGACGACCTTCGAGGAGGGCGTGACCTTCGTCGGGCGGCCAAGCAGCTCGTTGACGTCGGCGTAGGCGTCCTCGATGAGCTCGAAGCGGTCGGCGAGCCCCAGCGCGGTGGCCTGCGCACGGAGGTTGGAGAGCTGCCCGCCGGGGATCTCGTGGCGGTAGACACGCCCCGTGGGCCCGGGGATGCCGGACTCGAAGGGCGCGTACAGGCCGCGCACCGCCTCCCAGTAGGGCTCGAGGTCGGAGACCGCCTTGAGGCTCAGTCCCGTGTCGCGGTAGGTGTTCGCGAACGCCGCGACGATCGCGGAGAGCGAGGGCTGCGAGGTGGTGCCCGACATCGGGGCCGAGGCGCCGTCCACGGCGTCGGCGCCGGCGTCCGCGGCGGCGAGGTAGGTCGCGAGCTGCCCGCCGGCGGTGTCGTGGGTGTGGACGTGGACCGGCAGGTCGAACTCGCGGCGCAGCGCGCCGACGAGCTTGCGGGCGGCGGCGGGGCGCAGCAGGCCGGCCATGTCCTTGATCGCGAGGACGTGCGCGCCGGACTCGACGATCTGCTCGGCGAGCTTCAAGTAGTAGTCCAGCGTGTAGAGGTCCTCGGCGGGGTCCATGAGGTCGCCGGAGTAGGCCATCGCCACCTCGGCGACGGCGGTGTTGGTCTCCAGCACGGCGTCGATGGCCGGGCGCATCTGGCTGACGTCGTTGAGCGCGTCGAAAATGCGGAAGATGTCCACCCCGGAGCGGGCGGCCTCCGCGACGAACGACTGGCACACCTCGTCCGGGTAGGGGGTGTAGCCGACGGTGTTGCGCCCGCGCAGGAGCATCTGGATGTTGATGTTGGGCATCGCCTCGCGCAGCACGTCGAGCCGGTCCCACGGGTTCTCGTGGAGGAAGCGCAGCGCCACGTCGTAGGTCGCCCCGCCCCACGCCTCGACGGAGAGGAGCTGCGGGGTGAGGCGCGCGACCGCGCGGGCGGCGGGCTCGAGCGCGGCGCCGCGCACCCGGGTGGCGAGCAGCGACTGGTGGGCGTCGCGGAAGGTCGTGTCCGTCACGCCGAGCGCGGACTGGGCGCGCAGCTCCTCGGCCCAGCGCTTGGGGCCGATCTCGCGGAGCCGGTCGCGCGAGCCGCGGCGCAGCGACTCCTTCTCGTCGAAGGGCGGGAGCTTGAGCAGGGGGCTCGCGACGTCGGGGGCAGCCCCGTGGGGCTTGTTGACGGTGACGTCGGCGAGGTAGTCGAGGATTCGGGAGGGCTCGTCGTCGGCGGGCGGGGCCTGCAGCAGCCACGGGTGGTCGGCGATAAACGACGTGGAGATTCGGCGGTGCTGGAAGTCCTCCTCGCGAAGCAGGGCGCGCAGGAAGCCGATATTGGTCGCCACCCCGGAGACGACGAACTCGTTGAGAGCGCGCTGCGCCCGCGAGACCGCGATGTCGAAGCTCGAGCCGCGGCACGTCATCTTCACGAGCATGGAGTCGAAGTTCGGGGTGATCTCCCCGCCGAGCATCGCCGCCCCGTCGAGGCGCACGCCCGCCCCGCCCGGCGAGCGGTACGCGGTGATCGTTCCGGTGTCGGGCCGAAAGCCGTTGGCCGGGTCCTCGGTGGTGATGCGGCACTGCAGCGCCGCGCCGCGGGTGCGGATCTCCTCCTGGCGGATGTCCTGCGCCTCAAGGCTCGCGCCGGCGGCGATGCGCATCTGCGCCTTGACGATATCGACCTGGGTGACCTCCTCGGTGACGGTGTGCTCCACCTGCACGCGGGGGTTCATCTCGATGAAGACGTGGCGGCCCTCCTCGTCGACGAGGAACTCGACGGTGCCCGCGCCCCGGTAGCCGATGTGCTCGCAGAAGCGCACCGCGTCCTGGCAGATCCGCTCGCGCAGCTCCTCGCTCAAGTGCTGCGCGGGGGCGATCTCGACGACCTTCTGGTGGCGGCGCTGCAGCGAACAGTCCCGCTCGTAGAGGTGGACGATATTGCCGTCGTTGTCGCCGAGGATCTGCACCTCGATGTGCTGCGGGTTGATCACCGCGCGCTCGAGGTAGACCTCGCCCGAGCCGAACGCCGCGGCCGCCTCGCGGGAGGCCTCCGCGGCCTTCTCACGGAGGTCCTCGGGGCGCTCGACGAAGCGCATGCCGCGCCCGCCGCCGCCGGCGACGGCCTTGACGAAGACGGGGAACTCGCGGCCTTCGGCCATGCGCACGATCTCGTCGATGTCCTCCGAGGGCTCCGAGTCGTCGAGGATCGGCAGGCCCGCCTCCCTCGCCGCGGCGACGGCGGCGGCCTTGTCGCCGGTGAGGTCGAGGACCTCCGGCGGGGGGCCGATGAAGGTGATCCCGTTGTCCGCGCACTCCCGGGCGAGCTGCGCGTTCTCGGAGAGGAACCCGTAGCCGGGGTAGACGGCGTCCGCGCCCGACTCCTTCGCCGTGCGGATCACCTCGTCGATGGAGAGGTACGCCTTGACCGGGGAGCTCGCCTCCACCATGACGGCCTCGTCCGCGAACGAGCGGTGGAAGGAGTTGCGGTCCTCCCGCGGGAAGATCGCGACGGTCTCCGCGCCGACCTCGTAGGCGGCGCGGAACGCGCGCACGGCGATCTCCCCGCGGTTGGCGACGAGGATCTTCTTGAAAGAGGGAAGTTCAGTGTGAGCCACGATAAGGGCCGACCTTTCTCCATAGCCGCGCGGCGCCGCCGGCCCGGCGCTTGAGCGCGGGGCCGGCGGTGAAGGCCGCGCGGGGCGGACTTATCTGGCCCAAATAATACCAGGGAGAGGCCCACGCCCCATCCCACTAGGTCGTGCGAGGCACCTCACGCTGCTCGGGGCCGTCGTAGGCCGACAGCGGGCGGATGAGCGCGTTGTCGCTGAACTGCTCGACGACGTGCGCGATCCACCCCGTCACCCGCGCCATGACGAACAGCGGGGTGTAGAATTCCACGTCGAAGCCGATGAGGTAGTACGCCGGACCGGCGGGGAAATCGAGGTTCGGCTTGATGCCGGTGCGCTCGTCCATGACCTTGGCCATGGTGTCGTAGATCTCCACCCAGCGGCCGCCGTCGTGCTCCTCGGCGAGCTTGCGGAACTGCGCCTCCATCGTCGGCACGCGCGAGTCGCCGTTTTTGTAGACGCGGTGCCCGAAGCCCATGACCTTCTTCTTCGCGTCGAGCGCCTCGGCCATCCAGTCGGCGGCGCGCGCGGGGTCGTCGATCTCGAGCATGGTGTGCATGACGAACTCGTTCGCCCCGCCGTGCAGGGGGCCCTTCAGGGCGCCGATGGCGCCGGCGATCGCGGCGTAGGTGTCCGAGAGCGTGGAGCTGATGAGCCTGGCGGTGAACGTCGAGGCGTTGAAGGAGTGCTCGGCGTAGAGGATGAGGGAGGTGTCGAAGGCCTTCTTGTCGACCTCGCTGTTGACCGGGGAGCCCTCCCCGTCGCCGAAGACCATGGAGAGGAAGTTCTCGCTGTAGGACTTCTCGGGGTCCGGGGCGATGAACTCGGCGCCGCGGCGGCGGCGGATGTCGAACGCGGTGACGGTGGGCAGCTGCGCGAAGAGCTTCAGGCCCGCGCGGCGGATGTGCTCGACGTCGGTGGTGAAGTGCTCCGGGTCGAGGGTGCCGATGATGCTCACCGCGGTGCGCAGCACGTCCATGGGGTGGCAGTCGGTGGGCAGCGACGCGACGGCGTCGAGGACGCGCTGGTCGGGCTGGCGCAGGGAGCGCTCCTCGCGCTCGAACTCGGCGAGCTCCTCCTCGCTGGGCAGCTCCCCGTTGAAGAGGAGGTAGGCGACCTCGAGGAAGCTCGCGTTCTCGGCGAGGTCCTCCACCGCGTAGCCGCGGTAGGTCAGCGAGTTGGTCTCGGGCATGACCTTGGAGACCGCCGTGGTGTCGGCGACGACCCCGGCGAGGCCCTTGCGGATGGTCTGGTCTGGCTGGCTCATGGTCAGGGTCCCTTCAGGGTGTGGTGGTGCGGGAAACGGCCCCGCCGCCGGGCGGCACGGCGTGTAGCCGGCCCGCCCGGGCGGGGTGGCGCCCGTGACGCGGCCTGTTAGTGGCCGGACTCGGGGCGGTAGGTGAAGATGTCGGAGTCGAAGGAGTTGTACTCCTCGTAGCGCAGAAGCTCGTAGAGCCTGGAGCGGTGCTGCATGCGCTCCACCCAGTTCTTCTGGGTGCCGGTCTCGGCGATCTCGCCGAGGGCGTCCTCGACCGAGCCCATGGCGATGCGCAGGGTGGTTACCGGGTAGATGACCACCTCGTAGCCGATCTCCTCGAGCTCCTTGGCGCTTAACAGCTCGGTCTTGCCGAACTCCGTCATGTTCGCCAGAAGCGGCACGTCGGGCACGGCCTTACGGAAGCGCTCGAAGTCGGCGCGGGTGTGCAGCGCCTCGGTGAAGATGAGGTCGGCGCCGGCGTCGCGGTAGGCCTTCGCGCGCTCGATGGCGGAGTCGATGCCCTCGACGCCCGCGGCGTCGGTGCGCGCCGCGACGACGAACTCGGGGTCGCGGCGCTCCTTGATCGCGGCGGCGAGCCGGCGGAGCATGACCTCGGTGGGCACGACCTCCTTCCCGTCGAGGTGCCCGCAGCGCTTGGGGTTGACCTGGTCCTCGAAGTGGGCGCCGGCCACGCCCGCGTCCTCGAGCTCGGAGACGGTGCGCGCCGCCGACATCGGCTCACCGAAGCCGGTGTCCGCGTCGACGAGTACCGGCAGGTCGGTGGCGCGGGCGATCTGCCCGGCGCGCCCCGCGACCTCGCTCAAGGTCGTCAGCCCGATGTCCGGCAGCCCCAGGTCGGCGGCGACGACCGCCCCGGAGACGTAGACGCCCTCGAAGCCGGCCTCGGCGATGGAGCGGGCCACGAGCGGGGAGAACGCCCCCGGGATCCGCTGGATCTTCCCCGAGGCGAAACCGGCGCGGAACCGGCGGCGCCGCTCGGTGGCGGTGAGGTTGTTGGAGTAGAGAGCCATCGCTATCCCAGGAGTCCTTTCTCGATTCGCGGCGCGGCGGCGAGCTTCTCCTCGCTGAGCGTGAGGCTGAGCGAGCTTAAGTCGTCGAGCTCGGGCAGGGCCTGCGCGGCGTTAAGGAAGCGGTCCTGCTCGGCGTCGTCGACGACGCCCTCGGCCAGGGTGCGGAACTTCTCGACGTACTGCTCGCGGGCGAAGGGCCGCGCGCCGTGCGGGTGGGCGTCGGCGAGCGCGAGCTCGTCGGAGATGACCGAGCCGTCGCTAAGGGTGATCTCGGCGCGGGCGCCGAAAGCCTTCTCGGCGGGGTCGGTGGCGTGGTAGCGGCGGGTCCACTCGGGGTCCTCGACGGTGGAGATCTTGCGCCACAGGGCGACGGTCTCGGGGCGGTTGGCGCGCTCGGGGGCGTAGGAGCGCTCGTGGTGCCAGTCGCCGTCCTCCAAGGCGACGGCGAAGATGTACATGATCGAGTGGTCGAGGGTCTCGCGCGAGGCCTGCGGGTCGAACTTCTGCGGGTCGTTGGAGCCGGTGCCGATGACAAAGTGGGTGTGGTGGCTCGTGTGCAGCACGATCCGCTCGATCTTGGAGAAGTCGCCGCCGGTGGCCTCCACGACGCGCGGCTTGAGGCGCCGCGCCAAGTCGATGGGGGCCTGGGACTGGTACTCGGCGGAGTGCTCCTTGGTGAACGTCTCGAGGATCGCGCGCTTCGGCTCGCCCGGCTCGGGCAGCGGCACGGTGTAGGAGGCGTCCGGCCCGTCGAGCAGCCAGGCGATGACGCCGTCCTCGCCCTCCCAGATGGGCGCGGGCGCGCCCTCGCCGCGCATCGCCCGGTCGACGGCCTCGATGGCCATCTTCCCGGCGAACGCGGGCGCGAACGCCTTCCACGAGGAGATGAGCCCCTTGCGGGACTGGCGGGTCGCGGTCGTCGTGTGCAGCGCCTGGCCGACGGCCTGGTAGATGACGGCTTCGGGCAGGTGGAGCAGCGTACCGAGGCCGGCGGCGACCGAGGGCCCGAGGTGCGCGACGTGGTCGATCTTGTGCTCGTGTAGGCAGATGCCGCGCACGAGGTCGACCTGGATCTCGTAGCCGGTGGCGATGCCGCGGATGAGGTCCTTCCCGCTCGCGCCGGCGTGCTGCGCGGCGGCGAGGATCGGCGGGATGTTGTCGCCGGGGTGGGAGTACTCGGCGGCGAGGAACGTGTCGTGGAAGTCGAGCTCGCGCACGGCGACGCCGTTGGCCCACGCCGCCCACTCCGCGGAGTAGCGCCCCGGGATGCCGAAGACGAGCGCGCCGCCGGAGTTCACCGGGTGGGCCTGGGCTTGAGCGCGCGCCGCGCTCACCGGGCGGCGCAGGATGCTCGCTGCGGCGACCGCGGCGTTGTCGATGATGCGGTTGACGATCATCTCCGCGGTGTCCTCGGGCACCGCGACCGGGTCGGCCGCGACGGCGGCGATCTTTGAGGCCAGATGCTCCTCGAGCGGGAACGCCTCCGCCGACTTGTACACCCGCACGCGGTGGTCTCTCACTTGGTGCTTCCCCTTCTCTTCGTCGCTTGAGGTTGCTTCCGACCCACCCGACAGGCCGGTCGGTAGTTCATCTCACATTTTTATTGCGAGTTGATGCACAGCATAACCCAGGCGGCGGCGCGGCGCGGCGCAAGCCCCGCCCCGGCGCGGGCCTTCCGGGGGCTTCGGGGACGACGCCGGCCCGCGGCCGGGCCCCGAGGTGGCGGGGCGCCCGGCCGCGGGCCGGAAAGAAGGGGAAGCGGGGAGCTCTGGCTACTCGAGCTCGTCGGGGCCGACGAGCTGGCGGGCCGCGTCGGTGATCGTGCCCGAGAGCGACGGGTAGACCGCGAAGGTGCGGGCCACCTCGCTGACGGTGAGGTTGTTCGTCACCGCCAGCGCGATCGGCAGGATGAGCTCCGAGGCCACCGGCGCGACGACGACGCCGCCGATGACGCGGCCGGAGTTCTTCCGGCTGAAGAGCTTGACGAAGCCGTAGCGCAGCGAGCGCATCTTCGCCCGCGGGTTCGACGACAGCGGCAGCATGATCGTGCGCACCGCCTGGGTCGGGTCCTCCTCGAGCTCCTTCTGCGTCACGCCGACGGTCGCGATCTCCGGGCGGGTGAACACCGCCGTGCCCACGGTCTTCAGCCGCAGCGCGGAGACGCTCTCGCCGAGCGCGTGGTGCATCGCGATGCGCCCCTGCATCGCCGCGACCGAGGCCAGCGGGAAGAGGTCCGTGCAGTCGCCGGCGGCGTAGATACCCGGCACGTTCGTGCGCGACACGCGGTCGACGTGGATGTGGCCCGAGCGCGTGAGCTCCACGCCCGCCTCCGTGAGCCCGATGCCCTCGGTGTGCGGCACAGAGCCGACCGTCATGAGCGCGTGCGAGCCGGTGATCTCCCGGCCGTCGTTGGTGCGCACCACCACCCCGTCGCCGGTGTTCTCCACCGTGTCGACGCGGGCATCCTTCTCCAGCGACACGCCCCGGTCGCCGAGCACCTGCTCGAGCACGTCGGCGGCGTCCGCGTCGTCGTAGGGCAGGATCCGGTCCCTCGAGGCGACCATCGTCACCTTCACGCCGAGCTCCGCGAACGCGGAGACGAACTCCGCGCCCGTCACGCCCGAGCCGACGACGACGAGGTGCGAGGGCAGCTCGTCGAGGTTGTAGATCTGCTGCCAGGTAAGAACCCGCTCGCCGTCCGGCTTCGCGCCGGGCAGGATGCGCGGCTGCGCGCCGGTCGCGACGACGACGTAGTCCGCCTCGAGCGTCTCGGGCTCACCGCCGTTGGGCTCGACGCGCACGGCGTGCACCGCGGAGCTCGCGCCCTCGTCGGCGAGCGCGCCCACCCCGTCGATGACCCGCACGCCCGCCTCGTCGAGGCCTCTACGGATGTCCGCGGACTGCTCCGCGGCGAGCGAGCGGACGCGCTCGTTGAGCGCGTGGATGTCGATCTCGTTATTGTAGCTGAGCTGATCGAGGCCCATGTCCTCGGCGCGCCGCAGGTCGGTCTTGATGTTCGCGCCCGCGATGAACGACTTCGACGGCACGCAGTCGGCGATGACCGCGGCGCCGCCGACGCCGCGGTTCTCGACGAGGGTGATCTCCGCCCCGAAGCGGGCTCCCGTCAGGGCGGCCTCGTAGCCGGCCGGCCCGCCCCCGAGGATTACGACGCGCTTTGCCACTGTGAAAACGTCCCTCCACGCTGCGCGCCCCGCCCCGGGAAAACCCCCGTTAACCTGGAGTTTTCCAGGAGGTCACGGGGCGCTGGTTGTCGACTCTTGCCGCCCTCCAGCATAATCCGACCCGCCCGGGCCCGCCGCCGCGCGGGCGGCCAGTTGGGGCGTCTCACAGCCCCGCGGCGCAAGCCACCCGGCAAGGCTCGCGCGGGCTTAGCGCCCCGGCGCGGCGTAGTCGTCGACGAGCCCGGCGAGCGCGACCGCGCCGATCTCGATGGCGCGCTCGTCGACGACGAGCAGCCCGCTGTGCAGGTCCGTGCGCGGCGCGCCGGGCGACCTGCTGCCCAGCCGCAGCATCGAGCCGGGCACCTCGTCGAGGTACCAGGAGAAGTCCTCCCCGCCCGAGGACTGCGGGGCGCGCACGACGCGCACCACCCGACCGGCGGCGGCCGCCGCGAGCGAGGTGGCGTGCCGGTCGTTGACGACCGGCGGCACGCCGCGCCGGTAGGTGAGCTCCACCGCGCAGCCGGTCGGCGCGACGACCTCGTCTACGAGCTCGCCGACGAGCTCCTCCGCGCCGCGCCACACCTCGATCTCCCCGGTGCGCATCGTGCCGGTGAGCCGGCCCGACTTCGGGATCGCGTTGAACGCCTCCCCCGCGGCCACCGAGCCGAACGCGAAGACCGTGTGGCTGCGCGGGTCCACCCGCCTGGAGAGCAGCGCCGGCAGCTGGGTGATGAGAGAGCCGAGCGCGAAGACGACGTCGGCGCTCTGGTGGGGCCTGGAGGTGTGCCCGCCAGGCCCGGTGACCTCCACCTCGACGACGTCGGTCGCCGAGGTGATCGCCCCGTCGCGCACGCCGACCGTGCCGACCTCCAAGGACGGGTCGACGTGCAGCGCGAAGATCGCCTCGACGCCCTCGAGCACCCCGGCGGCCACGAGGTCGACCGCGCCGCCCTCGAGGACCTCCTCGGCGGGCTGGAAGATTACCCGCACGCCGCGCTCAAGCGGCGCCTCGGCGAGCGCGCGGGCCACGACGAGCGCGACCGTGGCGTGCACGTCGTGGCCGCAGGCGTGCGCCACGCCCGCGACCCTGGAGCTGTAGCCCAGCCCCGTCTCCTCCTGGATGGGCAGGGCGTCGATGTCCGCGCGGAACGCCAGCCGCGGCCCCGCCTCCGGCCCGAGGTCGACGGTGAGCCCGGTGCCGGGCAGCAGCCTGGGCTCCAGGCCCGCCTCGCGCAGCGTCGCGGCGAGGAACGCGGTCGTCTTGCGCTCGTCGTGGGAGAGCTCCGGGTGGGCGTGCAGCCAGCGCCGCCAGCCGCGCAGCTCCTCGCGGTGGGTCGCGCACCACAGCGCCACGTGCCGCTGGATGGACATCCGCCCCGCTCCCCTCGCCTCCATCAGCGCCCGGCGCGGGCCGCGCCGGGCTCAATGGGGCGTCATCTTAGCGCCCGGCATCCTCGCCGGGTTCGCCGGAGCCGTCGCCGCGGCCGCGCAGCGCGGCGGGGAACGCCTCGCGCAACAGCTCGATAAGTCGGCGCTCGGCCTCGGGGTCGCCCGTCTCTTCGGCCTCGTCGGGGCCCGGCCAGGTGATGTCGACGAGGAGGTCCGGCCCGGAGCGGCGCACCTCGCCGACCTCCTCGCCCGGCGCGGGCAGCAGCACCGCGGGCGGCACCCCGAGCGCGTGGGCGAGCCGGTAGATCGTCGAGAGGCTCGGGTCGCTGGGCCTACCGGAGGAGTTCTCGTTGCGCTCGAGGTTGCTCACCTGGTTGCGCGACAGGCCGGCCATGTAGCCGAGCCACTCCTGGCTCACGCCGCGCCAGCGGCGCAACACCTGCAGGTTCACCGCCAGCTGGTAGCCGTAGCTCGCCCACCGCGTCCACTCGTCGGGCAGGCGGGGCCGCTCGGCCGGCCAGGGCAGGTAGCGCGCCCCCGGCTCGTTCGGCCCGTCGGGGCGCGGGGATCGCTCGCGCATGGCGCCACTGTGTGCCCACCCTCCCCGGCCCGCCGCCAACTGCAGTGGGCAAGGAAACCCCGGCCGGGCCGGGCGCCGCGCAGGCCGCGGCGCTAGAAGTTGCGCGGCCCGTAGAGCCGGTCGCCGGCGTCGCCAAGCCCCGGCACGATATAGGCCTGCTCGTTGAGCCTCGGGTCGACCGCGGCGGTGACGACGTCGACGGGCAGCCCGGAGTTGCGCAGCGCCTCGACGCCCTCCTCGGCGGCGACGACGCAGATCGCGGTGATGTCGGTCGCGCCGCGCTTGTGCAGCAGCTCGAGGGCGCGCAGCAGCGAGCCGCCGGTGGCGAGCATGGGGTCGACGACGAAGACCGTCTCCCCGGTGAGGTCGCCGGGCAGCGCCTCGAGGTACTGCACCGGCTCGTGGGTCTCCTCGTCGCGCGCCAGGCCGATGAACCCGACCTGCGCGTCCGGGATCATGGACAGCGCCGGGTCGACCATGCCCAGCCCGGCGCGCAGCACCGGCACGATGATCGGGGGCTTCGCGAGCCGGTGCCCCTCGGCGAGCGCCACCGGGGTCTGGGTGTCGAAGCGGGCAGTCTTAAGCCCGCGGGAGGCCTCGTAGACGAGCATGGTGGCCAGGTCGTTGAGGGCCGAGCGGAAGGCCGCGTTGTCGGTGCGCTCGTCGCGCAGCAGGGTGAGCCTCGAGGCGGCCAGGGGGTGATCGATCACGGTGACGTCCATACCGTGGATCCTACGGCCGGGCCGCGGGCGCGGGGGA
>NZ_JH815194.1:101536-119882 GCF_000296405.1 Corynebacterium otitidis ATCC 51513
CCGGTGGCGGCGGCGAGGGGGCCTCGGCGGAGGCGGGCGAGCGCGCGGTCGCGGCGGCGCGGCGCGCGCTGGGCATGCCGTACGTGTGGGGCGGCAACGGGGAGGTCGGCTTCGACTGCTCGGGGCTCACCCGCTGGGCGTGGGCCGAGGCCGGGGTGGCGATCCCTCGGACCGCCGCGGAGCAGGCCTCGGGCGTGCGCGTCGCGCTCGAGGACTTGCGGCCCGGGGACCTCATCGTGTGGGACGGGCACGTGGCGATGTACGCCGGCGGCGGGCGACTCATCGAGGCGGGCAACCCCGTCCAGGAGGGGCCGCTTCGCACGACGAACGCGGGCATGCGCTTCCTCGGCTTCTGGCGCCCGGCGGGTTAGGGGCACCTCGTCGGGTAGGATTTGGGGCCTATGAGCACCCGTTCCATCATCCCCATCAAGCTGTCGCTGACGCAGGGCGACTACTACACCCTGTGGGCGCCCGCCTGGAAGGAAAAGGGCAGCGAGTGGCAGGCCTTTCTCGGCGACGAGACCGGCATCTTCGTCTTCGCGAGCCCGGAGGAGCTGCTCCTCTTCCTCGAGTCGGACGCGCCCCACGACTTGACCGAGCACCCCCGCTGGCGCGAGTTCGAGGAGCTCGGCGCGGCGCGCGTCTCTCCCGACGAGGAGCACGAGTACGACATCGTCGGCGCGCCCCGCTACCTCGCAGAGCGCCCCACCACCCAGTCGGTGCGGGGGCTCGCGGCGGTGCTGCGGGTGACGAAGTCGCTCGCCGAGGTCGGCTCCCTGGAGCGGGTGCAGGTGTTCTTCTCCTCCCACTCGGTGCTCGGCAACGTGCAGCGCGGCCTCGAGCACTTCACCGACGAGGCCGGCAAGTCCGAGTGGACGGGCATCGGCCACGTCGTCTTAGAGAACTGGGAGAAGGTCGTCACCGCCCTCGACGAGGGCCTCCAGCACCCCGAGGTCTCCCACGAGGGCCTCAACGACGCGAAGAAACGCATCGCCTCCGCCCGCGAGGAGCTCGACGCCAAGCGCGCCGAGGAGGAGAAGCGCCGCGAGCGGGAGCGCGCCCAGGCCGACCCCTACGACTCGACGCCGTGGGCGGCGGCCGGCATCGACCCGATCTCCATCTCCATTGACGGCTCGACGCTCTACACGCTGCGCACCTACGTCGACGGCAAGGCCGTGTTCCTCGGCCGCTACCGCGAGATCTTCACCTTCAACAACCGGCGCGCGCTCGTGCGCTGGATGGTCGCCGGCCACGAGCACGACCTGCAGGGGCTTTCCACCTGGCCCGACCTCGAGACCGCCGCGAACGCCGGGGAGCTCGAGGTGACCGTCCACAAGGACAACGCCTACTCGTTCAAGGGCATCGCCCACGACATCGAGAAGGGCGTCGACGCCGTGGACACCGCGCAGATGGCGCAGTGCTACGAGCTGCTCGCCGACGCGGCCGACTGGGCGGAGGACGACTCGATCAACTCGTTCTTCCTCGCCCACCCGCGCATGCAGGACTACATCTCCTACATGATCGGCTCGGGCAACACGAGCGGGTACGTGCCCTCCGCGCCGTTCACCGACCACTCGAACGCCTGGCGCGAGCTCGAGGACATGCTCCGCAAGCGTTTCTCCCGCTCCTAGTGGGCTCGCTGCCGCCGGGCGCGCACCGCGCCCGGCGTTAGTTTCTCCCGCCCCGCGGCCCGCCGGGCCGCGGGGCGTTTTGTGATTCGCTAGTCGCCCTCGGTGCGGTAGTCGGGGTCGGCGAGCTCCTCGTAGGCCGGGAGGATCCGGCGGGCGAGGATGTCCTGGCGCAGCGGCTCCGGGATGAACGCCCCGTTGAGCGCGTTGACGGTGAGCTGGAAGAGTTCGTCGAGCCCGTAGTCGAAGTAGTCGACGAGGCGGCTCATCTCCTCGCTCAGCGTCGTGTTCGACACGAGCCGGTTGTCGGTGTTGACCGTGCACACGAAGCCGAGCTGCTGCAGCAGCGGGAACGGGTGGTCGGCGAGGTCGTCGACGAGCCCGGTCTGCACGTTCGACGACGGCGCGAGCTCGAGCGGGATGCGCCGGTCGCGCACCCAGCTCGCGACCTTGCCGAGAGCGATGCCGTCCTCGTCGACGGTGAAGTCCTCGAAGATGCGCGCGCCGTGGCCGAGCCGGTTCGCGCCCGCGAGCACCGCCGAGGCGATGGAGTCGACGCCGGCGTCCTCCCCGGCGTGCACCGTCGCCGGCACGAAGCTCTCCCGCAGGCGGGTGAGCGCCGCCGCGTGGTTGGAGGCCGGGTAGCCGTCCTCCGGGCCGGCGAGGTCGAAGCCGACGACCGTCTCGCCGGCGTTGGCGACGACGAGCTCGGCGATCTCCTCGGAGCTGTCGTTCTGCCGCATCGCACACAGGATGAGCCGGGCCTCGATGCCGGGCACGTCCATGCCCGCCTTGATCGCGTCGACGACCTCCCGGAGGCTTAAATCCCCCGCGGTGTGGAGCTCCGGGGCGGCGCGCAGCTCCGCGTAGACGACGTTGTCGGCGGCGAGGTCCTCGAGCGCCTCGCGGGTGACGCGGGTGATCGCGGGCCCGGTCTGGAGCACCTTGACGATCTCGTCGAAGACAGTGAGGTAGTCCTCGAGGCTGCCCGAGTCGGCGCGCTCGCGCACCCACGCCGTGAGCCTCTCCTCGGAGTCCGCGGGCGGGGTGACGCCCGCCTCGGCGGCGAGCTCGAGGAGGGTCGCGGGGCGAAGGCCCCCGTCGAGGTGGTCGTGGAGGAGGACCTTCGGCAGGGAGCGGACGACCTCCGGCCCCGGGACCTTGAACTCGGGGCTAAACGGCGCGGAATCAGGCATGCGCACAATCCTACGTTTCCGCCCGGACCCGGCCGCGGGGGCCGCTACTTGCGGCGCAGCAGCCAGGCCACGAGCGCGGTCACCGCCGCGCCGAGGGCCGCGCCGAGCCCCGCGCTCGTCTTCGTGCTGAAGTTCTCCGGGGCGACGTCGTTGCGCACCCTGATGACCGCCGGCTCCGGGACAGGGGTCTGGACCTGCTCGAGCGACTCCTTGGTCGTCGCGGCCCACGCCGAGACGTAGAGCAGCACGCGCCAGATGAGGTAGAAGACGACCATGAGGCCGATGATCGGGCCGAACGTCGCGCCGGCGGGGTTGCTCAGCGCGTTGGAGGCGAACAGGGAGCCCAGCTGCTTGATGACCTCGAACGCGGCGGCGCCGATGAGCGCGGCCTTCGCCGCGGAGCGGCGCGGCACCTTCGTGCGCGGCAGGAAGATGAGCAGCGAGAAGATCACCAGGTAGTTGAACGTCAGGCCGATGGCGATGGCGAGCAGGAAGACGATGGTGTTAATCCCCGGCACGTGGTCGAGCCCGACGAGCGCGAGCAGGTGCAGCGTCAGCCCCGAGGAGCCCGCCGCGGTGACGAGGAAGCCGAGCACGGCCATGAGGATGAGCCCGACGAGCCCGACGAGATCGAGGAGCTTGCGGCTGACGATGCTGCCGTCGGTGGGGTCGAGCGCCCACATCTTCGACACGCCGTAGCGCAGGTGGTTCATCCACCCCAGCCCGGAGATCAGCGCCGTGATCGCGCCGATCCCGGCGACGGTGCCGCGCTGGTCGATCGCGGTCTGGAGGATCTGGTTGACGACCTCGCTGAGCTCCCCGTCGAGGGAGGAGGTGATGGTGTCCTTGATCTCCTCCATGGTGTCCTCGTTCGCGGCGGCGACGAAGCCGAGGCCCGCGAAGACGAGCATGACGATGGGGAACACCGCCAGCACGGAGAAGTAGGTGATACCCGCGGAGTACTGGTTGCCGCCGTGGGTGGCGTAGCGCTGCTGCATCCGCATGAGGTGGTCGAGCCACTCGAAGCGGTTGCGCAGCCGGTCGATGACGCCCGGCTCGTCCTTGCGGGCGCGCTCGATGCCGAGCTCGTCGGTCTCGTCTTTGCTCGCGCTGGCGACACTCGCCACGATTCGTCCGCCTTCCCTCGTCGTTTTTCAGGTACGGCTGTGCCCCAGCTGGCCGGGGCATAAAATCCTAGGCCAGGATACGCAGAAACCCCTCCCCGCACCGGAGCTGGGGAGGGGCAGGGGTGCGCGGCGGCGCCTCGCGGGCGGCGCGCTAGGCGCGGCGGCGCGGCAGGAAGCCCACCTTGTCGTAGACCTCGGCGAGGGTCTCCTCGGCGATGGCGTTGGCGCGCTCGGCGCCGCGGGCGAGCACCGCCTCGAGCTCGGCCGGGTCTGCCATGTACTCGTCGTAGCGGGCCTTGAGCGGCTCGGTGAACTCGGCGAGCGCGTCGGCCGTGTCGACCTTGAGCGCCCCGTAGCCCTTGCCCGCATAGCCCTCGACGAGCTCGTCGATGGGCGTGCCGGTGAGCCCCGACTGGATGGCGAGCAGGTTGGAGACGCCGGGCTTGTTCTCCCGGTCGAAGGCGATCTCCCCGCCGTCGTCGGTGACGGCGGCGCGGATGCGCTTCGCCTGCGTCTTCGGCGGGTCGAGCAGGTTGATGAGCCCCTTGGGGTTGGGCGTCGACTTCGACATCTTCGTCGTGGGGTCCTGCAGGTCGTAGACCTTCGCCGCGCCCTCGGGGATGAAGCCCCCCGGCACGCGGAACGTCTCCCCGTAGCGGGAGTTGAAGCGCTCCGCGAGGTGCCGGGTGAGCTCCAGGTGCTGGCGCTGGTCCTCTCCCACCGGCACGAGGTGCGGCCGGTAGAGGAGGATGTCCGCTGCCATGAGCATCGGGTAGCTCAAGAGCCCCGCGGAGGTGCGGTCCTGGCCCTGCTTCTGCGACTTGTCCTTAAACTGCGTCATCCGCGCGGCCTCGCCGAAGCCGGTCATACACGTGAACACCCACGCGAGCTCCGCGTGGGCGGGCACGTGCGACTGGATGAACAGCGTCGAGCGCTCCGGGTCGATGCCGAGCGCGAGCAGCTGCGCCGCGCCCGCGACCGTGCGGTTGCGCAGCTCCTCAGGATCCTGCTCGACGGTGATGGCGTGCAGGTCCGGGATGAAGTAGAGCGCGTCGTGGTCGTCCTGCAGCCTGATCCACTGACGCAGCGCGCCGAGGTAGTTGCCCAGGTGGTACGAGTCCGAGGTCGGCTGGATTCCGGAGAGGACGCGGGGGATCTCCGCGCCGTCGGTCGTCTGCTGCTGCGTCATGGCTCCCTAGCGTATCTCGCCCGGGGCGGGGCCCGGCCCGGCGGCTTAGGGCTCGAGCTTGCGGGAGGTGGGGCTGAACCGGTCGAAGAGCAGCGCGATCGCGGTGACGATGAGCGCTCCGCCCCCGGCGAGCAGCATCGCGGCGTGCATGGCGAGCAGGTCGTGGCCCGAGCCGGCGAGCATGACGAACCCGCCGACGAGCAGGATCACGCCGAGCACGGCGGAGACGATCGTGGAAACCATCGGGACTATCCCTCCAGGTATGTGTGAGGTTCAACGGGAAACGGGCCGGAGCGGCGGGATGCACCACCGGCCCCGGGCGCGCGAGCGCCCCCGGCGGTTACGGCTGGGGGCGGCGCTGTCGCCTAGAGATCGTAGCGGACATTGAGCGGGGCGTGGTCGGACCACCGCTCCTCCACCGACGCGGCGCGGTCCACCCACGACTCCTCGGCGAGGTCGAGCATGTCCTTGGTGGCGGCCTGGTAGTCGATGCGCCAGCCCGCGTCGTTGTCGAAGGCGCGGCCGCGGTACGTCCACCACGTGTACGGCCCCTCGCCCTCGGGCTGGAGGTGGCGCGCCACGTCGAACCACCTGGGCCGATCAGCCGGGGTGCGGCTCGGGCCGCCCGAGTAGTTCACCGCGCCGTAGAACTCCCCGACGCCGCCCTCGACCTGGCTCTCCTCGTCGGGGAACGTGCCGAACACGGAGTCGAGGAAGCGCCGCTCGTCGGGCAGGAAGCCCGAGACCTTGAGGTTGCCCTTCCAGTTTTTGAGGTCCTCGCGGCGGTGACAGATATTCCAGTCCCCGCCGATGACCATCCGCGGGTAGCGCTCGGCGCGGTCGGCGAGCACCTCGGAGAACTCGTCGAGGAACTGGAACTTGTCGTCCTGCTTCTCGGTGTTCTGCGAGCCGGACGGCAGGTAGAGCGCCGCGACGCGCACGTCGCCCTTGGGGTAGGTGCCCTCGATCCAGCGGCCGGCGTCACCAAACGAGCCGAGCCCGATCTCGACGTCCGACAGCGGCTCCTTGGAGAGGATCCCCACCCCGGCGCGGCCCTTCGCCGCGGCGGGCGCGCCGACGTAGTGCCAGCCCTCCTCGAGCGCGGGGCTCAGCGCCTTCTCGGTCTGCTCGTCGGTGGCGCGCACCTCCTCGAGCAACACGACGTCGGGCTGCGCGTCGGCCAGCCACGCGAGCATCCCGTGGTTGTTCTCGTTGCGCTTCTTCGTCGCCGCGCGCACGCCGTTGACGTTGACGGTGGTGATCGTCAGAGACATGCCGGCCATGCTACCCCACCGCCCGGGCGGCGCGGCCGGCGCCGGGAGAGCCCGCTAGGCCTGGTTAGCCGGCGGCGGTGGCGGCCTTGCGGCCCTGGCGCTTGCGCAGCATCGTCATGGGGAACCAGAGGATGACCGCGCCGATGCCCAGCGTCGCACCGGCGAGCGCCGGGGCGGCGTAGTTGCCGGTCGCGGCGACGACGATGCCGCCCATCGCGGCGCCCGCGCCGTTGGCGGTGTTGAGCGCCGCGTGGTTGAGCGAGTTCGCGAACGTCTGCGCGTCGCCGGCGACGTCGATGAGGCGCAGCTGCATGCTCGGCACAAGGCTCGAGCCGAACATGCCGATCATCCCGAACGCGAGGGTGCCGGCCACCGGGTTAAGCGAGGCGAAGTAGTAGATCACCAGCGACAGGCCGATGGCGACGAGCGCGAAGAGGATGCCGAGGTCCATGTTGCGGTCGGCGAGGTAGCCGCCGAGCGCGTTGCCGAAGAACATGCCCACGCCGTAAGTCATGAGCACGAGCCACATCCACCGCGGGTCGAGGCCGGCGCGCTCGGGCATCGCGAAGCTGACGTAGGTGTAGACGGCGAACATGCCGGTGAAGCCGACCGCCCCGGTCGCGAGCGTGAGCCACACCTGCGAGTTCTTCAGCGCGCCGAGCTCGGTGCGCGCGTTGGTGGCGGGCATCTCGTTCATGTGGGGCATGAGGAACCACAGCAGGATCACGGTGATGAGCCCGACGACGGCGACGAGCCCGTAGGCGAAGGCCCAGCCGAGCCACTGGCCGAGCGCCTGGGAGATGGGCACGCCGGCGATCGTCGCGATGGGCAGGCCCGCGGAGACGAACGCGACCGCCGCGCCGCGGTGGTTCCGCGGCGCCATCGCGGCGGCCGCGAGCGAGGTGACAGAGAAGTACGCGCCGTGCGGCAGGCCGGCGATGACGCGCGCCGCCATGAGCGCGCCGAGGTTGTTCGCGAGCACGGTGAGCACGTTGCCGGCGACGAACGCGGCCATGAGGATGAGCACGAGCCGGCGCCTGGGGATCCGCCCGGTGAACGCGGTGATCGTCGGCGCGCCGATGACGACGCCGAAGGCGTAGGCGGTGACGATCCCGCTGGCGGACTGCTCGGGCACACCGAGGTCGGCGGAGATCTGCGGGAGGAGGCCCATGGAGACGAACTCGTTGGTGCCGATGGCGAAGCCCCCGCACACGAACGCCAGCATGACGACGTAGCGGCGCAGCGGCGAGATCTCTTTCTGGGTGGGCAGGGGACGGCGGTGCAGCTTTCTCTCTCCGGACACGACCAGGCAGCCTACGCCCAGCTTGGCGGGGGTGGGAACTCGAGCCTGGCGCGGTGTGAGCAGCATTGCGCGCGCCGGTTGGTGCGGCGCGACCAGCACCGGCCGGGGCTATGTCTCGGCTCCCGAAGGCGGCGAAGATAGTGACTCGTCACATCGCCAGGCGCGGCGCGCTAGAGTAGGGCCCGATCCGGCGGCGGGCCCACGGGCGACCGGCGACGCGTCCCGGCCTGGTCCCGGGTGGGCCCGCCCGCCTTGACGTTGACGCGAAGGAGCAGTGTTTAACCGACCATGCCGACTATCGTTTGGACCCGCACGGACGAGGCGCCGCGTCTGGCGACCTACTCTCTTAAGCCCATCGTCGAGGCGTTCGCCAAGACCGCGGGCGTCGACGTCACCACCCGGGATATCTCCCTGGCGGGCCGCATCATCGCGCAGTTCCCCGAGCGCTTAAGCGACGAGCAGCGCCAGGACGACGCGCTCGCCGAGCTGGGCCGCCTGGCGCAGACCCCGGAGGCCAATATCGTCAAGCTGCCGAACATCTCGGCCTCGCTGCCGCAGCTCAAGGCCGCGATCAAGGAGCTTCAGGAGGCGGGCTTCGACCTGCCGGACTACCCGCAGGACCCGCAGACCGACGAGGAGCGCGAGGCGCGCGCCCGCTACGACGCGGTCAAGGGCTCCGCGGTCAACCCCGTTTTGCGCGAGGGCAACTCCGACCGGCGTGCCCCGAAGGCCGTGAAGAACTTCGTGCGCTCCCACCCGCACTCCATGGGCGAGTGGAGCTCGGACTCGAAGACCCGCGTGGCGACGATGGACTCCGGCGACTTCCGCCACAACGAGAAGTCCGTCATCGTCGGCTCGGACGACGAGCTCACCATCACCCACACCGCCGCCGACGGCACCGAGACGGTACTGCTCGACAAGCTCCCCGTCGAGAAGGACGAGGTCGTCGACGCGACGTTCCTCTCCGCCGCGCAGCTCGACGCGTTCCTCCGCGAGCAGGTCGCTGCCGCGAAGGACGCGGGCGTGCTCTTCTCCGCGCACTTGAAGGCCACGATGATGAAGGTCTCCGACCCGATCATCTTCGGCCACATCGTGCGCTCGTTCTTCTCCGGCGTTTTCGAGCGCCACGGCGAGAAGCTCGCCGCCGCCGGCCTCGACGGCGAGTCCGGCCTCGCCGCGATCCTCGACGGGCTCTCCGACGTCGAGGGCGGCGAGGAGATCCGCGCCGAGTTCGACAAGGCGCTCGCCGAGGGCCCCGACCTCGCGATGGTCGACTCGCGGCGCGGCATCACCAACCTCCACGTCCCCTCCGACGTCATCATCGACGCCTCCATGCCGGCGATGATCCGCGCGGGCGGCAAGATGTGGAACAAGAACGACGAGCAGCAGGACACGCTCGCGGTCATCCCCGACTCGTCCTACGCCGGCGTCTACCAGGCGGTCATCGAGGACTGCCAAAAGAACGGCGCGTTCGACCCGACGACGATGGGCACCGTGCCCAACGTCGGCCTCATGGCGAAGAAGGCCGAAGAGTACGGCTCCCACAACAAGACCTTCACCATCCCCGCCGACGGCCGGGTGACGGTGACGAACTCCGCCGGGGAGACCCTCATCGAGCACCAGGTCGTCGAGGGCGACATCTGGCGCGCCTGCCAGACCAAGGACGCCCCGATCCGCGACTGGGTCCGCCTCGCCGTGGAACGCGCCCGCGAGTCCGACACCCCCGCGGTGTTCTGGCTCGACGAGAAGCGCGCCCACGACCGCACCCTCATCGGGCTCGTGCGCCGCTACCTCGCCGAGCACGACACCGAGGGCCTCGACATCGAGATCCTCTCCCCCGTCGAGGCGACCCGCCACGCGCTCGAGCGGATCCGCCGCGGCGAGGACACCATCTCCGTGACCGGCAACGTGCTGCGCGACTACAACACCGACCTCTTCCCCATCCTCGAGCTCGGCACCTCCGCGAAGATGCTCTCCATCGTGCCGCTCATGGCCGGCGGCGGGCTCTTCGAGACCGGCGCGGGCGGCTCCGCGCCGAAGCACGTCCAGCAGGTCCTCGAGGAGAACCACCTGCGCTGGGACTCGCTGGGCGAGTACCTCGCGCTCGCCGAGTCGCTGCGCCACGCCGCGAAGCAGGACGAGTCCGCCAGCGACGCGCGCGTCCTGGCCGACGCGCTCGACAAGGCCACCGAGCGGCTCCTCAACGAGGGGCGCTCCCCCTCGCGCGTCGCCGGCGAGATCGACGACCGCGGCTCGCATGCGTGGCTCGCGACCTACTGGGCCGACGCGCTGAGCCAGCAGGACGACTCGCCCCGCCTCGCCGAGGCGTTCGCCCCCGTCGCGGAGAAGCTCGCCTCCGCGATCGGCCAGATCGATAAGGAGCTCATCGACGCGCAGGGCACGAGCGCGGAGCTCGGCGGCTACTACCTGCCCAACGACGAGAAGGCCGCCGCGGTCATGCGGCCCTCGAGCACCCTCAACGAGATCATCGACTCGATCTCGGCCTAAGAATCCCCGCGGCCGACCGGCCGTGTGGCGATCCTCATAGCCCGCCCCGCCACCCCTGGCTGGGCGGGTTTTTTGCGCGCAAAAATGCGAGCAGCTATGGGCTCCCCACACCCACCGGTGTTTACAACTCGCCGCGCCGGCGTAGCCTTGGGCGCCGCCCGGGGCACCAGAGACCTCAATCGGTCGATCCGCGCCCCGGAGCTGGAACCTTCGGGGCCGCGCCGCCCGGCGCGATGAGCCCCGTGGTCGCCGGCCCGCTCCTTTCGGCCCGCCGGGGACGCTCTTCATCCCTGTACACGTCGTTGATCTTTTTGAAAACGGCTGCGCCCGCGCGGGCCTCTCATCGGGCACCCCGCGGCGCGGCCGGCCGCCGCGAGTGAAAGGTCAGGTGCCCCAACAGATGTCTCGGTCCGTGTCGTTTGCCACGCGTCGCCGCCGGATCCTCTTCCAGGCGATCCCCATCGGCCTGTTCCTCGCGCTGCTGTCGGTGGGGCTGCCCTCGGGGCTGTTCGACCTCTACCGCGAGCGCTACGGGTTCGATACGTCGGTGCAGACGCTGCTCTTCGCGCTCTACGCGTTCACGCTCGTTCCCTCGCTGCTCATCACGCCGTTCATCCTGCGCTACATCCGCCCGGTGACGCTCTACGCCATCGGCATCGTGGCGCTCATCGTCGCCGACGTCGTGTTCCTCACCTCCGGCAACACGGCGCTGCTCTTCGTCGGCCGCGGCTTCCAGGGCGTGACCGTCGCGTTCCTCAACGCCGCCGCCCCGCAGCTGCTGCTCGAGCTGCAGCGCCGCGGCTGGGGCAAGTTCGACTCGATGATCCTGTCGATGATGACCTCCGCGGGCCTGGGGCTCGGGCTCTTCGGCGCGAAGCTCGTCTCCGGGACGGTGGAGTCCGCCGACCGGTGGCTTTTCGTCGTGCACCTCGCCGTGACGGCCGTGTTCGTCGTGAGCGCCGCGCTCCTCAAGCCGCGCGACACCGCCGGCGAGGGCGATAACGGCGACTCCGAGACCGGCTCCACGAAGCTCAAGCTGCGCGCCCGCCCCGAGGACCACGACGCGTGGAACTCCATCGCGGGCGTCGCCGCGGGCACCGCGTGGGCGATGGGCGGGCTCTACCTCGGGCTCGGCACGATGATCGGGGACGCGACCGCGCCGCGCATCGGGGCGTTCGTGCCGTTCATCTTCTTCATGGCGATGCTCGTCGGCCAGGCCGCGAGCCGCGCGCTCCACGACGTCACCGCCGCGATCCGCGCGTGGCTGCCGGTCAACGCCGCCGGCGCGATCCTCACCGCGCTGGGCGTCGTGCTCGCCGGGGGCGTCTCCGGGGAGAACGCCGGGCCGCTCACCGCGCTCGTGGCGCTCACCGGCTCGGCGCTGGGCGGCGTGAGCCTCGGGCTGGTGTTCGTCGTCGCGACCGACGTCTTCCCCCGCACCATCGACCTCAACCGGGCGGGCACCCAGACCGCGTTCTTCTTCAGCAAGGTCTTCGGCGGCAACTCGCTGCCCACCCTCGGCGTCGGGATCCTCACCCCGATGCTCGGGCTCGGCGGGGCGCTCGGTGTCCTCGCCGCGGGGGTGACCGCGATGACCTGCTACGTGCTCATCCGCTTCTCGGTGCTCGACCGGCGCGCCCGCCGCGCCGAAGCCGACGACGCCCCGCAGGGCGAGCGCGCGAACGCGGCGGCCCACCCGGCCCAGCAGGGCTAGGCGCCCCGCGCACGACAAGAAGGCGCCCGTCCCACCGACGAGAACCGGTGGGGCGGGCGCCGTTCTCTACCCGCGGCCGGGCGGGCCCGGCAGCGAGAGTCCGCTAGGCGTTGCGGCGCAGCGTCGCGAACGCGACGCCGACGAGCGCGGCCACCGCGCCGAGCGCGGCGACGATCCCGCTCACGAGCGGCACGCCGGTGTCCGCGAGGGACTTCTGCGGCGCGGCCTGCGGCTGCTGGGCCGCCGGGGCGCTGGGCGCCGGCGCGGTCGCGCCGCCGACGCTGGGCGCGTTGCCCGTGCCGCCGGAGGACGCCACCGGGCCGACGTCGCAGTTGCCGCCCTCGAGGCCCGTCGGGGCCCCCTCGGCGAGCTGCGCGAAGCCCGACATCGGCGCGGTGTAGTCGTTGTCGAGGTACTGCTCGCCGAACGACTCGTGGACCGTGTCGCTGGCGAACTGCCCCTCGCCTGCGGACTGGAACTGGACCGTCTCGGCGTTCGGGTCGACGGCCTCGGCGAGCTGCCACTGCGAGAAGGGCACGTTCTGCGCCTCCTTGAAGGGCGCCGCCTTTTCCGTCGACTCGAACGGCCGGTAGCGCATATCGGCGCACAGCCGCGCCTGGTTCCCCTGGAGGACGAGCACGAAGTTCGAGTACGTGCCGTCCAGGATCGCCTCGTCGTCGCCGCGGTGCGCGTGGCCCCAGAAGTGCAGCGTCCCGTTGAAGGGGATGACGATCTTGTCGCCGACGACGCCGCCTTGGTTCCCGTTGAACTGGTACGAGCGCTCCCGGTCGCTGGAGCCCTCGACGATCTGCACCGCGGCGCCGTCGGCCTCCACATCACCCTGGGCGATCTTGCCCGTGATGTAGTTGTTCCACGTGTCGCGGATCCCCCAACTCATCTGCGACTGGATGACCTGCCTCTCCCCGGCGGCGGGCGCCACCGCGGGCGCCTCCTGGGCGACGGCCGCCGGGGCGACCGCGCCGACGCCGCCGGCAGCGATCGCCGCCACGGCAAGAGCGGACAGCGTCCGCTGCGAAAACTTCTTCACTGGTGTCCTTTCTGGATTGTTCTGCCCGCCGCGGGGGCGCGGCTCGGGTTAGCTGCGGGTCTTACGGGCCGCGAGAACGATGGCGCCGCCGGCGGCCAGCGCGAGCGCGCCCAGGCCCACGATCGGGGCGACGGCGCTCACGCCCGTGTTGGCGAGGCCGTTCGCGGCCGGCTGCTGTGCGACCGGCTGGGTGGCGGGCTGCTGCGGGGCCGGCGCTGAGGGATTCTCCTCGGGCGCGGCCTCAGGCTTGGGCTCCGCCTCGTCGGTGGGCTCACCCTCGTCGGTGGCCCCCTCGTTATCGGTGGCCTCACCCTTGTCGGTGGGATCCTCCGTGTCGGTGACCTCACCCTCGTCAGTGGGATCCTCCGTGTCGGCCGGCGGGAGACTCTCGGCGGGCTTCTCCTCGTCCTTGAAGGACACGGTGCCGCTGATCGGCGAGGTGTACTCGGCGCCCTCGTACATCCCGGCGAACGGGCCGTAGACGGCGAACTCGCTGAGTGTGCCCTCGCCGTCGTTCTCCCCCACCGAGCGGAACTCGTCCTCGTCGGCGGTAGTGTCGAGCGGCGCGTCGATCGTCCACGTCGCGACGACGGCGTCCTTCTCCTCCTCGAAGGGCGCCGCCTCGGAGACGCTCACGAACGGGCGGAACTTCACGTCGGCCCGCAGCGTCGCGGCGTTGTCCTTGATCTCGAGGCGAATATTGGTGAAGTTGTTGTCGAGAATCGCCTGCTCGTCGCCGCGGTGCTTGTGCCCCCAGAACCGCAGCGTGCCGTCGACCCGCAGCACGACCGTGCCGTCCTCGGTGATCTCGCCGTCCTCGGCCGTGAAGCTGAAGCTGCGGTCCCGGTCGGTCTCACCCGGGAGCTCCTTAATACCGCCGCTGGTCTCTACAGCACCCTGAGCAATCTTGCCGGTGATGTAGCTGTTCCACGAGTCGCGCACGCCCCACTCGAAGACACCCTCGGAGACGGTGCGCTCCTGGTTGGGGGCGGCCTCGACGGCGGCGGGCGGGGTGGTCGAGTCCTGGGCGAGCGCCTGCGGCGCGATGGCGCCGGCGGCGCCCAGGGACAGCGACGCGGCGGCGAGGCCCGCGAGGGCGCGGGACGAGATCGAAAGCTTCATTGAGCGTTCCTTTCCCTTGTTTTATGAAGGCCAGGCTGGCCACGATCCGGCCAGGCTGCTGCAAGCTTAGCCCAGCGTAAACACAATCAAAAGTCCATGATTTGTTATGCTTACTAAGTCATTCATAAGGTGGCTTAGGCCTGGTCCGGAGGAGTTATTTCATGCACGCCGGAGCGGCGATCCCGCCGACGAGCGTGTCCCAGGTGGCGCCGCCGCCGGCGGGATCGTCGGCGCGGCGCGGGGCGACGCTGAGGCCCCCCGGGGTCTCGGCGACGGCGATGGGCCACTGGTAGACCTCGCTTAGGACCTCGGGGCGGATGACCTCGCCGACGGTGCCCTCGACCGCGACGCCGCCCTCCTTGAGGCAGACGATGCGGTCGCAGTAGCGCGCGGCGGTCTCTAAGTCGTGGAGCACGACGAGCACCGTCGCCCCCGCGGCCGCGAGCCCGGAGATGAGCCCCATGGCCTGCTCCTGGTGGCGGATGTCGAGCGCCGCGGTCGGCTCGTCTAAGAGCACGATCGGCGCCTGCTGGGCGAGTATCCGGGCGAGCGCCACGCGGGCGCGCTCCCCGCCGGAGAGCGTCATCACATCCCGCGCCGCGAGGTGCGCCACCCCGGTGGCCCGAAGCGCCGCGTCGACGACGCGGTTGTCCTCGGCGGCGCGCTCGGTGCGCCGCCACGGCCGACGCCCCATGGAGACGACGTCCCTCACGAGGAACGCGAAGGACACGGCGACGTCCTGGAGCATGACCGAGCGGGTGCGGGCCAGCTCCGTGATCGAGGCGTGCCGCGGGTCGAGCCCGCCGACCCGCACCGCGCCCGCCGCGGGCTCGCTGTCGCCGCCGATCGCGCCAAGCAGCGTGGACTTGCCCGCGCCGTTGGGGCCGATGAGCCCGGTGACCTCCCCGGGGTAGGCGCGCATGTCCACCCCGGAGAGCAGCGTGCGCTCGCCCGCCACCACGTCGAGGCCGGTCACCTCGATGGCGGGCTTGGTGTCGCTTGCCATCTTTTAGAGCCCCCTTCCCTTGCGCATCATGCGCCGCAGCAGGATGAAGAACGTCGGCCCGCCGACGAGCGCGGTGAAGATCCCGATGGGCAGGTCCGCGAACGGGATGATCGTGCGCGCCACGACGTCGGAGAGCCCGATGAGCGCCGCCCCGCCGAGCGCGGAGGCCGGCACGAGCACGGTGTTCGCCGGGCCGGTGACGCTGCGGATGATGTGCGGCACGATGAGCCCGACGAAGCCGATGAGCCCCGCGAAGGCGACCGCGGCGGCGGTCAGAAGCGCGGCCGCGACGATCGCGACGGTGCGCAGCGCCGCGACGTTGACGCCGATGTGCCGGGCCGCGCCGTCGCCCAGCGCGAGCGCGTCGAGCCGGCTCCCGAGCCGCAGCGCCACGAGAAAGCCGACGAGCGCGACGAGCGCGACGACGCCGACGTGGCGCCACTGGGAGCCGTTGAGCGAGCCCATCTGCCAGAACACGATCTGCTCCCTCGCCGTCGCCGGGGCGATGTAGACGAGAAACGAGATCGCCGCGCCGCACACCGCGTTGACCGCGATGCCGGTGAGGATGAGGTTGATGACGTGCACCCGCCCGCCGAAGCGCGCGAGCGCGTACACCGCCGCGGCGGTAGCCAGCGCGGTGACGAACGCGAAGGCGGGCACCGTCATCGTGCCCAGCCACGCGACGTTGAGCACGATGGCGATGGCGGCGCCGACGCCGGCGCCGCTGGTCACGCCGATGACGCTCGGCTCGGCGAGCGGGTTGGCGAAGACCGCCTGCATGAGCGCGCCGGCCACCCCCAGGGCCGCGCCGACGATGAGGCCGAGCACGAGCCTGGGCACGCGGATGCGCCACACCACCGAGTCGGTGGTGTCGGCCACCCCGTTGGGCCCAGCGAGCAGGATGCGCGGCAGGTCCCCGACGGGCACGGTGTACTGCCCGGAGACGATCGACACGAGCCCGGTGACCACGAGAGCGACGACGAGCGCGACGAAGAGCCACGCCCGCGCGCGCCGGCGGCGCCGGAGAGCCTCCTCCCCGGCGCGTTCCTCGGCGGCGTGCGCCGTATCTGTATCGGTTTGGGCCATCAGTTGGCCGCCCCGGCGGCGTCCTCGCCGAGCAGCGACGGGTCGTAGAGCCCCGCGGCGGTGCGCAGGAGCACCTCGCCTGCCATGGGGCCGAAGGCGAGCGAGTCGCCGTCGGGCAGCGTGACGATGCGCTGCTTCTGCCCCGCCGTCGTCTGGGCGACGCCCGGGCGTTCGAGGAGCCCCTCGATGCCGCCGGTGGAGTCGAGCCCCTTGGTCATCATGATGAACGCGTCCGGGTTGAGGTCGGCGAGCGCCTCGGCGGTGGCGGGCACGAGGTCGGTGATGCCGGCCTCCTTCGCGGCGTCGATGGCGCCGACGCCCTCGATGAGCTCGTCGGTGCCCTCCTCGGGCCCGAGGATGAAGAACACCCCGCCGGTGCCGCGGGCGTAGACGAACGCGACGCGCATCGGCTCGTCGGGCTTGAGGTTGTCGATCGCGGAAAGGCTCGCGTCGAGGTCGGCCTGGGACTGCTCGCCGAGCTTCTTACCTTCGTCGGGCAGGCCCACGGTCTGGGCGACCTGCATGATGTCCTCGGCGATGGTGTCGAGCTTGCGCTCGGGCTGCATGATCACCGTGGTAATCCCCGCGTCCCGGATCTGGTCGATGGCCTCGCGGGGCCCGATCGAGTGGTCGATCATGACGAGCGTCGGGTCGAGCTCCAAGATCGCCTCGACGTTGAGGTTGTGGCCGCCCTGGGTGACCACGGGCAGGTCGGCGAGCGAGGGCTCCGTCGAGGAGACGGTGCGCCCGACGATATTGTCGCCTAAGCCCAGCCCGGAGAGCGTCTTCGAATACGAGCCGTACAGGTCGAGCGGCAGGATCCGGGAGACGTCCTCGATGGTGACGTCGTAGCCGTCGCCGTCGGTGACGGTGACGGGCAGGTCCGGCTTCGGACTGTCGGCGACCGGCTCGACCTCGGCGATGGTGTCGATGTCGACGACGCCCTCGAGCTCCCGGGGGTCGGGGCGCTCGCCTGCGTTGGCGACCTGCTCGCGCAGGTCGCTCGACGTCGCCGCGGGCGAGGCGTCCCAGTCCGCGCAGCCCGACAGCGTCACCGCGCCGATCGCGAGCGTGGCGATCGCCGCCCTCAGCCGTCGTCTCAAGACAAACATGGTGGTTGAAGCTCCAGTCTTTCGTTGTGCGGCCCGACCGCCGGCCCCGCGGCGGGGCCCGGCGGGCCGCCGGGTGGGTGTCGCCTAGGAGTTGGGGTGGCGCAGGACGAACACGGTCATCGCGCCGCCGGCGATGAGGAACGCCGCGGTGACGACGAGCGGGGTGTTCGGGTCCGCGAAGCCGGCGAGCCCCGCGGGCTTGGCGTCGTGGACGGTGAACGTCGAGTCGCTGTCGTTCTCCGCGCCGGTGGTCTGCGAGGGGTCGAAGTCCTTGCGCAGCTCGGCGGCCTTGTCCGCGGCCTTCCCGCCGAGCTCGCCCTTCGCGCCGCCCGAGGTGGCCTTGCCCTGCACGTCGGTGCAGTTCGGCTTGCCGCCGAGGTCCGCCTCGAAGGAGACTGGGTCGAGCTCCAGGCCGGGCTCGTAGAACTCGGCGAACGCCTGGGAGCCGGACTCGCTGAGGAACAGCCGGGCGCGCCCGGAGGCCTTGCCCGAGCCCGCGTCGAGCTCCTCGAACTCGAGGCGGCCGACGCTCGTGCGGCCGTAGTCGATGGGCTCGCCCTCGATCGTGTTGGAGACCACCACCGCGATGAGGTGGCCCTCGTTGCCCTCCCACTGGATCTCGGGGTCCTCGATGAGCAGGTCGAGGATCCCGTTGTGCCCGGTGAAGTGCAGCGCGCCCTTGTAGGCGACGGTGCCGATCTTCCCGTCCGGGGAGACCGCGCCGTTCGCGCCGCTGAAGTGGTACTCCCCGTCGGAGTGCTCGACGTCGGCGAGCTCCCACTTGCCCTGCGCGATGGAGCCGGTGATGTACGACTGGAAGGACTGCTTCACGCCCCAGTGGGCCTTCGAGTCCTCGACGCCCTGGGCGTCGTCGGCCTCGCAGACGTTCTCACTGAGCGCGACCTCCTCGTCGCCCCCACCGCCGCCGGACGAGTCGTCCTTCTTCAGCTCGGAGGCGGTCTGCGGGCTCGCCGCGGGCAGCGGCTTCGGGGCCGCCGCGGGCCGCGGCGCGGAGCCGCTGGCGACCTCGGGG
>NZ_JH815194.1:120002-127997 GCF_000296405.1 Corynebacterium otitidis ATCC 51513
GCGCGGGCTGCGGGGCCGGCGCCTGCGGAGCGGGCGCGCCGCCGTGGTTTCCGCCCCCGCCGCGGTGCTGCGGCGGCCGAGGCGGCTGGGGCTCGTTCGCCTTCGGGGGCTTGTTCCCGGGCTTCTGCTCGTTGCCGCCGTTCCCGCCATCTCCGCCGCCGTCCGTGGGCGGGTTGGTGGGCTTCGTGGGGGTGGTGTTCGGGTTCTCGCTCGGCGGGTCGCTCGGGCGGGGCTTCTCGTCCTCGCCGGGCTTGCCCGGGGCGGCGGGCTCCTCGGGCCTCTGGGCGCTCGGCTCGCCGCCGAAGAGCGCCCCCGGGTCGGCCTGCGCGCCGCTTGGGGTCTCGCCGCACTCGAGCGTGCCGGAAAACTCCCCGAGCTCGAGGCCCTCCCGCCCGGCGCCGGCGAAGTGCGCGCCCGCCGCAGTGAGCGTCGCGCTACCCGCGAGCTCCACGCGCCCGGCCGAGACGTCGACCGCGCCCGGCTCGGCGAGGGCGACCGTGGCGATCACCTGGTTGTCGAGCTGGTAGTTCTCGCCGCCGCCGAAGCCGGTCGTGCGGGCGAGATAGTCGGCGACGACGAGTCCTCGCCAGGCGCCCTCATCGTCGGGGGCGAGCTGGAGGCGCAGCGCGGTCGTCTCCGCGAGGTGGTTGCCGTCAACGGCGGCGAGGCGCAGCCCGCCGGCGACGGGCACGACGATGCCCCTGGCTCCCACGGCGCCGCCGCTCTCCGCGCCGGCGAGGTGGAACGCGGCGGGCTCGTCCTTCCCGTCGACGTAGCCGAGGCCTTCCGACACCTGCCAGATGACCTTCGGCTTCCCCTCGCCCTCCGGGAGCTTGCTTAGATCCAGGGTGGCCTCGGCGCGGGCGATGCCGTTTATGGCGAGGCTGCACGCGGGGGCTTGGGCCTGCTCCTGGCTGTCCTCCGGCGCGGCGCCGGCGGCCGGGGCCAGGCCCAGCGCCGCGCCCGCGCCGAGCGTCGCCGCCGCGGCGAGCGTCGCGCCCGCGCGCGTCGCCAGCCTGGTCAACCGTGGACTCATGGGACCTCCATCCTCAGCTCGGTGAGCCTGGCTAGCCCGCTCCGCCACCAACATCGGTCAGGCACACCGCAGGACGGAAAACCTCATCAGGAAGGCTGCCCGGGGCTATACCAGCTCTATTGCTTACGTTAAGCTATGTTGGATCGATAATTTAGTCAATACTACCCACATTGGCGTCGTGCACCGCGGCGCCCAAGCCCCTCGCCAGCCGCTAAGGAGACCGCAGTTGAGTTCCTCCCAGTTCGAGAGCCTCTACCCCGAGATCGACCCCACCGAGCCGCTACCACTCAGCCTCGCCGAGCGCGCCGCGCTCACCACGCCGGTCGTCGTCCTCGCGTTCGGGGCGGCGCTGCCCCACCTCGTTACCACCGTCGTCGGCGCCGTCCTCGTCGTCGCGGCGCTCGCGTGGGTCGGGGGGAATACCCGCCGCCGGGTGCGCGCCACCGCCCGCGCCCGCTTCCCCGAGGAGGACTGGGCCGAGGACGAGGTCACCTCGGCGCTGCGGCTCGGGATCTTTTTGCCCGCGGTGTGGCTCGCGCTGCTCATCGTCGCGCTGGCCACCGCCTTCTTCGTGCCGGATAGCGCCGCGCCCGTCGCCGCGACGGTCGTCGCGGTGCTCGCCGGGGCGGCCACCTGGCTCATGCCCGGCATCAACCCGCTGTGGCATCCCCACGACGCCGACGAGGACTCCGCCGAGGATGAGGACGGAGCCGATGACGAGGGCGAAAACTCGCTGTGGCGCGCCGACACGGAGGTCCTAGAGAAGGTCCCCGCCAAGCCCGCGGGCGGCGCGGCCGAAAGTAAATAGCCCAAAAACTCGCCCCCGGCGCGCGGCCGGCCGTAGCCTCGAGAAACGAAACTAGACAGCTTTGTTCACCGAGAGGCAGGTAGCCATGACGACCGCCGCCGAGCAGCCGACCGCGTCCCCCACCCCGCCGCTGAGGCGGGAGCCCATCGGGGACTTCGTCACGGAGGCCGGCGTGGCCATGCCCGGGGTGAGCATCGCGTACCGCCAGTGGGGTACCCCGGGCCAGCTCGAGGACGGCGGCAGCAACGTCGTCATCGTCGAGCACGCCCTGACCGGCGACACGGACGCGACCGACTGGTGGGCGGGCGTCGTCGGACCCGGCCACGCGGTCGACACAGATCGCTACTGCGTGATCTGTAGCAACGCGCTCGGCGGGTGCTCCGGCTCCACGGGGCCGAGCACCCCGCACCCCGAGGACGGCCGCCCGTGGGGTTCGCGCTTCCCGGCGATCTCGATTAGGGACCAGGTGCGCGCCGAGCGCGCGCTGCTCGACCGGCTGGGTATCGAGTCGGTACGCGCCGTGGTCGGCGGCTCGATGGGCGGGGCGCGCACCCTCGAGTGGGCGGCGATCTATCCCGAATTTCTCCAGGCCGCCGCGGTTATCGCGGTCTCGGCGAGGGCCTCGGCGTGGCAGATCGGCATCCAGTCCGCGCAGATCAACGCCATCGAGAACGACCCGAACTGGAAGGGCGGCGACTACTACGCCACCGGCGCCGCCCCCAGCTTCGGGCTCGCGACCGCCCGGCGCATCGCGCACCTCACCTACCGCGGGGAGCTGGAGATCGACGAGCGCTTCGGGACCCGCGCGCAGCGCGGGGAGGAGCCGCTGGGGCCGTATCGCACCGCCAAGCAGCGCTTCGCGGTGCAGAGCTACCTCGACCACCAGGCCGCGAAGCTCGCGGAGCGTTTCGACGCCGGCTCGTACGTCGCCTTAACCGAGGCGCTCAACCGGCACGACATCGGCCGGAGCCGCGGCGGGCTCAACCGGGCGCTCTCCGAGATCCCCATCCCGGTGCTCGTCGCGGGCGTGGACACCGACATCCTCTACCCGTATCACCAGCAGGAACACCTCTCGAGGAACCTCGGGCAGCTGCTCGCGATGCACAAGATCGTCTCGCCGGTCGGCCACGACGGGTTTTTGACCGAGTCACGCCAGCTGGGCCGCATCCTGCGGCACTTCTTCGCGGAGGTCGACCCCGCGGGCGAGGCGGAGTTCGCGGACTTCGTGATCTAGACCGAAACTAGCTGCCGAGCGCGTCGACCGACGCGGCGAGCGCGACCATCGCGGCGCCGACCGCGCCGCAGAAGCCCGCATCAAAGCGGCGGGAGCGCACCGAGAAGAACCCGATGACCCGGTCGTCGCAGGTAATCCGGCAGCCGGCGAGCCAGAGCATCGCAACGCCGAGCGCGACGGTGGCGCGGCGCCAGTGCTCGGAGACCGCGAACACCGCGGAGGCGGCAACCAGCGCGAGGAACGCCGCCCCGAGCACGCGCTGCCCCCACAGCGGCAGCCGGGAGCGCCGGTCGCCGCTGTGGGGGTTTGCCATCGCCTCGCCGTGGGAGGCGGGCGGAGTCGGAGTGTGGGGCATCGCCCGTTAATCGTTCACGATGCGCTCCGCGCGGTCAACAATGTTCTTGAGCAGGTAGGTGCGCGTCATCGGGCCGATGCCGCCCGGGTTCGGGGAGACCGCGCCCGCGACCTCCCAGACGCCGGGGTCGACGTCGCCGACGGTCTTGCCGTCGACGCGGGAGACGCCCACGTCGAGGACCGCGGCGCCCGGCTTGACCATGTCCTTGGTGAGCATGTGGGGCTTGCCGGCGGCCGCGACGATGACGTCCGCGGCGGTGGTCTCCGCCTTGAGGTCCTTGGTGCCGGTGTGGCACAGGGTGACGGTGGCGTTCTCGGAGCGGCGGGTGAGCAGGAGCCCGATGGGCCGGCCCACGGTCACGCCGCGGCCGATGACGACGACCTTCGCGCCGTCGAGCTCGACGCCGAAGCGGCGCAGAAGCCCGATCGCGCCGTTCGGCGTGCAGGGCAGGGGCGCCTCCTCGTTGAGGACGAGCTTGCCGAGGTTCTCCGGGTGGAGGCCGTCGACGTCCTTCTCCGGGTCGATCTTGCTGAGCACCCGGTTCTCGTTGAGGTGCTTGGGCAGGGGGAGCTGGACGATGTAGCCGGTGCAGGCGTCGTCGTTGTTGAGCTCCTCGATGACCTGCTCGATCTCCTCCTGGGTGGTGGACTCCGGGAGGTCCTTGCGGATGGACTTGATGCCGACCTCGGCGCAGTCCTTGTGCTTCATGCGCACGTAGTTCTGGCTGCCGGGGTCGTCGCCGACGAGAACCGTGGCGAGGCCGGGCTCGTAGCCCTTCTCCTTGAGGGCCGCGACCCGCTTCGAGAGGTCCTCGAGCAGCTCCTTGCGGTACAGCTTGCCGTCTAGGGTCTTCGCAGTCGTTGAATCAGCCACAACCCCCATTATCGGCCGTCTCTCGCGGGCCTACAATGTCTTCCATGACACAGCGGCCCGGCGCGCGGGAGGGGGCGCCCTTCCACCTCATCTTCGACAACCCCGTCATCCCCGGCAACACCGGCAACGCGATCCGGCTGTCCGCGAACACGGGGGTGAGGCTCCACCTCGTGGAGCCGCTCGGCTTCAACTTCGACGACCGGCACTTAAAGCGCGCGGGACTCGACTACCACGACCTCGCCGACGTCACCGTGCACACGGACCTCGACGCCTGCCTTAGCGCGCTGCCGGACGCGAGGGTCTTCGCGTTCACCGCGCACTCCGACACGTGGCACGGGAGCATCTCCTACCGGCCCGGCGACGCGCTACTCTTCGGCACGGAGCCCACCGGCCTGCCGCCGGAGCACCTCTCCCACCCCCGGGTCACCGAGGCGGTGCGCATCCCCATGCTGCCGGCGCGGCGCTCGATGAACCTGTCGAACTCCGCGGCGGTGGGCGTGTTCGAGGCGTGGCGCCAGCTCGGCTTCCCGGGCGCCTCCTAACCCCGCCCGGCTCCCCTTCCCGGAGAGCCACGCGGCAAAAAACATACCGCTTAGTCCGCGGTGTTTAAATCCCTGACCAGCGACAATCTCGGTAACTAGACAGCTTAGTATTGCCTAGGCGGCGCGGGTCTCCATAGTCTCGGCTCCACGCTCCCGCCGGTCGCTTAGGCGGGGGCGGAAAGAAACAGCGAAAACGACCCCGCTCCCCACCTTTGGGGCGCGCCCGCCCGACGCCGAGGAGGCCGAAGAGAGCCATGACCCGCTACGACAACAGCAACGCCGCCGACTGGAAGTTCCAGACCAGGCAGATCCACGCCGGCCAGCCCGTCGACGAGACCGGCGCGCGCAACCTGCCCATCCACCACACCAGCTCGTACGTCTTCAACGACGCGGAGCACGCCAAGCAGCGCTTCGCGCTCGAGGACCCGGGCCCGATCTACTCGCGGCTGGGCAACCCCACCGCCGAGGCCGTCGAGAACCGGCTCGCCTCCCTCGAGGGCGGCGTCGCCGCGGTGCTCTTCGCCTCCGGGCAGGCGGCGGTCACCGCGAGCTTCGTGAACTTGAGCGAGAACGGCGGCCACGTCGTCTCCTCGCCCCGGCTCTACGGCGGCACGGAGACGCTGCTGCGCTACACGCTGCCGCGCCTGGGCATTCGCACCACCTTCGTCGAGGACCCCGACGACCCGCAGTCCTGGGCGGCGGCCGCCGAGGACGACACCATCGCCTTCTTCGGGGAGACCTTCGCCAACCCGCAGGCCGACGTCCTCGACATCCCCGCCATCGCCGAGGTCGCCCACAACCACCAGGCGCCGCTCATCGTCGACAACACGCTCGCCACCGCGGCGCTCGTGCGGCCCCTCGAGCTCGGCGCGGACGTGTCGGTGAACTCGCTGACGAAGTTCTACACGGGCAACGGCTCGGGCCTGGGCGGCGTCATCGTCGACGGCGGGAAGTTCGACTGGAAGGTCACCCGCGGCGGCAAGCCGGTCTTCCCCGGCTTCGTCACCCCGGACGAGGCCTACCACGGCCTCGTCTACGCCGACCTCGGCCCGGAGGCCTTCGCCCTCAAGGCGCGCGCCGGCGTGTTGCGCGACACGGGCGCGGCGCCCTCGGCGTTCAACGCGTGGGTCACCGCCCAGGGCCTCGACACGCTCTCGCTGCGCATCCGGCAGCACAACGAGAACGCCCGCAAGGTCGCGGAGTTCCTCGACGGCCACGACAAGGTCGCCTCGGTGAACTACGCGGGCCTGCCCTCCTCGCCCTGGTTCGAGGTCAAGGAGAAGCTCGGCCTCGACTACACCGGCTCGGTCCTCGCGTTCGACGTCAAGGCCGACGACCCGTTCTCCGAGGACGCGAAGCAGGCGGCGTGGCGCTTCATCGACGCGCTCAACCTGCACTCCGACCTCGCGAACGTCGGCGACGTGCGCTCGCTCGTGGTCCACCCGGCGACGACGACGTACTCGCAGTCCAGCCCGGAGGCCCTCAAGAAGGCGGGCATCTCCCAGGCGACGGTACGCTTAAGCGTCGGCATCGAGGACGCCGAGGACATCCTCGCGGACCTCGCCAACGGCTTCGAGGCCATCTAGGCCGCCGTTTCCTTAAGTTTCTAGGGCCCGCCTCCCCGAGCGAGGGAGGCGGGCCCGAAACCCTGCCCCTGGTCGCGGCCCGGGGCGCTACTCGTCCCCGGCCGGCCCGCCCGGGCGCGCCGCGGGGCCGCCGGCCTCGCGGATCTCGCGCACGGCGGGGTCCTCCGCGAGCGAGGGCAGGCGGCGCTCGCGCAGACGATCGGTGAGCTCCCACGCGTCGGACACGGCGAGGTGCTCCGCGCTCATGGACACCGGCCCGGCGACCAGGTCGTAGACCACCGTCGCGAGCCCGAGGCGGCGCTGCAGCGGCCCGGTGCGCACGGTCAGCTCCTGGATGTGGCCGGCGTCGATGAACGACACGTTTCGCCCGAATCTGCCCCAGTGCCACGCGGCGATCCCGTCGGTGAGCGTCGCGGCGTGCCGCCGGTAGTCAATCGGGGAGAACCAGCGGGCGGCCCGGGGGCTGCGGTAGTCCGGCTCGGTCGCGCCGTCGGGGTCGGCGATCCTCGCGATCTCCTCGGCGTCGCGGCCGGTGAGCACGGAGGCGACGGCGAGCGCCTGGGAGCGGCTGCCGATGGGCAGCAGGTCGTTCGTCGAGGACTGGCCGGGCGTGTAGCCGGCGACGTCGACGCTGAGCTTGTACCAGCCGCGGCGCCGCCACAGCGCGCCCTGGCCGATGCGCACCGCGTGCACCCGGTCGACGGGCACCGACTGGCGGCGCTTGGTGGCCAGCCCGTAGCGCAGGTGCACGACGTCCGAGGCGTCCGGCCGCCGCTCGAGGATGGCGGTGAACCGCCAGGAGCGGTCGAGCAGCTGCCAGATCGGCCCGGCGGAGCCGACGACCAGCGCGACGAGGAAGGGCACCACGCCGAAGAAGCTCGCATCGTCGAAGGCGATGGCGACCCCGAGGAAGACCACCAGGAGGAAAAGGCCGCCGACCGCGGTGGCGACGGTGCCGCCGGTGAGCGCCGCGCCGGCGAGGCTGCGGGCGACGGGGATCTCCTCGACGAGGACCTCCTCCGCCGACCGGCCCCCGGGCGCGTCGCCCGCGCCCGGCGCGGCCGCGCCGCCGGGGGCCGGGGCGTGCTCCCCGTCGGCACCCTTCGCGCGGACGAGGAGCTCGGCGCGCAGCTCCTCGGCCTCGCGGCGGGGCAGGAACTCGATGTTGATGGCCGAGTCGTTGCCGCCGGCGGTCTCCACGCGGATGGACGCGAGCTTGAACAGCCGCGGCACGAGGTTCTCGACGACGTCGACGGCCTGGATGCGGTCGTAGCGGGCGCTGCGCTGCTCCTTGCTGAACACCCCGCGGCGGCGCTGCAGCTCCTCGCCGGTGAGGCGGAAGCCGGTGGCGCGCCACCACGCGCCGGTGAGAAGCCACGCCGCGCCGACGGTGACGACGGGCACCCCGACGATCCCGAGGAGCGTCCAGGCCCAGTGCTCCCCGGCGAAGACGAGCGCGTCGACGATCGCGCCGAACCCGGAGTTGACCATGTTGACGAGGATCGCCGCCGCACCAACCGCGAAGGCCTGCCAGAAGCGCAACACCGGGCTGGCGCGGTGC
>NZ_JH815194.1:128097-139718 GCF_000296405.1 Corynebacterium otitidis ATCC 51513
CCGGACAGCCCGGGGCTCGTCGCCCGCCGGGCGCGGCCCCGGGGCCGGGTCCCGGTCGGGGCGCTCGGCGGCGTGCTCGCCGCTCACAGGCCGCTCATCCTCTCCCTCGCCTTCTCGGCGAGGCGCTCGCGCAGCGCGTCGGCGACGTCGTTCTCCAGGCCGGGCACCGAGGAATCGCTCGTCGAGGAGGCGGTGTTCAGGCTCACGGTCTTGAGCCCGAAGGCGCGCATGAGCGGGCCCGCGGTGACGTCGACGAACTGGATCCGGCCATAAGGAACGACGGTGAACGTGTGCCAGAGCTTCCCGCGGGTGATGAGCAGCTCGTCGTCGGTCTCGAGCCAGGCGGTGTGGCGCACCTGCAGCGGGATGAGGATCGCGTGCCACACGAGGAGAACCACGGCGAGCGCGGTGCCGATGTAGAACGCCCAGTGCACGAACCAGCCCGCCGCGGCGAGGCCGATGGCGATGATCGCCTCGAAGGGCAGGGTGGAGATCAGCCTCACGGCGGCGAGTTTCGGCGAGACGGGCGTCATGCGGGACAGCTCGTCTCCCGCCCGCGGCGCGTCGGCCGCGGGCTCGGTGCGGTGGTGGGTCATGATCCCCGAATCTATCGGAGAGCGCTGCCCCGGCGGAGGCCTCGAGCGGGATCGTTAGGAAATCGTGACCGGATCCCTCGGCCCGGCTAGCGGAAGTCCCGGGAGCCGGCGCTGAGCAGCTCGCCGACGGGCAGCGCCTCGATGAGGTCGGCGCTTAAGTTCGCGACGCCGTTGGCGTTGCGGATCAGCCCGCGCACGACGAGCGCGCGGGCGGTGCGCGCGACGGTGCGGTGCCGGCGCCACAGCCCGGGGGTGACGGTGACGTTGATGAGCCCGGTCTCGTCCTCGAGCCCGAAGAACACCACCCCCGAGGCGGTCGCGGGGCGCTGCCGGTGGGTGACGACCCCGGCGACGCGGATGCGCTTCCCGTCGCGCTCGGCGAGCAGCCGGTCGGCGGGCACGACGCCGGCCCGGTCGAGGGCGGCGCGCACGTGCTCCATGGGGTGGATATCGGGGCTCACGCCGGTGGCGGCGATATCGGCGACGGTGAGCTCGAATGGGCTCATACCCGGCAGCGCGGGAGCGGGGCTCTGGGTAAGCCCGGGCAGCATGCCGGGGCGCTCGGTGGCGGCGACGCCCGCCTCCCACAGCGCGGCGCGCCGGCTCAGGCCCAGGCCCTCCAGGGCGCCCGCCCTGGCGAGCGCCTCGGCCTGGGGGACGGTGAGCCCCGCGCGGCGGGAGAGATCCGCGAGCGAGGCGAACTCCCCATCCTCGCGAGCGGCGACGATGCGGCCCGCGGCCTTCTTACCCAGCCCCCCGATGAGCCCGAGCCCGAGGCGCAGCGCCCCGGGCTCGGGCGCGAAGGACTCCACCTTCGAATAGCGCACGTCGACGCCGCGGACCTCGACGCCGTGGCGGCGGGCGTCGTGGATGAGCGACTGGGGCGAGTAGAAGCCCATCGGCTGCGCCTGGAGCAGCCCGGCGCAGAACTCCGCGGGGTGGTGGAGCTTGAACCACGCGGAGAAGAACACGATCGAGGCGAACGACTGGGCGTGCGACTCGGGGAAGCCGTAGGCGGCGAACGCGACGATCTTCTGCCACAGGTTTTCGGCGACCTCCCCGCGGATGCCGTTGGTCTCCTCGAGGCCGCGAAGGAAACGGTCCTTTAGGGCCGCCATGCGCTCGGGCGAGCGCTTCTGGCCCATCGCGCGGCGCAGCGCGTCGGCCTCCGCGCCGCTAAAGCCCGCGGCGTCGACGGCGATCTGCATGAGCTGCTCCTGGAACAGCGGGATGCCTAGGGTCTTGTCGAGCGCCTTGTGGAGCACCGGGTGGTCGACGCTCGGCTCCTCGAGGCCGTTCTTGCGGCGCAGGTACGGGTGCACGGAGCCGCCCTGGATGGGGCCGGGGCGGATGAGCGCGACCTCGACGACGAGGTCGAAGAACCGCTCGGGCTTGAGCCTCGGCAGGGTCTGCAGCTGGGCCCTGGACTCGACCTGGAAGACGCCGACGGCGTCGCCCACGGCGAGCATCCGGTAGACCTCCTTTTCCCCGGTGTCGAGCTCCCAGAGGTTGACCGTCTCGCCCGTGGTGGCGCGCACCTCGTCGATCATGTGGTGGAGCGCCTCGAGCATCCCGAGGCCGAGCAGGTCGAACTTCACCAGCCCCACGGCGGCGCAGGCGTCTTTGTCCCACTGGAGGACCGAGCGGTTGTCCTTCCGCGCCCACTCGGTGGGCACGACGTCGGCGAGCGGCCGATCGCAGATGACCATGCCGCCGGAGTGGATGCTTAAGTGCCTGGGTTGCCCGGCGAGCTGCCCGGCGATGGCGGCGACCTGCTCCGGGGTCTCGGCTAAGCCCTTCGACCACGCGTCGGCGCTGCCGGCGGGGTAGCCGAGCGCGCGGGCCGCGTCGCGCACCGCTCCCTTGGTGCGGTAGGTGATCACCGCGGCGACCTGGCCGGCGCGCTCGCGGCCGTAGCGCTGAAAGACGTGCTGGATGACCTCCTCGCGGCGGGTCGCCTCGATGTCGAGGTCGATGTCGGGCGGGCCGTCGCGCTCCGGGGAGAGGAAGCGCTCGAAGAGCAGCCCGGAGGACACCGGCTCGGCGTTGGTGATGCCCAGGCAGAAGCACACCACGGAGTTCGCCGCCGAGCCGCGCCCCTGGCAGAGGATATTGCTCTGCTTACAGAAGGAGACGATCTCCTCGACGATGAGGAAGTAGCCGGGAAACCCGAGGTTCTCGATGACGTCGAGCTCGCGGTCGGCCTGGCGCAGCGCCGCCTCGAGCAGCGAGTCGGGCCGGCCCGCGTAGCGGCCGGGCGCGCGCTCGAGGGTGAGGTGGCGCAGCCAGCTGGCCTCGGTGTGGCCGGCGGGCACCTCCGCGGGCGGCAGCTCGGGCGCGACGAGGTCGAGGGTGAAGGCGCACTCGGCAGCCAGGCGCACGGTCTCGGCGATCTCCCCCTCGAAGCCCGGCGCGAGCCTTTGGAGCTGCTCGCCCGAGCGCAGCCACGTCCCGCCCACCGGGTGGGCGCGGGGCCGCGCCTCGCCGAGCGACTGGCGCCCGCCGAGCGCGCGCTTGACGCCCGCGAGCCGGGCGCGGTCCCTCGTCGCGGCGACCGGCCGGGCGCTGAGGATCCCCCGCAGCGGCGATCCGGCGCGGCCGGAGGCCTCGGCGGCGGCGCGCGCGACGAGCGCGCGGGCGTCCGCGTCCCCGGGCAGCATCTCCGCCGGGTACTCGGCGACCACATTCTCCGGCCCGAACGCGTCGACGAGCTCTAAGAATCCGTCGGGGCGCGCCGCCCACGCCTCGCCGGCGATAACGAGGCACTCCCCGCCGAGCGCCCCGCCGATCTCGCCAAGCGGCGGATAGCGCACCCGGTCCTTGTGGCCGGTGGCCATGTGCGCGTCCGAGACGAGGTGGCTGAGCCGCCGATAGCCCTCCGGGCCGCGGCAGAGCACCGGCAGCACGATCGTCTCCGCGGCGCCCGGCGCGCCCGCGCCGGCGGCGCCGGTGCCCTCGGTGGGGCACTCCGCGCCCGAGGCGGCGTCGGCGGGCAGGGTGATCTCCGCGCCGACGACGGTGGGCAGCCCCTCCTCGGCGGCGGCCTCGGCGAACTCGGCCACCCCGTAGAAGCCGTCCCGGTCGAGCACGCCCAGCGCGGCAAGGCCCAGGGCCCGGGCGCGCTCGACGAGGGCGCGCGGGGAGGACGCGCCGCGGAAGAAGTGGTAGCTCGACGCCGCGTGGAGCTCCGCGAAGGGCACCCGCCCGGGCCGCGCGGCGCGGGCGGGTTCCTCGCCGCGCTCGCGCTCGGGCTCGCCCGCGGGAACGAGCTCCGGGCCGGGCCGCCCGGAGAGGATCCGCTCGATGCGCGACCAACTCAGCCGCTCTCCCCCGTTGAACCTCATGACCCGCCAACGCTATCAAACATATATTCGATTCACGGAAAATCGGGGCTCTCACCTGGACGTTCCCGACGCCCGGGAGGGGCACGCTCGTCGCCGCTCAGAACTGAACAGACTGCTCGGTATGTTATGGGCACCATGGCCGGCTTTTTGCGGCCGAACCACCGACGACGAGCGACAAAAGGAGCGCACATGGCCACGCCCCTGCCCACCGAGCAGGCCCCCACCCACACCGAGCCGGCGCCGGGCGCCGCAGCGCACCTCGACGAGCGGCCTGCGCCACGCCGGCGGCGCCGGGTGCCCATCGCGGCGAGCGCGTTCGTGCTGGCGAGCTCCTTCCTCCTCGGGGCGTGCGCCGACGAGGGCGAGGCGGACGCGGTGACCCTCGGGGTCGCCGACCGGGAGGCCTCCCAGTGGGACGTCTTCGAGGAACAGGCCGAGGCCGCGGGCCTGGCGGTGGAGATCACGTCGTTTAGCGGCCACGACGCGCCCAACGACGCGGTCGCCCAGGGCGACTTAGACGCCAACCAGTTCCAGCACCTGCAGTACCTGGCGACCTACAACGTCGGCGCGGGCGAGGAGCTCGTGCCGGTGGGCTCCACGGAGATCGTGCCGCTCGCGGTGTACTGGCAGGACCACGACTCGCTCGACGGGATCGAGGGCGAGGAGGTCGCGATCCCCAACGACCCGGCCAACCAGGCCCGCGCGCTCAACCTGCTCGCGCAGCTAGACCTCGTGGAGCTGTCCGGCGACCCGCTCGAGCCGGTGCCCGCCGACGTCGACGAGGACGCCTCCGAGGTGTCGATCGTCGCGGTCGACGCGGCCCAGACGCCGGTGGTCTACCAGGAGGGCCGCCCGGCGATCATCACGAACAACTTCCTCGGCCGGGCGGGGATCTCCCCGGACGAGGCGGTCGCCGAGGACGACCCGGAGGACCCCCGCGCCGAGCCCTACATCAACGTCGTCGTCACCACCGCGGACAAGGCGGACGACCCCCGGCTGCAGCAGATCGTCGAGCTGTGGCACACCGACGAGGTGCAGGCCGCGGTCGCCGAGGAGTCCGGCGGCACGTCGGTGCCGGTGCGCCGCGAGCCCGAGGAGCTCCGGGAGATCCTCGAGCGCCTCGAGAGGCAGGTCGCCGATGAGGGCTAGGACCATTGCCGCGCCCCTGGCCGCCGCAGCGCTCGGCTTAGGGCTGGCCGGTTGCGGCGCGGGCGGCGACGCCGAGGCGGGTGGGCAGGCCGAGCCGATCACCATCGGCGCGGTAGACGACTCCACGCTGCAGTGGCAGGCGTTCAAGGACGAGGCCGAGAAGGCCGGCATCCCCGTGGAGACGGTGAACTTCTCCGACTTCGCGACGCCCAACGACGCGCTCGTGCAGGGCCAGATCGACCTCAACCAGTTCCAGCACCTGCGCTTCCTCGCGGACTACAACGTCGCCGCCGGGGAGAGCCTCGTGCCGGTGGGCACGACGGTCATCGTGCCGGCCTCGCTCTACTGGGAGGGCCACGACTCTCTCGACGGCATCGAGGGCGAGGACGTCGCCATCACCAACGACCCCACCAACCAGCCGCGGGCGATCAACCTGCTCGTCCAGGCCGGCCTCATCACACTCAAGGACCCGGAGACCACCTGGCCGCTGCCCATCGACGTCGACGAGGAGGCCTCGAAGGTGGGGCTTCTGCCCGTCGAGCCGGCGCAGGCGACGATCGCCTACTCGGAGGGCCGCCCCGCGCTCATCGACAACAGCTTCCTCAACCGGGCGGGCATCGACCCCCCACGAGGCGATCGTCACCGACGACCCGACCGACCCGCGCGCCGAGCCGTTCATCAACGTCTTCGCCGCGACTGAGGAGACCGCGGCCGACCCCGTCATCGAGGAGCTCGCCTCGCTGTGGCACACCGACGCGGTGCGCGAGGCCGTCGCCGAGGACTCCGGCGGCACCGCCGTCGTCGTCGAGCGCCCCCGCGAGGAGCTCGAGGAGATCCTCGCCCGGCTCGAGGACCTCGCCCGGGAGCAGGCCGCCGAGCAGCGCAACTAGCCGCCCGCCCCGAGAAACCCCCGACCCACCACAAGGAGAAAACCCGATGATCCTTCCCCACCTGCGGCGCCGCGTCGCGGCGCTCGGCCTGGCCGTTCTCGCCGCCGCCGGCGGCGCCGCCGCCTGCTCGAGCGAGGACGACGACACGGTGAGCATCGCGCTGCGCGACCCGGCGCTCGAGCAGTGGCAGGTCTTCGTCGAGGAGGCCGAGGCCGCCGGCATCGACGTCGACTTGGTCGCGATGAGCGGGGACAACGCCCCCAACGAGGCCGTCCGGGAGGGCGAGGTGGACGTCAACCAGTTCCAGCACCTCAAGTACCTCGCCCGCTACAACGAGGGCACCGGCGCGCGGCTGCGGGTCGTGGGCTCCACCGAGATCGTGCCGCTTTCCCTCTACTGGAAGGACCACGACTCGCTCGACGGCATCGAGGGCGAGGACGTCGCCATCCCCAACGACCCCACCAACCAGGGCCGGGCGATCAACCTGCTCGCCCAGGAGGGCCTCGTCGAGTTGCGCGGCGAGGAGCAGCTCGAGCCGGTGCCCGCCGATATCGACGAGGAGGCCTCGGCGGTGACCGTCACCCCCGTCGACGTCACCAACGGCACCGTCGCCTACAACGAGGGCCGCCCGGCGATCATGACGAACAACTTCATCGCGCGGGCGGGCATCTCCCCGAGCGAGGCGGTCGCCCAGGACGACCCCGAGGACCCCCGGGCCGAGCCGTATATCAACGCCTTTATTGCCCTGGAGGATAGAACCGACGACCCCGTGCTCCTCGAGCTCGTGGAGATCTGGCACTCCGAGCCCGTGCAGGAGGCGATCCAGCGCGAGTCGCGCGGCACCTCCGTGCCGGTCAGGCGGCCCGCGGAGGAGCTCGACGAGATCCTCGAGCGCCTCGAGCAGGACGTCCGCGAGAGCCGCTAGCCGGCCGCGCCGAGGCCCGCTACCGGAGGATCGTTTCGGGCCACGACGAACCTCTCGCTGCACGATTACTAGACCGAGTTGTATAGTATACGGGGTCGACTCCCCGGCCGCGGCCGGGGAGGATGCCGGCGCAGCTCAGGCTCCGCCGTAGGGCAGCCAGCAGAACTATCCCGAGATAGAAAAGGACTCTACTGGAATATGGCTATTCATCGCTTGACCAAGCGCGTGCTCGCCGGGGGCGCGGCCGTGGCCCTCGCCGCGACGAGCCTCGTGGCGTGCAACGACGACTCCGAGGAGGCCGCCGAGGGCCCGATCCGGGTGGGCGCCACCGACGATTCCTCCCGCCAGTGGGAGGTCTTTAAGGAGGAGGTCGAGAACGCCGGCATCGACATGGAGGTCGTGTCGTTCTCGGACTACAACACCCCCAACGACGCGCTCGTCCAGGGTCAGATCGACGTCAACCAGTTCCAGCACCTCCAGTTCCTCGCGACCTACAACGTGGGCGCGGACGAGGACCTCGTGCCGGTGGGCTCCACCGAGATCGTGCCGCTCTCCCTGTACTGGAAGGACCACGACTCGCTCGAGGGCATCGAGGGCGAGGACATCACCATCCCCAACGACTCGACGAACCAGGCCCGCGCGATCAACGTGCTCATCCAGGCCGAGCTCATCGAGCTGGAGAACGACGACGTCCTCGAGCCGGTGCCCGCCGACATCGACGAGGAGGCCTCCAAGGTGGGCGTCATCCCGGTCGACGCGGCGCAGACCGCCATCGCCTACGGCGAGGGCAACCCCGCGGTGATCAACAACAGCTTCCTCAACCGCGCGAACATCGACCCGAACGAGGCGATCTTCTCCGACGACCCGGAGTCCGAGCTCGCCGAGCCGTACATCAACACCTTCGTCACCACCCCGGAGAACGCCGACGACCCGCGCATCCCGGAGCTCGTCGAGATCTGGCACTCCCAGCCGGTCCAGGACGCCATCGCCGAGGACTCCGGCGGCACGTCGGTGCCGGTGCAGCGACCCGTCGAGGAGCTCCAGGAGATCCTCGAGCGCATCGAGGGGCAGCTCCGCAACGAGGAGGCGGCCGGCTCCGGCGCCGAGGACGACGCCGACGACGCCGACGCCGAGGATGAGGCCGACGAGGACGGCGACGCCGAGGACGACCCCGAGTCCGAGGAGACCGACGGCGACGAGGACGCCACCACCGAGGACGAGGAGAACGAGGAGGAGGCCGAGGAGCAGCCCGCCGCCTAGCGACGGCCCGCCCCCTCTTCAACGGCACCTTCCCTCCCCACCCCGGGGCCGGCCGCGTGACAGCCCCGGCCCCGGACACCCGGCCCGCCCGCAGCGCACCGCCGCGGGCGGGCCGGGTGTCCGGCAGCGCGCCCCGCGGCGTCTTATCCCCCAGATCCCACTCATAGCTTTTTCATCGTTTGTTAGGGAGAACCGTTTCCGTGACTCACAGCTCCGCCACGCCGGCGCCGTCGCAGGCGAAGCGTTCCGGCACTCGGCTGCAATTCCGGGACGTCACCAAGATCTTCCAGGGCAAGTCGGGCTCCGAGGTCCGCGCCGTCGACGGGGTCACCCTCGACGTCGAGCCCGGGGAGATCCTTGGCGTCATTGGCTACTCGGGCGCCGGGAAGTCCACGCTCGTTCGGCTCATCAACGGCCTGGACACCACCACCTCGGGCGAACTGCTCGTCGACGGCACCGACGTCGCCGGCCAGCCCGAGAGCAAGCTGCGCGGCATCCGCCGAAACATCGGCATGATCTTCCAGCAGTTCAACCTCATGCACTCCCGCACCGCGGCCGGCAATATCGCCTACCCGCTCAAGCTCGCGGGGGTGGGCAAGGAGGAGCGCACCCGGCGCGTCAACGAGCTGCTCGAGTTCGTGGGCCTCGCGGAGCGCGGCGACAGCTACCCCGAGCAGCTCTCCGGCGGGCAGAAGCAGCGCGTCGGCATCGCCCGGGCGCTGGCCTCGAACCCGTCGCTGCTGCTCGCCGACGAGGCGACCTCCGCGCTCGACCCGGAGACCACCCAGGAGGTCCTCGGGCTGCTGCGCCGGGTCAACAAGGAGCTCGGCATCACCATCGTCGTCATCACCCACGAGATGGAGGTCGTCCGCTCCATCGCGGACACCGTCGCCGTCATGGAGAACGGCAAGGTCATCGAGTACGGCCCGGTCTACGAGATCTTCGCGCACCCCCAGTCGGCGGTCACGAAGCGCTTCGTCGCGACGTCGCTGCGCAACGAGCCCGACCAGGTCGAGTCCGAGGACCTGCGCGCCCACAGCGGCCGGCTGTTCCTCATCACGCTCTCGGAGCACTCCGGGTTCTTCGACGCCGTGTCGACCGCCAGGTCCCGCGGCGTGGAGATCAACATCGTCCACGGCGGCGTGACCACGCTGCAGAAGCAGAGCTTCGGGAAGATGACCGTGCGGCTCACCGGCGACGACGACGCCATCGACGAGTTCGCCGCCGCGCTGCAGAAGACGACCCGGATTGAGGAGATCACCCATGGCAACTAGTTACCTCGCGATGGACTGGGACCGCTACGGCGACGAGTTCATCGAGGCCATCGGCGACACCCTGGTCATGGTGTCGGTGACGATGGTGCTGGCCGGCTTCCTCGGCCTCGTCGTCGGCGTGCTGCTCTACACGACCCGCAGCGGCGGGATCCTGCAGAACAAGGTCGTCTTCACGGTCCTCAACGTCCTGGTCAACTTCATCAGGCCGATCCCGTTCATCATCCTCATCGCCGCGCTTCAGCCGCTTACGCTCGCGGTGGTGGGCACCTCGGTGGGCCGGGACGCCGGCATCTTCGTCATGATCATCGCCGCGACGTTCACCGTGGCGCGCATCGTCGAGCAGAACCTCGTCGCCATCGACCCCGGCGTCATCGAGGCGGCCCGCTCGATGGGCGCGCACCCGATGAAGATCATCACCTCGGTCATCGTGCCCGAGGCGCTCGGGCCGCTGGTACTGGGCTACACGTTCATCTTCATCGCGATCGTCGACATGTCCGCGATGGTCGGCTACATCGGCGGCGGCGGGCTCGGCGATTTCGCGATCGTCAACGGCTACCGGGCCTTCGACTACCCGACGATGTACGTCGCGGTCCTCGCGATCGTCATCCTCGTGCAGGCCGCGCAGTTCTTCGGCAACTGGCTCTCGAAGAAGATCATGCGCCGCTAGCGGGACCCCTCCCCGCGGCGCCCGCGCCCCCGTCCCGCCCCTCCGGCGGGCGGGGGCGCCTTATTTTTAGCCCTCCTCCTCGAGCGCGACGACGACCGGCACCTTCTCGGTGCGCTCGTCCTGCCCGCACGAAGCGATGACGCCTGTGACCTCGCGCTTCTCGACGGCGACGCGCCACGAGCGCCCGCCGGGCAGCCAGGCGCGCTCCCCGCTGACCCGGATCTCCCCGGGCGCGACCCGAATACCTTCTGCCGCGAGGCGCTCCGCGACGGCGAGCTCCGCGGCCTGCTCCGCGGGCTTGAGCGTGCCGCGGCCCCGGTTGTTGCCGAGGAAGAGCCGGCCGGCGGCCGCCTCGCCGAGCATCGCCGCGCCCGCCTCCGCGTTGAGCTGCCCGTAGGCGTAGCCCCAGGGAAGAAGCACCGACGTCGCCGCGAAGCGGTGGCCCTTCAAGTGGGTCGTCTCCCACACCCAGCCCTCGGGGAAGCGCTCGTCGAGCGCCTTGGCCACCGGGCGGCCCTTGATCGCGCAGCAGCGGTCCCGCTTGCCGTGCGCGCACACGAAAAGCAGCGGGTGCTCCACCGGCCTCGCGCCCGGCACCCGCCCCGGGGCGCCGAGGTCCGCGCCGAGGAGCTCCGCGGGGTCGTCGACGAGGAGAGTCTCCACGACCGCGACGTCGGGGAAGGCGAGGTAGACGCGGTACGGCCCGCCCGAGCGGTGCCCGGCGCGCCCGACGCGCCGGATGAGCTGGAGCACCGCGCCGGTCTCCTTCGGCAGCCGCGCGAGCCCCTCGCCGACGTTCTCGCGGCCGGTCGCGTCCCTAGGCCAGGGGCCGGGCCACTCGATGGCGACCATGGCGCGAAACGAGCGCGCCGTGCCGGCGATGGGGCCCTGCTCGCCGTCCGAGCACAACCGCGCGCCCGCGCGCCCGCGCGGCCGGGAGGGTGCCGAAACCATGCCACCCACGCTACAGGGCGCAAGCCAGCCCTGGCTTCGCCGCGCCCGGCGCTAGTCGTAGGTGGCCTCGACGCGCCAGCCGCGCCGCCACCACGCCAACAGCCAGCCGCGGGGCCGCTCGTCGCCCTCGGCGTGGCCGACCGCCTCGAGGCGCGCGACCCGGATCGGCGTCTGGCCCCACCACTCGTCGTCCTCGGGCCAGGGCCCCGCCCAGCTGGTGATGGCGTAGCGCCCGCCCGCCACCCCTAGGGCGGCGGGCTCGCGGTCGAGGAGCGCCTCCGCGGTGACGGACACCGGGCGGCCGGCCGCGTCGAGGAGCTTCTCGACGGCGGTCTCCTCCCCGCCGTGGAAGCGGGCGGGCGCGTCCGCGCCGACGGCGACGAGCCCGGGGCGGAGGATCTCCACGGCGGGGGCCACCTCGTCGAGCCCCGCGGCGATGGGCTCGAAGTGGCGCGCGGAGCGGCCCTCGTCCTCGGGGTATTCGGCGAGCCCGGGCGCGAGCGCTCGCGCCTGGCGCAGCCGCATGCCGCGGCGCACGCCGGCGGCCTCGTCGAGGAGCCCA
>NZ_JH815194.1:140332-165784 GCF_000296405.1 Corynebacterium otitidis ATCC 51513
GGCCTCGGGGCCGCGGCCGAGGAGCACCTCGCCGCGCAGGTCGGGCGCGCCGCGCCGCGCGGCCGCGACCTTAAGCGTCACCCCGGCGATGCGCCCCGTGCCGCGGCCGATGCCGTGGAGCGCGGCGATCTGGCCGCGCAGGCGCAGCGCCGGGGAGGAGACCGACGCGCCGACGATAACGAGCGCGGCTCGGCCGCGGGCGAGCTTCGCCTTTAGGGAGCGCTCCTGCGCGGCGGGGAGCCGGTTGGGGGTGGGCCGGGTGGCGCCGCGCGGGGCGGCGGGGCGCTCGGCGGGGGCGCGGTAGACGACGACGTCGAGGCCCTCGAGGAGGGCGGCGACGACGCGCAGGCCCGCGGCGCCCGGCTCGGGCACGGCGACGAGCCGGGAGAGGTCCCCGCCGCGCTCCTCGACGGCGGCGAGCGCGAGGCCGGGCGCGCCGACGAGGCCGGCGCTTAGGCCCGCGGCGGTGGCCTCGGCGAGGAGTTCGGCAAGCAGCGTCGAGGAGTCGGCGCACTCGGTGACCGCGCCGCGGGGCAGCCCGCCGGTGAGCAGCTCGCCGAGGGGGCCGCGGAGCTCCGCGCCGTTGCCGTCCGGCTCGGGCTCCTGCCCCCGGCCCCGGGCGCCGGTTCCCCCGCCGAGCTGCGCGATCTGCTCCCGGAGCCGGGTGACCTTCTCCTCGACGTCGCCGCCGGCCGCGAGAGCCACGACCACCACCCCCTTCTATTCGAACATTTGTTCGTATGAGGGGTATTGTCTCCCCGCGGGGGCCTGGGAGTCAACTGATAGCGTTAGGTGCCATGAGCGACTCCCAGGCCCCGAAGCGGCCCCCCGAGACCCCGCCGGCCGTGCGCGTCACGGCCTCGCTGCTCTTCGGCATCGCGGTGGCCGTCCTCTCGCTCGACGTGGGCCGCTACACCCAGCTCGTCGTCCTCGTCGGCGGGATCGCCGCGGCGCTGCTCTACACCTTCAGCCACCCCTACCGCCGCGACGTGCGCGCCTACCTCGAGGCCCGCGGCCTCGAGTACAAGCCCCGCTTCCGCAACTTCGCGCCGCTCATGGTCGTGTGGGTCGGGATCATGATCACCATCGGGCTGCCGCCGATGCCCTGGTGGGGCACGGCGATCGTGTTCGTCATCAACACCGCCTGGATCTACATCATGTACCCGTTCATCGACGGCACCCGCGGCTTGAGCTCGGTGCAGGACTACCCGCTCGCCTAAGGGACGCTAGCGCGCGCCCCGGACGCGGCGCGCCAAAGAAAGAAGGAAGGCCCCGCCCGGGGCCGGGGTTTCCGGTCCGGGCGGGGCCTTCCTTGTGCTTTTGTTTCGGCGCTTTTCGGGCGGCCGCGGCCTAGTAGCCGGGGTGCTCGCCGGTGAGCTCCACGCGGGGCGCGCCCTCCTCGGCGGCGGTCACCTCGCCGAGGACCCACGCGTCGAGGTGGCGGGCGGTGAGCATCGCGAGCGCGCGGTCGCGGTCGTGGGCCGCGACGACGGCGACCATGCCCACGCCCATGTTGAAGGTCTTCTCCATCTCCTCAAGCGGCACCGTGCCCACCGAGGAGATCGTGCGGAAGATCTGCTGCGGCGACCACGTCGCGCGGCTGAGCCTCGCGGTGTGGCCCTCGGGGATGACGCGGGCGAGGTTGCCGGCCAGCCCGCCGCCGGTGACGTGGCAGAAGGTGTGCACCTCGCACTCCGCGGCGAGCGCGAGGCAGTCCTTCGCGTAGATCCTCGTGGGCTCTAAGAGCTCCTCGCCGAGGGTGCGGCGCAGGCCCTCGTCGAAGCCGTCGAGCGGCATGCCGGCGCGCTCGAGAAGGACGTGGCGGGCCAGCGAGTAGCCGTTGGAGTGCAGCCCGGAGGACGGCATGCCGATGACGACGTCGCCGTCGCGCACCTGGTCCGGGCCGAGCAGCTCGTCGGCCTCGACGACGCCGACCGCGGTCGCGGACACGTCGTACTCGTCGGGCGCCATGAGCCCGGGGTGCTCGGCGGTCTCCCCGCCGAGCAGCGCGCAGCCGGCCTGCACGCAGCCCTCCGCGATCCCGGAGACGATCTCCGCGACGTGCTCGGGCACGACCTTGCCGATGGCGATGTAGTCCTGGAGGAAGAGCGGCTCCGCGCCGCACACGACGAGGTCGTCGACGCACATCGCCACGAGGTCGATGCCGATGGTGTCGTGCTTGTTCAGGGCGCGCGCCACGGCGAGCTTCGTGCCCACCCCGTCGGAGCCGGCGGCGAGCAGCGGCTCGCGGTACTTGCCCAGCGCGAAGAGGCCGGCGAACCCGCCGAGCCCGCCGCGCACCTCCGGGCGGGAGGCCCGCTTCGCGGCCGGGGCGAACAGCTCGACGGCGCGCTCGCCGGCGTCGATATCCACCCCGGCGGCGGCGTAGGAGGCGGGCGTGGACTCGGAGTTAGTCACTTGCTTTTCGGTCCCATCCGGTTGACGTCAAACGGCTATTCGGGGCGGCCTTGTTAGCTGGCCGCGCCGGCGGGCACGGTGCTCCCGTCGGGGCGCACCCGGCGGTTCTGCAGCCTAGCCACCGTCGAGGCGTTCGGGTTGCCGGCCGGCAGACCCAGCGGGTAGCGCCCGTCGAAGCAGGCGCTGCACAGCTCGTCGGCGGGCTGCTCGGTCGCGGCGATCATCGCGTCGACCGAGACGTAGGCCAGCGAGTCCGCGCCGATCGTCGCGCGGATCGCCTCGGTCATCTCCTCCTCGCTGGAGAAGTCCCCCGCGTTCGCGATGAGCTCGCCGGGGGTGGCGAAGTCCACGCCGTAGAAGCACGGCCACTTCACCGGCGGGGAGGCGATGCGCACGTGCACCTCCGCCGCGCCCGCCTCCCTAAGCATCCGGATGAGCGCGCGCTGCGTGTTGCCGCGCACGATCGAGTCGTCGACGACGACGAGCCGCTTGCCGGCGATGACCTCGCGCAGCGGGTTGAGCTTGAGCCTGATGCCCAGCTTGCGCAGCGTCTGCGAGGGCTGGATGAACGTGCGGCCCACGTACGAGTTCTTCACCACGCCCTGCCGAAACGGGATGCCGGACTCCTCCGCGAAGCCGACCGCGGCGGGGTTGCCGGACTCGGGCACGGGCATGACAAGGTCGCCGTCGGCGGCGGCCTCCCGGGCGAGCTGCCGGCCGATCTCGACGCGCACCCCGTTGACGTCGCGGCCCCTGATCACCGAGTCGGGCCTCGCGAGGTAGACGTACTCGAAGACGCAGCCCTTGTCGCGGCGCTCCGCGAAGCGCTCGGAGCGCACGCCGCTCTCGTCGATCGCGACGATCTCGCCCGGGTCGATCTCGCGGACGAACGACGCGCCGACGATGTCGAGGGCGCACGTCTCGGAGGCGACGACCCAGCCGCGGTCGAGCTTGCCCAGCGCGAGCGGGCGCACCCCGAACGGGTCGCGCGCCGCGTAGAGCGTGTTGCCGTCGGTGAACGTCAGGCAGAACGCGCCGTTGACGTGCGGGAGGAGCTGGTGGGCAGCATCCAGCACCCCGGTGTCGGTGCCGACCGCGCTGGCGAGCAGGGAGGTCAGAACGCTCGTGTCCGAGGCGTCCTCGGCGCTGACCAGGCCGCGCTGCTCCGCGAGGTGGCGCAGCTGCTGGAAGTTCACGAGGTTGCCGTTGTGGCACAGCGCCAGGTCGGTGCCCGAGTCCGAGGCGTTGAGCATCGGCTGCACGTTCGACCAGTCGGTGCCGCCCGCCGTGGAGTAGCGGGTGTGCCCGATAGCGACGTGCCCCTCGAGCGAGTCGAGCAGGCTCTCGTCGAAGATCTGCGAGACCAGCCCCATGTCCTTGTAGACGACGATGCGGTCCCCGTCGCCCACGGCAATACCCGCGGCCTCCTGGCCGCGGTGTTGCAGCGCGAAGATCCCGAAGTACGTGAGCTTCGCGACCACCTCGCCGGGCGCCCACACCCCGAAGACGCCGCATTCGTCCTTCGGCTTGGGGTCGGATGGGCCCGCGCCCTCGCCCGCGGAAACGCCGTTGACCTCGCTCGTCGATAACACGGGCGCCATCCTAATACCGGTTCCTAGCGAAACCGAATGATTGGCAGCCAACGCGCAACTTCGCCCACGCGCGAGCCGGAGGCCTCCACCTCCGGGGCGTCGTCGAAGCCGCGCACCCCTATGGCGAGCTGCAGCCACGTCAACGGCGGCATCTCGCAGACGTTCGGCGGGGTGCCGCGCGTGTGGCGCGGCCCCTCGATGCACTGCACCGCGACGAACGGCGGGACGCGCACCTCGACGCTGTGGCCGGGCGCCTCCTGCTCGAGCGTGCGCGCGCTCAGCCGCACCGCCCGCGCGATCGCGGGGCGCGGCGGGGCGGGGTTGGCCTCGGGGTCCTCGACCCAGGCGCGCACCTCGTTGAGCGCTTCTCGGGTCTCTTCCGGGTCTGCTCGGCGGGCCATGCCGCCCCAGCGTAGCGGGCGCCGGGCCGCCGCCGGGCTGGCGGGTGATCCCCGTTACGGCCGGGGCTATGATGTGGTGCCGAAGCCGGCCGCCGCGAGGCGCGCCGGGGGCGCCCCGCGCCCGCCAGAAAGAATTACTGCACGCCCCACGGAAAGACGACGGAAGACCAGCGACTGCCATGTCCCAACCCAGCTCTTCGTCCCCCACCCCCTCGGAGACCCCCAAGCAGCCCGCGCCGGCGCGGCGCTCCCCGGTGATGACGCTGCGGTTCATGGCCGCGCCCAACGACGTGATCATGGCCGGCTCCCCGGGCGTGTCCGGCGGCCGGGTCCTCGAGTGGATCGACAAGGCCGCCTACGCGTGCGCCAGCCAGTGGTCGGGCTGCTACTGCGTCACCGCGTACGTCGGGCACATCCACTTCACCCGGCCCATCCCGTCCGGCCACATCGTCGAGGTGCGCTCCTCGCTCGCGCGCACGGGGCGCTCGTCGATGCACATCGTCACCGAGGTGATGTCCGCGGACCCGCGCGACGGGGTCCTCACCCGCGCCTGCGACTGCCTCGTCATCTTCGTCGCGAAGGACTCCTCGACCGGCAAGACGACCCCGGTGCCGCCCTTCGAGCCGGAGACCGAGGAGCAGAAGCGCCTCAACCGCGCGGCGAACTCCCGCATCGAGCTGCGCCGCCGCATCCAGGAGGAGACCGACAAGCAGGACTTCGACGCGGAGTCCTCCGCGCCGAGGCTCGTGCACCGCTTCCTCGCGAAGCCCACCGACGTCAACTGGGGCGGGAAGGTCCACGGCGGCACGGCCATGGAGTGGATCGACGAGGCTGCCTCGGCGTGCACGATGGAGTGGTCGGGCCACCGCACCGTGGCGATCTACTCGGGCGGCATCCGCTTCCAGCGGCCCATCTCCATCGGCGACCTCATCGAGGTCGACGCGCGGATGATGAAGACCGGCCGGCGCTCGATGCAGATGTCCATCCACGTGCGCTCCGGCGCGCCGACCGGCGGGCGGGAGAACCTGCGCAACGCGATCCACGCGACGATGGCGTTCATCAGCGAGGACATCGACGGCAACCCGCTGCCCGCCCGGCAGTTCGTGCCCTCCACCGAGGCGGACAAGGCGCTCGCCGCGCACTCGGACCGGCTCCGGGAGCTGCGCATGGAGTACCGCCCCGAGCCGCTCGTTCTGCCCTACGGCGGCAACCACACCGACTAGAGCGACGCCGCCGCCCCCGCCGGGGCGGCGCGACGCACGCACGAGGCCAGCGCGCCCGCGGCGAGAAGCACCGCGGGCGCGCCGGCCTTAGCTCTTATGTCTCTCTTGCCCCGAGCGTTATTCCTCGGCGGCGTCGGCGCCGCACCGAGGGGCCGGGGCCGCGCCCCTTAGAGGAAGACGAGAGCCGCGACGACGCCGAGGAGGATCACCGCGCACACCGCGGCGAAGACCAGGGGCCGCTTCGTGGGCCTGGCGACGAAGACGGCCTCCCCGCCGGGGAGCTCGTCGGCCTCCCAGTCCTCGGCGATCTTGGGGACCATGGGGATCATCACTGCCGCAAGGACGAGGAAGGCCAGCGCCCAGGCCCAGAGCGGGATCTCCAGGGGAATCATGATCAGCGCGGAGGCGACGGTGATGATGAGCGCGATCCCCGCCCCGTAGACACCCGCGGGCAGAACAAGGCCCAGGGGCGTTTTCACCTTCGTCGCGATCGTCGGCTTCGCGGATTCCATCGTCGCCTCCCCGTTCGCGGCGCGCCGCCGCGGGGACCGCCGTGTTCGGGGTTCCGAGCGGCCACGCCGCAGCGTTTCCTGTGTGTGGACTGTGTGTCACTTTCCACGCTACGCAGGCCGGAAGCCGCCGCAAGCGGATAAGCGAGATTGTTACGCAACCGTTACGCGGCGGGCGCCGCGCCCCGGCGCGGGCCCCGGCGCCGCCCGGGAAGGACTACTGTCGCGGGCCGCGGCACGCTCCTCGGCCCGGCCGGGCGCTAGGAGGGGATTCCGACCTGGACGACGACCATCCACACCGCCACGAGGTGGACGATCGCCGCGATGACCGTCGCGGTGTGGAAGTACTCGTGGTAGCCGTAGTAGTTCGCGTTGCGCCCCGGCCAGCTCGTCGCGTAGAAGACCGCGCCCACCGAGTAGACGACGCCTCCCACCGCGAGCAGGATCACCACGGCCGGGCCGGCGCTCTGCCACAGCGCGGGGATGAGCGGCACGATGAGCCACCCCAGCGTCAGGTAGACGACCAGGTCGAGCCAGCGCGGGTGCTCGATCCACACCATGGAGAGCACCACGCCGGCGATCGCGCCGAGCCACGCGATCCCTAGGATCCACGCGGCCTGCGTGGGGCTTAGCGCGATGAGGCACAGCGGGGTGTAGGTCGAGGCGATGAACACCGAGATCGTCGCGTGGTCGGCTCTCCGCCACGCCCTAATCGTGCTCTCTTTCAGCCACGGGCCGCGGTGGTAGAGCGCGGACACCCCGAACAGCACCACCAGCCCGGCCGCGTAGATCGTCACGCCGAGCGCGTAGAGCCACGGCAGCGTCATCCACGCGAACGTCGTGAGCACCGCCCCGGAGACCACCGACAGGATCGCGGCGACGACGTGCACCCAGCCGCGGACCTTGGGGCGCTTGCCGCGGTCGGCGACCCACTGGGTGATGCGCAGCAGGCCGTTCTCGCGGGCGACCTCGATGCGCTTGACGCGCGAGCGGTCGGCCCGCCGCGCCTCGTCCTCGGCCCCGGTGGCCGTCGTTCGCGCCATGTGTTGCCCCTCCCCCGCCGCGGCGTCCCCGCCGGTTTTATCGTTCGTTCCGGCGGGCGCTTGTCTCGAGCGCTCACCCATCATATCCGCTCGGGCGGCGCGGCTCGCGCCCCGCCGGAGACGTCCCGCGCCGCGGCGTTCCACCCGCCGCGAATGAAACCGTTGACCGAAAAACAGACAGCCTGGTCTACTCGTCCGGGTGCGCGCTCGGCCCGCGCGGCGGCCCGCCGCCCGCGGAGATATCCACCGCCGCCGGGGCGCGCGGAAGAACGAACCGAAGGCCCAGCGAAGAATCATGACAACACAAGAACTCGACCGGCGCCGCCCGGCCGGCAGGACGGCCAAGCGCTCCCCGGGGCCGGGCCAGGGGCGCGGCCCGCGGCGCTCGAAGGGGTGGCTGCGGCTCATCCAGGTCGCGGTCTTCGCCGCGATCGTCGCCGCCTGGTGGCTCGTCACCGAGCTCACCGACGTCAGCCCCGTGGTGCTGCCCTCCCCCTACGACGTGGGGCGCGAGCTCGTCACCACGAACCTCTGCACCGAGCAGGCCAACGGCCAGGTCGGCTGCGGGGTGCAGGGCTACTTCCTCTGGCAGCACCTGCTCGCCACCTTAGAGCGCATCGGCGTCGGGCTCATCGCCGGCACGATCCTGGGCGTGCTACTCGGCTGGGCGCTCGGCTCGAACCCCACGGTCCGCCGCGTCGTCGAGCCCTCCTTGAGCTTCCTGCGCGCCCTGCCGCCGCTGGGCTACATCGGCCTGCTCATCGTGTGGTTCGGCATCGGCGACACCTCGAAGGTCGTGCTGCTCTTCCTCGCGGTGTTCCCCACGGTGACGGTCTCGACGATCTCCGGGGTCATCGGGGTGCCCAACGACTGGACGCTCGCGGCGCGCACCCTAGGCGCGAGCCGCGGGCAGATCTTCCAGCGCATCCTCATCCCCGCGGCACTCCCGGAGATCATCAACGGCGTGCGCCTGGCCACCGCGCTGGCGTGGTCGGCGATCGTCGCCGCGGAGATGAACGACGGCATCCCCGGCATCGGCGGGCTGGCGTTCGTCTCCGGCACGCAGCTCAACACGTCCCTGACGATCGCCTGCATCGTCGTCATCGGCCTCGTCGCGCTCGTCATCGACCACGCGCTGCTCTACACCGAGCGGCGCTTCGCCCCCTGGAGGAGGAAGGGCTAAGCCATGATCTCCACACCCACGCGGCGCGCACTCGCCGTCGCCGCGCTCGGCGCCGCGGCGGCGCCGCTTGCCGCCTGCGTCGGCCCGCCGGCCAACGAGTGGCTCTCCTCCGAGGACGCCACCTGCCCCATCGACACCGCCGAGACCGAGGGTGAGGTCCGCTTCGGGTTCCTCGGCGGGCCCGGCACCGAGCTCTACGCCCGGGAGCACGCGCTGCTCGAGGCGTGCCTGCCCAACGCCGAGGTCGAGTGGATCCAGTTCCCCACCGGCCAGGACATGATCCAGGCCTTCGCCGCCGGCTCCGTGGACGCGGGCGTGCTCGGCTCGGTGCCGACGGCCGTGGCGCTCAGCGAGCCCCTCGAGCTCGACGTCGCGCCCATCGCCGTCAACGCGGTCATCGGCGACACCGAGGCGCTCGTCGCGAAGGACGCCGACTCCATCGAGGACTTAAAGGGCGGCACGATCGCCGTGCCGTTCTCCTCGACGGCGCACTTCAGCCTCCAGCAGGCGCTCATCGAGGCGGGCCTCGACCCGGCCCGCGACGTCGAGCTCATCAACGCCTCCCCCGACACCATCCCGTCTGCGTGGAACTCCGCCGAGGTCGTCGCGAGCTACGTGTGGGACCCGGTGTTAGGCGAGCTGCAAAAAGACGGCACGACGCTGGTGACCTCAAAGGACGTCGCCGAGTTCGGGACGCCGACCTACAACATCACCGTCGCGGACGGCGAGTGGGCGCGCAGCAACCCCGAGGCCGTGGCCACCTACCTCGAGCTCCACGACTGGATCCTCGGGCAGGCGGAGAGCGACCCGGACGACTTCATCGAGGCGAACGCAAGGCAGGCGAATATCTCCGTCGACGAGGCAGAGACCCAGCTCGAGGGCCAAGACTTCGTGCGGCTCGCCGGGCAGGCCGACGCCTTAGACGAGCTCGGGGAGGCGCTCCACGCGACCGCCGAGTTCCTCGCCGAGCAGGGCGAGATCGACCGGGCGAGCGACAAGGACCGCTACGCCGACGCGATCATCTCACCGGAGGAGGGCTAGTGCTCAGCGCGACAAACATCAGCCACACGTTCACCACCACCTCCGGGGAGGAGGTCGAGGCGCTACGCGACATCAGCCTCACCATCCCCGGCGGGCAGGTCGTCAGCATCGTCGGCCCCTCGGGCTGCGGGAAGTCGACGCTGCTGCGCATCTTCGGCGGGTTCTTCCCGCCCACCTCCGGGGAGGTCGCCGGCGGCCCGGACGACGAGGAGCAAAAGCCCATCACCGGGCCCGGCACCGACCGCGGCATGATCTTCCAGGCGCCGAACCTCTTCCCCTGGCTCGACGTGCGCCGCAACGTGCGCCTCGCCTCCACGTTCACCGGCGACGGGGAGGCCGCCCGGGAGGCCGACACCCTGCTCGAGCTCGTCGGCCTGGAGAAGGCGAAGAACCGCTACCCCTACGAGCTCTCCGGCGGGATGCAGCAGCGCGCCCAGATCGCCCGAGTCCTCGCCGCGAGCCCGCCGAACGTCCTCATGGACGAGCCGTTCGGCGCGCTCGACCCGTTCACCCGCGAGAACCTCCAGGCGGAGCTTCTGCGCGTGTGGTCGCGCTACAAGCCCACCATCGTGTTCATCACCCACTCCGTGGAGGAGGCCATCATCGTCGGCGACCGGGTCGTCGTCATGGCCCCGCACCCCGGCCGCATCATCGGCGACATCGCCGTGCCCGACAAGCTCGGCGCGGTGACCAACCTCGCCCCCGCGATCGCCGACATGGAGCGCGCCGGCGCAGAGGACATCCCGTCGCGCTCGGCGCTGCGCGCCGAGATCCGCCGGCTCGTCTCCGAGCCGGAGCTCGTCGAGCTGCGCCGCGAGCTCACCACCCACATCGCCGAGGCCCACGCCGCCTGACCCGGCCCGGGCCGGCCCGGATGAGGCCGGCGGCGCCTCCCCTCACGACGACGAAACCGCCCCCGCCGCGGCGACCTTGATCGGTCCCGCGGCGGGGGCGGCGGCGCGTGCGCGGGGCGAGGCCCGCGCGGGCGCAGGGCCAGAGCCTGTCCCTGGGTTCTCCTAGACGGCGCTGTTGTTGCCCGCCGGGTGGGCGAAGAGCCGAGGAAGCGTGTCCTCCCACGCGCGGCGCAGGTCCTCGACGCTCACCTCGGGCAGCGACTGCTCGCCCGAGCGCGCCGCGAAGACCGGCAGGCCCGTCGTCGCGCCGACGCGGCGCGCCGGCACACCCGCGGCGCGGGCCCGCTCGGCGAACGCGTCCGCGTCCTCCGGCCTGGTGGCCACGACGACGCGGGACGCCGACTCGGAGAACAGCGCCACGACGAGGTCCTCGTGGACGTCGCTCAAGTCGAGGTCGACGCCGTGCCCGCCGGGCATGGCCATCTCCAGGACGGCCTGGGCGATGCCACCCTCGGAGACGTCGTGCGCGGCGGTGACGAGCTCGTTGCCGACGAGCAGGTCGGCGAGCCGCTCCTCGTTCTTCAGATCCACCTTCGGCGGCAGCCCGGAGAGCTTCACCCCGGCGAGCTCCTGGTAGGCGGAGCCGCCGAACTCGCGGAACGTGTCGCCGAGCACGAAGACCGCCTCCCCGCCCTCGACGGAGCCGAACTCGTGGCCGTGGGCGGCGGCGACGTCGTCGATGACGCCGAGCACCCCGACGACCGGGGTCGGCAGGATCGCCTCCTCGCCGGTCTGGTTGTAGAACGACACGTTCCCGCCCGAGACCGGGATGCCCAGCTCGGCCGCGCCGTCGGCGAGCCCGTGGACGGCCTCGCGGAACTGCCACATCACCCCGGGGTCCTCCGGGGAGCCGAAGTTCAGGCAGTTGGTCACCGCGACGGGGCGCGCGCCGGTGGCGGCAACGTTGCGGTAGGCCTCCGCGAGCGCGAGCCGCGCGCCGGTGTTGGGCTCGAGGTAGGTGTAGTGCCCCGAGGCGTCCGCGGAGACCGCGACCCCGCGGCCGGTCTCCTCGTCGATGCGCAGAACGCCCGCGTCGGAGCCCTTCGCCTTGATGGTGTTGCCGCGCACGTAGCGGTCGTATTGGTTGGTGATGAACGCCCGGGAGCACAGCGCCGGCGAAGAGACGAGCTCGGTGAGCGTGTGCGCGAGGTCCCCCGACTCGGGCAGGGGCTCCTCGTTCTGGATGTCGTCCTGGTTCTCGGGGCGGGCGAAGGGCCGCTCGTAGACCGGCGCCTCGTCGGCGATGGTCGCGGCCGGCGCGTCGACGACGACCTCCCCGCGGTGGCGGATGACGAGCCTGTCGCCGGTGGTGACCTCGCCGATCTCGGCGCAGGTGACCTCCCAGCGCTCGCAGATCTTCCGGAACGTCTCGACGTTTTCCGGGGTGACGACGGCGCACATGCGCTCCTGCGACTCGGAGGCGAGGATCTCCGCGGCGCTCATCTCCGCGCTGCGCAGCGGCACCGCGTCGAGGTCGACGGCCATGCCGCCGTCGCCCGCGGCCGCGAGCTCCGAGGTGGCGCACGCCAGGCCCGCGCCGCCTAAGTCCTGGATCCCGACGACAACGCCCGCGCGGTAGAGCTCGAGGCAGCACTCGATGAGCACCTTCTCGGCGAACGGGTCGCCGACCTGCACGCTGGGCAGCTTGCGCTCCGCGCCGTCGGCGAAGCTGTCGGAGGCGAGCACCGACACCCCGCCGATGCCGTCCAGCCCGGTGCGCGAGCCGAAGAGCATGACCTTGTTGCCCGTGCCGGAGGCGAACGCCAGCTTCAGGTCCTCGGTCTTCAGGCTGCCGACGCACAGCGCGTTGACCAGCGGGTTGCCGGCGTAGCTCGGGTCGAAGACGGTCTCGCCGCCGATGTTGGGCAGGCCCAGCGAGTTGCCGTAGGAGGAGATCCCGCCGACCACGCCGGGTAGCACGCGCTGCGTGTCGAGCGCCTCGGCGGGGCCGAAGCGCAGCTGGTCCATCACCGCGATGGGCCGGGCGCCCATGGCCATGATGTCGCGCACGATGCCGCCCACGCCGGTCGCCGCGCCCTGGTGCGGCTCGACATACGAGGGGTGGTTGTGCGACTCGACGCGGAAGGTCACCGCGTTGCCGTCGCCGATGTCGACGACGCCGGCGTTCTCCCCGATGCCGGCGAGCAGCTTGCTGGCCATCTCCTCGGTGGTGGTCTCCCCGAAGTAGCGCAGGTGCACCTTGGAGGACTTGTACGAGCAGTGCTCCGACCACATCACCGAGTACATGGTGAGCTCGGCGTCGGTGGGGCGGCGCCCGAGGATCTCGCGGATCCGCTCGTACTCGTCGGGCTTGAGTCCGAGCTCCGCGTAGGGCTGGGCAAGCTCGGGCTCCGCCTCGGCGCGGGAGACGGTGTCGTTCTCGATGGGGGCTACCAACGCGGCACTCCTTGGGGTTGGGCGTGGGGGACGAAAAATCGGTGAAGTCTCTCCCCGCCCCGCCGCGGCGCGGCGGGGCTAAGGGGATAGGTCCTAGGCGGCCTGGGAGAGCCGGCCGAGCACCGAGCGGAAGAGCTCGAGCCCGTCGGTCGAGGGGCCGGTGAGTGGGTCGATGGCGTGCTCGGGGTGGGGCATGAGCCCCACGACGCGGCCGGCGGCGTCGGTGATGCCGGCGATATCGCCGAGCGAGCCGTTGAAGTTGTCCTTGTAGCGGAACACGACCCGGCCCTCGCCCTCGAGCTCCTCGAGGGTGGAGCGGGAGGCCTGGAAGCGGCCCTCGCCGTGCTTCGCGGGCACGAGGATCTCCTGGCCCTTCTTAAATCCCGCGGTCCACGCGGTCTCGGCGTTGTCGACGACGAGCGTGGCGTCGGTGCAGTGGAAGAGGAGGCCCTTGTTGCGGGTCACGGCGCCCGGCAGGAGGCCGGCCTCGGTGAGGATCTGGAAGCCGTTGCAGATCCCCAGGACCGGCATGCCGCCGCGGGCGGCGTCGACGACGGGGCGCATCACCGGCGCGATCGCGGCGATCGCGCCGGCGCGCAGGTAGTCGCCGTAGGAGAACCCGCCGGGCACGACGACCGCGTCGACACCGCGGAGGTCCTCGTCGGCGTGCCACAGCTCGACCGGCTCCGCGCCGGCGTAGCGCACCGCGCGGGCGGCGTCGCCCTCGTCGAGCGTGCCGGGGAAGGTGATGACGCCGATGCGTGCGGCCACTTACTTCTCCTCCCCGTCGACCTCGATGGCGAAGTCCTCGATGACGGTGTTGGCCAGCAGGGTGCTCGCCACCCGCTCGAGGTCCTCGCGGCTCACGGAGTCGTCGACCTCGAGGACGAAGCGCTTGCCCTGGCGCACGTCGCTCACCCCGCTCACGCCGATCCGGTCGAGCGCCCGGACCACCGCCTTCCCCTGCGGGTCGAGGATCTCCTCCTTGGGCATGACGGACACTACAACTCGGGACACGGCGTCCTTCTCCATCGTCGTCGGCGGCGAATCAACGCCTACAGACTAACGTGGCCCCCCGCCGGGGACACCCGCGGGCTAAACGATCGCCGTAGGCCCGCTAAGCGGCAGGTGAACACCCCGCAACTACTCACAGCGTTTTCCCAGCTCGCGGCCACGCGCCGGCCGAGAGGACCGCCGCGGCGGGCGAAAGTATCCCGACGCGCTGCTACAACGAGGGCGTCCGGGAACCGGGCTCCGCCGATCGTCATGGAGCCCCGCGTTCCGCCCGCGCGGCCTCGCGCGTCCCGGCCCCGATCTCCCCCTCGCCAAGCGCAAAGGACGCCCCTCGTGACCAGACCACCGCGGCCATACCGCTCCCTTCTTGCCCTCGGGCTCGCCGGGCTTCTTGCCGCCGCGCCCGCCACCGCCACGCTCGCCGCCGCGGAACCGGCCGCGCCCGCGGGCCCGGCGAGCGCCGCCGAGCAGGCCCAGAGCCCGCTCATCAACGAGGTCTACGGGGGCGGCGGCAACAAGAACGCCGCCTTCACCCACGACTTCGTCGAGCTCTACAACCCCACCCCGGAGCCGATCTCTTTAGACGGCTGGGTTATCGAGCAGCGCAGCGAGAAGGGCAACGTCGGCACGACCGTTGAGCTCTCCGGCACGATCGAGCCGGGCGGGTACTTCCTCGTGCGCGGCTACAGTAACGGCGACAACGGCCGGCCGCTCGACGAGTTCGACCAGGACAGCGCCGTGAACTTCGCCGCGAGCGGCGCGATCGCCGTGCTCCTTACCCCCGCAGGCGAGGTCGCCGACCTCGTCGGCTGGGGCTCGCCCGCGACGTCCACCGGCCAGCCCGCGGAGAAGACCTCCAAAACGACCTCCATCCAGCGGCGCGAGGACGGTGCCCACACCGGCAACAACGCCGCCGACTTCCACGCCGCCGAGCCCACGCCTAAGGCCGGCGGCGCCGCGCCCGGCCCCGACACCCCGCCCGGGCCCGGCGAGGAGCCCGAGCGTAACGAGGTTCCCATCTCCGAGATCCAGAGCGAGGGCCCCGAAAGCCCCCTGGCGGGCGAGGCGGTGGCCACCGAGGGCGTGGTGACCGCCGCGTACCCCGAGGGTGGGCTCAGGGGCTTCTTCATGCAGGAGCCCGGCTCCGGCGGCGAGGCGCCGAAGCCCGGCGAGGCCTCCCGCGGCATCTTCGTCGCCGCCGGCCCGGAGGGCCTGCCTGAGCCTGGCGACGCGGTCCTCGTCACCGGCACCGCCCGCGAGGTCGAGGGCCTCACCCAGATCGACGCCGACGAGGTCTCACCCGCGTTCGGGGCGGTCGACCCGGTCGCCCCGGTCGAGCTCGACGAGGTGCCCGCCGGCGACGAGGCCCGCGAGTCGCTCGAGGGCATGCTCGTTGCCCCGACCGGCGCCTACACCGTCACCGACACCTACGAGCTCGCGACCTACGGCTCCGTGGGCCTCGCGCCCGGGGAGCGGCCCTTCCGCCAGCCCACCTCGGTCCACGAGCCGAGCACCGACCCCGACTCCCCCGTCCAGGTCCTCGCCAGGGAGCAGGACGAGCTGGAGATCCTCCTCGACGACGGGCGCTCCGGGAACTACCAGCGCGGCGACTCCGAGGTCCCGCCGGCCTACCTCTCCGCCGATGGCGGGGAGACCATCACCCCGCTGCGCGTCGGCGACCGCGTCGACTTCAGCGACCCCGTCGTCCTCGACCACCGCTTCGGCGACTGGCGGCTGCAGCCCACGGGCCCGCTCGACGGGCGCGCGCCCGCCGGCGCCGCGCCGATCGACTGGCGGGACTCCCGCCCCGGGGACGCGCCAAAGGTCCCTGGCGACGTGCGGGTCGCGACGTTCAACGTGCTCAACTACTTCCCCTCCCTCGGCAAGGACGAGCCCGGCTGCCGCGCCTACCGCGACCGGGAGGGCAACCCGCAAACCGCCCGCGGCTGCCGCGTGCGCGGCGCCTTCGACGAGGCGGCCTTCGCCGCGCAGCAGGAAAAGATCGTCGCGGCCCTCAACAAGCTCGACGCGGAGGTCGTCGCGCTCGAGGAGGTGGAGAACACCGCCTCGCTCACCGGTGATGCGGCGCGCCGCGACGAGGCGCTCGCCCACCTCGTCGACGCGCTCAACGAGGCCGGCGGCGAGTGGGACTACGTGCCCTCGCCTAAGGATCTGCCCGCCGACGAGGACACCATCCGGCTCGGCTTCATCTACCGGCCCGACGCCGTCGCCCCCTCCGGCGAGTCGAGAATCCTCGATCACCCGGCGTTCCGCGGGGTGGCCCGCCAGCCGCTCGCCCAGGAATTCGAGCTCCCCAGCGGCAACCGCTTCGTGGCGGTGGCCAACCACTTCAAGTCGAAGGGCTCGGTCGTCTTCGGCGACGAGGACCGCGGCGACGGGCAGGCCAACAACCCGGCCGTGCGCACCGCCCAGGCCGAGGGGCTGGCCGACGAGCTCGAGGCGATCGACGAGTGGGGCGAGCTCCCCGTCGTGCTGCTCGGCGACTTCAACTCGTACGCCAAGGAGGACCCGCTGCGCGCCCTCGAGGGCCGCGGCTTTGAGCTCCTCGACGAGGGCGAGCAGTTCTCCTACGTCTTCGAGGGCCGCGTCGGCTCGCTCGACCACGCGCTCGTCAACGAGCACGCCGCGCCGCTCGTCGCGGGCCTCGAGGTGTGGCCGATCAACTCGCCGGAGTCGCTCGCCTTCGAGTACTCGCGGCGCAACAACAACGTCGTCGACTTCCACGCCGCGAACGAGTTCCGCTCCAGCGACCACGACCCGCTCGTCGTGGGCCTGAGCCTTAAGCGGCCCGAGGAGCCGCCGGCCGCGCCGCCGACCTCCCCGGTGCCGGGCGAGCCCACCGAGCGCCCCGAGGAGCCCTCGGGCCCGTCGGCGCCGGAGACGACGCCCGCGGAGCCCGCCCCGTCGGAGCCCTCGCCGGAGCGCCCCGAGCCGGAGCCCAGCTCGCCGACGACGCCTCCCACGGAAACGACCGACCCCGACGCGAAACAGCCGGAGACCCCGCCCGCGGGCTCGGGCGAGGCGGCGCCGGAGCCGTCGACTCCCCACGGCGAGCCGGAGGCCCCGGTCGAGCCGGGCGACGCCCCCGAGGCGCCGGCCGCGCCCGGCGCGACCGAGCGTCCCGAAGAGGGCGCGCCCGCGACGCCGAGCGGCGAGGAGAACGCCGATAAGGAGCCGGGCGAGTCCGCCCCGGCGCCGGGTGCCCCGAGCCAGACGGGCGGTGCGCCGAGCACCACCAGCCAGGCTCCGGTCGAGCCGGGCGCCCCGAGCCCCGCGCCGGGTACCACGAGCCCCGGCTCCGGGCTGGCGGCGACGGGCGCGGCCGTGATCGGCGCCGCCGCCCTCGGCGCGGTCGCCCTCGCGGTCGGGCTCGTGGTGCTGGCGCTGCGCCGCCGGGACTCCTAGAAGCCCCACCGCAAGAACTGGGCGCCCCGGGCGGGACCGTGGAGATCACGGTCCCGCCCGGGGCGCCCTTCGCCGTCGGCGGTGCCGCGGCTACGGCACGAGCACGGCGCGGCCCTGGACGCGACCGTTGTCGAGGTCGTCGAAGGCCTTCTTTGCGTCGTCGAGGTCGTAGCGCACAACGTTGATGTTGATGGCGCCGGAGTACGCCAGGCCGAGCACGTGGCGCATATCGGTGCGGTTCCCGCCGTAGAAGCGGTCGATATTCACGCCCCAGGGCAGGCCGTTGTAGCGCGGCCCGAAGGTAAACGCCCCCTCCCCGAGGCCCACCGAGCGGATCGCTCCGCCGGTGGCGATGCAGCCGACGGCGGTGTCCATCGTGGCCTGGTTGCCGACGAAGTCGAGGACGACGTCCGCGCCCCAGCCGTCCGTTTCGTCCATGACCCGCTCGGCGGTGTCCTCGCTGGAGATGAGCGCCAGGTCCGCGCCGTGCTCGGCGGCGAAGGCGACCTTCTGCTCGTCGATATCGGCGGCGATGATGCGGCTGTTGCTCACGGCGCGGACGATCTGCAGGCCCACGTGCCCGAGCCCGCCGAGCCCCAGCACGAGCACCGTCGCGTCGGGCAGGAGCCGGTCGCGCACCGAGTTGATCGCCCGCATCGGGGTGCGGCCCGCGTCGCACAGCGGCGCGCAGGCCACCGGGTCGAGCCCGCCCAGCGAGTCGAGCTGCTGCGCGCGGATGGCCATGTAGTCGGCCATGCCCCCATCAAGCCCCAGCCCGTGGCCGAGCGGGTCGCGCCGGCGGTGCGCGATGACCATGCACTGGTTCTGCCGCCCGGCGAGGCACTCCCGGCAGCGGTCGCAGAACTTCAGTCCGAAGGAGAGCACCTCCTCGCCGACGTCGACGGTCGTCACCGCGGAGCCGACCTCGACGACGCGGCCGGCGGTCTCGTGGCCGAGCGTCGTGCCGATGAGGTGGCGGCGCCGGGGCGAGCGGATGATGTTGAGGTCCGAGTGGCACACGCCGGCCCCCAAGACCTCGAGGAGAACCTCATCGGGTTCGATTTTCGGTATCGGCTTCTCGATGATGTCGATTTCCCCGGGGGAAACGTAGGTGACGGCCCGCATGGCCCGCGCTCCTTTTCGGTGTTGTTCGATATAGTTCGACCCTTTTGAGTCGCATATCACTATATCGGCGCGGGTCGTTATGCGGGCCGGTTTCGCGCCGAGTTAGGCGCCGGGCACGAGGACGGCGCGGCCCTGGATGCGGCCGTTGGCGAGGTCGTCGAAGGCCTCCTTCGCGTCCTCGAGGTCGTAGTGGGTGAGCTCCAGGGAGATCTTGCCCGCCTGCGCGAGGGCTAAGACCTCGCGCATGTCGCTGCGGTTGCCGCCGTAGGCGCGCTCGACGTTCACACCCCAGGGCAGCCCGTTGGTGCGCGGGCCGTAGTCGATGGTGCCGCCGCCGATGCCGACGAGCCGAACCTGCCCGCCGGTGGCGATGCAGGCCTTGGTGGTCTCGACGGTGGGCTCGATGCCGACGAAGTCGAGGACGACGTCCGCGCCCCAGCCGTCGGTCTCCTTGAGCACCCGCTCGGCGGTGTCCTTCCCGGAGACCAGCGCGAGGTCCGCGCCGTGCTCGGCGGCGTAGTCGACCTTGCGGCCATCGGTGTCGGCGGCGATGATCCTCGCGCCCGTGGTCGCGGCGAGGATCTGCAGGGCGACGTGGCCGAGCCCGCCGAGCCCGAGGAGGAGCACGGTGGCGTCGGAGTCGAGCCGGTCGCGCACGGAGTTGACCGCGTGCATCGAGGTGAGCGCCGCGTCCGAGAGCGGCGCCGCGTCGCGCGGCGAGAGCCCGCCCAGCGGGTCGAGGTGCTGCTCCTTGACGGCGATGTACTCGGCCATCCCGCCGTCGCGCCCGATCCCCGGGGAGAGCGGGGCGCTGACCTTGCGGTTGGCGATCTCGCGGCACTGGTTCTGGCGGCCGCGCAGGCACTCGCGGCAGTGGCCGCAGGACAGCACGAGCGAGACGATCGCCGCGTCGCCGGGCCGATAGTCGGCGACGGACTCGCCGACGGCCTCGACGACGCCGGAGACCTCGTGGCCGAGGATGTCGCCGATGAGGCGCTCGTCGCCGCGGCCGAGGATGGAAAGGTCGGAGTGGCACAGCCCGGCGCCGGCGACCTTGAGCAGGACCTCGTCGGCGGCGATCTCGGGGATGGGTCGGTCCTGAATTTCGATGGTGTCCTTGGCGGCATTGACGACGGCGCGCATAATGAGAATTCCTTTCAATAGTGGGCCTGTCCCACCCGCTATTTTAGCCCCCTTTCGCGCCGCCCCAGAGATGATTTTCACCCCCGAACTACCGCTAGAGCGGCAATGTCGGGGGCGGGCTCGCTGGCCTCTCTCGCTCCTAGCGCGAGCGGTAGGCGGTGGCCTTGGCGATCTGCCAGGCGAACTCGAAGGCGGTCTGCTTCCAGCGCTCGTAGCGCCCCGAGACCCCGCCGTGGCCGGCGGACATCTCCGTATTCAACAGGAAGCGCCCGCCGGTGGCGGTGGCGCGCAGCCTGGCGATCCACTTCGCCGGCTCCACGTAGAGCACCCGGGTGTCATTGAGCGAGGTCACCGCGAGGATGTCGGGGTAGTCCTTGGCCTCGACGTTCTCGTACGGGGCGTAGGAGGCCATGTAGTCGTAGTCGCCGGCGTCGTGGTACGGGTCGCCCCACTCGTCCCACTCGGTGATCGTCAGCGGCAGCTCGGGCATGAGCATCGAGGTGAGCGGGTCGACGAACGGCACGACGGCCTCGATGCCGGCGAAGCGGTCGCCCGCGAGGTTCGCGACCGCGCCCATGAGCATCCCGCCGGCAGAGCCGCCCTCGGCGACCAGCCGGTCCGGGGCGGTGATCCCGCGGTCGATGAGGTCGTCGGCGACGTCGATGAAGTCGTAGAAGGTGTTCTTCTTGTTGCGCAGCTTGCCGCCGGTGTACCAGCGCCGGCCGAGCTCCCCGCCGCCGCGCACGTGCGCGACGATGAACATCATGCCCCGGTCAAGCTGCGAGAGCCGCGCGATGGAGAAGCCCGGGTCGGTGGGCGCCTCGTAGGAGCCGTAGCCGTAGAGCACCGCGGGCTGCGGCGTCGAGGTGTCCAGGTCGCGGCGGTGCAGCACGGAGACGGGGATCTCCTCCCCGTCGCGGGCGGTGGTCCACAGCCGGTAGGCGACGTAATCCTCGCGGTCGAAGTCCCCGAGCACCGCGCGGCGCTTGAGCAGCCGCCGCTTGCCGGTGGCGACCTCGTAGTCGTAGACCTCCGCGGGCGTGGTGAACGAGCCGTAGAACAGCCTGATGACCGGGGCGTCCCACTCGGCGTTCCCGGCGATGCCGAGGGTGTAGAGCTCCTCGTCGAACTCGATCTCCCCTAGCTCCCCGTAGCCGCCGCCGACGATGGGCAGCACCCCGCCGCGGCCGATCCCGCCGCGGCGGAAGCCCACGGTGAGGAAGTCGCGGTAGCAGTCCACGCCCTCGACGCGGGTGTCCTCGTCGGAGCCGATCAGCACCTCGAGGTCCTCGAGCGGGGGCAGCTGCGTCCCGGTGACGGCGGGCGCGTCGGCGACGACGAAGTTCTCCGCGGTCTTGTTGTGGGTGACGATCCAGCGGTCCTCGCCGCCGGTGTTGCCGGGCACGACGGCGTGGTCGACGTCGTACTCGACGCCCTCCTCGCGCCCCCAGAGGCACTCGAACTCGCCCTCGGGCTCGGCGGCGGGCAGCGCCCACACCTCGGAGGTGATCTTCGAGGCCGCCTGGATAAGGAGGAACTTCTCCGAGCGCACGAGCCCGATATCGACGTTGAACTTTCCGTCGGGCTCGTGGAAGACCTTGACGTCCTCGGACTGCGGGGTGCCGACCCGGTGGCGCCACACGGTGTCCGGGCGCCACGCGTCGTCGACGGTGAGGTAGAAGATGTGGCTCTCCCCGGCCCACGTCGCGCCGTAGAACACGCCGGTGAGGTGGTCGTCGAGGAGTTTCCCGGTCTGAAGGTCCTTGACGAAGAGCTCGAAGCGCTCGTCGCCGGAGGTGTCGACCGAGTAGGCGAGGTAGCGGCCGGACAGCGTCACCGCCATCGCGCCGGTGGAGAAGAACTCGTTGCCCTCGGCGAGCGCGTTGAGGTCGAGGACGATCTTCTCGCCCTCGACGGGCTCGTCCGAGCCGGGCTCGGGCAGCTTCGGCGGGACCCACGGGTCCGCGCCGTCGACGAGCGCGCGGCGGCAGGCCACGGGGTAGCTCTTACCCTCGATGGTGCGGGCGTAGTACCAGTATCCGCCGGCGCGCTCGGGGACCGACATGTCGGTCTCCTGGGTGCGGGACTTGATCTCGGTGAAGATCTCCTCGCGCAGGTCGCGAAGCCCCGCGGTCTGGGCGTCGGTGTAGGCGTTCTCCGCGCGCAGGTAGTCGAGGGTCTCCTCCGACTCCTTGTCGCGCAGCCACTCGTAGTCGTCGACGAAGCGCCGGCCGTGGCGCTCCCGCACCGTGGGGTGGACGGGGGCGACGGGCGCGTTCTCCTCGAAATTGGGCATGGCGACCATGCTAGCGCCGCGAGTTTTAGGCGCGGGCCCCCAGCCAGTCGGCGAAGGACTCGCCGGTGATGCGCTCGTAGGCCTCGACGTAGCGCTCGCGGGTGCGCTCGACGACGGAGCCCGGGAGCCGGGGCGGCTCCTCGCCGGAGGCGCGGTCCCAGCCGGACTCCTCCGAGGTGAGCCAGTCGCGCACGTACTGCTTGTCGAAGCTCGGCTGGGTGCGGCCGGCCTCGTAGCCCTCGAGCGGCCAGTAGCGCGAGGAGTCGGGGGTGAAGACCTCGTCGGCGAGCACGAGGCGGCCGTCCTCGTCGCGCCCGAACTCGAGCTTCGTGTCGGCGAGGATGATGCCCCGCTCGCGGGCGATGTCCGCGGCCTTCTCGTAGAGGCTCAGCGTCGCGTCCTTGAGCTCCTCCGCGGCCTCGCGGCCCAGCGCCTCGGCGACGTAGTCGAAGCTGACGTTCTCGTCGTGCTCGCCCTGCTCGGCCTTCGTCGCGGGCGTGAAGATCGGCGGGTCGAGCCGCGAGGCCTCCTTCAGCCCCTCGGGCAGGTCGATGCCGCACACCGAGCCGCGCTCGTCGTACTCGCGGCGGCCCGAGCCGGTGAGGTAGCCGCGCGCCACGCACTCGAAGGGCACCATGTCGAGGCGGCGCACGACCATCGCGCGGCCGAGCACGGACTCGGGGATGCGCGGATCGTCGGGGTCGCCCGCGACGTGGTTGGGCGCGTCGAGCCGGTCGAAGAACGCGAAGCTCATCGCGGTGAGCACCCGGCCCTTGTCGGGAATCGGCGTGTCGAGCACGTGGTCGTAGGCCGAGATGCGGTCGGTCGCGACGATGAGGAGGTGCTCGTCGTCGACGCCGTAGATCTCGCGGACCTTCCCGGCGGAGAGGTGCTCGTACTCGGAGAGTTCTGGCCTCATGGCCCCCGATCCTAGCCCCGGGTCCGCGAAGCGCTAGAGCGCGGCCTCGACGAGCGGCGCGTAGCTCGCCACCTCGGCGGCGAAGGCCTCGTCGTGGCAGGCGAGCACCACCGCCCCGCCCCCGGAAAGATAGTCGGCGAGAAGCCCGTGGAGCAGCCGGCGGCCGGCCTCGTCGAGGCCCACCTCGGGCTCGTCCGCGCCAACCAGCGCGCGCCCCTCGCCAAGGACCTGGGCGCACTGCGCGAGCCGAAGCCCGCGCCTGGGCAGGTCCAGCGGGTGGGCCTCGCCAGGCAGCCCGAGCCGCGCCCGCAGTTCCTCGTCCTCGACGAGGTCGCTGACGTGGGAGTCGACGATCTGGTCGGCGGCGCGCTGCATGATGAGCCCCGCGCCCGCCCCCGGGCCGGCTCCTAAGCCCGCGAGCTCTCTAAGGATCGTCGACTTGCCCGCGCCGTTGGGGCCGCGCAGCCACGCCACCCCGCCGCGTGGGACGCGTAAGGACACCGGGCCCGCCTCGGCGAGCACCGCCCGGCGCCGGCGCCAGCCGCGCCTTCGGCCCAGGCGGGCGCCGGTCACCTCGCCGAGGTCGAGCTCCCCGCTCACCGCGGGCACCCTGCCCGGCAGCGCGGGAAGCTCCTCGGCCTCGCCGAGCCTCGTCACCGGAACGTGCCCGAGCCACGGCCGCGTCGCCGCGACGACGACCCGCGCCTCGAGGCCCTCGAGCCACGCCACGACGGATGCCAGGGATTCCCCGTCGAGCCAGCCGAACGGCTCGTCGAGGAGCACGAGCGGCGCGGGCGCGGCGGTGACGGCGGCGATCGCGAGCCTCCTCGTCTGCCCGCCGGAGAGCCCCCGCGGGTCCCGGCCGAGCAGCCCCGAGAGCCCCAGCCCGCGGGCGACCTCGTCGACGCGCGCGGCCATCTTCTCGCGCGCCCAGCCGCGCTGCTCAAGCGGCAGGGCGATCTCCTCGGCGACGGTGGCGCGCAGGAGCGTGACGTGCGCGGCCGCGTCCGCGGTGAGCATCGCCGCGCCCGGGGTGGCGCGGTAGGCCTCCTCGAGGCGGCGGGTGAGCCCGCTGCCCGAGGGCCCGACGAGCTGCTCTACCAGCGCCACAGGACCACCGCCCCCGCGGCGAGGACGAGGAGCGCGACGCGCGCCGCGCGCTGCCAGGCGGAGTCGTCCGGCGGCACGAGCACGGTGCGCCGCCCGGGGCGAACGAGGCCGGCGACCTCGAGGGGGATGACGCGGTCCGCGCCGGCGGAGACGAGCCGCACGATGAGCGGCACGGCGAGGTGTTTGGCGGCGGCGACGGGGCCGCGGACCCGCCGGCCGCGCAGCCGGTTGGCCTCCCTGATCGAGGTGAGCTCGCCGGCGGCCTGCGGGAAGAGCCGGAGCGCCGCGCCGGCGAGGTACGCGGCCCGCGGGTAGCGGCCGAGCGCTTTGACCAGCGCCGGCACGGGGATGAGCGCGCCCGCCGCGAGGAGCGCCGCGATGAGCGCGAGCACCCGCACGCTCAGCGTGCCCGCCACGGCCAGCCCCTCGCTCGAGAGGATCCCGAGGTCGCGCTCGCCGTGCGGGCCGTGGACGATGACGAGCGACGCGCCGACCGGCGCGGCGAGCGCGAGGGCCGCGGCCACGGGCGCGGGCCCGCGCGCCGCGCCCGCGAGGATGAGGAACCCGGCCGCGACCGCGAGCGAGACCCGCCAGTCGTTGAGGCCGAGGACGAGCAGCCACGCCGCGGCCGCCGCGGCGAGCCAGGTGAGCGGGTTGAGGCGCGCGGCCACCGCCCTAGCGCCCCTCGCCCGCCCCGGGCCCAGCCTCCGAGGGGCGCAGCGCGCGCAGCGTGCGCTGCGGCAGGGCGCGCACCACCCCGTAGGCGAGCGCGAGGGCGATGGCCTTGTCGATCGGGTCGGAGATGAACGACTGCAGCGTCACCGACTCGAGCAGCGAGCCGCCCATCTCCCGGAACAGGCTCACGAGCGCGCCGGTGCCGACGCCTGCGGTGCCGCCGTAGACGAACGCCGCGACCGGCGCTGCGGCCGCGCCGCTCACCAGGCCGATGACGAGGCCGGTCGGGATCGCCCGCCACAGCGAGCGCATGAAGCCGTGCTCGTGGGCGAGCCCGATGAGCCAGCCAATGAGCGCGGAGACCGCCGCGAACGGCAGCGTGGTGGGGTTGAACAGCGACCACACGATCGAGCTGAGCGCCCCGGTGGCGAGCCCAGCCCTGGAGCCGGCGAGCACCGCGACCAGGGCGCTGCCGATCGCGTCGAGGTAGAGCGGCACACCCACCGAGCCGACGACCTCGCCGACGACGATGTTGAGGACGAGGGCGGCGGGGATGAGCGCGATCGCCGCGGCCGGCAGGTGCGGGATCGTCCCGGCGAGCAGCAGCACCGCCCCGCCGAGGTAGCCGACGAGCGTGACGATCGCCTCCGTGGAGCCGCCGACCTCGTCCCAGTCGGTGGGCCGGACGAGCACGAGGTAGAGCCACGTCGCGGCGATGAGCGCGCCGCCGGCGACGCTGAGGATGCGGGATCGTGACATGGGAAAACGGCTCCTGGGGTCTTGGTGCTGGGGTCGGAAACGTCGATGGCTGCGCCCGGGGACTTAATCCCCTTTTAAGGCGCTTGGGCTCTATGTCACCTCGGGCCGGGGACACTATAGCGCCGCCGAGCCTGAACGGCCCCGGTTCCGGGGCCGGGCCCCTAGCGCCAGGCCTCGGCGAGCAGCCGCGCCCCGCGCAGCAGCTCGGCGCGGGCGGCCTCCCCGTCGGCCCAGGTCACCACGCGGGCCGCGGGGCGCCCCTCG
>NZ_JH815194.1:166274-192486 GCF_000296405.1 Corynebacterium otitidis ATCC 51513
GGGCGGGGCGCCCGGCGCGTCGAGGTAGCCGAGCCCGCCCGGCCCGTGGGTCTCCGGGGTGGTGGTGAGCGCTACCCGCCGTGGTGCCGGCAGCCCCGCGGCGACGGGGACGCCGCCGAGCCCGCAGGCGCGCAGCACGTGGGCGGTGTTCGCCGCGGCCTGGGCGGCGGTGGTGTTGCCCGCGGTCGTCGTCGCGCCGATCAGGCGGATCTCGCCGGCTACGTGCCGGCCCGCGAGGTAGATGAGCGCGACCGCGTCGTCGATGCCGGTGTCGCAGTCGACGAGCAGCGTCGGCGGTTCGCTAGCCACGCCGGGCCCTCGCCGCGGCGGCGTTGCCGATGCTCTGCAGGCCCTGGACGACGAGCACGAGGATGACGACGGTCGCGACGATCGCGACGGTGTCGAACTGTTGGTAGCCGTAGGAGATCGCGAGGTCGCCCACGCCCCCGCCGCCGATGACCCCGGCCATGGCGGTCGCGCCGATGAGCCCGACGCAGGAGGTCGTCATCGCGAGGATGATCGAGCCCTTCGCCTCGGGCAGGAGGAAGTAGCGGATCGTCTGCCACAGGTTCGCGCCCATCGAGTCGGCGGCCTCGACGATGCCGGAGGAGACCTCGAGCAGGGAGCTCTCGATGAGCCGGCCGATGAGCGGCGCGATGTAGATCGTCAGCGGCACGAGCGCCGCGGTCGTGCCGATCGAGCGCCCGACGATGAGCCTGGTCAGCGGGATGATCGCGACCATGAGGATGACGAACGGCACGGAGCGCACGACGTTGACGACGACGTTGAGCACGCCGTAGACCCAGCGGTTGGGCCGCACCCCGCCGGGCCTGGCGACCACGAGGGTGATGCCGATGGGAATCCCGGCGAGCGCGCCGATGCCGAGCGAGATGCTCACCATGTAGAGCGTCTCAAGCAGCGCCTCGAGGTACTGCTCGCCGCTGACCGAGGTGTCGAAGAGTTCCGTCACTGTCCCCGCCTTTCGTCGTCGTCGCCCGCCACGTCCTCGGGCCGAAGCTCCCGGGCGCGGATGCCCTCGAGCCCGAGGATCCAGTCGACCGCCTCGGCGGCGCGCTCGCCGTCGATGCCGAGGACCTGGCGGCCCACGACCCCGCGGCGCAGGCTCGTCTCCGTGGCGTGGAGGAGCCGCACCCGCGCGCCGAAGCGCCTGGAGGCCTCGCCGATGACGTCGCGCGCGCCGCGCCCGGTGTAGGACACCGCGACGGCGCGGCCCGCCTCGCCGGAGCGCACCTCGGCGGCGACGTCGGCGGGCAGGGCGCGCGGCACGACGGTCTCCACGAAGCGGGCGGTGAGCTCCTCGCGGGGCCGCTCAATGACCTCGCCGGCCTCGCCGAGCTCGATGAGGTGCCCGTCGTCGAGGACGGCGACGGCGTCGGCGATGCGCGCGATGACGTCCATCTGGTGGGTGATGATCACCACCGTGATGCCGAGCTCCTCGTTGACCCGCCCGATGAGCGAGAGGATCTGCGCGGTGGTGAGCGGGTCGAGCGCCGAGGTCGGCTCGTCGCAGAGCAGCACCTTCGGGTCGGTGACGAGTGCTCGGGCGATGCCGACGCGCTGCTGCTGCCCGCCGGAGAGCCTGCCCGGGCGGGCGTCGGCCTTGTCAGCGAGCCCCACGAGCTCGAGGGCCTCGTCAACGCGGCGCTCGATCTCGTTTTTCTCCCGGCCCTGGATGACCAGCGGCATCGCCACGTTGTGGCGCACCGTGCCGGAGCCTAAGAGGTTGTAGTGCTGGAAGATCATGGAGACCTCCCCGCGCAGGCGGCGCAGCCCCGAGCGGGAGAGCCGCGCGGGGTCTTGGCCTAACACCTCGACCTCCCCGGAGGTGGGCTTCTCGAGGCCGTTGACGGTGCGCAGCAGCGTCGACTTGCCCGCCCCGGAGGGGCCCACCACCCCGAAGACCTGGCCACGCCCGACCTCGAAGCTGATGGAGTCGAGGGCGGGCTGCCCGTCGAAGGTCTTGGTGACGTCGCGGAACGAGACGATCGGCGACGCGTCCGTGTCCGAGGAGCCGGCCACCTTAAGCGTTCGCCTCCTCGGCGGGCTCGGCCTCGCCGTCCTCGTTCTCGGTGGCCTCCTCGTCGTTGCCGGCCTCGGCGTCGTCGCCCTCGGGCTCCTCGGCGTCGTCATCGTCGTTGCTGCCGCTGCCGGTCTCGTCGCGCTGCGGGATGTACCAGTAGTTGTCCTCGTTGTTCTCCTCGACGAAGTCGAGGAACTCGTCCGAGTTGTAGGCATCCGTCACGGCCTTGGCCCATTCGGAGTCCTCGTGCTCCTCGGTGGTGACCGCCTGGAGGATGAGCTGCTCCTCGAGGTCCTCCTGGAGGTAGAGGTTCTCGGTGTTCACCCCGGAGCTGTACGAGATCGAGCCCGGGATCACGCCCCAGTCGACGTCCGCCATGGAGCGCGGGATCGTCGCCGAGTCGACCGGCCGGATGTCGAGGTCATAGGGATTGTCGAGGATGTCGTCCTCGGAGAGCCCCGCCGGGGCGGCGTCCTCGGCGAGGTCGATCCAGCCGGCCTTGTCGAGGATCTTCAGCGCCCGGTACGTGTTCGACGCGTCGTTCGGCACGAGCACGGTGTGCCCGGCCTCGACGTCGTCGAGGCCGTCGTGAACCTCGGAGTAGAGGCCCGCCGGCACCGTGGGGATCGGGGTGAGCGCGACGAGGTCGGAGTTCGTCTCGTCGTTGAAGACCTGCATGTAGGCCAGGTGCTGGTCGACGTTGAGGTCGACGGAGCCCTCGTCGAGCGCGACATTCGCCTGCCGCAGCTCGGAGAAGTCCTCGTAGTCGACCTCGAAGCCCTGGTCGTTGAGGATCGGCTCGATGCCCTCGCGGAAGAGCTCGGTGTACGGCCCCGGGGAGGCGCCCACCGTGATCGTGGTCTGCTCCTCGGCGGCCTGGTCGTCGGGCTCCGCCTCGGGCTCGTCGGCGCAGCCGGCGACCCCCGCGGCGAGCACCCCGGCGCCCAGAAGGGAGCCGACCTTGAGAATCGACGAGCTAGCCATGGGAAACGCAAACCTCTTTTCACGAGTCGGGAAACACTAAAGCGGTCGACCCAGGGGCGGGTAGTACCCGCCCCGGCCGACCGCCAGTGTAGACGCTTTCGTCTCCCCGGGTTGAACAGATCTGTCTAGTTCGACCCGTCCCGAGGGCCTGGCGCGGGCCTGGTTAGTAGCCGCGTTCGATCCACTCGTCGAGGTGCGGCGCCTCGTCCCCGATCGTCGTGCCCTCGCCGTGGCCGGTGTAGACCTCCGTGTCGCCGGGCAGGGTGAGGACCTTCTCCTTGAGCGACTCGATGATCGTGTCGAAGGAGCTGTAGCTGCGCCCCGTCGCGCCCGGCCCGCCGTTGAACAGCGTGTCGCCGGAGAAGAGCGCCCCGGCGCCAAGCGCGTAGAGGCAGCACGAGCCCGGCGAGTGGCCTGGGGTGTGGAGCACGACGAGCTCCTCGCCCGCGATCGCGATGCGCTGCCCGTCGGCCAGGTCGCCGTGCTCGACGCCGGGCAGGGTCTTGTCCCAGAGCACCTGGTCGTCCGGGTGGACGAGGATCGGCGCGTCGAGGCGCCTGGCGAGCTCCGGGGCGACGGCGATGTGGTCGTTGTGCGCGTGGGTGCACACGATCGCCTTGACCGCGCGCTCCCCGACCGCGTCGATGATCGGTGCCGCGTCGTGCGCGGCGTCGACGACGATGACCTCGGTGTCGTCGCCGACGAGCCAGATGTTGTTGTCGACGTCCCAGGAGCCCCCGTCGAGCTCGAAGGAGCCGGACGTGACGACCTTGTCGATGCGAAGCTTCGCAGCCATTTACAGCACCACCACCGAGCGCAGCACCTTGCCGCTCGTCATCGTCTGGAACGCCTCCTCGACCTGGTCGAGGCCGATGCGCTCGGAGACGAACTTCTCGAGCGGGAATTGACCCGACAGGTGCAGGTCGACGAACGCGGGGAAGTCGCGCTCGGGCAGGCAGTCGCCGTACCAGGCGGGCTTGATGGAGCCGCCGCGCGAGTACAGCTCGATCGCCGGCACCGAGACCGTGTCGGTGAGGTTGGGCACCCCGACCATGACCATGCGCCCGGCCAGATCCCGGGAGTAGAACGCCTGCTGCCAGGTGGGCATGATGCCCACCGCGTCGATGGAGACGTCCACCCCGAGTCCGCCGGTGAGCTCCTTGATGCGCTTGACGACGCCGTTGTCCTCACCCTCGCCATCGAGGCCGCTCGAGTCGATGGTGTGGGTCGCGCCCAGCTCCTTCGCCCACTCGAGCTTCGTGGGGTCGACGTCGACGGCGATGATCTTCGCCGCGCCGTTGAGCTTCGCGCCGGCGATCGCTGCGATGCCCACGCCGCCGCAGCCGATGACCGCGACCGACTCGCCGCGGCGCACCTTAGCGGTGTTCACCGCGGCGCCGAGGCCCGCCATGACGCCGCAGCCGAGCAGGCCCGCCGCGGCCGGGTCCTCGTTCTCGTCGACCTTGGTGCACTGCATCTCGTGGACGAGCGTCTTGTCCGCGAACGCGCCGATGCCGAGCGCCGGGTTGAGCGCCGTGCCGTCGGCGAGCGTCATCTGCTTCGAGGCGTTGAACGTGTCGAAGCAGTACTCGGGCTCGCCGCGGCGACAGGCGCGACACTCGCCGCACACGGCCCGCCAGTTCAAGATGACGAAGTCGCCCTTCTTGACGTGGGTGACCTCGGAGCCGACCTCCTCGACCCGGCCGGCGGCCTCGTGGCCGAGGAGGAAGGGGTAGGCGTCCTCAATATCGCCGTCGCGGTAGGCGAGGTCGGTGTGGCACACCCCGCAGGCCTCGATGTCGACGACGACGTCGCGCGGGCCCGGGTCGGGCACGACGACGTCGGCCTGCTCAACGGGGGCGCCCTTCTCGCGGGAGACGATGCCCCTCACAGTCTGACTCATAGTTTCTCGACGCTCCTTTCGTGTTCGCCACCAGCGGCGCTCTGCGGCGCGTCCGGCCTGGTTTCGCGGCCCAGCGTAGTGGCATCCGCCCCATCCCCGCTTATATAAAAAGCTTTTCACCAGGGCTTATGGGGCCGCAGCCCCGACCTCCGGGAGCTGGGGTTTCCTAGGGGAAAAGAGAGTTCACCGAGTGGTCGGCGAACGTAAAGGCGCGCTCAGCCGTGCCGTCACCCGGCCCGTTTAGGGTCCGGGGCCATGCCCTCACCCAGCCCGGCCGGCTCGCGGCGGGCGCGGGGACGCTGGCGGCGCCGCGAGTGGTGGCTCGCCGCCGCGCTGCTCGCGCCCAACCTCGTGCTGCTCGCGATATTCACCTACCGGCCGCTCGTCGACAACATCCGCCTCTCGTTCTTCGCGTGGAACATCTCAAGCCCGAACTCGGAGTTCATCGGGCTCGACAACTACCGCGAGTGGCTCAGCCGGGATGACACCCTCACCGTGCTCGGCAACACCGTGGTCTTCACGCTCGGCTCCGTGGCCGGCTCCATGATCATCGGGCTGCTCCTCGCGCTCATGCTCGACCAGCGCATCCCCGGGCGCGGCCCGGCGCGCGCCGTGGTCTTCGCGCCGTACGCGATCTCCGGGGCGGCGGTCGGCGTCGCGTTCCAGTTCATCTTCGACCCGCGCTTCGGGATGGTCCAGGACCTGCTCGGCCGGATCGGCATCGACTCGCCGGACTTCTACCAGGAGCCCGGCTGGGCGCTGTTCATGCTCACCGCGACGTTCGTGTGGAAAAACGTCGGCTTCACGTTCGTCATCTACTTAGCCGCGCTCCAGGGCCTCAACCGGGAGCTCAGCGAGGCCGCGGCGATCGACAACGCGAGCCGTACGACCCACTTCTTCCGGGTCGTGGCACCCCAGCTGCGGCCCACGACGTTCTTCTTGTCGATCACGGTGACGCTCTCGACGATGCAGGCCTTCGACCTCATCAACGTCATAACCCGCGGCGGCCCGCAGCTCACCGGCACCACCACGCTGGTCTACCAGGTCTATCAGGAGACCTTCGTCAACTTCCGCGCCGGCTACGGCGCCGCGATCGCGACGATCCTCTTCCTCGTCCTGCTCGTCATCACGCTCCTCCAGGTCCGGGCCATGGACCGCAACTCCTCGGGAAAGGGGGCCTGAGATGCCCAACCGGCCGTCCCTGGGCAGGAAGATCGTCGCCTATATCGCGATCCTCATCATCGTCGCGGTCATCGGCGTGCCCCTCTACTTCATCATCATGACCTCGCTGAAGGCGCAGGCGGAGATCTACTCCGCGCCGGTGACGTGGCTGCCCAACGAGTGGGCCCCGGAGAACTACGCCGAGGCCGTCACCCGGGTGCCGCTGGCGACCTACCTGCGCAACTCGGTGATCATCACCCTTCTGCTGTGCGCCATCAAGATCGTGCTGGGCGTGGCCTCGGCCTACGCGCTCGTGTTCCTGCGCTTCCCCGGCCGCCAGCTGCTCTTCGTCGTCATCATCGCCGCGCTCATGGTGCCCAGCGAGATCACGGTGATCTCCAACTACGCGCTCGTCAACGAGCTGGGCTGGCGCAACACGTTCCGCGGCATCGTCATCCCGCTCGCCGGGGTGGCGCTCGGCACGTTCCTCATGCGCAACCACTTCGCCTCCCTGCCGAAGGAGCTCGTCGAGGCCGCCCGCGTCGACGACGCGGGCCCGATCCGGCTGCTCACCCGCGTGCTTCTGCCGGTCTCCGCGCCGACGCTCGTGGCGTTCGCCGTCATCACGCTCGTCAACGAGTGGAACCAGTACCTCTGGCCCTTCCTCATGGCCGACACCGCCGACGTCGCGCCGCTCCAGGTGGGGCTGACCATGCTGCAGAACAACGACGGGGTCTCCAACTGGGGCCCGGTCATGGCCGCGACCGTGCTCACCGCGCTGCCGATGATCCTCATCTTCCTCGCGCTGCAGCGCTACCTCATCAAGGGTCTCGTCAGCGGAGCGGTGAAGGGATGACCCGCATGACCAGACGACTTACGCCCACCGCCGGCCTCGGGCGGCGGCGGTTCCTCCAGGCCGCGGGCCTCGCGCTCGCCGGCGGGATGCTCGGCGGCTGCGCGGGCGTCGGGCGCGGCGCGCCCGACAACACCGCCGACGACGGCCGCCCCATCGAGCGCCTCGAGTGGTGGTCGAACCACCCGGGCGGCTCGCGCGACGTCGAGCTCGAGCTCATCGCCCGCTACGAGGAGCAGCACCCGGGCATCACGGTCACTCTCGTCGACGCGGGCAAGGACTACGACGAGATCGCCCAGAAGTTCAACGCCGCGCTCACCGGCGCGGACCTGCCCGACATCGTCGTGCTCAGCGACGTGTGGTGGTACAACTTCGCCCTCAACGAGCAGATCGCGCCCGTATCGACCCTCGCGGGCGACGCGGGCGTCGACACCTCCGCGTTCGTCGACTCGCTGTACGCCGATTACCTCCTCGGGGGCGAGCACTACGCCCTGCCGTTCGCGCGCTCGACGCCGCTGTTCTACTACAACCGCGACGCGTGGCGGGCCGCGGGGCTTCCCGACCGCGGGCCCGAGACCTGGCCGGAGATGGCCGAGTTCGGCCGGCGCCTGCAGGAGAAGGCGCCGGAGTTCCAGCCGATGGGCTGGTACGACTCGTCCGGGAACCTCTCGTGGATCGTCCAGGCCGTGGCCTGGGAGAACGGCGGCGGCTACTCCGACGACTGGGACTTCACGCTCACCTCGGAGCCCACCATCGAGGCCGTCTCGTGGTTCCAGGACGCCACCGCGCCCGGGGACGGGTGGTCGTACATCTCGTCGGCGCTCGAGGGCGACTTCTCCGCGGGGATCACCGCCAGCGGCGTGATGTCCACCGGCTCGCTCGCGGGGCTCTCGGAGTACGCCACCTTCCCCATCGGCACCGCCCCGCTGCCCGACAACACCCCGGCCGGCTCCTGCCCCACCGGCGGCGCGGGCCTCGCGGTGCCCGCGAACCTGCCGCGGCGCCGCCAGCTCGAGGCGTTGAAGTTCATCGACTTCGTCACCTCCCCGGAGAACACCGCCTACTGGTCGCGCGAGGTCGGCTACATGCCCGTGCGCGACGCGGCGCTCGACCTGCCCGAGCAGCGACGCTTCCTCGCCGACAACCCCAACTTCCGCACCGCGATCGACCAGCTGCCGCGCACCCGGCCGCAGGACCTCGTGCGCACCGGGCTGCCCGGCGCGGACCCACGCCTAGGCGGCGCCCTCGAGGAGATCGCCGTGGGGCGCGAGGACGTCGCGCGGACCCTCGGGCGCGTGGAGAACACCCTCGGCCTCGTCTTCGACAACCAGGTCGCCCCGCTGCTCGACTCGCGGGACACCTAGGCCTCAGGCCCCGCGCGGGCCCCGCCCGCGCCACCCCAGCGTCGAGCAGAGAAACGAAGGAGTCCCAAGCAATGGCACGCATTCAGATCGAGAGCGCCTCCCGCGTCTTCGAGGACGCCGGGCGCCCCGCCGTCGACAGGCTCGACCTCGACGTCGCGGACGGCGAGTTCCTCGTGCTCGTCGGCCCGTCGGGCTGCGGGAAGTCGACGAGCCTGCGGATGATCGCCGGGCTCGAGCCCGTCGACACCGGCCGCATCCTCATCGGCGGCGACGACGTCGGCGGGCTGCCGCCGGGCAAGCGCGACATCGCGATGGTCTTCCAGAACTACGCCCTCTACCCCACGATGACCGTCGCGAAGAACATGGCCTTCGCCTTGAAGAACCGCAAGATGCCCAAGGACGAGATCGAGCGGCGCGTCGCGCGCGCCGCGAAGATCCTCGAGCTCGACGACCTGCTAGACCGCAAGCCCGCGGCGCTCTCTGGCGGGCAGCGCCAGCGCGTGGCGATGGGCCGCGCGATCGTCCGGGAGCCCGCCGCGTTCCTCATGGACGAGCCGCTCTCCAACCTGGACGCTAGGCTGCGCGTCGCGACCCGCGCGCAGATCACCGCGCTGCACCGCAGGCTCAAGGCCACGACCGTGTACGTCACCCACGACCAGACCGAGGCGATGACCATGGGCGACCGCATCGCCGTGCTGCGCGGCGGGGTGCTTCAGCAGGTGGGCACCCCGGAGGAGCTCTACCAGGGACCGGTCAACGAGTTCGTCGCGGGCTTCCTCGGCTCGCCGGCGATGAACCTGCTGCCCGGCCGGGTCGATGGAGGCCAGGCGCTCGTCGGCGAGTGGGCGATCCCCCTGGTCGACGAGGCCCACGAGGGTCCCGCGCAGGTCGGCATCCGCCCGGAGGAGCTCGCGCCCGCAGGCGAGGAGGGCACCCCGGTCGTCGTCGACCACGTCGAGAACCTCGGGCGGGAGGCGTTCATCTACGCCACCCTGCCGGGCGACGTGCCTGTCACCGTCGCGGCCGGCCGCCCGGACGGCACCGCCGGCCCGGGGCCCGGGGAGCGGGTTCGCGTCGCGCCGCGGCCGGGCGCGCCGGTGCACCTCTTCGACACGGAGAGCGGCCAGCGCATCCACACCGCCGCCAGCCGCTAGGAGCCGGCCGCGGGCGCGCCGCCCCGCTTCGGGCCCTGCCCCGTCGCGACGGCGGGTCCGGGCGCGGGCATAAGAAAAACGCCACCGCGGTTGCGGTGGCGTTTTTATAGGTGGAGCCGCCTGCGAGAATCGAACTCGCGACCTTTTCATTACGAGTGAAACGCTCTGCCGACTGAGCTAAGGCGGCATCGGCGATCGTCGTGGCGCGCGGCCACGTCGAGCCGAGTGGAAATCTTACTCGATGGCGACCCTGCGATCCAACCGCCCCGCTGAGCGGGCCTAGCGGGCCTGATAGGCGAGCCTGAGGCGGCCGACCAGCGCGTCGGTGGCGATGGCGAACTGGACGTTCTCGGCGATGTGGCGGCGGCACGTGGCCACCGCATCGAGGCAGGCGACGAGACCCGCGGCCGAGACATTCTCGGCGAGCTCCTCGGCGAGCGGCGCGAAGTCGGGGTGGGTGGGCGCGACGTCCGCGCCTGAGCGCTTCATGAGCGCGTCGCGGTAAATGCCGGCGAGGTCGACGAGCGAGAGGTCGAGCAGGTCGCGCTTGCGGCGCGTGTGGCGCATCTTCTGGGCCTTCTCCAGCTCGCGGATCGCGCCCGCCGAGCCGCGCAGCGCTTTTGCCACGCCGCGGCCCTTGCCGCCGCGGCCGAGAGACTCCTCGAGCTTTGCGCGCTCCCTGGCGTCGGCCTCGGCGTGGGCGTCGGTGGCCTCCTTGTCGACGGAGCGCACGAGCTGGTTGACGGCCCGGAACGCGGCGTCGCCGTGGTTGACGAGCTCCGCGAGGTTGAGGACCTGCGCGCGGCGGGTCTGCATCGAGCGGTCGCGCACGAGCAGCCGGGCGCGCCCGACGTGCCGCAGCGACGCGGCGGCCGCGAGCCGCGCGTCGGCCTGACTCGCGCCCTCCTCCTCGATAAGGATCCGCTCGAGGCGCTCGAGCGAGGGCGGCGGCACGTAGACGTGCCGGCAGCGCGAGCGCAGCGTCGTGGAGAAGTCCTCCGGGTCGGTCGAGGGCGCGAGGAAGATGAGCACGGTGCGCTCGGGCGGCTCCTCGACGGTCTTGAGCAGCGCGTCGGCCGCCGCCGCGGAGAGCCGGTCGGCCTCCTCGACGATGACGACCCGCCACCTGCCCACGGTGGGCAGCCGGTGGGCATGCGCGGTGATCTCGTCGCGGGCGACGTCCACGCCGATGCTCAAGCCGTCGGGCGCGACGCGCACGACGTCGGTGTGCGCGCCGCCGAGCACCGCGCGGCAACCGCGGCAGCGCCCGCAGCCGGGCTCGTCGGGGTCCTCGCATTCGAGGGCGGCGGCGAGCGCGAGCGCCGCGTGCGAGCGCCCCGAGCCCGGCGCGCCGGTAAATAGCCACGAGTGCGTCATCGCCGCGGGGTGGCGGGGGCGCCTGCCCGCCGCGAGGTCGCGGGCGGACTCCGCGGCCCGCGCGATGGTGCGCGCGAGCGCGGGCTGGTCGGCCGCGATCCCCGCCGGCGCCGTGCGCTTCGTTGCCATGGGGCCAAGACTAGCCTCGCGCCCGGGCGCCGCCGGCCGGGCCCGCGCGCCGCCTGCGGGGTTCAGTGATGTGGACCGGCCGGGGCTACTATTGAGAGTCATGCAACGTCTGGTGCGGGCCACGCGCTGGCTGTGGAATACGTCGTGGCCGGTGTATGCCGTACTGATCCTCGGCACCAACGTTGCGGGCGCGGCGGCGATCATGGCCTATATCCGCTTCCTCATCCCCATCCCGGAGCTGCGCTACTTCGAGCCGGGCAGCGTGCTGCCCACCATCGGGATCGTCTACGTCGCCGTCGCGGCGATCGTCGGCGTCGTGGCCTCGTACTTCCTCTTCCGCCCGGTCATCGACTGGCAGCGCGACCCCGACTCGCACGACCCGATCATGGTGCGCGGCCTCGTTTTGCGCCTGCCCATCGCCCAGGCGCTGGTGTGCCTGGTGATCTGGCTCATCGGCATCGCCATCGCGGTCATCGGCGCGAGCACGGAGTCCGGCAGACTCGCCTTGACCATCGGGCTGGGGATGGGGCTCGCGGGCCTCGTCGTCGCGCTGATTACCTACCTCGAGGCGGAGCGCGCGGTGCGCCCCATCGCCGCCGAGGCGCTCGCGCAGCGCAACGTCGACGTCACCGTCGGACCCTCGCTGCCGTGGCGGCTGCGCATGACGTGGGCGATCACCACGGGGCTTCCGCTCATCGGCGTGCTGCTCCTGTTGTGGGGGCAGACCGCCGGCTACTTCCACGACGACTTCGCCGACCTCGTGCCCGCGATCCTGTTCCTCGTGCTCGCCTCGATGGTCACGGGCTTCGTCGGCACGACGCTCACGACGATGAGCGTCGTCGACCCCGTCCACGAGCTGCAGCACGCCATCAACCAGGTGCGCCGCGGCGACACGAACGCCGAGGTCGACATCTACGACGGCTCGGAAATCGGCGTGCTGCAGGCCGGCTTCAACGAGATGCTCCGGGGCTTGAAGGAGCGCCGCCGGCTGCAGGACATCTTCGGCCACTACGTCGGCACCGAGGTCGCCGCCCGCGCCCTAGAGGAGCGCCCCACCCTAGGCGGGGAGGACCGCAAGGTCGCGGTGCTCTTCGTCGATGTCGTCGGCTCGACGTCTTTTGCTGTCAACCACCCCCCGGAGGAGGTCGTCGGCGAGCTCAACCGGTTCTTCGAGCAGGTCGTCGCCGCCGTGCACCGCAACAAGGGCGTCATCAACAAGTTCCAGGGCGACGCGGCACTCGCGATCTTCGGCGCGCCGCTGCGGCTCAGCGACGCGAACTCCGCGGCGCTCACCGCCGCGCGCGAGCTGCGCACCTCGCTCAAGGGGCTGAAATTCCAGGCCGGTATCGGGGTGTGCGCCGGCCACGTCGTCGCAGGCCACGTGGGTGGCGCCGACCGCTTCGAGTACACCGTCATCGGCGACGCGGTGAACCAGGCGGCCCGCATCACGGAGCTCGCGAAGAACACCCCGGGCAAGACGCTCACCACCGCGGCGACACTCAGGGGGGCGAACGAGGCCGAGCGGGCGCGGTGGACGACGATGAAGTCTGTGGAGCTTCGCGGCCGGCGCGAGGTCTCCCAACTTGCCCGGCCCATTCGCGAGACGCTCGCCGAGCGCTCCGAATAAAGCGACCCACGACACTATTCCTGTCCGGGCGACGGGCGCCCCGCCCGCCGCTCGCACCACAGCATGACGGAAAGGACGTGGAGAGGATGTCCCCCACCCCGGTGATGGGAACCCCCTCGACGATGGGCGACGACTCGCAGCTCACCACCACGAGGCTTCTGCTCGACGCGGCGCGCTCGCACGGCGACCAGATGATCGCCTACCGAGACGAGCACGACGAGTGGCACGAGACCACCTACCGCGAGGTCACCCGCCGCGCGCTGAGCATCACCGCGGCGCTGCAGAAGCTCGGCTTCGGTCCGGGCCACCAGGTCGCGACGATGCTCTGGAACGACCTGTACCACTTCGAGAGCTACTTCTCGATCCCCGCGAGCGGCGCGACGATGGTGCTCATCAACCTGCGCTTCCGCCCCGACGAGCTCGCCTACGTCATCAACCACGCGCAGGCCGAGGCCATCATCGTCGACGCGATGTTCCTGCCCCGCGTCGCGGAGGTCAAGGACGAGACCCCGGGGCTGCGCGAGGCGATCGTCGTCGGCGTGTTCGACCGCGCCGAGGCCGAGGCGGCGCTGCCCGGCGTGCGGATCCACGCCTACGAGGAGCTCGTCGAGGACACCGAACCCGCCGACCCGAAGGACCTGCCCGCGATGGACGAGCGCTCCGCGTCCGGGGCGTGCTTCACCACCGGCACGACCGGCAAGCCGAAGGGCGTGTTCTACTCGCACCGCTCGGTGTGGCTGCACGCCGCGTCGATGGCCACCCAGATCGCCGTGTCCGCGCGCACCCGCATGCTCCTGCTCACCCCGATGTTCCACGTGCAGTGCTGGGGCGTGCCCTACACCGCCGTCATGGTCGGCTCGGTCGTGCTGTTGCCCGGCCGGGTGCACGCCGCAGGAATGGGCGACCTCGCCCGCGCCGCGGAGCGCTACGGCGCGACCTTCGCGCCCGCCGCGCCCGCGCTGCTCTTCCCCATGCTCCACGCCATGGAGGACATGGAGAAGGCCCCGGACCTCTCCGGGATGGAGCTCATCTGCGGGGCGAGCACCCCGCCTTTGAGCCTCATCGAGCGGTTCCACGACGTCTGCGGCGGCGAGGTCATCCACGCCTACGGCGCGACGGAGACCTCCCCGCTCGTGGCGATCAACCGCACCGCCGACCACCTCACCGAGGGCCTCAGCGACGAGGAGATCCTCGAGCTGCAGGTCTCCCCCGGCTCCCCGGCCGCCGGCGTGGATGCGAAGGTCGTCGACGACGACGGCAACGAGCTGCCCTGGGACGGCGAGTCCACCGGCGAGCTGTGCTTCCGCGGCGCGTGGATCGCCTCCTCCTACCACGACGACGAGGAGGCCTCCGCGACGTCGTTCGACGAGGAGGGCTACTGGCGCAGCGGCGACGTCGGCTACTTCGACAAGAACGGCCTGATGTACATCACCGACCGCCTCAAGGACGTCATCAAGTCCGGCGGCGAGTGGATCTCCTCCATCGAGCTCGAGGGCTCGATCACCCACGTGCCGGGCGTGGCCGCCGCGGCGGTCATCGGGATCCCCCACCCCCATTGGGAGGAGCGCCCGCTCGCGCTCGTCGAGGCGCGCCCAGGCCGCGACGTCTCCCCCGAGGACGTCACCGCCCACCTGGCGAAGAAATTCCCCCAGTGGCAGCTGCCCGACGACGTCCTCATCGTCGAGGAGATCGCCCGAACCAGCGTCGGCAAGATGAACAAGAAGGCGCTGCGCGAGGAGTACCATAACCACTATGGCGCGGACGACCAGGAGCCCTTCTAGCCTCACCTGGCGCACGCCCCTGCTCGGCGGCCTCGACCTCACGGCGACGCCGCGGGGGCTCAGGCGCGTGGCCTTCCACGACAAAGCGGAGGCCACCACCCCGGCCGGCGACTCGGCCGCCGAGGAGATCCTGCGGCGCGCCGTCGATGAGATCGAGCGCTACCTCTCAGGCGAGCTCACCGAGTTCACGGTGCCGCTCGACCCGCCCGAGGCGGCCGGCTTCCACGGCAGGGTCCAGGCCCTGCTCCGGGAGATCCCCTACGGCGAGCTCGTGACCTACGCCGAGCTCGCCGAGCGGGCCGGCTCGCCGCGCGCCGCGCGCGCGGTGGGCGCGGCGTGCGCCGCGAACCCGCTGCCCGTCGTCGTGCCCTGCCACCGCGTGGTCGCCTCGAGCGGGAAGCTCGGCGGCTACGCCGGCGGGCCGCCGATCAAGCAGCAGCTCATCGACCTCGAGTCGGGCCATTCCGAGGGCGCGTAGCGGGGCACCTAGGAGGCCGTGCGGGCGGCCTTCTTGCCGGTAGCCTTTGTCTTCCCGCCCCGCGGGGGAGGACGTCTTCGCCGCGATCGTCTCCGAGGCGGATTTCTTCGCACCGCCGGCAAGCGTCTAGTCATCGAGCTGGAGCAGCGTGCCGCTGCACGTCCGTGAGCCACGGGCCTGGGCTGCCGCCGACAGGGAAACTGGCAGCCTCGCCGTCCGCGGAGCCGGGGGTATGGACTTCCACCTTCTACCGGGCAGGGCCCTTAGCTCTCTGTTCCCAGGCCAAAGACCTGACCGCCGCTATATGTCGTGTTCTCTGATCGGCGCGAGCGCCCCTAGAAGTCTGACCGCACCCGTTCAACTCGCCCCGCAGTAACCACACGTGCCATCGCGCTCAAGCTGAGGAATCCGGGGCTGTACATCTTGCGGTCGCCGGCGCACTCCAGGCAGCTCGGGGAGACGATAATCGCGCACTAAGCAGTGAAGAGCCACACGGACGACGCGACGCTTTTATTTAACCCACTTCAAGAGCATTAAAAATAAAGACACCAGCATCAACCCCAGCGAGAACGCATATAAACCATTACCCACTAGTCCCGCAAATACGGAAAGCAAGAACCCGAAAGATATCACCCCGGCTTCTGCTTCCACATGATCCCCTCGAGATGAAGCGGCGTAGTACAATAGCAAACCAATAGCAGCAACGACCACAGGAAACACCTTTAATTCTCCAAAGATAAAACCCAACCCGCAAATCGATACGAAAACAAGAAGCAGAATTAGAGCCTTAACCTGACTGCGATCAACCACGATTAATCACACTTTTCTCACGGGAGCTTTCGGGGGGGGGATAATAAGTATTGCGCTTTGCGGCAAACACCTCTGCCTTCGGTACGTATGTCACGTTACATAGTGCAGCCCGGAGCCTCAAGGGGTTCTTCCGAGGTCGGTGTGGGAAGCACCCAGGTATGGATCCGGCCGCGGGCCTGCTAACCGAGGGACACCCCGACGACGCACGAAAAGCTTTTGGCTAGTGGATTGGTAGCGGCCAAAAACGCGATCCAGCCGCCCAGGCCCCTAACCGACAATCCGGAACCGGTCACGACACCACCCGCACACTCGCCCACACCCCTGCGGCGACTTCTCCGCCCAACTGAGAGTCCGGGTAGCGCGGCACCACTGCCGCGACTGCGCAACGGCCTTGTGCCACCGGCTGCACCAGGCCGTGCCCGGCGGCGGGCGCGGGAAACCCACCCGCCGGGCGGTTCGCTACGCGATCCGGAAACTCGTCATCGAAATGCCCCCTATCTCGACGATCGCCGCCCAACTGAAGGTCACCTGGAACGCCGCCGACGACGCGGTACGGGCCGCCGCCGGGGAAGTCTCCTGGGGAAGTCTCCTCGACGAGCACGTGTGGCGCCACACGAATCGCGGCCCGACGTGCGTCACCGTGATCGTCGATCTCACCCCGAAAACGGCCCCCGACAGCCTGCATGAGGCGAACAAACACCCGGTCCGGAAACTCGCCGTCGTCGAGGGCCGGTCCACGGCGGTGCTGGCCGACTGGCCACGCAAACTAACCCCTACATGGCGCTGCCACATCCGGGTCGTGGCAATGGGCGGGTTTGTCCGCTACACAACCGCTGTCGACGACATGCTGCCCACCGCGGTGACCGTGATGGGCGCTGACCACGTCGTCGCACCGGCGAGCTTGGCCATGAAGCAGTGCCGGCAACGACTCAGGCGGGGGTTCGACGGCCGTCGCGGACGGGAACGAGACGTTGCTGGCCACCCCGAGGGCTCGGAGGGTTCCTAGGAGGCCTTGCGGGCCGCCTTCTTGCGGGTGGCCTTCTTCCCGCCGCGCTTCGCGGCGGTCTTCTTCGCCGACGTCTTCTTACCGGCGGACTTCTTCGTCGTCTTCTTCGCGCCGCCGGACTTCTCCGCATCCTTGGCCCGACGCTCGGAGAGTAGCTCGTTGGCGCGCGCGTCGGTGACGCTCTCCGGGGTGTCGCCGCGGCGCAGCGAGGCGTTGGTCTCCCCGTCGGTGACGTAAGGCCCGAAGCGGCCCTCCTTGACGACCATCGGCTTGCCGGAGACGTCATTGTCGCCGAGGTTCTTCAGCGGCGGCTTCGCCGCGGCGCGGCCGCGGCGCTTCGGCTGCGCGTAGAGCCGGCGCGCCTCGTCGAGGCTGATGGTGAAGATCTGCTCCTCGTCGGCGAGCGAGCGCGAGTCCGGGCCCTTCTTCAGGTACGGGCCGTAGCGGCCGTTCTGCGCGGTGATGACCTCCCCGTCGGAGGGGTCGACGCCCACCTCCCGCGGCAGGGAGAGGAGCTTCAAGGCCTCAGGCAGCTCGACGTCGGCGGGCTCCATCGAGGAGAACAGGCTCGCCGTCTTCGGCTTGAGGCGCTCCTCGACGATCTCCGCGGTGCGCTTCTCCTTCTGCTTCGCGGCGGTCTTCGTCTCCCAGTTCTTCTTGCGCTTACCCTCCGCGGCGCGCTTTTCGTCCTCCTCGCGGCGCTCGGCGGCGATGATGCGCTCCGCCTCGGCGGCGGCGCGCTCGCGCTCGTCGTCGCCGAGCAGCTCGGTGACGTAGGGCCCGTAGCGGCCCTCCTTGACGACGACCTCGCGGCCGCTCTCGGGGTTCACGCCGAGGCGCCGGCCGTCCGGCGGGGTGGCGAAGAGTTTCTCGGCGAGCTCCCTATCCAGCCCGTCCGGGGTGGTGCCCTCGGGCAGGTTGGCGCGCTGGTAGACGGGCTCGCCGTCCTCTCCGGTGCCGACCTGGCGCTCGAGGTAGGGCCCGTAGCGCCCGACGCGCACGTTGACGGCGCGGCCCTCGTCGTCGTCGAAGACGTGCAGCGAGTTCACCCGGCGCGCGTCGATGTTCTCGAGGTTCTTGCCGACGATGCTCTTTAATCCCCCGTGGCGGGCGATCGCGTCGGCGAGCTCCTCGGTCGCCTTCTCGTCGCCGAAGTAGAAGGCGTTGAGCCAGTCGCTGCGGTTCTCCTCGCCGGAGGCGATGTCGTCGAGCTCGTCCTCCATCGAGGAGGTGAAATCGTAGTTGACGAGCTCGGAGAAGTTCTCCTCTAAGAGCCCGACGACGGCGAACGCCACCCAGCTGGGCACGAGTGCGTTGCCGCGCGGCAGGACGTAGCCGCGGTCCTGGATCGTCTTGATGATCGACGCGTAGGTCGAGGGCCGGCCGATGCCGAGCTCCTCCATCTTCTTCACCAGGGAGGCCTCGGTGTAGCGCGCCGGCGGGTTCGTCGAGTGCCCGTCGGCGGCCGCGGACTCGGCGGTGAGCCGGTCGCCCTCGGAGAGCCGCGGCAGGCGCTCGCCCTCCTTCGCGGCGCCCTTGGCCTTGCCGCCGCGCTCAGGGGTGGAGCCGTAGGCGGCGAGGAAGCCGGGCGAGGTGATCGTGCGGCCCGTCGCGGAGAACTCCACCTCGCGGCCCGCGGCGCTCGCCCGGGCGGTGACCTTCAGCGAGGTGCCCTTCGCGTCGGCCATCTGTGAGGCGACGGTGCGCCTAAAGATGAGGTCGTAGAGCTTGAACTCCTCCGGGTCGAGGCGCCCGCTAAGCTCCTTGGGGCTGGGGAAGCGCTCCCCAGAGGGGCGGATCGCCTCGTGGGCCTCCTGGGAGTTCTTCACCTTCCGGTCGTAGACCCGCGGCGAGTCGGCGACCGACTCGGGGCCGTAGAGCTCCTTCGCGGCCTGGCGGGCCGCGCCGAGGCCCTGCTTGGAGAGGGAGGTCGAGTCGGTTCGCATGTAGGTGATGTGGCCGTTCTCGTAGAGGCGCTGCGCGATGCGCATCGTGCGCTCCGAGCTGAAGTGCAGCTTGCGGCCGGCCTCCTGCTGCAGCGTGGAGGTCATAAACGGCGCGTACGGGCGGCGGCTGTAGGGCTTCTCCTCGACCGCGGCGACGCGCGCCTCCTGGCCTGCAAGCCCGTCGGCGATGGCCTCGGCGTCGCTCTGGCCGAGTACGACCGCCCCGTCGCCGGTGAGCTTGCCGTCGTCGCCGAAGTCGCGGCCCTGCGCGACGCGCCGCCCGTCGACGGCGGAGAGCCGCGCGGTGAACGTCGCGGGGTTCTCGGGGGTGGCGGGCTTGCCGCTGTCGAAGCTCGCCTCGACGTCCCAGTACTCGGCGGGCACGAAGCGCATGCGCTCGCGCTCCCGCTCGACGATGACGCGGGTCGCGACCGACTGCACCCGGCCGGCAGACAGCCGGGGCATGACCTTCTTCCACAGCACCGGGGAGATCTCGTAGCCGTAGAGCCTATCTAAGATGCGGCGGGTTTCCTGGGCCTGGACGAGGTCGTAGTCGAGCTCCCGGGTGTTCTCCGCGGCGGCGAGGATCGCGGGCTTGGTGATCTCGTTGAAGACCATCCGCTTGACCGGCACCTTGGGCTTCAACACCTCGAGCAGGTGCCAGGCGATGGCCTCGCCCTCGCGGTCGGGGTCGGTCGCGAGGTAGAGCTCGTCGACGTCCTTGAGCTTCTTCTTTAAGTCGGTGACCTTCTTCTTCTTGTCGGGGCTCACGACGTAGAGGGGCTGGAAGTCGTCGTCGATGTTGACCCCGAGGCGCGCCCACGGCTGCTTCTTGTACTTCTCGGGCACGGCGGCGGCGCTGCGCGGCAGGTCGCGGATATGCCCGACGGAGGCCTCCACGATGTAGTTGTCGCCGAGATAGGGCTGGATCTTCTTGGCCTTCGTCTGGGACTCGACGATTACCAGCGCCTTCTTCTGCGGTTCCTTCGCCACAGACCTCACACCTCACACTTCGGGGAAAACAGCGGCCTCGCCGCGCCGCACAGGCGGGCGGGGCCCGGGCGGCCGGATTAACCACAATCCTTACTAGGCCGGGGCCGCCGACGCGAAAAGACCCTAGCCTTAGCGAAGGATCCCGCGCCCGGGGCCGGCGTCGCGCGTCGTTTGCCCTACCGTACACAGCCGGCGCGCGGCCGCGCCGCCGGGCGAGCGGGCGGGGCCCGGCGCGCGGCCCGGGGCGCCCGGCGGCGGGACCCGTTAGAGTACGGAGGCATTGTGGCAGAGCAACTCGTCGGCCTCTTCGAGGCGATCCTCGGCTCCTTCTGGGCCTACCCGATCATCGCGCTGTGCGTCATCGGCGACGCGATCATGCCCGTGCTGCCCGCGGAGTCGGTCATCACGCTGGCGAGCTCCTGGTCGGCATCAAGGGGCACGCCGGACTTCTGGGCGGTGTTCGCCGTCGCGTGCGTCGCGGCGGTCGTCGGCGACAACACGTGCTTCTTTTTGGGCCGCCGGCTCGTGCGCGTCCTGCACTCCGCGCCGCTGGGCTCGAAGCGGGCGCAGGCGCTGCTCTGGGTGGAGACCACCACGAGGAAGCGGCCGGTCTTCGCGATCATCGTCGCACGCTTCGTGCCCTGGGGGCGGTGGGTGCTCACCATCGTGTTGGGGGCGGGCGGCTTCTCGTGGCTGCGCTTCCTCCTCATCGACGCGATCGGGGTGCTCGTGTGGGCGTCGCTCGCCGCGGGCATCGGGTACGCCGGCGGCACGATCTTCGACGAGCAGCCGCTCCTCGGCGTCATCGTGGGCATTACCGTCGGCTCGCTCGTGGGCCTGGGCATCGACCACCTGCAGCGGCGCTTCCTCGACCACCGCGAGGTCCGCTCCGCGCGCTCCACCGCCTAAGGATCCCCGCGGGCCGCACGCCCCGGGGCTGGCGCGAAAAAGACCCCGCGCCGGCCGAGTCGGCCGGGGCGGGGCGTTTTCCGATTGCCGCTAGAGGATGCGGACCTGCTGGGCCTGGGGCCCCTTGGTGGAGCCTGCGGTCTCGAACTCGACGCGCTGGTCCTCCTCGAGCGTGCGGAAGCCCGAGCCCTGGATCTCGGTGTAGTGGACGAACACGTCCTCCGCGCCGCCGTCCGGGGTGATGAACCCGTAGCCCTTCTCGGGGTTGAACCACTTCACGACACCCTGCGCCATAAGCCTGACAAACCGTCCTTTCCGAGACGTCTCTGTGGGGTGCGGCCTTAGTCGAAGACACCTCCCCCGCGACCCCGCGCCGGCGGCATGCCGCCGGCGCGTCGGGCCTCAGGCGGGGCCGCTCCCGCTGCGATGTGGGCGGGGCGTTCGCGCTGCACGAGGCAAGTGTGCCACAACCCGCCGCGCCCCGCCGGGCGCGAGCCCCCGGGCCGCTAGGCGCTAGCCGTGCCGGTAGCCGAGCTGCCCCGCGGCGCGCAGGTAGCCGATGGTGGCCACCGCGATGATCGCGACGACGGCGGCGACGGCGCTCACCGCCGCGGCCCCGCCGCCGAGCAGCCCCGCGATCACCGGCGGCACCCCGGTGCCGAGGTAGGCGACGAGGTAGTACATCGAGGTGGTGCGCGCCTCGTCGCCGGGCAGCGCGCTGTCCACGGCGTTGGCGAGCGAGGCCTTGAACGACACGCCCTGCCCGACACCGCAGATGACCGTCGCTACCCAGAACAGCGCGGGGAACACCCCGACGAGAGAGACCGCCATCCCGACGAGGCCCACGGCGAGGCTGCGGGAGCCGCCGTAGTTGATGACGGCGACCTGCGTGATCGCCGAGGTCCCCAGCATCACCGCGGTGGCGAGTGCCATCTCGAGCTGGGAGGTCGCGCCGAAGACGATCATCGCCAGCGGGATGAGCGACTGGAAGAGCGCGTTGGTGCCGTACGCGCAGAACACCGCCGTCGCGTTGGGCGCGAAGCGCTTGAGGATCGAGCGCGGCACCCCGACCCGCGGCGCGAGCCGCCGCTCGTTGGGCGGGCGGTAGACCTCGCGGCACAGCGCGACGAAGACGAAGCTCAGCGCGGTGGCCGCTCCGTAGCCGATATACGGCGCGGTGAGCGGCGCGCCCGAGGCGTCGGCCACGAGCGCGGAGTAGACCGGGCCCACCGCGAGCGCCGAGGACGTCACCACGGTGCTGATCAAGGCTCCGAGCTTCGGGGGTGCGCTCCCGAAGCGCCGCGGTGAACGAGCCGGTCGCCAGCCCCACCGAGACACCCGAGAGCAGCCGGGCGAGGTAGAGGCCCGGCTCGTTGGAGGCGAAGACGAACACCACGCTCGAGACCACCGACGTGCCCACCGCGGCGAGCACCACCGGGAGCCTCCCGATCGCGTCGGCGAGGTGCCCGCACAGCGCCAGCGCGGCGAGCACCCCCACCGCGTACATCGCAAAGACGTAGGACGTCGCCGTCTCGTCGAGCCCCCACGCGTCCTGGTAGCGGGCGAACAGCCCCGAGGGCACCGTGCTGCCCATGATGACGAGGAACATCGCCGCCGTCATCGCGACGAGCGCCCCGCGCCGCCACCGGAACTGCGCCTGCTGGGCCTCGGCCACCTGCCCACCACCTTCTCTTTGAGGAAACGACTTGTCGATCGCCCCGCCGCCCACTCGGCGGGAGGGCGCCGTCCGGTGCGCGGACGGTGCCGTCAACCCTATCGCCCGGCGCCCGGCCCGCGGGGCGGGTCTCAAGCCCGGTGTTAGACTCCCAGGATCTAGCCAGGCGGCCTACCCGCCCGGCACGAAGGGGCGAGCCCTTAGTTAATTAAGGAGCGTGGCGATCGTGGCGCACAACCCCGAGGCGATGCCCGGGCCCGTGGACCCTCAGGGCCTCGGCGGGGAGCTCCTCGACGCGCTGACCCGCCGCCTGCCGGAGGCGGAGGTGACCTTCGCGGGCACGCTCCCGGCGCGCGCCGCGCGCCACGCGCCCTGGCCCGACTGGGTGCCGGACGGCCTCGTCGAAGCTTTGCGCGACCGCGGCGTGGAGCGCCCGTACCGCCACCAGGCGGAGCTCGCGGACCTGCTGCACGGCGGGCGCCACGCGGCGATCGCGACGGGCACGTCCTCGGGCAAGTCGCTCGGCTACCTGCTTCCGGTACTCGCCGCGCTGGCGGAGGACCCGGCGGCGTGCGCGCTCTACATCACGCCGGCGAAGGCGCTCGGCTCGGACCAGCTCGCCGCGGTCACGAGGCTCGCGGCGGCGGCCGCGCGGCACCCCTCGACGAGCAAGCTCGCGAGCGCGAGCCCCGCGCCCTACGACGGCGACACCCCAGTTGAGGCGCGCCGCGGGGTGCGGGACTCCTCCCGGCTGGTGGTCACCACCCCGGACATGCTCCACCACGGGATCCTGCCCGGCCACGCCCGCTGGGCGCGGCTGCTTCGCCACCTGCGCTTCGTCGTCGTCGACGAGGCGCACGTCTACCGGGGCGTGTTCGGCGGCAACGTCGCGCTCGTGCTGCGCCGGCTGCGGCGCCTGGCTAGGCACTACGGCTCGGACCCGGTGTTCGCGACCGCGTCGGCGACGGCCACGGAGCCCGGCCGGCACGCCGCGCGCCTCATCGGGGAGCCCGACGACGAGGCGACCGGCGCGTGCGGGGTCGCGGAGATCACCGAGGACGACGCGCCGAGGGGCCCGCGCACGGTGGCGCTGTGGCGCCCGGGCGACCTGCCCGCAGGCGAGGGCGAGGAGCCGGTTCGCCGCTCCGCGTCGGCGGAGTCCGCCGACATCGTCGCCACGCTCGTCGACCAGGGAGCGCGCACCATCGCTTTCGTGCGCTCGCGGCAGGGCGCGGAGTCGGTGGCGCTCGCCGCGAAGGATCGGCTGCGCGCCCTGGGGCGCCCGGAGTGGGCACCTCGGCTCACCGCCTACCGGGCGGGGTATCTCGCCGCGGATCGGCGGCGGCTCGAGCGGCAGCTCGACGACGGGACGCTGCTCGGGGTGGCGACGACCTCCGCGCTGGAGCTCGGCATCGACATCGGCTCCCTCGACGCGGTCGTCGAGGCGGGTTTTCCCGGCACGGTCGCGTCGTTCTGGCAGCAGGCGGGCCGCGCGGGCCGGCGCGGCCAGGGCTCGCTCGTGGTGTTCGTGGGCCGCGACGAGCCGCTGGACAACTACCTGCTCACCCACCCGGACGCGCTGCTCGGCCGCCCGGTGGAGCGCGCCGTCTTCGACCCCGAGAACCCCTACCTGCTGCGCGGGCACGTGCTGTGCGCCGCGAACGAGAAGCCGCTCCCCCACCGCGAGGCGGAATCCCCCGGCGTCGCCGAGGCGCTGCGCGGCCTCGAGGCCGAGGGCCTGCTGCGCGCCCGGCCGAGGGGCTGGTTCCCCACCCCGCGCCCGGCGGGCGCGCCCGGCTCGGACCCGCACGCCGCGGTGGGCATCCGCGGCGAGGCCGGCGGCGACGTCACCATCGTCGAGTCGCAGACCGGCCGGGTGCTCGGCACGGTGGACGGCTCCCGGGCAAAAAGCCAGGTACACCCGGGCGCGACGCACCTGCATCAGGGCGAGAGCTTCGTCGTCGACGAGCTCGACCTCGACGAGGGGCTCGCGCTCGTGCGCGCCGACGACCCCGGCTACCGGACGATGGCCACCAGCGAAACCGACATCAGGGTCTCGGCCCCGCCCGGCCCGGGCGAGGCCGCCCAGCCCTCGCCGGGGCTGTGGCTCGCGCACGTGGGGGTATCCGTGACGAGGCGGGTGACCGGCTACACGGCCCGGCTTATCGACGGCACGATCGTCGACAACGTGCCCCTCGACCTGCCGCCCGAGACCCTAGAGACGACCGCGGTGGCCTACACGATCGACCCGCTCGTCCTCGACGAGCTTGGCATCGAGGCCTCTAGGGTGCCGGGCACGCTGCACGCCGCGGAGCACGCCGCGATCGGGCTGCTGCCGCTGGTGGCCTCGTGCGACCGGTGGGACATCGGCGGCGTGTCGACCGCGAGGCACGCCGACACGGGGCTGCCGACGGTGTTCGTCTACGACGGCACCCCGGGCGGGGCGGGCTTCTCCAAGGCGGGCTTCGAGCGCTTCGCCGAGTGGATCGACGCGACATTCGAGGCGGTGCGCTCCTGCCGCTGCGAGTCGGGCTGCCCGTCGTGCATCCAGTCCCCGAAGTGCGGCAACGGCAACTCCCCGCTCGACAAGGCCGGGGCGATCGCTCTGCTCGGCGCGCTCGCGACGATGACGGGCTCGTAGACCGGGCCGGCCACAGCAACCGCCGCACGGGAGGCGACGACCGCCACGACCTCGACGTCCATGAGGCGGATCTCGCAGGAGCGCAGCCGCGCGCCGTTGGCCTGAGCGGTGGCGGCGGCCGCGGCGCAGGCGTCCCCGCCGCGCCACAGCTCCTCCGCGCCCGCGACCGCCGCGAGGTCCGCGGCGACCCGGGCCTTCGCCTGCGCGACGGCCAGCGCCCCGGCGCCCGCCAGCGCGCCAGCTAGCGCGAGCAGCGCGAGGACGAGGCCGAGCCCCACGACCGTGGCGCCGCCCTCCTCCCCGCGCCTGTCCATCTAGCGCTCGCTCGGGAAGCGGGCGCTCGCCTCGAGCGTGCCGGCGAGCGTCGGCACCGGCACGGTGGCCGTCACCCACCCGCCGGACTCGGCGATCGCCACGCGCCCGGGGTCGACGGGAGCGCCGATGGCGTGCGCCCTCGCGGCGGCGCCCGCCTCGTGGACCGCGGCGAGATACCCCGCGAGCCCCGCGGCCCCGCCGGCGAGGAGCCCGAACACCGCGACGAGCACGGCGGTCGCGACGGCGGCCTCGACAGTGACGGAGCCGCGCTCCCCGGCCGCCAGTTTCCTAACCCGGGACATTCTCTAGAGCCCCGGTGATGATCCCGCTGATCGCGCTCTGCACCGCGTTGCTGTTGACCACGAGGTAGAGCACCGCGGCGAGCGCGGCCGCGGCGAGCGTGCCCATGGCGTACTCGATGGTCGAGAGTCCCGCCTGGCCCGCGGCGAGGCGCCGGAAGCGGACCCGAAGGCCCCGGCCGGCCCGGCGGCGCGCCACCGCCCCGGGCGCGCCCGGAGAGGCGGCCGGGGAGACGCGCACGGCCAGCGCCTCGGCGGGGTTGTCGGGCTCGACGGCGGCGGGAACGCGGTCGCGGCCGGTCTGGGGGGGGGGGGTGTGGTCGGTCATGGCGATAGCACCTTTCTTGGCGTGCTCCCCCGCCGCCGGGCGGCGGCCGGGTCGCGGTGGAGATAACTGTGTCGGTCGGGCTCAGGCGAGCATGTCGCGGGCGAGGCCCACGAGCACCGGAGCGAGCCCGAGGAGGAAGAAGGCGGGCAGGAAGCAGGCGGTCAGCGGCGCGGCGATGAGCACCCCAGCGCGCTCCGCGCGGGCGGCGGAACGCGCCCTGGCCTGGCCGCGCAGCCGCTCCGCGACACGGCGGGCGGGCTCCGCGACCGACACCCCCGACTCCCCGGAGGCGACGAGCACCGCGGCGAACTCCGCGAGCCCCTCGACCTCCCGGGCGGGGGCGAAGGCGCGCTCCGCTTCGACGCCGAGGGCGAGCAGCCCCGCGACCCGGCGCCACGCGCCCCGGTGCCGGCCGGCAGCCTGGGCCGTGACGGCCGC
>NZ_JH815194.1:193196-194849 GCF_000296405.1 Corynebacterium otitidis ATCC 51513
GCGCGGCGAGCCACAGGCCGGTGGCCGAAAGGATCGCCGCCGCGGCGACGGGCGCGGGCCCCAGGCCCGCCGCCCCGAGCGCGAGGACGACCGCGACGAGCGCGCCCAGCATCCGAAGCCTGACTTGTTTCGCCGGGTGAGCGCCGCGCTCTGGGGCGGGCAGGCGGCGGGCGGGCTTGGGCGGGCCGAGGAGCAGCACGGCCGCCGCGAGCGCGGCAACGAGCGTGATCATCGCTCCCCCACCAGCTCCGCGAGCCCGTCGAGCGCGCCTTGGCCCTCCTGCCACACCGGCTCGACGACCGCGCGCCCGCCGGGCCCCTCGGCCACCCGGCCGATCGCGGCGAGGCGCCGCCTACCGCCGGCGGCGCGGCGCACGTAGATGACGGCGTCGACCCCGGCGCGGAACTGGCCGTGCGCGGCGTCCCTGCCCAGGCCCCCGAGCGCGGCGAGCGCCTCGACGCGGGCGGGTACCTCGGCCGGGGAGTTGGCGTGCAGCGTGCCGGCCCCGCCCTCGTGGCCGGTGTTGAGCGCCGCGAGGAGGTCGGCGATCTCCGCGCCGCGGATCTCCCCGACGACGATGCGGTCGGGCCGCATCCGCAGCGCCTGCGCCACGAGCTCGGCAAGCGTGATCTCGCCGGTGCCCTCGACGTTCGCGCGCCTCGTGACGAGCCCGACGACGTGCGGGTGGTCGGGGTTGAGCTCCGCGGTGTCCTCGATGCACACGATCCGCTCTCTCGCGTCGGCCTCGGCGAGAAGAGCGGAGAGCAGCGTCGTCTTGCCCGCGCCGGTGCCCCCGACGACGAGGAACGAGCGCCGCGCCGCGACGAGCCCGCGCAGCGCCCTAAGCGCCACCTCGTCGAGGAAGCCGCCGGCGGCGAGTTCGTCGAGGCTCGCCTGCGCCTGGCGCAGCACCCGGAAGCTTAGGCACGTGCCGCGCTCCGCCGGCGGGGAGAGCACCGCGTGCAGCCGCACGATCGAGCCGTCCGCGCGGCGCAGCCTCGCGTTCGCAAACGGCATCGCCTCGTCCAGCCGGCCGCCCGCGGCGGCCGCGAGCCTCGCGCCGAGCCGGCGCACCGCCTCCTCCCCGCTAAACGGCGAGTCCGCGCGCTCGAGGCCCGCGCCCCGGTCGACCCACACCTCGCTGTGCCCGTTGACGAGCACGTCGGTGACCCCGGGCTCGGCGAGCAGCGCCTCGAGCGGGCCCGCGCCGACGGTGTCCTCGCGCAGCGCGCGCAAAACGGCCAGCACGTCGCCGTCGCTGATCGCCCCGGCGCGCTCCCGCACCAGAGCGGCGAGCTCCACCGGGCCGGGCTCGGCCTCGCCCGCCGCGAGCCGAGCTGCCACGGCGTCCTCCATCTCGCGCACGAGCGCGGCGATCCGCTCCCTCACCGGTCCCGCCCCGCATCCCCAAGCACGGCGCGCGCCGCGCGGCGCAGCGCCCGGGGCAGCCTCGCGGGCAGCCCCGCGGTGTCGACGCGCTTGGCGAGCCCCGGCACGTCGGGCAGCTCGGCTATGACGGCCCCGCCGACGAGGCGGGAGACGTCGCCTGAGTCCAGCCCGGACCACGCGCGCCGCCGCAGCACGGCGACCGGCTCGTGGCCCGCCGCCTTGAGGTCCGCGGCGAGCCCCGCGGCCGCCGCCCCCGCGCGCACC
>NZ_JH815194.1:195463-199562 GCF_000296405.1 Corynebacterium otitidis ATCC 51513
AGGCCCCGCGGCGGGCAGGACGTTGCGGCCGGTGGCGGCGGCGACCTGGGTGGCCTCCGCGGCGAGCGCCGGGTCCTCGGCGGAGACGACGATCGGGGCGCCGGGCGGGATGCTCATGGCCAGGGATCCTGCCCGGCGCGCAGCCCCCGCGCCCGCCGCGCGAGCCCGCGGCCTGTGGGCAACGCCCGAGCCCCGCCCCGGCCTGTGGACTTAGGGCCCCGGCCCGCCGGCGCCCGCGCCGAGCAGGACGCACAAAAAAGGGGGCGGCCCGCGCATCGGGGGAGAGCGCGGGCCGCCGATAACCCAGCCGACCGGGGGGATCTGCCGGGGCAGGCCGCACGGACACGACATCTGGGGCCTAGCGGGGCCATTATCGCACGCCGCGGCGGGCGCGCTCAACCGGATCGGGCGGGCCCCGGCGGCGGCCGAGCCGGCGCGCGGCGGGCTGGTCATACTAGACTGTCGGGGCAGATACGGCGCCGCGGCGGCCGCCCGGTCTTTTTAGCCCCGGGCGAGGCGACCGGCCCGGGGTTGTTAACGGCCCGGGCGCGGGGACGCCGGACGCGAGAGCAAGCGACGACGACGCTATTTTTCGGAGAGGACATCGACTGTGAGCAACAAGGACGGCCTGTACAGCGAGGGCGCGCACAAGTTCGAGCCCGAGATCAATTCCATCCCGCTGTCCGACGTGGACGCCCAGACGGGGCGGGAGTCGATCGGCACGCTCGTGAAGAACGCCACCGAGCAGGTCTCCACGCTCGTGCGCTCCGAGGTGGAGCTCGCGAAGGCGGAGCTGGCGACGTCCGCGAAGAAGGGCGCCGTGGGCGGCGGCCTCTTCGGCGCCGCCGGGATCATCGCCCTGTACAGCTCGTTCTTCTTCTTCATCTTCGTCGCCGAGCTCCTCGCGATCTGGCTGCCGCGCTGGTCGGCCTACCTCATCGTTTTCGGCGTCATGGTCGTGCTCGCCGGGCTCGTCGCGTTCATCGGCTTTAGGCAGGTGAAGAAGATCAAGGCGCCGAAGAAGACGATCGACTCGTTCGGCCAGCTGCGCGAGGTCGTGCCCTCTTCGCAGCGGCGGCGCCAGCAGTCCTCCGAGGGCCTCTACAGCTAGCTAGCCCAGGGCGCCCGCGCGCGCCGCAGTAGTTATCTCACGCCCCGCCGGCCCGCCCGGCGGGGCGTTCTCGCCGCCCGGGCCGACGGCCCGGGGATGGCGCCACCCCCTTCAACCCACCCACCGCGACTGGAGGCCTCAGTGGCCAAGCCCCCGAGAATCCGCCCGCTCCCGCCCAGCGCCGTGGAGCTCTCCGGGCCGTTTCGGCACGGCTTCGTGCACGCCGGCGGGGTGCGCTTCCACGTCGCGCACGCCGGCGATTCGGATAGCCCGCTCGTGGTGTTCGTCCACGGCGCGTTCGGCGGCTGGTTCGACTTCCGGGAAGTGCTCGGCCCCGTCGCGGAGGCGGGCTTCCACGCCGCCGCGGTCGACCTGCGCGGCTACGGCATGTCCGACAAGCCGCCGGCCGGCCTCGGGCACGGCCTGAGCTCCGCGGTGGGCGACCTGCTTGAGATCGTGCCCTCGCTCGGCCACGAGTCCGCCCACCTTGTCGGGCTGGGCACCGGCGGCGCGATCGCGTGGGCGGCGGCCGCGGCCGCCCCGGAGGCGGTCTCGTCGATCGCGGCGGTGTGCGCCGCGCACCCCGCCGACCTGCGCGCCGAGCTCGCGCGCCACCCGATCCGGCTGCGCGGCGTGCTCCGCCGGATCGCCACGTCCTACCTGCCGCTGCCCGGGCTGCGCGCCCGCCTCCTGGCCAGGGAGTCGACGATCGCCGCGCAGCTGCGGGGCGCGACCCACCCCGACTTCCACCCGACCGCCGAGTTCGAGCGCTCCCTGGCGCTGCGCTCCGACGCGGCGCGCATCGGGCCCGCGAAGGAGGCCATCACCCGCAACCTGCGCCTCGCGGTGCAGCGCGCCCCGGGCGGGCCGATCGACCTGCCGGTGCTGCTCGTCGCGCCCGCCGGCGCGGCCTGGGACTCGCTCGCCCGACGCGCTCAGGCGCGCGCCCCGCGCCTCGAGCGGGTCGTCGTGCCCGGCACAGGGGCGCTGCCCGTCCTCGAGGACCCCGAGGGCTTCTGCCGGGAGCTCGTGGGGTTCGTGCGCCGCCACGACGACCGCCGGGCGTAGGCCCCCCGGGGCGCCGGCCGGGCCCGAGCTTTCGGGGCGCGGGGCTAGCTGGCGACGCACTCCTGGGTGTCGACCGGCTCGGTGTACTGGTGGACGTCGCCGATCTGGCGGCGCACCTCGTCGGCGGTGAGCGTGAAGCCGGTGTCGCTGTCGTCGACGGCGGTGCCGAACACCACGCCGAGCACGTGGCCCTCCGCATCAATCATCGGGCCGCCCGAGTTGCCCTGCTGCACGGTGCCGCGCACGACGTAGGTCTCCCGCTCGACGCGGCCCCCGGCGTAGATGTCGGGCCCGGCGATGATCTGCTGGGCGCTCACCCGCACGGGGTCGGGGCGGAACGGCCCCGAGAGCGGGAAGCCGAGCACCGTGGCGTTCTGGCCCGGCTCGGCCTGGTATTCCGCCCAGGGCAGCGCCGGCAGCCCGAGGCCCGGCGAGTGGAGCACCGCGATGTCGAACTCGGGGTTGTAGTAGACCACCTGGGCCTCCTTCGTCCCGTCGACCGTGTCGAGGGAGACGGTGTCCGTGCCGGCGACGACGTGGGCGTTGGTGACGACGTAGTCGGGGGCGGTGACGAAGCCGGATCCCATGAGCCGCTTCGAGCAGGAGTAGGCGGAGCCCTGGACGTGGATGACGCTGGGGCGGGCCCGCTCGATGAGGGCGGGGTCCTCGATCTCCCCGCTGGGCGGCTCGATGTCCGCGGGCGGCATCGCCGTGAACGGGGAGATCATCGGCGGCAGGCCCGACTCGTTGAAGAGCGAGGCGATCGCGGCGGGCAGCCGCTCCGCCGCGGGCGGCATCGCGTCGTCGACGAAGGCGAGCACCTTGGAGTTCTGCAGCGCCGAGCCGAGAGGCCCGGCGACGCTCGCGGCGAGCGGCAGGGAGATGAGCCACACGACGAGCATGGTGGCGATCCCCTGGAACACGGCGCCGACGCCCTGCTCGACGCGGCGGGCGGGCTTCGAGGACAGCAGGCGGCGCGCCGCGGAGCCGAGCGCGGCGCCGAGGCTGTAGCCCACGCACACCGCCACCACCAGGGTGAGGAGGCTGAGCAGCATGGTGGCCATGCCGGACTCGGCGAGGCCGCCGACCCAGGGCGCGAGCTTCGTGCCGGCGACGAGCCCGCCGACGATCCCCGCCGTGGAGGCCACCGCCGCGAACCCGCCGAGCGTCCAGCCGAGCAGCACCCCGAAGATCACGAGGATGACGATGAGAACGTCCACGAGGAGGGCAAGGCTCACCGGCGGACTTCCTTCCTGGTTAGGCTGTGGCGGCGGGCAACCCCAGCTACCGTACCGCCCGTCGCTAGGGGCAGGCTAAGCGCGCGCTGGCAGCAGCCTCTACGTTGCGGCGGGCTCGCCGTTGCGCGAGGAGGCCAGCGCCTCGTCGAGGCCCAGCACCCGGCCGGTGTCCCAGGGGCGCTCCCAGCCGGCGGTGCGAAGCAGCGCGTCGACGATCATCCCGGTGAACCCCCACACGAGGAAGCCGCGGCTGCGAAAAGCGGGGGTGGCGGTGCCGCGCACGTCGACGAGCAGGCGGCGGCGCGGGTCGGCGAGCGCGCCGAGCGGCGCGTAGAACACCTCATCGGCCTCGTGGGGGCTGTTGACCCACACCCGCTCGGGCCGAGGCGCGTAGCCGAGCACCGTGGTCACCGGCCGGCCCGAGGGCCGCACCGCGCGGGCGGGCGCCTCGCCCAGGGTCGTGACGGCCGCGGGGTTGAGGCCGGTCTCCTCGCGGGCCTCGCGCAGCGCGCACGCGGTGAGGCTCTCGTCGGACTCCTCGCGCTTCCCGCCGGGCAGCGCGACCTGGCCGGCGTGGCTGCGCATCCGCGGGCTGCGGTGGGTGAGCAGCAGCCCGGCCTCCGGCGGGGGTTCAGGCCCCCGGCCGGGCGGGCCGGCCAGCAGCGCGAGCACCGCGGCCGGC
>NZ_JH815194.1:199662-207385 GCF_000296405.1 Corynebacterium otitidis ATCC 51513
GCCGGCGCGCGCGTCTCGTCCCCGCCGCGGCCGACGGCGGTGGCGCGCACGAGCGGCGGCCACCAGCTCCACTCGCCCCCGGCGGCGGTCAGCCGGTCGAGCCAGCCGGGCGGCGTCGCGTTGTCCTCGCCGGCCATCTAGGCCCCTCCCCTCGGTCGCGTCGGAAAACTCGGTCGTATCTGGTGCCGCGCGCCGCTAGCCCGCGGCGGGCGCGTCGGCGAGCGCCTCGTCGACGGCGCGCTCGAGCTCCTCGACGGTGCTGAACGTCCGGGGGTAGACCGCGGCCGGCTCGCCGCCGGCGACGACGACGGTGATCGGCACGACCCGGGGCAGCTCGAGGGCGGCGGCGAACGCGTTGTCGTCGTCCTGGAAGGACGCGAGCCCCACGCCGAGCTCCTCCAAGAGCGCGGCGCCGTTGCCCGCGTGTTCGTCGGCGTGCACGCCCGCGACGACGAGGTCCGGGCGCCTCTGCGCGAGCTCGTCGAAGAGCGGCAGCTCCTCGCGGCACGGCGCGCACCACCATGCCCACAGGTTGATGACCGCCGGGGAATCGGCGGAGGCCTCGCCCTCGCCGCTTTCGGCCTCGCCGAGGCAGCCGAGCTCCACGCCGGCGATCTCCTCGCCGGGGCAGTCGGGCCGCGCGGCGAGCGCCACGCCCGGCTCCGGGGCGTCGGTGGGGCTCACGCGGGCGGAGTCCTCGCGGCCCACGCTCGCGGAGTCGAAGAGGGCGGGCGCGGCGATCGCCACGACCGCGACGATCGCGAGGATCGCGAGCACGTAGCCCAACACCTGGCGCCTCATCGCGATTCCCCCTTAGCGCTCGATCCGCCGCGCGCCCGAATACACGCCTTTTCGGGCCCGGCGTGCCCGCGGCCGCGGCGGGAATTGTGAGAAGATGACTAACTTGTCTAGCACGTGACCTATTCGGCTGTAGAATGGTCGGCGGTCGGTGCTATTATCACGCGGCCAACTGGTGGCCACTGTAGCCGCTCAGACGTGGGCGCCGGAGCCAGGCCGACCCGAGGCTTAGCATTGACGAGTTTTTGACTCCCACCTCGGAAGCGCTGAACAACATAAGGAGTGATTGTGCAAGGAGTTCAGGAGATCCTGTCCCGCGCCGGCATCTTCCAGGGCGTCGACCCCACGGCGGTGAACAACCTCATCGAGAAGATGGACACGGTGCGCTACCCGCGCGGCGCCACCATCTTCGACGAGGGCGAGCCGGGCGACCGGCTGTTCATCATCACCTCCGGCAAGGTGAAGCTCGCGCGGCACGCGAGCGACGGGCGGGAGAACCTGCTCACCGTGATGGGGCCCTCGGACATGTTCGGCGAGCTGTCGATCTTCGACCCGGGCCCGCGCACGTCCTCCGCCGTCTGCGTCACCGAGGTGCACGCCGCGACGATGAGCTCGAACCAGCTGCGCAGCTGGGTGGGCGACCACCCGCAGATCGCGCAGCAGCTGCTCCGCGTCCTGGCCCGCCGGCTGCGCCGCACGAACTCCTCGCTTGCCGACCTCATCTTCACCGACGTGCCCGGCCGCGTCGCGAAGACACTGCTGCAGCTCGCGAACCGCTTCGGCACGCAGGAGGGGGGCGCGCTGCGCGTCAACCACGACCTCACCCAGGAGGAGATCGCCCAGCTCGTCGGCGCCTCCCGCGAGACGGTGAACAAGGCGCTCGCGACGTTCGCGCAGCGCGGCTGGATCCGCCTCGAGGGCAAGTCGGTGCTCATCATCGACACCGAGCACCTCGCCAAGCGCGCCCGCTAAGGCGCACGCGCGCAGATTAAGGCGGGGCGGCCGGGATTCTCACCCGGCCGCCCCGCCTTATTTCTCACTACCGCGCCTCCCCGGGCCCGCCGGGCCCCCGACGCGGCGCGCCCTAGGACTCGCCGCCGCCGGCAGCGGCCTTGGCCTCCTCGGCGTCGAGGTAGCGCAGCGCGACCCTCGTCGACTGCTCCGCGGCGTAGCGCAGCACCGGGTCGACGTCGTCGTAGATGAGGTCGATGAGCCGCTGCAGGTCGATATCGGAGCCGTGCTCCCGGCGCACCTCGCGGATCTGGTCGAGCCGGTAGAGGCGGCGCTTGATGTACTTCTCCGCGAGCTCGCCCGTATCCGGGCGGTCCGGGCCGTGCCCGGGCAGAAGCCGCACGCCGCGGCCGCGCTCCTTGAGGGTCTCGAGCGAGTCGAGGTACTTCGCCAAGTCCCCGTCGCTCTCCGAGATCATCGTCGTGTGCCGCCCGGCGATCGTGTCGCCGGTGATGATCCCCTCGAGCTCGGACTCGTGCGGCGCGCCCGACCACACGAAGAACGACACGCCGTCGGCCGTGTGGCCGGGGGTGTGGACCGCCTCGAGCTGCGGGGTGACCCCCTCCACCGAGATGACCTCACCGTCGGCGATGGGCTCGGCGCCCACGCAGCGGGTCGCCGAGGCGGCGCGCACCGGTGCGCCGTTGAGCTGCCTGAAGCGCCCCGCCCCGCCGGCGTGGTCCTCATGCCGGTGGGTGATGAGCACGACCCCCACCTCCCGGGCGTACGTGTTGAGCACGGTGAGGTGCCCCTCGTCCTCGGGGCCGGGGTCCACGACGATGGAGACCTCGTCGTCGGGCGCGGCGATCACCCACGAGTTCGTGCCCTCGAGGGTCGCGTAGCTCGGGTTGGGGCACAGCACCACCGAGGCGGATGGGCTCACCCGCCGAAGCTGGCTGTAAGCAGGATGCTCCATGGCCCCCACTCTAGCCCGCCGGGTGCGCTAATCCGAGACCTCGACGATGAGCTCGACCTCGACGGGGGCGTTCTTCGGCAACTCGGCCACCCCCACCGCGGAGCGGACGTGCTCCCCGGCGTCGCCGAAGATCTCCCCCGCCAGGTCGGAGGCGCCGTTGACGACGGCGGGCTGTGCGGTGAAGCCGGACGCGGAGTTCACGAAGCCGGTGATCTTCACGATGCGCTCGATGCTGTTCAGGCCGGCGACGGAGTCGACGGCGGCGAGCGCGTTGAGGAACGCGGTGCGCGCCGCGGCGACGGCCTCCTCCGAGGAGACCTCCGCGCCGACGTGGCCCGCGGCGGTGAGCTCCCCGGAGACGAGGGGGAGCTGCCCGGAGGTCCACACCTGGTTGCCGACCCGGCTGGCGGGGATATAGGACGCCACCGGAGCGGCGACCGGCGGCAGGTCGATGCCCAGCTCCTCGAGCCGGGCGGTCCACGACTGGGGCACGGCGATCACTCCCCCTCGACGGGCCGCTTGAGGTAGGCCACGACGTTCTCGGGGTTGGGGCCGGGGGTGACGGTGACGAGCTCCCAGCCCTCCTCGCCCCAGTTGTCGAGGATCTGCTTGGTCGCGTGCGTGAGCAGCGGAACGGTCGAGTATTCCCACTTAGTCATGCGGCCAAGCCTAGCCGTATTCGCGCTACCCCCGCCGGGCCGCGGGCCGGGGCCGGCTCAGCGACTGCAGCTCGTCGACGTCCCCGCCCGAGGCCAGGAACTCCGCCCAGTCCTCGATCTGGGGGTTGTGGCGCAGAAGGGCGCGGCGCTGGCGCTCGGTGCGCCCGCCCCACACCCCGAACTCGACGTTGTTGTCCAGCGCGTCGGCGAGGCAGAGCTGCACGACCGGGCAGCCGTCGCAGATCTCCGCGGCCTTGCGCTGCTTCGCGCCGCGCACGAAGAGCCGGTCGGGGTCGATGTCCCGGCACTTCGCGTGCCGCACCCACAGCTCCCGCTCGCGGACCGCCTCGGCGGGCGAGCGGTCCCCGCCGAGCCGGCCGAACACGGCCTCCGGGGCACGGCGGGCAAGAACCGCCAACGAGGTCGTCATCGTCTCCATCCCCTCTTTCGGTGTGCTGTCGCCGCGCCGGCGGCCGGGCCCCGACGGGTCTCGTGTGATTCGTTTCTCCTTTATAGCATTTATATGTATTGCATCACAATAGGAGGGGCGGCGGTTTGTTCAGTTTTCGCCGTTTGCGCAGTACAGTGTGGCGCGTGTCTACCTTCAAACCGCTGAGCTCGCTGCTCGGGGCCACCGCGATCGCCGGCGTGCTCACCGCCGCGGCGCTCAGCCCGGCGGCGGCCATCGCCGGGGTGACGATCCAGCGCACCGGCGAGACGATGGAGTCGAACCTCGAGAACATCGCCGGCGGCGAGACCCCCGGCGTCAGCGTCGTCACCGACGTCGAGGGCAACCGGCTCGCCTACCTCTACGAGCAGCGCCGCTACCCGGTGGCCAGCGAGGAGATCGCGCAGCCGATGAAGGACGCCATCGTCGCGATCGAGGACCGGCGCTTCTACGAGCACGACGGCGTCGACTTCCAGGGCACGATGCGCGCGCTCGTCGCGAACCTCTCCTCCGGCGGGGTCGCCGAGGGCGCCTCGACGATCGACCAGCAGTACGTGAAGAACTACCTCCTCCTAGTCGAGGCCGACGACCCCGAAGAGGAGGCGCGCGCGGTGGAGACCTCGATCCCCCGCAAGCTCCGCGAGATGCGCATGGCCTCCGAGCTCGACTCGATGTTCTCCAAGGACGAGATCCTCGCGCGGTATCTCAACCTCGTGCCGTTCGGCTCGAACTCCTACGGCGTCGAGGCGGCGGCGCGCACGTACTTCGACACCTCCGCCGCGGAGCTCACCGTCCCGCAGGCCGCGATGCTCGCGGGGCTGGTGCAGTCCACCTCCGGGCTCGACCCGTACGCCAACCCCGACGGCGCCCTCGAGCGGCGCAACACCGTCATCGACGCGATGGCCCAGCAGGGCTACCTCGACGCCGGGGAGGCCGAGGGCTACAAGGAGGAGCCGCTCGGCGTGCTCGACGAGCCGCAGGGCCTCTCCAACGGGTGCATCACCGCGGGCGACCGCGGCTTCATGTGCGACTACGCGCTCAACTACCTCGACTCGAAGGGCTTAAGCGCCGAGGACATCGCCGGCGGCTCCTACACCATCCGCACCACCCTCGACCCCGGCGTGCAGGACGCCGCGCGCGAGGTCGCGACCGGCAACGTCGACCCGGGCGAGCCCGGCGTCGCCGAGGTCCTCAACGTCGTCGCCCCCACCGACGAGCGGCCCATCCTCGCGATGACCTCCTCGCGCAGCTACGGCCTCGACCAGGACGCCCACGAGACGATGCTGCCGCAGGCCACCACCATGGTCGGCAACGGCGCGGGCTCGGTCTACAAGATCTTCGCCGCCGCCGTGGCCCTCGACCAGGGCATGGGCCTCGACCAGCCGCTGGCGGTGCCGAACCGCTACGAGGGCTACGGGCTCGGCGACGGCGGCGCCGCCGGCTGCCCCGAGGGCGCCTACTGCGTGGAGAACTCCGGCTCCTACCCCGGTACACTCACCCTGCGCCAGGCGCTCGCCCAGTCGCCCAACACGACGTTTGTGCAGCTCATCGAGGAGTTCGGCGTCGCGCCGGTCGTCGACATGGCGACCGCGCTGGGGCTGCGCAGCCACGAGAAGCCCGGCTCCTTCGACGACAGCGACGCCGCGCTCGCCGACGTGTTCAAGGACAACAACCTCGGCTCCTTCGTGCTCGGCCCCACCGCCGTCAACCCGCTGGAGCTCTCCAACGTGGGCGCATCGATCGCCGCGCACGGCCGCTGGTGCGAGCCCAACCCGATCGCCGAGATCACCAACAACGCCACCGGCGAGCAGGTGCCCCTCGAGCGGCCCGAGTGCGAGGACGTCCTCGAGCCCGGCGCGGCCGACGCGCTCGCCGCGGGCATGTCCGACGACTCGAACAACGGCACCGCCCAGCGCGCCGCGAACGCCGCGGGCTTCGACGGGGACGTCTCCGCGAAGACGGGCACGACCTCGGATAACCTCTCGGCCGCGTTCCTCGGCTTCACCTCGGAGATGGCGGCCGCGCCCTATATCTTCAACGACGGTACCCAGACCACGCCGCTGTGCAGCGGCCCGGTGCGCCAGTGCCCGGACGGGAACCTCTTCGGCGGCAACGAGCCGGCGGACACGTGGTTCCAGCTCGCCGAGCGCATCCCCCAGGGCGGCAGCGGGGTCGCCGAGCACGACCCCGTCTTCAACGAGGGCAAGGCGAAGGCCGCGCTGCGCGAAGTCGAGGGCATGTCCGAGCGCGAGGCACGCGAGTTCCTCGAGGAGCACGGCTTCGAGGTCGGCCAGGTGCGCCGCGTGCTCGGCGAGGGCCGGGAGCGCGACGAGGTCGTCGCGGTGCGGCCGGAGGGCCCGGTCTACCGCTACGGCGGCACGATCGACCTCGAGGTCTCCGACGGGCGGGAGCCGCGCCGCGCGGAGCGTAACGCCGACAACTGGCAGGACCGCGTCGACGAGCTCACCCGCGAGATCGAGGAGCAGCTCAACGGCGACGACGACAACTAGGCGATCGCGGCACCCGGGCCGTACAGTCGGCTAGGTGCACATCACCGCGAAGAAGATCGTCTCCTCCCTGGGCGCGCTCGCCGCCGCCGGGGCCGGGCTCGGCGCCGCGACCGCGGCGTGGGGCTACAGCGAGCTCAAGCGCTTCGAGCTCCACGAGCACACCCTGCCGCTGCTCAAGCCGGGGACGCTCGCTAAGGGCGAGGAGTTTCGCCTCCTCCACGTCTCCGACCTGCACATGATCCCGGGCCAGCGCTCGAAGATCTCCTTCGTCAACGCGCTCGCCGGGCTGCACCCGCACCTCGTCGTCAACACCGGCGACAACCTCTCCGACGAGGCCGGCGTGCCCGAGGTCATGGCGGCGCTCGGGCCGCTGCTCGCCGTGCCGGGCATCTTCGTCTTCGGCTCGAACGACTACTTCGCGCCGCGGCCGGCGAACCCGTTCTCCTACCTGTTGGGCCGCAAGCACGAGCCGAGCTCGGTGGAGCTGCCGTGGCGCGGGATGCGCGCCGCGTTCCTCGAGCACGGCTGGCTGGACGCGAACCAGGCGCGCCACGAGTTCCAGGCGGGCCCGCTGCGCATCGCGGCCGCCGGCGTCGACGACCCGCACCACGACCTCGACGACTACGCCGAGATCGCCGGGCCGCCGCACCCCGAGGCGGACCTCTCGCTGGGGCTCACCCACAGCCCCGAGCCGCGGGTGCTCTCGAAGTTCGCGGCCGACGGCTACGACCTCGCGCTCGCGGGGCATACCCACGGCGGGCAGCTCTGCCTGCCCGGCGGGCGGGCGATCGTCACGAACTGCGGCATCGACAGGGCCCGCGCGAAGGGCCCCAGCGAGTTCGACGGCATGGCGCTGCACGTGTCCAACGGGCTGGGGACCTCGAAGTACGTTCCGTTCCGGCTGTTCTGCCGCCCCTCGGCGACGCTGCTGCGCATCACCGCGCGGGACGACTCCTAGCCCGCCCCGGCCGGTGCCGGCCGCCACCTGGGGTTTTGTCTTCACCCTCGCGCTTCGCTACAGTGATGCGAGCGCCACGGGATATAGCGCAGCTTGGTAGCGCGCCTCGTTCGGGACGAGGAGGTCGCAGGTTCAAATCCTGTTATCCCGACCACGACCGGCGTCCAGCCGGAACAACAAGCCAGGGCCCCGCGATCGGCACTCTCGCCGAGCGGGGCCCTGGCTGTTTCTCTATCCCCGGGTGGGAGGGAGAGTCCTCCCCTTAGTCGTCATCCTTGTCGCGGCGGCGCACGATGCGCCCGAACCGGTCGCGCTCGACCTCCTCGGCCGCGCCCTCCGGGGCGGCGGAGTGCCGCCCGCCCCACCGCTCGCGCGGGGGCTGCTCGGCCTCGTCGGGCACGACGGGCAGCCGCGCGGTCGGCG
>NZ_JH815194.1:207770-208709 GCF_000296405.1 Corynebacterium otitidis ATCC 51513
CCCGCGGCGAGCACGAGGCTCGCGGCGACGAGCAGCGCGACCGGCACGCCCGAGGAGAGCACCGCGAGCAGGATCCCGCCCGCGACGGCGAGCGCCGCGCCCGCGAGCCCGACGAGACCCCAGGCGGCCTCCCCGCCGGCGGGCCGCCCGTCGCCGCGGCGGATCCGCCCGGTGAGAAGCCCCACGGCGCCCAGGCCCAGAGCCGCACCGCCGACGGACACGGCCGCCGCGACGAGGAGCACCTGCAGCGGCGGGGCGACCGGCCGGTCGGCCGCCGCGGGGACCTCCGTGCCGAGGCGCGCGACGATCGTCTCGAGCTCCGCGGCGTCGGAGCGGATGTCCTCGACCTCGCTATCGAGCGCCTCGGCCTTGGCGGGCAGGTCGCCGAGTGCGCTCTCGAGGCCGGCTGCGGCGGACTCGACGGAGCTCTGGGCACCCTCGGCGTCGCTGAGCACCTCGGTGTAGGCGTTCTCCGAGGTGGTGAGGTCGTCGGCGAGGCGCTTAGCGCGGTCGCCCAGGTCGACGAGGCTCTGCGCCTCGGAGCCGTTGATCTGGTTCTGCTGGATCGTCCGGTCGGCGGCGACGAGGTCGCGGCGCAGCCGCTGGGCGCCCGCGTTGCGCTGGCGGGCGAGGTCGGCGTCGACCTCGCGAATCGCGTCGCGCAGCCGGCGGGTCTCCTCCTCGAGCCGCACGACGGCCTCCGCGCCGCGCACGGAGCTGTCGTTGACGGCCTCGGCGGCGTTGGTGAGCGTGCCGCCCACGCCCTCGATCTCGTCGACGGCGGCGAGGATGTCGTCGCCCGCCCGGCGCAGCTCGGAAAGCTCGCTTGAGACGCGGCCCGCGGCCGAGCTCAGCTCCCCGGCCGGGCCGGCGAGCGCGTCCGCCTGCTCGGCGAGCCCCCGGGCGCGGGACGTGGCGTCCGCGACGGTCGCGTCGCGG
>NZ_JH815194.1:208854-250896 GCF_000296405.1 Corynebacterium otitidis ATCC 51513
GCGGCCGCCCGCGGCCGCCGGGCCCGCCGCCGAGGGCGCGGGCCGGAAGCCGTCGGCGGCCTCGTCGAGCGTGAGCCACGAGTGCTGGATGCCGAGCCCGGTGGCGGCGACGATGACGGCGCCGAGAACAAGCGGCACGGCCGCGAGGGCGGCGAGCAGCCGCCCGGTCATGTCCCTCATGGCGCTCAAGTCTAAACCGGCAGGGCAGCCAGGCCTGGCCCGGACGCGGCTGAGCGCGTGCTGATAGCGTAAGAGGGGTTTGTAAAGCCCTACATATTAACCAGCCGACAAGGATTGTGTGAGTTTTCGTGACAGTCGCGATTGTCGTCGCGCTAGCCGTCGGCGCGGTGGTGGTGTCGCCGCCGGCGGTGCGACTCTTCGATAGGAAGGCCGGGTGGCCGCTCGCGGCGCTGCTCGCCGCGGGGGCGGTGACGCTCGCCTCGCAGCTCCCCGGGATTCTCTCCGGCGAACCCTTGGTCTTCGAGTTCACGTGGGTGCCCGACGCGCTCGGCTCGGGCGCCGACCTCGACTTCGCCCTCAAGGCCGACGCGCTCGGCGCGTTCTTCGCGCTCTTGGCGTTGAGCATCGGCACGGTCGTGTTCGTCTACTCGGCGGCCTACCTCCCCCGCGGGGAGGGCAACACGAGCTTCTACACGATCATGACGGCCTTCACCCTGTCGATCGTGCTGCTCGTCCTCGCCAACGACGTGGTCGTGCTCTTCATCGCCTGGGAGCTCGTCTCCCTGGCGTCGTTCATGCTCATCGCCCGCTCGGGCTCCTCGGGCGAGCGCGGCTCGATGCGCACCCTCGTGCTCACCTTCTTCGGCGGGCTCACGCTCCTTGTCGCGCTGATGATCGCCGCGACCCAGGCGGGCACCACCCGCCTGGACGCAATCCTCGCGTCCGACGTGTGGGCCGAGCGCGCCGGGGTCGCGACAGCGGTCGCGCTGCTCGTCGCGGTCTCCGCGTTCACGAAGTCCGCGCAGCTGCCCTTCCACTTCTGGCTGCCCGAGGCGATGGCCGCGGCGACGCCGGTCTCCGCGTTCCTCCACGCCGCCGCGGTCGTCAAGGCCGGCGTCTACGTGCTGCTGCGCTTCTCCACGGTGTTCTCCGACGTGCCGGCGTGGAACTGGCTGCTCATCTGGGTGGGCATCGTCACCGCCGTGGTGAGCGCGTTCTTCGCGATCCAGAAGACCGACATGAAGAAGCTCACCGCCTACTCGACGGTGAGCCACCTCGGCTGGATCGTCGCGACCATCGGTGTGGGCACCCCGCTCGCGCTCGGCGCAGCGGTCGTCCACACGCTCGCGCACGCGCTGTTTAAGTCCTCGCTGTTCATGCTCATCGGCGTCGTCGACCACGAGAACGGCACCCGCGACATCGCGCGCCTCGGGTCGATCTGGCGGAAGATGCCCTTCACCTTCGCCTCCGCGGCGGTGGGCGTCGCCTCCATGGCGGCGATCCCCCCGACCTTCGGGTTCGTCTCCAAGGAGGGCATGCTCGAGGCGTTCCAGGACGCGCCCGTCGGCGCGGTCGGCGTGGGGCTGCTCCTCACGCTCGCCGCGATCGGCGCGCTTCTTACCTTCACCTACTCGGCGAAGTACCTCGTCGGCGCGTTCATCGACCCGGCCCGCGACCCCGACCGCGACGAGCCCGAGGTCCACGAGGCGCCCGTCTCGCTGTGGCTGCCCGCCGCGCTGCCGGGGCTGCTCTCCCTGCCCGTGGGGCTCGCGCCGTGGCTGCTCGACGACGTCGTCGACGCGGTCGTCGCCTCCACCGGCGCGGAGGCCCACACCCACCTCTCGCTGTGGCACGGCATCACCCTGCCGCTGGTGATCTCCGTGGTGGTCATCGCGCTCGGCGCGGTCGGCGTGGCCTTCCGGCACCGCATCTGGGCCGCGGTCGAGGGCGAGCTTCTGCCGTTTAGCGGCAACAGCCTGCTCAAGCACGTCAACCGCTCGTTCACGCACGTCGGCCGCCCGCTCGCGAAGCTCGCCGACTCGTTTAGCCCCTCGCGCCACATCGTGTGGCCCGTCGGGCTCGCCGTCGCGCTCGTCGCCGTCACGCTCTTAGCGGGCCCGGGCATCGACGGGGTGAGCCTGCCAGACTCCGGCGGGGAGTTCACCACCGCCACCGACGTCGTGCCGCTCGCGATCGTCGCGATCGCCGTCGTCGGCCTGGCGATCAGCCACAGCCGGCTCACCAGCGTCGTGCTGCTCGGCGTCGCGGGCGTGGGCGTCACCCTGCAGATGCTCATGCTCTCCGTGCCGGACGTGGCTCTCACCCAGCTGCTCGTCGAGGCGATCGTCGTCGTCATCTTCATGCTCGTCGTGCGCTACCAGCCGCGCTCCTTCCCGCGGCCCAGCCGCGCCCGCGCCGCCCGCTCGGCGATCATCGCGCTCGCCGCGGGCGCGGCGGCGTTCATCGCCGTGTGGGCGATGATGGGGCGCAACGGCCGCTCCGAGCTCGCGCAGTGGTACCTCGACAACGCCCCCGCCATCACCGAGGGCGACAACATCGTCGCGACGATCATCGTCGAGTTCCGCGCCCTCGATACCCTGGGCGAGCTCTCCGTGCTGGGCATGGCCGCGCTGGTCATCACCTCGGTGGTGCGCTCCGCGCCGCGGATGCCGTTCTTCGCCGGCACCCGCCCCAACCCGCTCGGCCAGTCGCAGCTCAACTCGGTGCCCATGGCGAAGGTTTTCACCCTGCTCGCGCCCGTGCTCCTCGTGCTCAGCGTCATCGTCTTCTGGCGCGGCCACGGCGACCCGGGCGGCGGGTTCATCGCCGCGCTCATCGCCGCGGCCGGCATGATGCTGCTCTACCTCGCGCAGGGCCGCGACTCCATCCTCTTTAGGCCCTCGACGCCGATCTGGCTCGTGGCCGTGGGCGTGGCGCTCGCCGTGGCGACCGGGCTCATCGGCTACGCCGAGGGCTCCTTCCTCAGGCCCCTCTACGCGCACGTCGGCGACGTGCACTTAACGACCTCGCTGCTTTTCGACGGCGGGATCTACCTCGCGGTCGTGGGCATGCTGCTCGCCGCGATCAACGCGCTCGGCGGCTACCTGCGCCCGGGCGTCGGCTCGGTCGAGGAGCTCGACTACACCCGCGTCGGCGGTCCGCTGCCCGACACCCCGGCGCTGAGCTTCCCCGAGGAGATCACCACCGCCGACCACCCGGAGCCGTTCTCCCCGACGCGCAGCGCCAACGACGGGGGACCGGAGCGCACCGACCGCCGCGGCGCGGTGTCGCGCACCCCGGGCCGCGAGACGATCCCCGGAATCGACACCGCCCGCCTCACCGACGCGGGGAAGGAGGACTAGCACCGTGTTTCTCGCTCTCACCATCGGGCTGCTCGTTGCGGGCGGGGTGTACCTCGTCCAGCAGCGCGGGCTCGTGCGCGTGGTCATGGGCATGCAGCTCATCGCCCACGCCGCGAACCTCATGATCCTCACCGCCGGGGTGGGTGAGCTGCGCGGCGAGGCGTTCCCCGACCGCGCGGACTTAGACGTGGCGGGCGACCCGCTGCCGCAGGCGTTCGTCCTCACCGCGATCGTCATCTCCATGGCGATCACCTCGATCCTGCTCACCGTCGCGGCCGTGGGCCGCAGCGACGACACCGAGGTCCAGGACCCGGTCGCGATGAGCGGCCGGCGCCCGGTGCGCTCCCCGCTCTCGACGCTGGGCCGCTCGACGCGCACCACCGCCGACGAGCGCGCCCACGAGGAGGCCGTCGCCGAGGCCCGCGCCGAGGAGACCGCCAACTGGAAGAGCAACAAGCCCGCCTGGGAGCTGCCCCCGGCGGGCGAGCCCACCGACCAGACGCCGAAGGGAGACCGCTAGATGGAATCGCTTCTATCCCTCTTCGTCGTCGTCCCGCTGCTCGCGGGCGCGGCGGCGGCGATCCTGCCGTGGCGGTGGGCGCGCGACACGCTCCACATCGCGGTGCCGGCGCTCTCCGCCGTCGCGGGCGGGCTCGTCTTCGCGCACACCGCCGCGAACGGGACGATCGCCCACAACATCGGGCTCTTCCCCGGCGGCGTGGCGATCCCCTTCGCCGCGGACGCGTTCACCGGCGTGATGCTCGTGACCACCGGGCTCGTCGCGGCGACGGCGAACTGGTTCGCCACCGCGAACGGCGACACGCGCTCGCAGTTCTACCCGGCGCTCTCCCAGATCCTCATCACCGGCGTCAACGGCGCGCTTCTCACCGCGGACCTCTTCAACTTCTTCGTGTTCATCGAGGTCATGCTCCTGCCCTCCTACGGGCTCATCGCCATGACCGGCACGTGGTCGAGGCTCGCGTCGGCGCGCATGTTCGTCGTCATCAACCTCGCGGCCTCGACGATGCTGGTCGTCGGCGTCGCGTTCGTCTACTCGCAGGCCGGTACCGTCAACATCGCTGCTCTCGAAGGGGCGGCCGCCGGCGGCGGGCCGGTGACGGTCGCGATGGGGCTGGTCATCATCGCGGTCGCCGCGAAGGCCGGGGTCTTCCCCGTGCACACGTGGCTGCCGCGCACCTACCCGGGCACCTCGGCGGCGGTGATGGGGCTGTTCTCCGCGCTGCACACCAAGGTCGCCGTCTACATGCTCTTTAGGATCTACACGACGATCTTCGACCTCGACGACCGGTGGAACACCCTCATCGTCGTCGTCATGGTCGCCTCCATGCTCGTCGGCTCGCTCGCCGGCCTCGCGGAGAACTCCATCAGGCGGGTCATCGCCTACCAGATGGTCAACGGCATGCCGTTCATCCTCGTCGTGCTGGCGTTCACGAGCGGCAACGAGCGCCACGCGCTCGCCGCGGGCGTGCTCTACATGGTCCACCACATGGTCACCGTCGGCGGGCTCATCCTCGCCTCCGGCGCGATCGAGGAGACCTACGGCACGGGGCTCATCAAGCGGCTCTCCGGGCTCATGCGCCGCGAGCCGCTCATCGCCGCGATCGTCGCCGCCGGCTCCTTCTCGGTCGTGGGGCTGCCGCCCTTCTCCGGGCTGTGGGGCAAGGTGCTCGTCGTCGGCGCCGTCGCCGAAGAGGCCAGCTGGCGCTCCTGGCTCGTCATCGTCGTCATCGTCGTCGCGAGCTTCGCGGCGCTGCTCGCGATGCTGCGCGTCTGGCGCAAGGCGTTCTGGGGCCACCCCATGCAGGACGTGCCCGAGAACCTGCGGATCAAAACGAGGCTGATCTGGCCCTCGCTCGTCCTCATCGCCGTCTCCGCGGGGATGTTCGTCTTCGCCGGCCCGCTCGTCGAGGCGCTCCTCACGGCCACCGACGGGCTGCTCGACACGGCCAACTACGTCTCCGCGGTGCTGGGCGACAGCGCCGCGATGGGAGGTGCCTAGTCATGCACGTGCTGCTCTACATTCCCTGGCTCATCAAGGAGATCTTCGCCGCCGGGTTTAAGCTCGCGTACCACACCCTCAAGCCGGGCAGGTACTTCCGGCCGGTGATCATCTACTACCCACTTCGGGTCACGACCGCGTGGCAGGTCTTCTGGTTCTCCACGTCGATCACCGTGACGCCCACGACCCTGTCGATGGGGCTGCGCGAGCCGGCCCGCGACGGGGAGCCCTACACGCTCATCGTCCACGTCCTCGAGGGCCAGGACCCGTCGGACGCGATCGCCTCCCTCGCAGAGATGGAGGAGCGCCTCAACCCCAAGGTCAAGGGCATCGACCACGGGGTGCCGGGCCAGGGCGACCACGAGACGCTCGACGAGCGGTACTACCTCTATCCCGATCCCCTCGAGGAGGACAAGCTGTGAGCCCCTTCGACATCGTCTGCACCGTGGCCATCGCGGTCATCGCGGTGGCGCTGCTCTCCGCGGTGGTGCTCATGTTCAAGACGAACAACGTGCTCAACCGGGTGGTGCTCTCCGACATGGTGTTCTACTCGATGGTGTGCATCTTCGTCGTGTGGACGCTCACCACCGCCACGTCCATCGGCTTCGAGGTCGCGCTGCTCAGCGCGCTCGTCGCCGGGGTCCTGCCGACCATCTCGCTGAGCAGGATCGTGTCCCGGGGAAGGAGGTAAAAGAATCGCCATGGCCCTCTACGAGATCATCGCCTCGGCGCTCGTCATCCTCGGCGCGGCGCTCATCGGGATCAACGCGATCTCCCTGTGGCTGTGCCGCGGGCCGATCAGCCGCGCCAACGTCCTCGGGCTCACCGTCGGCGTCGCGCTGCCGATCCTCGTGGCCGCGCAGCTCGTCGTCCAGTGGGGCGAGAACGGCTTCGTCGCCCGCGACTTCATCTGGGCGCTGCTCACCATCGCGGCGCTGTGGATCGTCGCGCCGGTCGCGTCGTTCTACCTCGGGCGCAGCCTCTACGCCCGGGAGGTCGACGACGCCGCCCACAAGGTCAGCGAGGAGGACGGCTCCGAGCCGAGCCGCTTCTAGACATCACTCCAGGGCGGCGCCAACCGAGGCGCCGCTCCCCTCTCCCCGCCCCGCGCGCCCGCTGGCGCGCGGGGCGGACGTGTGCGCCCGCTGTTTCTTCTCAGCTCAGACGTGCGGCGACGGCCGGCTTCCAGGAGCGGTTTTTCGACGCGCCGGACCACCAGGTGTACCCCACGAGCAGCACGATGCTGCTCCCGCTTCTCAGCCGGATAACCAGGGGCGCGCCAATCGATTCGATAAAGCCAAACGACGGAAAGCCGCCGCGCAGCCCGCCGGCGGCGACACGCCCGTATTCGGGGATGAATCCGCGTTCCACGGCGACGACCTCGCCGCGCCGAACGGTGCGCCACCCGCAGAGCTCGATCCGGTCGTCGGCGAGGGCGACGGCGCCCCGGTGGGGAAACAACAGCTTCTGGTTAACAAGCCCCACGAGACGCCGGCGCACGCTATTGCGCTGCAGCTCTGCCGTGGTCGCGCCCAGGTAGCTGTCGCGGAGCACCGGTTGCGGGCCGGCGGGACCGACGACAGTCATGGCCGAGGACTCATATCTAGACGGATCGGACTGAACGGAGTCGCGGCCGTCCCGACGGCGGCCGTCTCGTCGCCGCGCGACCCGGCCGGCAAACACGTGCACTGGATGGTTCTTGCCGGTTCTCGGAAAGCCGATGTACCGAGCTCGTCGTATTTGGTTGCGCTCATCGTTCCAGCCCAATCTCCTTCACCAGGTCTGGGGGCCGAGAACAACCACTCAGAGCCTCGTGTTTTCGCGGGTTTATGTACTCACACGTTATGGGCGGCGCGGGGCTTATGACATCGCCCAGGCAGCTAGAAACCGGATCGGCCGGTCGGCCTAGAGGGCGCTTACGCGCTAGCGGTCTAGTCCTCGTCAGCAGCGAGGCCGGCGTCGTGGCCGAGCACCGCCAGCTGGACCCGGTTATCGATGCCGAGCCGGCCGAAGATGTGCCCGAGGTGCGCCTTCACCGTCGCCGCGGAGAAGTACAGCCGCCGGGCGATCTCAGCGTTGGTGAGCCCCTCCACAACGCAGGCGACGACTTCGCGCTCCCGGTCGGTGAGCACAGCTAGCCGCTCCCAGGCCCGGTTGCGCCGCGCGTTTTCCGGGTTGTCGCGGTAGCGCTCGAGCAGCAGCCCCGCGTGGCGCGGGGAGAGGATCGTCCGCCCCGCTGCGGTCTCCCGCACGGCGCCGATGATCTCCTCCGGAGGGGCGTCTTTGAGGAGGTAGCCGCTCGCCCCCGCGTCCAGGACGCCGAGCACCAGTTCGTCCGCGTCGAAGGTGGTGAGCGCCAGCACCCGAGGCTGGTCGGCGCCGGCCGCGAGCTCAGCGGTAGCCACACGCCCGTCGGTGCCCGGCATCCGCAGGTCCATGAGCACCACGTCGGGCCGGGTGCGGGCAGCCGAAACCACGGCTTCCTGCCCATCCGCGGCCTCGGCGACGGGGACGATGTCCTCCGCGGCCTCGAGGATGAACCGCAGGCCGGCGCGCACCAGCGGGTCGTCGTCGACGATGAGCACCCGGATCATCGATCCTCCCCCGCTGTCGTCACCGGATCCGGCCAGGGCAGCTCCGCGCGGACGACAAAGACGGAGTCCTCCTCGAACGCGACGAGCCGCCCTCCGGCCCTGCTGGCTTGTCGTTGCATTCCCGCCAGCCCGCGACCGCCCGCGCGGAGCGCGGCGCGACGCGGGGCCTCGGCCACGGCGTTGCGGCACTCGATGCGCAGGCTCTCCCCCGGGCCGCCGGAGAGCACGACGCGCACCGGTGCGCCCGGGGAATGGCGGTGGGCGTTGGTCAGGCACTCCTGGACGATGCGGAAAGCCGCCCCCGCGGTCTCCGGAGGCAGCGCGGCACCTGCCTTCAGGCGATCGTCGACGAGATCCACTGCGGCGCCCGCGCGCCTGCTTTCCGCCACCAGACGACGGATGCCCGCCGGTCCCGCGCTGGAGGTGGCGCGGGGATCGCCCGCGGCCTCACTCCCCGCCTCCTCGAGTGAACCGATGACGACGCGCAGTTCGTCGAGCGCGTCGCGGGCGCTGCGGCGAAGCAGGCGGGCCTGCTCGGCCACAACCTCCGCCCCGTCGCCGGCGTGGAGCTCCAGCCCGCCGGCCTGCAGCGCCACGAGAGAGAGCTTGTGGCCCAGCACGTCGTGCGCGTCGGCGGCGATGCGGGCGCGCTCCCTGAGCACCGCCTCGGCGGCGCGGGCGGCGCGCTCGGCCTCCGCGTGCTCGGCGCGGGCCCGCAAACTATCGGTCAGCGCGCGGCGGGTCGAGACGAAGGCACCCGCGGCGTAGGGAACGGCGACGATCGCGAGCGCGTTGAGCGCCCAGCCGACGAGCCCACTCGTTGCGTCCAGGTCGATACCCTCGATCGAGACGACCCGCTCGCCGCGGGAAGAGACTATTGCGAGCAGCCCCACGGAGACCCCTGCGGCAACGAGAGCCCCGGCGCGGGCGCGCCGAACCCCGAGGTTGAACAGCGCCGGCACGAGCAGCGCCTGGGTGGCGAGCGCCGTCATCGCACACGCGCAGGCCACGAGGAGATACGGGAAGCGGCGCCGCCACAGGCTCGCCGCCGCGGCGAGCGCGCCGAGCGCAAGCACCCCGCCCCGTTGCCAGCCGGTGGTCTCCGCGGCGGAAAGGAGGCTGACCGCGGCGATGGCGACGACGTACGCGCCGCTGCGCGCCCAAGGCGCGGCGCGTAGCCCGGCTGGCTTTGTCGTCACCGCCCCACCACCGCCCCGTGTGTCTCGGCCGGCGGGCGCCTCGCGCGCTCACCGGCAGGTGGGACCAATCCTAGCCAGCTGCCGGCAGCAAGGAGGGCCGCTCTAGGCCGGCGCCTCAAGATGAGAGCAAGCCCGCCAGTGCCTCGGAAGCCGGCGCAGACGCTGAAAAAACGGGCCCCGCCCCGGCCGTGGTGGCCGGGCGGGGCCCGCCTCATGCGCTAGCCCGGGCTATTCGCTATCCGGGCGACGAGCGAGGAGACCTTAGTGGTTCTTGCGCTCGTTCTCCTCCTTGACGCGCTTGCCGAGGTCCTCGTCGACCTGGCCCCAGTACCAGTAGACGCGCTCCTCAACCTCGGGGTCGAGGTTGGCCATCTTGTTGGTGATGTTGTGGATGAAGCGCTCCTTCGCCGCGTCGTCGTAGACGTTGCGGTAAAGGTCGCCGGCCTGGGAGAAGTCGTCGTCGGCCTCGTGCTTGACGTATGCCCAGCGGCCGATGTCGGTGTTCTCCGGGTCGGGGTTGTGGATGAGGTCGTCGGCCGGGCCGTAGGTCTGGCCGGAGCCGGAGTCCTCGCCGTTGTCGAGGTAGCCGGCGCCCTTGCCGTAGCCGTTCGGGCTGTAGACCGGGTCGCCGCCGTCGTTGAAGATGTAGTTCATCGGGCCCTCGTGGCTGTACGAGTGGCGCGGCACGATCGGCTGGTTGACCGGGAGCTGCTGGTAGTTCGGCCCGATGCGGTAGCGCTGCTGGTCCGCGTAGGCGAAGATGCGGCCCATGAGCATCTTGTCCGGCGAGAAGCCGATGCCCGGAACGAGGTTCGAGGGATCGAGAGCGATCTGCTCGATCTGCGCGAAGAAGTTCCGCGGGTTCCGGTTGAGCTCGAAGTAGCCGACGTCGATGAGCGGGTAGTCCTTGTGGGACACGACCTTGGTGACGTCGAAGATGTTGGTCTTGTAGGTCTTCGCGTCCTCGAAGGGGATGATCTGGACCTTGACGTCCCACCGCGGGTAGTCGCCGCGCTCGATGGCCTCGTAGAGGTCCTGGCGGTGGTAGTCGGCGTTCTTGCCGGCGACCTCGGCGGCCTCCTCGTCGGTGAAGTTGTGGACGCCCTGCTGGGAGATGAAGTGGTACTTCACCCAGAAGGCCTCGCCCTCGGCGTTAATCCACTGGAAGGTGTGGGAGCCGTAGCCGTTCATCTCCCGCTGGGTGCGCGGCGTGCCGCGGTCGCCGAGCAGGTAGGTGACCTGGTGAGCCGACTCCGGGGTACGGGTCCAGAAGTCCCACTGCACGTTGTCATCGCGCAGGCCCGAGCCCTTCACGCGCTTCTGCGAGTGAATGAAATCGGGGAACTTGATGGGGTCACGGAGGAAGAACACCGGGGTGTTGTTACCGACGATGTCGTAGTTGCCCTCGGTGGTGTAGAAGCGCAGCGCGAAGCCGTGCACGTCGCGCCACGTGTCCGGGGAGCCCTGCTCGCCGGCGACGGTGGAGAAACGGATACCCATGGGGGTGACCGTGCCGGGCTGGAAGAGCGCGGCCTTGGTGTACTTCGACACGTCGTTGGTGACGTGCAGCTCGCCGAAGGCGCCGTTGCCCTTGGCGTGCGGGGTACGCTCCGGCACGCGCTCGCGGTTAAAGTGAGAGAGCTTCTCGATGAGGTGAATGTCGTTGAGGATGACGGGGCCGCCCTGACCGGCCGTCACGGAGTGGTTCTCCGAGGGGACCGGGGCGCCGTTGTGGCGGCGGGTCGGGCCCTCCTCGGTCTTCCGCAGCCCGCGGCTGAGGATGTCGTCGATGTTCTGGTCGTTGGCCGACATTGCTGCTGGCAACCTCCGAATTCGAGAGTTAACGTGACGTCTGTGATAGCGAGGTTACGGAGATAACAGGGCGCCGCTCAAGCTCAGCGGAAAATTTCAACCTTTCGTACTACCATTGCACTAAGTTCACCTAATCCTTACGAAGGTAAGGCTATTTAAGGAATTGGGATCGTGAGTCTTCATTCCCGCGCCGACGACGAGGAGATCACCCGCCTCGCGGTGCGCGCCGGCCGTGGCGATCGCCGCGCACTGAGCGCGTTCATCCGCGCCACGCAGGACGACGCCTGGCGCCTGCTCGCGCACCTCGCGGGGCGCCAGCAGGCCGACGACCTCACCCAGGAGACCTTCCTGCGCGTCATCAACGCCCTGCCGCGTTTCGCGGCGCGCTCCTCGGCGCGCACCTGGCTGCTCGCGATCGCTCGGCGCGTGTGGGTCGACAGCGTCCGCAAGGACGTCGCCCGCCCCCAGGATCGGGCGGCCGCCGACGAGGACGCCGTGCGCCGCGTGCCGGCCCGCGGCTCGGACGAGCAGTCGATCTCCGAGTGGCTCGACGTGCGCCGGCTGATCGACGAGCTCGCGCCCGAGCGCCGCGAGGCGCTCATCCTCACCCAGATCCTCGGCTACAGCTACGAGGAGACCGCGCGCATCACCGGGGTGCGCCTCGGCACGGTGCGCTCCCGGGTGGCCCGGGCGCGCGGCGACCTCATCGCCGCCCGCGCCGCCGCCGAGAGCCCCACGACGCGCGCCTAGCCCGGGCCGGCGGGCCCCGCGGGGCCTCGCGGCGGGGCTTCAGTTACTCCTTCGCCGAGCCCTGGGACTGCCCGGCATCTGTCTCCTCCGGGGCGCGGAACTGCTCCTCGCTCGAGGCGGTCTCCCGGCCGCGCTTGTCGATGTAATCGCTGAAGTCGTCGATGTCGTCGAAGATCGGCTCGTAGTCGAGGTCCGAGTCGTTGGAGAGCGCCTCCTCGACCTCGTGGACCATGGAGACGATGAGCTTGCGGTTCGCGATATTCGACTTCCTCGTCGCCCGCTGGAGCTCCGCGCGGTCGCGGCGGGTGTACTGCTCGCGCGGGTCGAGCCGCTTGGTGACGAACTGGTAGATCCGCCGGCGGCGGCTCGCCTCGGTCGTGATGACCGGCCGGCCGCGCAGCCACCCGACGATGAAGGTGAGCAGCATGATCAGGCCCAGGTACCCGAGGATCGGGAACATGACGTTCACGAGCCGGTCGAAGGGGAAGAAGCTGAAGCCGAAGGCGATCACCAGGGAGATGAGGTAGGTGATCCGGAAGCGCTCGGTGTGGCGACGGGTGAGCCGCTTGCCGAGGGCGTAGAAATCGCCGACCGCGGTGTTGAGGATCATGAGGAAGGACACGATCGCCATAAACAGGCCCATGGTCGGGTGAATATTCGTCAGCACCGACAGCATCGGTACGTCGTCATCCTTGACCTCGGCGACGTTGAGGAAAAGGGTCAGCGTCGCGACGGCGAGAAGAATAGTGAAGATAATTCCGGCGAGCACTCCGCCCAGGCCCGCGGAACGGGTATCGAGATTCGTGCCGGTGATGACGACCACCATCGCGGCGCCGGCCATGAGGTTGAGGCCCACGTAGTTGATGGCGGCGAGCCACCACGTCGGCGCGCCCAGCGGGTTATCGACGGAGGTGGCGTGCGGCTCGAGGGCCTGGAGGTCCCAGTCGGCGGTGGCAAACGTGTAGACCGCGGCGACGACGATGAGCACGAAAATGATCGGGGTGATCCCGCCGATGACGCGGGAGACCTTGTCGATGTCGAGCATGCCCATCACCGCGAGCAGCGCGACGAGCGCCAGAGAGCCGACCCAGGTGGGCCAGCCGAACTGCTGGTTGAGGTTCGAGCCCGCGCCGGCGATCATGATGAACCCCATGCAGAACAGGGTGAACATCGTCATCCCGTCGAGGAAGCGCGCGAGCCACGGGGTGGCGATGCGGTTGAAGACCGCGGTGTGCTCCCTGGCCTGGAGGTAGCTGCCCAGCTGCATGATCGCGATCGAGCTGATGATCATGACGAGCATCGCCAGGCCCACGCCCCACAGGCCCTTAAAGCCAAAGGAGACGAAGAACTGCAACAGCTCCTGGCCGGTGGCGAAGCCGGCACCGACGCACAGGCCGATGAGTGATAGGGCGACGATCCAGGCGTTCTTCCACACGGGGCGGCTCCTCAGTCGAGCGGGCTGCCGGGCCCGGCGGGGAAGCAAGCGAGTTCAGGCGCGGGGCGAGCGAGCGCCCCGCCGCGCGGGCCCTGGGTGCTAGATCTCATTAACTCTAGTGCATGGCCCTTGGCGCAGGGCGGCCGGGTTCCCTCGTTCGGCCGACCCCGCCCAGCCCCGGGCCCGGAACGGGGGATCTGGCTAGCGGCGCTTCCCCGGGCGCGCCTCCGCGGAGATGAGCTCGTCGACGAGCGCGTCGCTGGCGTCGTCCTTGTCCGCGTCGAGCTCGTTGAGGTCGCCGAACTTCGCTTCGTAGTCGAGGTCCGAGTCGCCCTCGAGCTCCTCCTCGACCTCGCCGACGAGGCTGATGAGCAGCTGCCGGTCGGAGATATTCGACTTCGCGGCGATCCGGTGGAGCTCCGCGCGGTCGCGGCGGGTGTACTGCTCGCGCGGGTCGAGCCGCTTGGCGAGCAGCCGGCGCACCCGGTTGCGGCGGTTCTCCTCGGTGGTGATGAGCGGGCGGCCGCGCACCCACGCCACGGCGAGCACGACGAACAGGACGATGCCGAGGTACCCGAGGATCGGGAAGACGACGTTGACCAGCCGGTCGAAGGGCAGGAAGCCGAAGATGAAGCCGACGCCGACGGTGACGAAGTACACCGGGCGGAACCAGTCGGGCTTCTTGCGGGTCATGCGCTTGGCCAGCGAGTAGAAGTTGCCGACCGCGGTGTTGAAGATCATCAGGTAGATGGTCAGCGCCATGACCAGGCCGACGATCGGGTGGATGCTGTAGAGCAGCGTGAGCATCGGGACGTCGTCGTCCTTGACGACGTCGACGTTGAGGAACAGCGCGGTCGTCGCGGCGAGCAGGAGCAGCGTGAAGACGATGCCGGCGATGAGCCCGCCGATGCCGGCGGCCTTGGTGTCTAGGCTCGACCCGGAGATCACCACGGCCATCGAGCCGCCGCACACGAGGTTGAGGCCCACGTAGTTGATCGCGGCGAGCCACCACTGCCCCGCGCCGAGCGGGTGCTCGATGGTGCCGGCGACCTGGCTGAGGCGGTCGATGTCCCAGTCGGAGTTAAAGAACGTCACGACCGCGCCGAGGATGATGAGCACGATGATCATCGGGGTGACCATGCCGATGATCTTCGAGACGCGGTCGACGTCGAGGAAGCCCATCCCGATGAGCAGGACGAGGAGAATTACCGAGCCGACCCACGTCGGCCAGCCGAACTGCTGGTTCAAGTTCGAGCCCGCGCCCGAGATCATGACGAAGCCCAGGCAGAACAGGCCGAACATGATCGCGTAGTCGAGGAAGGCCGCGACCGCGGGCGAGGCGACGCGGTTGAAGACGGCGGTGTGCTCCCGGGCGTGGAGGTAGCTGCCCAGCTGCATGATCGCCACCGAGCCGATGACCATGACCACCAGGGAGATGAGCACGCCCCACAGGCCGTTCAGCCCGAAGGAGACGAAGAACTGGAGAAGCTCCTGACCCGAGGCGAACCCCGCGCCGATGACGAGCCCGACCATTGCCATGGCAATGACGAGTGCTCTTTTCAGCATGTGTTTCTCAACTCCTGCACAACGGCGCGGCTCGAGCGCGGCGCTCGTCGCCTTCGGCACGCACTACCGTCGACCATCAGGGACGGGGTGCGGCGGGCAAGTCGCGCCGCGCGGCCCGGCGCCGTGGAAAGAATAACCAAAGCGTTCGGGAAGGTATGGCACGACTATACCGCGAGCGTAAAACCGCCCGCCCCGGGGACCCCGGGGCGGGCGGCGAGCAGGCGCGACGATGCGCAGGTGAAAAGTGAGGCGAGAGGGCTAGACGAGCAGCTCGGCGATCTGCACGGCGTTAAGTGCCGCACCCTTGCGCAGGTTGTCGCCGGCCACGACGAGGCTCAAGCCCCGGCCCTCGGGCGCGGTGGGGTCGCGGCGGACCCGGCCGACGAGGCTGACGTCGAGGCCCGTCGCGGCGAGCGGGGTGGGGATGTCGCGCAGCTCGACGGAGGGCGCGACGCGCAGCAGCTCCTCGGCGCGCTCGGGGCTGATCTCCTCGCCGAAGCGGGCGCTGATGACCATGGTGTGCCCGGTCATCACGGGGATGCGCACGCACGTGCCCATGACCTTGAGGTCGGGCAGCCCGAGGATCTTGCGCGACTCGTTGCGCATCTTCTGTTCCTCGTCGGTCTCCCCCGTGCCGTCGCCGGCGTCGTTGCCGGCAAACGGCACCGCGTTGTAGGCGATGGGCTCCGGGTAGGGGCCCAGGTCCGCGTCGATCGCGGCGAGCGGCTCGGTGGAGTCGATGAGGTTGACGTTGTTGTCGCCGATCTGGGAGACCTGCTTGGCGAGCGTCTCGACGCCGGCGACCCCGGAACCGGAGACGGCCTGGTAGGACGCGACGGTCAGCGCCTCGAGGCCGGCCTCGTCGTGGAGGGCCTTGATCGCAGGCAGGAACGCCATGGTCGTGCAGTTCGGGTTCGCGATGATGCCCTTGGGCGTGGAGTGGGCGCGCTCGGGGTTGACCTCGCTGACGATGAGCGGCACCTCGTCGTCGCGCCGGAAGGCCGAGGAGTTGTCCACGACCGTCGCGCCCGCCTTGGCGAAGACCGAGGCGTACTCCTTAGAGACCCCGGCGCCCGCGGAGAACAGAGCGATGTCGACGTCGGCGACGCTCTCCTCGGTGACGGTGGCGAGGTCCTCGACCTCGATGTTCTCGCCCCGGAACTGGAGCTCCAGCCCCGCGGAGCGCGCCGAGGCGAAGAGCCGTAGCCGGTCGACGGGGAAGTCGCGCTCCTCGATGATGCTGCGCATGACGCGGCCCACCTGCCCGGTGGCGCCCACGATCGCGACGTGAGCCATGGCCCTGAAACCACCCTCCTAGACGGTCGTTTGGTTGTCGGCTAGGCGCGGCCGTGCCGCTTACGGCGGGCCGGCGCTAGCGCCCCGTCCCAGCATAGACGACGGCCTCGTCCTCCCCGCCGAGCTGGAAGCGCTCGTGGATGGCGCGCGCGGCGGTGGCGAGGTCGTGCTCGCGGATGAGCACGGAGATGCGGATCTCCGAGGTGGAGATGAGCTCGATGTTGACACCACCGTCGCGCAGCGCCTCGGCGAAGTCGGCGGTGACCCCGGGGTGGGACTTCATGCCCGCACCGACGAGGGAGACCTTGCCTACCTGGTCGTCGTAGCGCAGGTTGAGCCAGCCCTTCTCCTCCTGCGCGGCGCGCAGGAGCTCCATGGCGCGCGGCCCGTCGGCCCGGGGGCAGGTGAAGGTGATGTCGGTGCGGTTGTCTTCGAGGGAGGAGATGTTCTGCAGCACCATGTCGATGTTGATCTCCGCGTCGGCGAGCAGCCGGAACACGCTCGCGGCCTCGCCCGGGAGGTCCGGGATGCCCTGCACGGTGACCTTGGCCTCGGAGTTGTCGGTGGCCACGCCGGTGAGAACTGCTTCTTCCATGGGAATATCCTCCATCGAGCCGGTAACGAGGGTGCCGGGGTCGTTGCTGTACGAGGAGCGCACCCGTAAGGGGACGCCGAAGGCGCGCGCGTACTCGACGCTGCGCAAAACGAGGATCTTGCTGCCGACCGCGGCGAGCTCGAGCATCTCTTCGAACGAGATGGTGTCGAGCTTGCGGGCGTTGCGCACGATCCTGGGATCGGCGGTGTAGACGCCGTCGACGTCGGAGTAGATCTCGCAGACGTCCGCGTTAAGAGCCGCTGCGAGCGCCACCGCCGTCGTGTCCGAGCCGCCGCGGCCCAGGGTGGTGATCGCGCTGGTCTCCTTGTTGACGCCCTGGAAGCCGGCGACGATGCAGATCTTGTTCTCATCGAGCGCCTCCTTCACCCGCCCCGGGGTGACGTCGACGATGCGGGCGTTGCCGTGGCGCTCGGTGGTGAGCACCCCGGCCTGGGAGCCGGTAAAGGACTGGGCCTCCGCGCCGAGGGACTCGATGGCCATGGCCACGAGCGCGTTCGAGATCCGCTCCCCGGCGGTGAGCAGCATGTCCATCTCGCGGGCCGGCGGCACCGGGGAGACCTGCGCGGCGAGGTCGAGGAGCTCGTCGGTGGTGTCCCCCATCGCGGAGCACACGACGACGACGTCGTTGCCCTGCTTCTTGGTGGCGACGATCCGCTCGGCGACGTTGCGGATCCGCTCGGCCGACTCCAGGGAGGAGCCGCCGTACTTTTGCACGATGAGAGCCATGGCGCTTCCCTTCACTCACCCTTCCCGCTTCGCGGCCGGCCGCCGCGGTGGTCACATTTAAGGGGCGTCCGGTTGGTCTAGCCCGGTTGCCTAGGCTACCGGAGCGCTCCACCACGGCACGCTTCGCCCGCCTCTTTTCGCCTCGAGCGTGGCATGCGTTACACTTAGCCCCATGATGCTGCAGGCTCGGATTCTTTTGGACTCGCTCCTTCCGTGCCGCGGCGGGATCCCAACCCCGATCGCTTGAGCAGACCCCGGTCGCGCCGGCGCCTAGATTCGGCCTAGCCCGCGACCGCCGCTCGAACGGCCAGCCCCCGCCGCGGAGAAGGTTGCGCCGGCCGGCGTGCCGCCTCGCCTTGATCGAGGCCCCACGAATCGCCACCTTTCCTTTGTCGGCCCCGTCGGGGCGATAAGGCACCGCGCTTGGGCGATCTCCCCTCCCCACCCCTGTGCCGCCCGGCGGCGCGCGTTAGTTTCTAGGACAGAACCGCGCGCCCCTTTTTCCCGGGCGCCGCCCGCGCCACTGTGCTCGGGCGCACCACGAGTTCCGATGAAAATAAGGAGCATCCCGCAACCATGACCTCCCCCGATCAGTCGTTCACCGCGCCGGCCTCGATCCGCACGCCCGACGGGGACCCCGCCCCCGGGCAGCCCGCGTGGAACAAGCAGCGCGGCTCGTCGATGCCCTATGGGCGCTACCAGTCCTTCGCCAACGAGGTCGAGCCGGTCGACCTCAAGGAGCGCACGTGGCCGGGCAAGGCCATCGAGCGCGCCCCGCTGTGGTGCGCGGTCGACCTGCGCGACGGCAACCAGGCGCTCATCGACCCGATGAGCCCGGAGCGCAAGGCGCGCATGTTCCAGCTGCTCGTCGACATGGGCTACAAGGAGATCGAGGTGGGCTTCCCCTCGGCCTCGCAGACCGACTTCGACTTCGTGCGCCAGCTCGTCGAGGAGGACCTCATCCCCGACGACGTCACCATCCAGGTGCTGGTGCAGGCCCGCGAGCACCTCATCCGCCGCACCTTCGAGGCGTGCCGCGGCATCAAGAACGTCATCATCCACTTCTACAACTCCACGTCGATCCTCCAGCGGCGCGTCGTGTTCCGGAAGGACCGCGCGGGAGTGAAGAAGATCGCCACCGACGCCGCGAAGCTGCTCAAGGAGATCGCCGCCGATTACCCGGAGACGAACTTCCGCTGGCAGTACTCCCCGGAGTCCTACACCGGCACGGAGCTCTCCTACGCCAAGGAGGTCTGCGACGCCGTCGTGGAGATCATGGATCCCAGCCCTGAGGACCCGATCATCATCAACCTGCCCGCCACGGTGGAGATGGCGACCCCGGACACGTACGCCGACTCGATCGAGTGGATGGACAAGAACCTCAAGCGGCGCGACTCGATCATCCTCTCGCTGCACCCGCACAACGACCGCGGCACGGGGGTTGCCGCCACCGAGCTGGCCTTGAAGGCCGGCGCGGACCGCGTCGAGGGCTGCCTGTTCGGCAACGGCGAGCGCACCGGCAACGTCGACCTGGTGACCCTGGGCCTGAACCTCTTCACCCAGGGCGTCGACCCGCAGATCGACTTCTCCGACCTGCCCCGCATCCGCGAGACCGTCGAGTACTGCAACCAGCTCGCCGTGTCCGAGCGCGTGCCCTACGGCGGCGACCTGGTCTTCACGGCCTTCTCCGGGAGCCACCAGGACGCCATCAACAAGGGCCTCGACGCGATGGCCGACGACGTGCACCCCGGCGCGACGAGCAACGAGGTCTCCTGGGAGGAGCTGCGCGACTCCACGTGGGAGGTGCCCTACCTGCCCATCGACCCGAAGGACGTGGGCCGCACCTACGAGGCGGTCATTAGGGTCAACTCCCAGTCCGGGAAGGGCGGGGTCGCCTACCTCATGAAGACCGACCACGGCATCCAGCTGCCGCGCCGCCTGCAGGTGGAGTTCTCCCAGGTCATCCAGGCCGTCACCGACGCCGAGGGCGGCGAGGTCAACTCGAAGACGATGTGGGACATCTTCGCCAACGAGTACCTCGACGCCACCGAGCCGCTCGACGTCGTGAGCTTCGGGGTCAACCACCCGAAGAACGAGGGCGAGCCCGTCGGCGTCGAGTCGCGGATCCGCTTCAACGGCGAGGAGCGCACCATCACCGGCGAGGGCAACGGCCCGTTCGCGGCGTACGCGAACGCGCTCGGGGGTTTAGGCATCGAGTTCTCCAACCTCGACTACGCGCAGCACGCGCGCAGCGCCGGCGAGGACGCCGACGCCGCCTGCTACGTGCTCGCGCGCGTCAACGGCACCGAGGCGTGGGGCGTGGGGATCAACACCTCCACCACCGCCGCGACGATCGCCGCGATGAACTCGGCGATCAACCGCGCCGCGAAGAACTAAGTAGCGCCCGGCCCGAGCCCGGCCGCCCAGCGGGAATCTTCCCCTGGCCGGCCGGGCTCGTTTTCTGTCCCGCGCCGGCCCCAGCATCGCGGCGCCACAGCCGCGGGCCGGACGGGGAAACTCCTCCCCCCTTTTTTCGGCTATCGCGGCTCCCGCCCGGCGCGAATCCTTTATTATCTGTGCGCAGGTCAGCGGGGCGAGGCGCAACTATCCGCTGAGCTACCGGGATCGTCTCGCACCCATAAGGTTCTTCGAAACTCTCATGCCGCGGCGGAAACGAGCGCGCGAACCTCTCTGGGGCTGCGTGGTTGGTCCACGTCAATTCTCGTTTTCTAGACGGTGGTGTGAAGTATGGGTCTACTGCGTTGGCTTCGTTCGCTCGCTTCCCCGGGCAGCAGCCCGTCATTCGGCTCTCAGAAAATCTACGAGTTCGCCATCGAGCTGACGCCGGCGGAATCGGGGCGCGCCGTCGCGCCGGCTCCGCCAATCGAGGCACCGACTCCGGCCGTTGCCGCGCCGGCCCCGGTCGCCGACGAGACGTTCATGCCGAAGTTCAACGGCCGCGACATCTGCGACTGGATCGACGACGTCAACAAGCTCAAGCGCACCGGCAAGCTTCCCGAGGCCCTCGAACTCGCCCAAGGCTGCATGGGCGCGATGGTCGCCGCCGCGCGGGAGAACTCCTCGAGCGTCATGGAGTTCTACGTCAAGCAGGTCGCGATCATTCAGCGCAAGCAGAAGGATTACTCCGGCGAGGTCGACACGATCGAGGCCTGGCTGGCGCTGGAGTTCGCGCCACCGCGCGAGGACTACCGCCTGGACCTGCAGAAGCGCCTGGCGAAGGCGCACGAGCTGCGAGCTAAGGAGCGTGGCGAGGACCCGAGCGAGTACCACGCCGAGTGGAAGCGCCTCGTCGAGCTCGAGAAGTCCCGCAAGGCCGAGCACAAGGCCACCACGTCGGCGCCAACGACGGGCAAGACCGCCGCGTCGTCCGAGCCGCCGCGGCGACGCACCCGGAAACGCACCGGCCCGGTCGCGCCGCCGGAGGTCCTCGCCAGCCCCTCGTTCGTCGCCGTCGACTTCGAGACCGCGAACAAGCAGGGCGGCGCGTCGGCCTGCAAGATCGCGCTCGTGAAGTTCGTCGATGGGAAGGTCGTCCGGCGCGAGAGCACGCTCATCAAGCCGCCGCCCGGCTACGACAAATTCGAGTTCACCCACCTGCACGGCATCTCGAAGCGCAAGGTGCGCAACGCGCCAATGTGGCCGAACCTCGAGACCTGGGTGTCCGAGTTTCACGCCGGGCTACCGGTATTCGCGCATAACTCGGAATTCGATCTCAAGGTGTGGCGGGACCTCGACTCCTTCTACGGGATCAAGACCGCCCCGGAGCACATGTTCTGCACCTACAAGACCGCGAGGAAGCTCGTCCCCGGTCTGAAGAACTACAAGCTGCCGACCGTAACGAAGGCGCTGGTTCCCGGCTTCCGGCTCATGCACCACCAGGCGGAATCCGACGCCGAGGCCTGCGGCCGGATCGTCATGGCCCTCCGGCCAGCGCAGTGAGGCGCGCCTTCGCGGACGGCAACCGCCCGCCGCGCGACGCGACGGGCGGTGCGGGCCTCGCAGCTGGCTAGACGATCTCCCCGCCGCGGTAGGACGCGGCGTCCGGGTGGCGCTTCGCGAGCTCCTCGACGCGGGCCACGACCCGGTCGACCTGGCTGCCGGCCGCGCCGATGAACGCGTGCCGGTCGGCGAGCGCCTCCTCTAGGGCGGCCTGGTCGAGCGGAAGCCTATCGTCCGCGGCGAGGCGCTCGACGAGGTCTTGCTCCCCGCCGTTCTCGCGCATGTTGAGCGCGACGGCGACGGCATTGTCCTTGATGACCTCGTGGGCGGTCTCCCGGCCGACGCCGGCGCGCACCGCCGCCATGAGGATGCGGGTCGTCGCGAGGAACGGCAGGTAGCGCTCGAGCTCCTTGTCGATCATCGCGGGGAACGCGCCGAACTCACGCAGCACGGTAAGGAAGGTCTCGAACTGCCCGTCGAGCGCGAAGACCGCGTCCGGCAGCGCGACGCGGCGCACCACCGAGCACGACACGTCGCCCTCGTTCCACTGCGTGCCGGCGAGCTCCGCGGCCATGGCGAGGTAGCCGCGCAGCACCACCTGGAGGCCCGAGACGCGTTCGCAGGAGCGGGCGTTCATCTTGTGCGGCATCGCCGACGAGCCGACCTGGCCCTTCTTGAAGCCCTCGGTGGCAGTCTCGTTGCCGGCCATGAGCCTGATCGTCGTCGCCAGCGACGCGGGCGCGGAGCCCAGCTGCACGAGTGCGGAGATCGCGTCGAAGTCCAGGGAGCGCGGGTAGACCTGCCCAACGGAGTCGAGGGTGCGCTCGATACCGAGGTGCCCCGCGATGCGCTCCTCGAGCTCGGCGAGCTTCGACTCGTCGCCGCCGACGAGGTCGAGCATGTCCTGGCTCGTTCCCATGGGGCCCTTGATGCCGCGCAGCGGGAAGCGCGCGATGAGCTCGTCCGCACGCTCGATGGCGGCGAGCAGCTCCTCGGCGGCGCTGGCGAAGCGCTTGCCGAGCGTCGTGGCCTGGGCCGCGACGTTGTGGGAGCGCCCCGCCATGACGAGATCGCGGTGGGAGACGGCGTGCTCCGCGAGGCGGGCCGCGATCGCGACGGCCTTGTCGCGCAGCGCGACGAGGCTGCGGTAGACCTGCACCTGCTCGACGTTCTCGGTGAGGTCGCGGCTCGTCATGCCCTTGTGGATGTGCTCGTGCCCGGCGAGCGCGTTGAACTCCTCGATGCGGGCCTTGACGTCGTGGCGGGTGACCCGCTCGCGGCGCGCCATCGACTCGAGATCGACGTCGCCGGCGACGCGCTCGTAGTCGGCGATCGCCTCTGCCGGAATGTCCACCCCGAGGTCGGCCTGGGCGCGCATCACGGCGATCCACAGCTCGCGCTCGAGCCGGACCTTGTGCTCCGGGCTCCAGAGCCGGGCGATCTCCTCGGAGGCGTACCTGCTGGCAAGGACATTGGAAATGCGCGTTGATTCAGCCACGACGGCCATTATCGCACCCCCGCACCCGGGCCGCGCGGGCGGCTAGGAGAGGTCGATGCCGGCGGCCTTGTCGCCGATGTCGCGGCGGTAGAAGGAGCCCTGGAGCTCGATGGGCTCGAGCGCGCGGTAGGCGCGCCCGCGGGCCTCGCCGAGGTCGCGACCCCGGCCGACGGCGCTGAGCACCCGCCCGCCCGAGGAGACGAGCCGACCCTCCTCGTCGAGGCTCGTGCCGGCGTGCAACACGTAGGCCTCGTCGGTGTCCTCGGGAAGCCCGATGATCGGGCGGCCCTTCGCGGGGCGGCCGGGGTAGCCCTCGGCGGCGAGCACGACCGTGACGGCCGAGCCGTCCTCCCACTTAAGCGGCGGCTGCTCGGCGAGCCGGCCGGTGGCCACCGCGTGGAGCAGCCCGCCCAGCGGCGTCTTGAGCAGCGAGAGGATCGCCTGGGTCTCGGGGTCGCCGAAGCGGGCGTTGAACTCGATGACGGCAGGGCCCTCCTCGCCCCACGCGAGCCCCGCGTAGAGCAGCCCGCTAAACGGCGCGCCGCGCCGGTTGAGCTCCTTCGCGACGGGCCTCGCGACCTCCTCGACGATGCGCTCGACCGCGCCGTCGGGCAGCCACGGCAGCGGGGCGTAGGCGCCCATGCCGCCGGTGTTGGGCCCCTCGTCGTTGTCATAGGCGCGCTTGTGGTCCTGCGCGGGCAGAAGCGGCACGACGGTCTCCCCGTCGACGAGGAGGAACAGGGAGAGCTCCGGGCCGGCGAGGAACGACTCGACGAGCACCGGGCTGCCCGAGCCGAGCACGGCCTCGATGTGCTCGCGGGCGGCCTGGCGGTCCTCGGTGACGACGACGCCCTTGCCGCCGGCGAGCCCGTCGTCCTTGACGACGAAGCGGGGCCCGAAGCGGTCGAGCACGTCGGAGATGTCGCGCTCCGAGGAGCCGGCGGTGAGCCCCTCCGAGTGGGCGGTGAGCACCCCGGCCTCGGCCATGACGTCCTTGGCGAACGCCTTGGAGCCCTCGATGCGGGCGGCCTCCTTCGAGGGCCCGAAGACCGAGAGCCCCGCCTCGCGGAGTCGGTCGGCGACGCCTGCGACGAGCGGGGCCTCGGGCCCGATGACGACGAGGTCGTCCGGCCCGAAGCCCAGCTCCTCGGCGAGCGCGACGAGCCCGCGGACGTCGTCGGCGGCGACGTCGTGGCGCCGACTTTCGGGGATGCCCGGGTTGCCCGGCGCGGCGTGGACCTCGGTGACCTCGGGGTCGGTTTCCAGCTTCGCGGCGATCGCGTGCTCGCGGGCGCCGCTGCCAACGACGAGAGTCTTCATGGCACCCCAGGGTAGCCCACCCCGCGGCCGTCGCGGGCCGGGCAGCCTCTCCCCCGCCGCGCGCCCGCGGCGGCGCGGCCGAGCGCCCCGCCCGGGCCGGGGCGCGCAGGTAGGATTCGGGCCATGAGTAGCGTGTTCAGCAAGATCATCGCCGGCGAGCTGCCCGGGCGCTTCGTCTACCGCACGGACACCGTCGCCGCGTTCCTCACCATCGAGCCGGTCGCCTACGGCCACACGCTCGTCGTGCCGGTCGAGGAGGTCGACAAGTGGACCGACCTCTCGCCCGAGCTGTGGGCGGAGGTCTCGAGGGTCGCGCGCCTGGTGGGCCGCGCCGTCGAGGAGTCCTTCGAGTGCGAGCGCGCGGGGCTGCTCATCGCGGGCTTCGAGGTGCCGCACGCCCACGTGCACGTCTTCCCCGCGAGCGACATGTCGGGCTACAGCCTCGCGGCGGCCTTGAGCCCCGACGAGACGGACGACGCGAAGATGGACGACGCGGCGGAAAAGCTGCGCCGCGCGCTCGGCACCGACTCGGACGGCCGTCCCGCCTAACGGCGCGGGCGCCGCTCCCGGCGCCCGGCGTCGGGGCTACTCGTCGGCGTCTGCGTCCTCGTCCTCGGCGAGCAGCGGCAGCCGGATGGTGAAGGTCGATCCCTTCCCCGGTTCGGAGTCGACGGCGATGCTGCCGCCGTGCTGCTCGACGAGGGACTTCGCGATCGCGAGCCCCAGCCCGGAGCCGCCCGAGGCCCTCGAGCGGGACTGGTCGGCGCGGTAGAAGCGCTCGAAGATGTGGGCGGCGTCCTCCTTGCTCATGCCCACGCCGTCGTCGACGACGCGGACGATGACCTCGCGGTCGCCGTTCTCGTCCTGGCCGCGCGCGAGCCGCACGGTGACCGAGGCGTCCTCCCCGCCGTGGCGCACCCCGTTGGTGACGAGGTTGAGGAGCACCTGGTGCAGCCGGCTCGCGTCGCCCTTGACGACGGGCACGCCCTCGGTGCGGTTGTCCAGCGAGATGCTGCGCTCGGGGAACGCGGCCCGCGCGGAGCTCACCACGGAGAGCCCCACCTCCAGCATGTCGACGGGCTTCAAGTCGAGGCGCTGCCCCTCGGCGCGGGTGAGCGCGAGCAGGTCCTCGACGAGCAGGCTCATCCGCTCGGACTCGGCGTCGATCTTCTCTAGCACCTTGTCGGCATCCTTGATCGCGCCCGCCCGGTAGAGCTCCCCGTAGCCGCGCACCGAGGTCAGCGGGGTGCGCAGCTCGTGGGAGGCGTCGCCCACGAAGCGGCGCATCTGCTCCTCGCGCTGGCGCGAGTGCTCGAGCGAGCCCTGGAGCCGCTCGAGCATGGTGTTCAGCGCCCGGGAGAGCTGGCCAACCTCGGTCTTCTGCGGCCAGCTGGGCACGCGCTTGTCGAGCTCGCCCGCGGCGATCTCGCCGGCGGTGCGCTCCACCTCGCGCAGCGGGCGCAGCGCCCGGTAGGCGAGGTAGTAGGCCAAAAGCGCGAGGATGACGAGCACGATCGCGCTGATGATGAACTGCACGACCATCAGCCGTGCGAGGATGGAGTTCTCCTGCTCGAGGGACTTCGCCACGACGGTGGTGATGCCCTCGTCGCGGCGCACGATCGTGCGCCACTGCTCGTCGCCCGGCGCGGACGCCGCCGACGGCAGCGTCTCGATCGCGCCCTCGGGCGGCAGCTGGTCGAGGCTCGGGGTGCCGTGCGAGCCGTTGAAGAGCACGGTCGAGCCGTCGGGGAGGATCTTAATGACGCAGTAGTCGGTGGGCGGCAGCAGCTCCACGTCGCCGGCGCGGAACAGCCCGGAGTTGTTCGCCCAGCCGTCCATGGAGCTCTGGAGCTCCTCGTCGACGCGGCTGTAGATGACGTCGCGCATCGTCGAGGTGACCGCCAGCGAGCTCACGACGAGCCCCGCCCCGGAGATCGTCACGATGAGCACGACGACCCACACGCGCAGCGGCACGCGGCGCAGGTCGAAGGCGCGGTCGCTCTCCCCCGGGCCGCGGGAGCCGTCGGCGCGGCCGCCGAGCTCGTCGAGGCTCTCCACCGAGGCGCCGTCGATGCCCCAGCCGCCGTGGCGGCCCCAGACGCCCTCGGCGTCGCCGGCCTGCGCGCCCGCCCCCTGGCCGCGGTTGCCGAAACCCAGCACCGGGGCTACTTCTGCTCCCTCGGCTTGCGCAGCACGTAGCCGACGCCGCGCACGGTCTGGATGAGCTGCTCGCCCTTCGGGTCGATACGCTCGAGCTTCTTGCGGAGGTAGGAGATGTAGGACTCGACGACGTTGCCGTCGCCGCCGAAGTCGTAGTGCCACACGTTGTCGAGGATCTTCGTCTTGGAGAGCACGACCTCGGCGTTGAGCATGAGGTAGCGCAGCAGGTTGAACTCCGTGGGGGAGAGCTCGACGAGCTTGCCGTTCTTGGTGACCTCGTGGGTGTCGTCGTTGAGGGTGAGGTCGGCGTACGTGATCGACGGGGTGCCGCCGGCGGGCTGGGTGCCGGCCCCGCGGCGCAGGATGACGCGCAGGCGGGTGATGACCTCCTCGACGGAGAACGGCTTGGTGACGTAGTCGTCGGCGCCGATGGTCAGGCCGTGGATGCGGTTTTCCACCGCGTCCTTCGCGGTGAGGTAGAGCACCGGCCCATCCAGACCCGCGTCGCGCAGCTTCGGCAGAAGCTCGAAGCCGTCGATGCCGGGCATCATGACGTCGAGGATGAACGCGTCGGGCTGGAACTCCCGAGCGACCTCGAGAGCCTCCTCGCCGTCGGCGGCGGAGCGCACCTCGAAGCCCTGGAACTTCAGACCCACGGTGAGCAGCTCGACGATGTTGGGCTCGTCGTCGGCGACGAGCACCTTGGCCTGCGACCCCGCCTCGGCGTTGCGGTCCATGCTTTCCTCCTCATGCCGCCCGGGCTTTCCTTCAAGCCCCGGGGCGGCGCGTCTCGATCGGCCCGGCTCCACGCGTGTCGAGTTCCGGCCTTCCTAGCTCCCACACTAAACACCATCCCCCTTCACGTCCGGTGACCGGTTGCTGAGAGGTCGCTGTACGTTCCGGGAGGGTATTCCGCGTGTCGGTGCGAAAGAATAGAATTCGTGGTCATGTCCTCCTCCCGCCACGACGACGCCGGCTCCGGATCGCCGGCGAGCCCCGCCGCGCGCTGGGCGTTTCTGGGGATCATCAGCGCGGGCCTGTTCCTCATCGCCATCGACAACTCGGTGCTCTACACCGCGCTGCCGGTGCTGCGCGTCGAGCTCGGCGCCAGTGAGCTGCAGAACCTGTGGATCCTCAACGCCTACCCGCTGGTGATGTCGGGGCTGCTCCTCGGCACGGGCACGCTCGGCGACAAGCTCGGCCACCGGAAGATGTTCCTCATCGGGCTCGTCGTCTTCACCGCCGCCTCGCTGCTCGCGGCGTTCTCCCCGGAGGCGTGGTTCCTAGTCGCGGCGCGCGTCCTGCTCGGCTTCGGCGCGGCGACGATGATGCCCGCCACCCTCGCTCTCATTAGGCAGACGTTCGTCGACAGCCACGAGCTCTCCATCGCGATCGGCGTGTGGGCGGGCGTGGCCACCGCGGGCGCGGCCGCCGGCCCGGTACTCGGCGGGCTGCTCCTCGAGCACTTCTGGTGGGGCTCGATCTTCCTCATCAACGTGCCCATTGCGCTGCTCGCCATTCTGGGCGTCATCCTCTTCGCCCCGCCGAACGTCGCGAACCCCTACAAGAAGTGGGACCTGCGCTCCTCGGCGCTCGCGCTCGTCGCGCTCACCGGGCTGACCATGACCATCCGGGAGGCGGCGAACCCCAACCGGAACCTGTGGCTGCTCGCCGTCTCGGTGCTCGCGGCGATCCTCGGGGGCGTGGCCTTCGCCCGGCGCCAGCGCCGCCTCGACGACCCGCTGCTCACCTTCGACATCTTTAGAAACCCGCTGTTCCTCGGCGGGACGATCACCGCGATCGGCGGGCAGTTCGTCACCGCGGGCATGGCGCTTCTCACCACCCAGCGCTTCCAGCTCGCCGGGGGCTTCAGCCCCCTGCAGGTCGGCTCCATGGCGCTGATCTCTGCGGTCGCGGCGATCCCCTTCTCGCTGAGCGGCGGGGCGCTACTCGACAGGCTGGGCTTCCGCACGCTCATCACCGGCGGCTTCGTGCTCATGGCCGCGGGCGTGACAGGGATGACCGGCTTCTTCCTCGCCGGCTGGATGCCCGGCTTCCTCGCCTCCATCGCGTTCGTCGGGGCGGGCGCCGGCGCGGCGATGTCGGTGTCCTCCACAGCGATCGTCGGGGCCGCGCCCCGCCACCGCGCCGGCATGGCCTCGGGCGTGGAGGAGGTGTCCTACGAGTTCGGGCACCTCACGGCCGTCTCCGTCGTCGGGAGCCTGCTGCCGCTCGCGTTCGTCACGGTTGGCCGGATCATGGGGCACAGCCTGCCCGCCAACGCGGCCGACGCGCTCGCCGACCCGGCGCTGCACGACCAGGCGGCCGGCGCCTACGACGGGGCCTACGCGGCGCTCTTGGCCGCGATCGTCGCGATCGCGCTGGTCCTCGCCGCGCTCACCGCGTGGTTCTTCCGCGGCAACCCCACGAGCAAGGACCTCGTCAACGAATAAAGCTCCGCCGCCGCGCCGAGCGACAAACCGGCTGGCGTGCGGCCCCGCGACGGCGGCGGCCCCGCCGCCCCGAGGATGATCCTCCGGGGCGGCGGGGCCGCTTCCCTCTCCGCGGGCGCTGGTTTCTAGCGCGCGAGCGCGCCCATCGGGTCCCAGGCCGGCAGCGCGACGGGCTCGGTCTCAAGCCCGCGGCGCAGCTCCTCGCTCAGGTAGCGCGGGTGGACCGCGATCTCGTAGACGAACGGCTCGAAGAAGTTGTCGGCCATCGTCCAGAAGCCCGTGTCGGCCTTGTCGCCGCCCCAGGAGTTCTCCACGCGCCAGCGGTTGATCTCGGGGTTCTCGGGCAACGCGGCGGAGTCGATGACGTCCGCGTCGGCGAGGTCGACGCCGGTGAAGACCATCGCGTGGACCATCATCGACTCGCCGGTAATAAGCCGGTCGGTCTTGCTCATTCCGAGCTCGACGCCGTAGAGCGATTCGTAGTCGTAGAGGCCGTCGGCCCAGAAGCCGAGCTCGCGGCTGGCGTGCGGGGTGGAGTCAGCGCCGAACCACACCGGCCGACCGTCGACGAGCGTCGCGGCGGCGGCGCGCTTGAGCGCGTCGGCCGGGGCGTTGAGGTAGACCACCGGACCGGCGCCGACGACGTTGCCGAGGTAGTCGACGGTGTAGCGGCGGCCGTACTCGTTGCGCGGGTCGTTGACGAGGCAGACGTACTCGCCGAGGTCCTCGGGGATGTAGCGCTTCGCGAACTCGCGCGGGGTGTAGGTGCCCTCGCGGTGGAAGTCGCCGTCCTTGTCGCGGTACTGCCACACGAACCTCTCCGGCGGCACGCCCAGGTGGATGGTGAGCACCCGGTAGGCGTCGGCGAGCACCTCGGCGATGGTGTTCTCGGCGTTCGCGGCGTCCTCGCGGACCTTGAGGGCCCCGCGGCGCAGCAGCCCGTTGAGGTCCCGGTTGAGGTGCGCGGTGTGGGAGCTGGAGTGGGTCTCCGGCATGGCGTACTTCGGCACCGCGCCGTACTTGTCGATGAGCGCGACGAACATCGACCACTGGCCGCCGTCCTCGACGGGCTCGGCGAGCAGGTGCTGGACGGTGCGGTCCTCGATGTCGCGGTCGGCGAGCTCCGCCATGGCGTTGAGGAAGTAGTTCGCCTTCTCGAGCTTGTCGTAGAAGTGCGCGAACGCCTGGGAGAACTCGAAGTCCTTGATCTTCTCCTCGTTGATGACCGCGGAGCGCAGGCTGTTGAGCCCGGAGAAGATCCAGCAGCGCCCGGAGCGCTTCTGGTCGGTGACCTTCCAGTCGTCGACCTTGTGGGAGACGCTGTGGTCTAGGGAGGTGACCACCGCGCGGTCGAGGGCGACGGAGTCGACGTCGGTGGTGGTCACAGCGTTGCGCGCGACGTTCGCGGCGCGGTCGGCGTTGAAGTCCTCCCGCCAGCGGCGGAGGTTCGCCTCGTCGGTCGTCAGGCTGCTCACGTGAGGCTGGTCCTTTCTCTCTACGGGGATGCCGCCCGGGGCTTCCGGGCGGGTTCGGCATGAAGGGTTATGGAGTTGTCGCGGTCGGCGCGCCGGCGGGCGGCGGGCCTTAGGACATCGCGTCCCAGGGCGGCAGGACGACGGGCTCGGCGTCGAAGGCCGCAAGCAGCTTCTCGTCGACGAAGCGGCGGTGCACGACGATGGTGAAGACGTTGTCGTCGAACCACCGATCGGAGGCGACGCCGTAGCCCTCACCGCCCTCGGAGGAGAACTTCTTCGAGCCCCAGGAGTTCTCCACGCGCCAGCGCGGCGGGGTGACCCCCTCGACGCCCTCGTCGTAGCCGGTGAAGACCATCGCGTGGGTGAGCACCGACTCGCGGGTGGCCATCTGGTCGCCCTTGCTCAGCTCCGAGTCGATGCCGTAGAAGAGGTCCGTGTCGAGCAGCTTCGTGTCCCACAGGCCGAGCTTCTGCTGCAGCTGGCGCTTGACGTCGTTGGAGAACCACACCGGCTCCTCGGCCTCGAGGCTGCGGCGCGCGGTCGCCTTGAGTTCCTCGGCGCTCGCGTTGACCCACGTGAACTCCGCGCCGCCGGGGACGTTCTGCTGCCCCTCGGTGAGGTAGCGGGTGCCGAACGGGCGGTCGGGACGCGGGTCGTTGCCCAGCTGGACGTACTCGTCGAGGTCGGGCAGAAAGCGCTCGGCGAACTCCCGCGGGGTGATCGTGCCCTCGCGGTGGAACTCGCCGTCCTTGTCGCGGTACTGCCAGGTGAACTCCTCCGGCGGCACCCCGAGGTGCACGGCGAGCACCCGGTAGACGTCGCGAAGCACGTCCTCCTTCGTGGCGTTGCCCGCGTCGATGGCGAGCGCCCCGCGGCGCAGCACGGTGCCCAGCGCCCGGCCCATCGCCCTGGTCTGGGAGCTCGACTGGGTCTCCGGCATGGCGTACTTCGGCACGACGCCGAAGCGCTTCACCAGGCTGGTGAAGAATTCCCACCAGCCGCCGTCGCCGTCCGGGTAGCCGAGAAGCAGCGCCGCCTCGCGCTCGTCGTAGGGCGGCTCGAACTTCGCGATCGAGTCGAGGAAGACCTCCGCCTTGCCGAGCAGGTCGTAGAACTGCAGGTACGCCTCGGAGAACTCGAAGTTCTCCACCCCGAGCTCCTTGGCGACGCGGTGGCGGAACACGTTAAACGCCGCGAACATCCAGCAGCGCCCCGACTGCTTCTGGTCGGTCACCGAGAGGCTGTCGAGCTTGCCCTCCACCTCGGGGCCGAGCGCGACGACCGCGTCGCGGTTGATCGCCAGCTGGTCGACGTCCGTCGTGGTCGCCGCGTTGAGCGCCCGCCGGGTGGCCGCGTCCGGCCGCCCGCCGTCGCCGAGCCCGCCGCGCAGCGCGGCGAGCCGGTCTTCTGTGAGTTCGTATCGTGCCATGCCTGCCAGTTATACGCGCGGCGCGCGCGCCGCGGGGCCGGATTGGCGCCCCGCCGCGGGCCGCGGCACGCCGCGGGCGGGCGGCCGCGGCGCCGGTGGAGCTGGAGACGGGACTCGAACCCGCAACCTACGGTTTACAAGACCGTTGCGCTACCAATTGCGCCACTCCAGCGCGAGGCCTGAGGCCGCCGTCGGGCGGGCCCTGGCCTCGCGTGGAGTGTACCCGAGCGCCCGCGGCCCGCCCGCCGCCGGCCGCGCGCGAGGGGGTAGGTGCGCGGGGCGCGGGGAGCGACTACAGTAACGGCCCACCACGGCGGCCCGGGCGCGAGGCGCCGGCCGCCCGGGCTTTCCGGGTTGTCCTGATCTTTTCGAGCGAGGTGGGCGCTGGTGACACGAGTCCTCGGGCGGATCCGCGAGTGGCTGGCCGGCCCCGGCCATCGGGCGACTATCGACACGGCGAAAGCCGCGCCGCCGCCGTCGCCGCTCGCGCCCGTCGACCTCACCAGCACCGCCGAGGTCGCCGGCGTCATGGAGATCGCCGCGCGCATCGGCGACATCCTGCTCTCCTCGGGCACGTCCAACACCGACACCAAGGCCCAAATCCGGGCGGTGACGTCCGCCTACGGGCTGGTGTGGTGCCACGTCGACATCACGATGAACAACATCATGATGTCGGCGTCGACGGGCGTGAACCGCTCCGAACCGGTGTCCATCTTCCGCGTCGTGCGCCGCCTGACAGTGGACTTCTCGCAGCTCGCGGACGTCGACCGGCTCATCCGCTCGATCCAGGCCGGCGCCACCCCGCCCGAGGTCGCCGAGCGCATCCTCAACGACTTAGAGGCGCGCCCGCCGAGCTACGGCGCGAAGACCGCAACACTGGGCTGGGGGCTCATGGGCGGGGCGCTGGCCATCATGCTCGGCGGCACCCCGCTGGTGGGGATCATCTCGTTCCTCACCAGCACGCTGATCATGGGCGTGAATCACAAGCTCGCACAGCACAGCCTGCCGCCCTTCTTCCACAACGTCATCGGCGGGCTCATCGCGACGCTGCCCGCCGCGGCGGCGTTCGCGGCGGCCACCCGCTTCGGGATGGATTTCCGGCCCTCGCAGATCATCGCCTCCGGGATCATCGTGCTGCTCGCGGGTCTCACGCTCGTGCAGTCCCTCGAGGACGGCATCACCGGCTCGCCCGTCACGGCGAGCGCCCACTTCTTCGAGACGCTGCTCTCCACCGGCGCGATCATCGCCGGGGTCGGCATGGGCATCCAGATCGTCTCCGTCATCGGGATCGCCCTGCCGCCCATGGAGGCCGTCGCGCCGCCGAACTTCTCGTCGATCGCGCTGCGCGTGTTCGCCGGCGGCCTCGCCGCGGTGGGCTTCGCGATTGCAAGCTACGCGAAGTGGCCAGCGGTGACACTCGCGGGCATCACCGGCATGTTCGGCGCCGCCAGCCAGCACGCCCTCATGCTCGGCGTGGGGCTCGGCGCGGTGATCTCCGCGTCGGTGAGCGCGGTGTTCATCGGCCTGGCCGGCGGCCTGCTCGCCCGCCGCTTCGCGATCCCGCCACTCATCATCGCGCTGTGCGGCATCACCCCGATGCTGCCGGGCCTCGCGTTCTACCGGGGCATGTACGGCGCGCTCAACGAGCAGATGGTCATCGGGTTTGCGAACATCGCCACCGCCATGGCGACGGCCTGCGGGCTCGCCGCCGGCGTCGTGCTCGGCGAGTGGCTGGCCCGCCGCATCCGCCGCCCGCAGCGCTTCAACCCCTACCGCGTGTTCCGCCGCTACACCCGCTCCGCGTTCACCGAGGCGCGGCGCGCGGCCGGTCCCGTCGCCCGCGCGCGGCGCACCCGCCGGCAGGCGCCCGGCGCCAAGGGCGAGTAGGATGGCATATCCCGTATGCCCTGCCCGCGCCGCGCCCGCGGGATGACGACGTCTTTTTCATAGCAGGAGGATCCGTGCCGCCGAAGGTCACCGACACCCGCCCCGCCAACGAGTCGAACCACAAGGTCGAAGCGGAGACCGCCGCCGCCGCGCGGCGGGTCGTGGCCAGCTACGCCGAGAGCACCCTCGACGGGGTGACGCTCATGTGCATGCTCGGCATCGAGCCCAACGGGCTGAACTACGCGAAGTTCGAGGAGGACTTCCCCGAGGACAAGCCCGCGAAGAAGAAGGCGACGAAGAAGGGATCGAAGAAGTCCACCAAGAAGACGGCGAAGAAGTCGTCGAAGTCGACGGCGAAGAAGTCGACGAAGAAGAGCACCAAGAAGACGACGAAGAAGTCCACCAAGGCCGCGAAGAAGACGACCAAGAAGTCGACGAAGAGCGCGGCGAAGAAGTCGACGTCCTCAGCCTCGAAGAAGGCCTCCTCCGGCGAGGGCTCCGACGATTAACTCCCTCCTCCGGGCGCTCGGCGCGGCGGCCGGGATCGCCGCTGCGCTCGGTGCGGCGGGCTGCTCCCCAGGTCTCGCCGCGACGACCTTCCAGGTTACCGAGGTCTACGCCGACTTCGGCCTGGCCGGGGCGCTGCCCCAGGACGCCGCGGGGCTCGCGCGCCTCTACGTCGACGACGGCGAGCTCACCGGCCACGACGGCTGCCGGCGGATTAGCGGCGAGGCGCGCTTCCTCGACGGCGAGGGCGGCGAGGCCGACCCGAAGGACGCCAGCCAGGTGGCCTTCGGCGCGCTGCGCCCCGAGGAAGGCGACGACTCGGAATGCACCGGCGGGCAGCGCCTCACCTCCGAGGTCCTCGACGAGCTCCTCGACGACGAGACCTACGGCATCGAGCGCCCCGCCGACGGCGAGGTAGTGCTGCGCCGGCCCGCCGCCGACCCCGCCGGCGAGCCGACCGTCATCCGCCTCGTCGCGCAGTAGCCGCGGCACCCTAGGGCCGGCGGCGTCTCCTAGCGCGGGGCGGCGACGCTGCCGCCGGGGTGCAGGCTCGTCTCGAGGAGTTCCGCACGCGCGAAGCCGCCGCGCCCCTCCGGCGGGGAGGCGGCCCCGTCCTCCCGGCCGTTGGCGACGAGCCCGGCGAGCATCTCCGCGGCCGCGACGCCCTTGGCGCGGTTGGGCTGCACGACGGTGGTAAGGCCCCGCTCAAGCGCGGGCCGGATCCCGTCGAAGCCCGTGACAGAGAGCCGCTCGGGCACCGCCCAGCCGCGCGCGGCGCACTCGTCGAGCACCCCGAGCGCCATGGTGTCGGTCGTGCACGCCACCGCGGTAAGCCCCGGGTTCGAGTCGAGGAGCTCGGCTGCCGCGGAGCGCGCGTTGGCCGGGTCGTTGATGTGCCGGGAGACCACCGGCACCGAGTCGGGGTCGACGCCGGCGGCGAGGCACTCGTCGAGCACCCCCAGCACCCGGTCGCGCTGGATGTGGAAGTCGGCCCCGCCGACCGCTGCCGCGGCGACCGGGCCCTCCTGGCTGCGCTCCCGGAACAGGCGGATGGCGAGCACCCCGATGCGGCGGTGCCCCGCCCGGGTGAGCTCGCGGACGGCGGGCCGGATCGCGGGGCGGTCCTCGATGCCCACGAAGCCCGCGGGCGCGCGGCCGCGCCGCGCCTTCGGCAGGGAGCCCGGCTGCCCGACGACGACGGTGGGCAGGCCCCGACCGAGGGCGGCGTTCAGGGCGGGGTCCTCGGCGGCGACGGAGTAGACGATGAACCCGTCGACGCTCGCGCCGGCGATGAGCTCCCCGCCGGCGCTGCCGTCCGCCCCGAGCGGCAAAAGGTTGAGAGAGGTGCGCGTCCCGTGGCCGGCCTCGGCGACGCCGGCGAGGAAGTCCACCGAGGCGAGGTCGTCGAACGCATAGCCGAGGTCCTCGGTGAGCACCACCCCGATCGCGCCGGTGCGCCTCGTGCGCAGGCTCCGGGCGGCCGGGTTCGGGCCCGGGTAGCCCCGCCGCCGCGCGGCGGCAAGGATTTTCTTTCTCAACTCCGCGGAGAGCTGCTCCGGGTGGTTGTAGGCGTTCGACACGGTCGTGCGCGACACCCCGAGCTCCCTCGCGAGCGCCGCGAGCGTCGTGGACTGCGACCGTCTAAGGGGCATAGCGGCCGAGCTTAGCAGCGTCAACGCGGCGCGGCCCGGGCCCGCCGGCGCCGCCCGGGGCGGGCCCGCGGCGCCCTGTCGCCCGGGCTTCGCCTGCCTGGCAGATGGTTTTCGTTTCCCTTTCATTTTGACACTGTTTTCCGATAGTCGTTACGTTCGGGCTCATGAGTACTCTGCCTCGCACCCCGAAGCGCATCGCCGGCGCCGCCCTGGCCGCAGCCGGCCTCTTCACCGTCGCGGCCTGCGGCGACGACGACGAGCCAGCCGCCGACGGCACCACCGAGCCGGCCGAGGACGGCGGCCTGAACATCGTCGCCTCGACCGCGATCTGGGCCGACCTCGCCGAGGCGGTCATCACCGACGACAGCGTGACGATCAGCTCGATCCTCGACGACGACACCGACGACCCGCACCACTACGAACCGTCCGCGAAGGACATCTCCGAGGCGAAGGAGGCCGACCTCGTCATCGTCGGCGGGGGCGGCTACGACGCGTGGCTCTACGAGAGCCTCGACGAGGACACCGCAAACATCGTCCACCCGCTCCCCCTCACCGAGCACGACCACGATCACGATCATGGCGACGAGGACGGTCACGACCACGACCACGACCACGACCACGAGGATGGTCACGACCACGACGAGGGGGCCGACGACCACGAGGGCGAGGACGGCCACGATCACGACCACGACGACGAGGAGCCGGTGAACGAGCACATCTGGTACGACACCGATGCGCTGCGCGCCACCGCGCAGGACATCGCCGACCAGGTGACCGCCCTCGACGACAGCATCACCGTCGACCCGGAGGCCGTCGGCGCGCAGCTCGACGAGTTCGACGAGCGCATCGCCGCGCTCCCCCAGATCACCGTCGCGCAAACCGAGCCCGTGGCCGACTACCTCGTCCAGGACTCCCCGGTCGAGGACGCCACCCCGGATCAGTACAAGGCGACGACGCTCGCCGAGTCGGAGCCCTCCGCCGCGGAGTTCAACGAGTTCTTAGAGCTCATCAACGACGGCGGCATCGACGCCCTCATCTTCAACCCGCAGACCGCCGGCGACCAGGAGCAGCAGCTCTTAGACGCCGCCGAGGAGCAGGACCTGCCCGTCATCGAGGTCGTCGAGGTCCCGCCGGCCGGCGAGAACTTCTTCGACTTCTTCGCCTCCGTCCTCGACTCCTTCGAGGAGGCCGGCGAGCAGGCGGCCTAGAAGCCGCCCCGCGCCCGCCCCGCCGCCACCGCTGCCTTGGGGCGGGCCTAGACTTCGCACCGCGCGCCCAGCGCCCCGCTCCCCGCCCCCGGCGGGGCGAGACCCCGGGGCCTGGGCGCCGCGCCTGTCTCACCAGGACCACGTAGAAGAGGGAGTCATCGACCCCGTGATCATGCAGTTCCACGACGCCTCGATGCGGCCGCTGTGGGAGGGCCTCAGCTTCGGTGTCGAAGCCGGCGAGTGGCTCACCGTGCTCGGCCCCAACGGCGTCGGCAAGTCCACGCTGCTCGCCGCGATCCTCGGCACCCGGCAGCTGACCGGCGGGCGCATCGACGCGCCCGAGCGCGTCGGCTACATCCCGCAGCAGCAGATGTTTCCCAAGCAGCTGCCCATCAGGGCCCGCGATTTGGTCTCCCTCTCGCTGCGCCACGGGGTGCTGCGCGGCCGCGCCCCGAAGAAAAAGCAGGTGCTCGACCTCATGCGCTCCGTCGGCGCGGAGCACCTCGCCAACCGGCGGGCGGGCACGCTCTCCGGCGGGCAGCAGCAGCTCATCCGCCAGGCCCAGGCGCTCGCCAACGACCCCCAGGTCATCCTCGCCGACGAGCCGCTCTTAAGCCTCGACCCGGCCCGCGAGCGCGAGACCATCGACATGCTCGATGCGCGGCGCCGCGGCCACGACACCGCCATCGTGTTCGTCACCCACGGCATCAACCCCGTCCTCCGCGTCACCGACCGGGTGCTCTACTTCGGGCCGCGCGGCCACGTGCTCGGCACCGTCGACGAAGTCATGCGCACCGAGGTGCTCTCCGAGCTCTACGAGGCCGACATCACCGTCGCCGACGTCGACGGCCGACTGGTGGTGATCTAGCCGTGTCGTGGTGGGACTCCTTCGTCGAGGACACCGCCTACCTGCTCGGGGTGGGCTTCGTCCAGGACATGCTCGTCGCCTGCGCGCTGCTCGGCGTGCTCTCCGGGGTGATGGCCCCGCTCATCGTCCTGCGCCGCATGTCGTTCACCGTGCACGCCACGAGCGAGCTGGCGCTCATGGGCGCCTCGGGGGCGCTGCTTTTCGGCATCGGCGTCGAGTTCGGCGCCGTCGCCGGCGCCATCGCCGCCGCCGTGCTGCTCGCGGTGCTGGGCCTGCGCGAGCAACAGGACAGCGCCATCGGCGCGGTCATGAGCTTCGGGCTGGGGCTCTCGGTGCTGTTCCTCTACCTCTACCCCGGCAACCCCCGCGCGGCGCTCTCCCTGCTCACCGGCCGCATCGTCGGCGTCTCGGAGGGCTCGGTCGCGATGCTCGCCGTCATCACCGCGCTCGTCGTCGGGCTCGTGCTCGTCTTCTGGCGCCCGCTGCTCTTCTCCAGCGTCGACCCCGACATGGCCGCGGCCGCGGGCGTGCCGGTCAAGGTCCTCTCCGTGGGCTTCGCCATGCTCGTCGGGCTCACCGCCGCGCAGTCCCTGCAGATCGTCGGCGCGCTGCTCGTCCTCGCGCTGCTCATCACCCCGGGCGCGGCGGCCGTGCAGATCACCGCCTCGCCCGTCGCCGCGGTGGGGTGGTCCGTCCTCTTCGCGGAGGTCTCCGCCGTGGTAGGCATGGTCCTCTCACTCGCGCCGGGGCTGCCGGTCTCGGTGTTCGTCACCACGACGAGCTTCGTCATCTACCTCGTCTGCCGGCTCATCGGCTGGTGGACCGGGCGCAGCCTCAAGGCCGCGCAACGCGCCGCCCGCGAGGACGCTCACCACTCCGCGGCGACGGCTTAAAGGTTGACCTGCTGCCGCTCCGACGCCGGCTACCCGGACGGGTGAGAAAGCACAGTCATCCAGCGCCTACGGCGAGGGCCCGGAGGTAAGAAAAAGGCCCCGGCCGCATAGCGCGGCCGGGGCCCTGCCCGTATCTCGGAATCGTCGAGGCTCCGCTACACCGGGTCGGCGACGGTGATGACGTTGTCGGCGTAGCCGAGCTGCCCGCCGACGAACTCGCCGCCGCAGGTGATGAGCACGAGCCGGTTGTCGCCCTCGGCCTGGTTGACGACCTCGGGCAGCGCGTCGCCCTTGGTGACGTGCTCGGGCGGCTCGCTCACCCGGAACGCGCGGTCCTCGCCGTTGACGTGGACGATCACCTCGGAGCCCTCCGCGAGGTCAACGAAGCGCCGCGCGAAGCCTTCGCCCTGGCCGGCGAAGTTCACGTGCCCGGTGATCACCGAGGAGCCCTCGCCGTACTCGCCGGGGATCGCCGAGGCCGAGTACCAGCCCACCCGGGAGACGTCCTGCGGCGGGAGCAGCACGCCCTGGTCGGTGACCTGGACGAAGTCGACCGGGGCAGTCTCCCCGTCCACGCTGATCGCCATGCCCTCGACGCCCTCACGCTCGCCGGGCGCGGGCTCGAGCTCGTGCTCCTGCTCGCCGGAGTCGTCGACCGGCGGGATGTCCTCCTCGGGAGCGGCCTCCTGCCCGGCGATGGGATTCTCCTCATCGTCCCCGGAATTCGAGCTGATCGCCCACGCGCCGATACCAATGACCAGGGCCACCACCGCGACGACGGCAATGATGATTCCGACCGGGGAGCGGCGCTTGTGGTCTTCGTCGGCGGCCTGGTCGCCGCCGTCGGGCTGGCTGTGCTGGGCGTCCGCGTCGTGTGTCATCTACGAGACCTCCAAGGGGGCAGGGTAATAACTCCCCGCACGAACGGATAGGTACGGGAAAAACACCGCCCCGCGCGGCGAGAAAGGGCCGCGCGGGGCGGTTGCCCGGGCCGACTCGCGGCCGGCCCGGGCGGTCTATCGGTTCAGGCTCGGCGAGCCCTGACCGCTAGACGTAGGCGGGGATACCCGGGGCCAGCCGGTCGGAACCGGTCGGCACCGAGGTGATCTCCTGGCGCTCGGCGTTGGGCGCAGAGGGGATCCCGACCTCGGGGCGGTCGTCGACGAGGAAGGTGACGTTCTCGCCCTCGGGCTCGTCGTCAACCGGCTCCTCGGACTCGTCCTTCGGCTTGGCCTCGTCCTCGTGCGTCACGGTCTGCGCCTCGTCGTCGACGTCGTGGTGCGTGGCGATGACCTCGCCGTCCGAGTCGCGGAGCGTCTCGAAGACGACCTGCTCGCCGCACTCACCGTCGGTGACCTTGATCGGGAGCTTGATCGAGCCCTCGGACTCGATGGCCACGAAGTCGATCGACTCCTTGGCGCCGGTGGGCTCCTCAGTGGCCTTGCAGATCAGCTCGCCCTCGAGGGTGTACTTCTTGCCGGGCGTCAGGCCCTCGAAGTGGACCTCGTCGATGACGGTCGCACCCTCGACGAGCTCCTCGCCGGGAGCAAGCTTGGCGTTAGTGCTGATCTCGACCTTCCGCGGCTGCTCACCCTTCTCAGGCTTGGACGGATTCGTCGACGGCGCCGGCTCCTCAGACTCCGACTCCGACGGCGACCCAGACGGCGTCTCCTCAGACACCACCGTCTGACCCTCATCATCGATGTCCTCGTGAACAGCAATCACATTGCCGTCCTCATCAGACTCAGCACCCGACGCATCCACCACGTCAGACACCAGCCGCTCGAAGACAACCGCAGACTCCACCGGCTCGACAACATCGTCATCAACCGGAATATCAATCGTGAACACACCATCAGACTCATCGCCAGTACGCACATCCTTCGACGCCGTACCCAACACACGCGACTCGTCCTGCTTATCCACCAACGACGCCTCAAGCCGGTAATCCGTGTTCGGCACCAGATCCTGGTACTCCACCGAATCCGTCACCACCGAACCAGCAACAACCACCTGCTCGGAATCCTCACCGAACTCCGCGGTCGTACCAATCGACGGCTCCCGCTCCGGAACCGGCTCCTCACTCGGCGACGTCGTCGACGGCGTCGGCTCCTCAGACTCCGACGGCTCCGGAGTCTCTTCCTCCTCGTCATCCTCTTCCTTCAGCCCGGGCTGGTCGATCAGCACCGTGCGCTGGGCCGAGTTACGGCGAGGACCGTTATCGGTGACGTCGTAATCGACCGGGGACGCGATCGTGATGAACTCGTCCGGGTCGGCCTCGGGGATGGGCTCCGTGCTGTTGCCGGTGTACTCCAGCACGCCGTCGCTGGCGCCAACGGCGCGGAAGCCAGTCTCGCCCTCGAGGAACTCGTTGTCGATGGCCCAGCCGTAGTCGGTGCTGCCCGTGGCGGTGCGCCCGAGATTGGTGAGCATCTGGCCCACGTAGGAGCCGATGAGCAGCTGAAGCGCCTGGTGAAGCTTCTTGACGCGATCCTGGTCCCGCGCATCGAGCGCCTTGCGCAGCTCCTTGACGACGTGAATGACCGCGTCGCGGCGCACGCCCTCGTTCTGGAACTCGACGGGCTGCGACATCTCCTCGAAGTTCGGGCCCCACGGCGCGCGGTCAGCCGTGAGCAGCGGCTTGACGTGGGTGAGCTTCACAGGGCCCGTGAACTCGACGTCGTTCTGCGTCGGCGACGGGGTCCCGGGGTCGACGCACCATCCGTACCCCATCCCGTCGGGGAGGAGAACGAGGTTAAACATGTTCGACGAGCCGTTTTCGTTGGACGTCACGCCCTCGGGAAAGACTGGCTGTGCCTCCGGGACCGGCTCCCCATAGCCCCGCTGAGGGTCGCCCTCGGCGCTCGCGTAGTTGCTGGCAACTAACGCGGACAGCGCCAGGGCGAGAGCCCCGAGCAAGGCGATGAGACGCCTGAACCCCAGCATCTCTGTTCGTCTGTGTACGATAAACCCTTCGCGATTGATTAACTGCCGGAGGATCCTCGGCGCACCTCTCAAGGGCCGAGAAACGACCGGGCTTGCGTGTCTTACGCGCGGCCGGCGTGGCGCACCGGGCCGCGTCGTCGAGCCACCATGGTCGACACCCCGAGGCCGTCAGTGTTCTATAAGGTTGTCAAGGCTTCTCCAAGTTGAAAATCATGCCTGCTAGCTGCATATATACCTTTTCCTTGTTGAAAAATGTGACCGAAGCCCGCCAGCAGTAGGTTTAATCGCAGGCAAATTCTCAGTCATTTTTTAGTCATCTCAAATTTTCGGTTGCGCCCCGCGGTCGCTCCCGCTACGCCCCGGGAGCTCACCCCGGGCCCTACCCGTTACCGTGGTTCGCGTCCCGGCCAGCCCAGCTAGGCTCGGGACCGGTCGCTGGCCTCGGCATG
>NZ_JH815194.1:253096-265321 GCF_000296405.1 Corynebacterium otitidis ATCC 51513
CGCCGCGATCAAGTGCGCCCGGATCCGGGGCTACGCCCGGTAGCCCATCCGTAGCCGGGCGTCTGCTACAGCTTGACACCAGACATAGGGACACCTCCCGCGCGCCGTACAGTGTCCCTATGCCGCAGACACATCGCTACACGATCACGGTCGGCAAGCGGGTGCGCCGCTACATCGCGGTCGCCCCCGACGAGGCGCCCGAGCGCCCGCCGCTCGTGTTGTTCTTCCACGGCTCCATGCAGTCGGCCAACGTCGCCCGGCGCTTCACCCGCAACACCTTCGACGAGCTGGCCGACCGCGCCGGCGCGGTCATCGCCTACCTCGAGGGCGTCGAGCACCACTTCAACGACGCGCGGGCCACGTTCGACGAGGAGACCCGCCGCCAGGGCGTCGACGACGTCGCCTACACCACCGCGGTGGTCGAGCAGCTCGAGCGGACGGCGTCGATCGACCGCTCCCAGGTGTTCGGGGTGGGATTCTCCAACGGCGGGGAGATGGTCATTAAGCTCCTGCGCGACGCGCCCGGTCTGCTGGCGGGCGCGGGGCTGCTCGCCGCGGGCCACCCCGCCGAGGACGACCTGCTGCCCGCCGCGGGCGAGTACCAGCCGACCCGGGTGCTGCTCATCCAGGGCAAGAAGGACCCGATCATGCCCTACGAGGGCGGCGCCCTGGGCCGGCGCACCGGCGGCGCCCGCGGCGGTGTGATGGGCGCGCTCGAGTCGGCGCGCCACCTCGCGCGGCTCAACGGGCACACCGAGTTCGAGCCGCAGCGCAGCGAGTTCCTCCCCGGGGTGACGGTGGAGGCGTGGCAGGACCGGCCCGTGCCCCCGGTCGTGCTCTGGTCGATCGAGGAGATGGGCCACGTCATCCCCGGCGCGACGGGGCTCGACCCGAAGCTCGGGCCGGCGACCGACCGCGTCTCCGCGGCGCGGATCCTCGGGGATTTCTTCCGCCTCGAATAGCGGGCAGCCCGGCCCGCTTCGGCCGGGCCGAGACGCCGCGGGGGCGTTGTTAGCCGCGGGGGCGGCGCTCGGCGCGGCGCTGCCGCGCGAACTCGGAGAGCACCGCGCCGGCCGCGACGGACGCGTTGAGCGACTCGACCCAGTCGGCGGTGGGGATGGAGAGCAGCGTGTCGCAGTTCTCCCGCACGAGGCGGGAGAGCCCCTTGCCCTCGGAGCCGATGACGAGGAGCACGGGCGTGGTCGCGTCGTAGTCGTCGAGGGTGGCGTCCCCGCCCGCCTCGAGGCCGACGACCTGGTAGTTCTCCTTCTGGAACTCCTTGATCGTGCGGTTGAGGTTCGTCGCGCGCGCGACGGGCAGCCTGGCGGCGGTGCCCGCGGAGGTGCGCCACGCGACCGCGGTGACGGCGGCGGTGCGGCGCTCGGGGATGATGACGCCGTGCCCGCCGAACGCCGCGGTCGAGCGGATCACCGCGCCGAGGTTCCTCGGGTCGGTGATGTTGTCGAGCATGACGACGAGCCCGGGCTCGCCGGACTGGTGGGCGGCGTCGAGGAGATCGCGCGGCGTGGCGTACTGGTACGGCGGGATCTCCACGCCGATGCCCTGGTGGAGGGTGTTGCCGGCGCGTCGGTCGAGCTCGAAGCGGGGCACCTCGTCGATGGGCACGTTGTCCTTGGTGGCGAGGTCGACGGCCTTGGAGAGCCGCTCGTCGTGGCCGGTGCCCTGCGCGACGAGCAGCCTAAGGGCGGGCACGCCCGCCTCGAGGCACTCGATGACGGGGTTGCGGCCGACGACGAGCTCGTTGGTGGGGCCGCTGTTCTTGCCCTGCCTGCGGCGCTCCCGCTCGAGCTTGCGCTGGTGGGCGGGGTGGTAGACGCGGTCCTCGGCCTTCGGGGTGGGGCCCTTGCCGCGTAGCGAGCGCCGACCCTTCCCGCCGGAGCCCTTGGTGGGGCCCTTCTTGTGGGCCTTGCGGGCGGTGGGGCGCTTCTTGTTGGCCATGCGGGCTCCTTATTCGCTCTCGCTTCGCTGCTGTGGCCGCCGCTTCCTGGGCGGCCCCCGCTTACGCGAGGGCCCAGGTGGGCCCCTCGGCGGTGTCGGTGATCGTGACCCCGGCGCGGGCGAGCCGGTCGCGCACCGCGTCGGCGGTGGCGAAGTCGCGCTCCCGGCGGGCGGCGGCGCGGCGCTCGAGGTCGTCGGCGACGAGCCGCTCGAGCGCGGCGTGGGCCTTGCCGCCGCCGGCGTTCTCGGCCCAGCGGGGATCGAACGGGTCGAAGCCTAGCACCCCGGCCATGGCGCGCACGGATTCCGCGGCCTCGCGGGCCTGGTCGCGTTCCCCGGCGGCGAGGTGCTGGTTGCCGCGGCGCACGACGCGGTGGATCTCGGCGAGCGCGCGGGGCACGGCGAGGTCCTCGTCCATCGCCTCTGCGAAGTCGCCGGTCCACTCGCCGACGCCGACCGCCTCGGCGGGCTCGGGCGCGTCCCCGGCGACCCGCTGGAGGAAGTCCTCGATGCGCCGGTAGCCGGCGGCGGCCTCGGTGAGCGCCTTCTCGGAGTACTCGAGGACGCTGCGGTAGTGGGCGCTGCCGAGGTAGTAGCGCAGCTCGACGGGGCGCACGAGCTCGAGCATGTTGTCGATGCTTAAGACGTTGCCGAGGGACTTCGACATCTTCTCCCCGGCCATGGTGACCCAGTGGTTGTGCATCCAGTAGCGGGCGAACCCGTCGCCGGCGGCGTGGGCCTGGGCGATCTCGTTCTCGTGGTGGGGGAACTGCAGGTCGAGCCCGCCGCAGTGGATGTCGAACTCGGAACCGAGGTAGAACGTCGACATCGCGGAGCACTCGAGGTGCCAGCCGGGCCGGCCCTCGCCCCAGGGGGTGGGCCAGGCGGGCTCGCCGGGCTTGGCGGCCTTCCACAGCGCGAAGTCGTGGGCGCCGCGCTTGCCGCGCATGTCGGGCTCGCCCTGCTCCATGTCCTCGACCCGGTTGCCGGAGAGCGCGCCGTAGTCGGAGCCCTCGTGGCGGCTCCACGCGGCGACGTCGAAGTAGACGGAGCCCTCGGCGGGGTAGGCGAAGCCGTTGTCGATGAGCCTCGACATGTAGTCGACCATCTGGGTGACGTGCCCGGTGGCGTGCGGCTCGACGCTGGGCGGCAGCACCCCGAGGGTGTCGTAGGCGCGGGTGAACTCGCGCTCGTAGGTGGAGACCCACTCCCACCAGGGGCGGCCGTGCTCGCCGGCCTTGGTGAGGATCTTGTCGTCGATGTCGGTGACGTTGCGCACGAGGGCGACGTCGAGGCCCTGGGCTAGAAGCCAGCGGCGCAGGATGTCGAACGCGACCCCGGAGCGCAGGTGCCCGATGTGCGGGGTGGCCTGCGGGGTGGCGCCACACAGGTAGACGGAGACGTGCCCGGGCTTGAGCGGGCGGAATTCCCTCAGCGTCCTGGTGCCTGTGTCAAAGATGCGCAAACTCACGCCACCCAGTTTATCGGTCCGCCCGAGTCTCGTCGCCGGGCCCCGAGGGGCCAAGAACCGTCGCGGTGGCGAGCGCGGCGCGGCCCTCGCCGCGGCCGGTAAAGCCCAGGTGATCGGTGCTCGTCGCGGCGACGGAGACGGGCGCGCCGAGCGCCCCGGACAGCGCCTCCTGGGCCTCGTCGCGGCGCGGCCCGAGCTTCGGGGTCTGGGCGACGACCTGCACGGCGGCGTGCACGATCCTAAAGCCCGCGTCCTCGACGGCCGAGCGGCACTCGCGAAGCAGCCGGATCCCGCTCGCGCCGGCGTACTCGGCGCGCCCGACGCCGACGAGCGAGCCGAGATCCCCCATCCCCGCCGCGGAGAGCACCGCGTCGACGAGCGCGTGGGAGGCGACGTCGCCGTCGGAGTGGCCCTCGCAGCCGTCGGCCTCGGCAAAGAGCAGCCCGGCGAGCCAGCACTCGCGGCCCGCCTCGATGCGGTGGGCGTCGACGGCGATGCCGGTGCGCGGCACGGGGAAGCTGGCGTTCGTCACGGGAATCCGGCCTTTCGGTGTTACGGCTTGGCCTGCCCTCGGCGGGGTCAGCGCTCGCGCAGGAGCGCCTCGGCGAGCGCGAGGTCGAGCGGGGTGGTGATCTTGAAGGCCGCCTCGTCGCCGTCGACGAGGCGCACCGCGCCGCCGGCGGCCTCGATGAGGGCGGCCTCGTCGGTCACGGGCGCGGCGTCCCCGCCGGCGGGCCGCGCGGCGGCGCCGAGGAGGGCCCCGAGCCTGAAGCCCTGCGGCGTCTGGCAGGCGCGCAGCCGGGAGCGTTCGAGGGTGCGCGGCTCCCCGTCGTCGGCGAGCTCGCGGATCGTGTCGGCGACGGGCAGGGCGGGCACCGCGGCGTCCGCGCCCCCGGCGATCGCCGCTGCGACGGCGCGGTAGAGCCCGGCCGGGGCGAGCGGGCGGGCGCAGTCGTGGACGAGGACCGCGGCGTCGGGGTCGCTCTCTTTCAGCGCCGCGAGCCCGAGGCGCACGGAGTCGGCGCGCTCCGCGCCGCCGGCGACGACCCGGGCCGCGGGGCCGGCGCCGCGCGCGATGCCGCGGGCGAGCTCGAGGTGGCTCTTTGGCGCGAGGACGACGACCTCGGCGGCGATCCCGGCGTTCTCGATACCGCGGAGCGCGTGCTCGAGGAGGGTGCGGCCGGAAAGCTCGACGAACGCCTTCGGGGCGCCGGCGCGCAGCCTCGTGCCCGAACCGGCGGCGGCGAGGATGACGCTCGCCCTCGGCTGGTCGCTCTGCTGCTCGGGCACGGGCCTAGTCGTCGAAGTTGAGCTCGTCGAGGTTGACCTCGGTGGAGTCGGGCTTGACCTCGGCGTCGGTGGTGATCTCCCCGGACTCGACGAGGTGGCGCTTGAGGGTGTCCTCCACGGTCTTTAAGATCTCGTCGGCCTTCTTCTTGTCGCCCTGCTCGGCGAGCGCGATCTCGCCGACGAGGTTCTGGCGGGCCTTGCCGAGCATGCGCTTCTCGCCCGCGGAGAGGCCCTTGTTGCGGTCGCGGCGCCACAGGTCGCGCACCACCTCGGCGACCCGGTTGACGTCGCCCGAGGCGAGGCGCTCCTGGTTCGCCTTGTAGCGCCTAGACCAGTTGGAGGCCTCCTCGACGTCGGTCTCCCGCATGACGGAGAAGAGCTCCTTGAGCCCCTCGTCGCCGACGATGTCGCGCACGCCGACGCGCTCGATGTTCTTCACCGGGACGCGCACCACGAGGTCGGACTGGTTGATCTTCAAGACGAGGTACTCCAGCGTCTCGCCGTTGAGCTCGCGCGTCTCGATATCGTCGACGACCGCGGCACCGTTGTGCGGGTAGACGACCACGTCTCCGACCTTGTAGCCCATGGCTCGAATCGATCCTCCGTCGCGTGCGTGTCTCTGCCGGGGCCACGACCGGCGGCGGCCAGCGAACTCGCAGCCCGCCGCCGGGCCCCAGGTATGGAGGGTCCAGTGTAGCACCGGGGCACATGGGGTCAGCCGGGCGTTGGAGGCCCGCGCCCCAACTGGGTGGGGTCGGGGCCGCCGGCTAGACTTGGCGGGGAGAGTACCGCCGCGAGGCCGGGCGGCCCCGCGGCCCTGGCGCCGCACCGATTCGCTTGATGGAGGACACTGCCGTGACGTCCCTGAACCTCAACGCCCGCCGGGGCGTCGTCATCCCGCTCGTCGCCTGCGCCGGCATCGCCCTGGCCTCGTGCTCCGCGGGGCAGATCACCCAGACTTCCTCGCAGGTCGCCTCCGTCGACGGCGCCTTCGCCGAGACCTCCGACGGGACGGTCGCGCTGCGCGACGTCACCGTCGTCCTCGGCGAGGACGGCCAGGCCGCCCTGAAGTTCGCGGCCGTCAACCAAGACATCGCCGACGAGAGCCACGACGTCGAGTCCGCGCGCGTCGCCGGCAACGACGTCGAGCTCGACGAGCGCACCCTCGAGCCGAACTGCTCGCTCGTCGCGAACTCCGCGACCGGCCTGGAGAACTCCGCGAAGGCCAGCCGGGTCGGCTGCATCGACTACGTCACCACCACCGTCGAGAACGCCGGCTTCGCGCCCGGCGGCACCGCCGAGGTCGACATCGTCGTCGACGGCGAGACCGTCACCCTCGACGCGGCGATCATCCACGAGCGCCCCGTCACCGGCGAGCACACCCGCGACGACGAGGAGAACACCCCCGCCCACGAGCACTAGCGCGAGCAGCGCCCCGCGACCGCCCCGGCCGACGCCGGGGCGGTCTTTTTGTGCCCGCCGCCGCAGGCTCAGGCCCGTCCGGGGCGGCGGGTAACGTCAGGCCCCATGGCGAAGAAGGCGCGCACGCTGTACGTGTGCTCGGAGTGCGGCTACAGCTCGGGCAAGTGGCTGGGCCGCTGCCCCGAGTGCGGCAGCTGGGGCACCCTCGCCGCGCAGGCATCCGCGCCCGCGGGCGCCGGCGAGGGCGGCGGGCGCGGGGCACACCGCTCGACCGCGGGCGTGGCGCCCGCCTCCCCGGCGAAGCCCATCTCTTCGCTGCGCGCCGCCGACGCGGCCGCGGTGACCACCGGCATCGGGGAGCTCGACCGGGTGCTCGGCCGCGGCATCGTGCCCGGCTCGGTCGTGCTGCTCGCCGGCGAGCCCGGAGTGGGCAAGTCCACCCTCCTGCTCGAGGTCGCCGCCCGCTGGGCTAGGCAGCGCGGCTCGGGCGACGGCAACCGCGTGGCGCTCTACGTCACCGCCGAGGAGTCCGCCGGCCAGGTGCGCCTCCGCGCGGAGCGCACCGGCGCGGTCTTGGACACGCTCTACCTCGCCGCCGAGTCCGACCTCGACACCCTCATCGGCCACGTCGAGGCCGTCTCCCCCTCGCTGCTCATCGTCGACTCCGTGCAGACCGTGCAGGCCGCGGGCGTCGAGGGCGTCGCCGGCGGCGTCGCCCAGTCCCGCGCCGTGACCGCGGCGCTCACCTCGCTCGCGAAGTCCCGCGGGCTTCCCGTGCTGCTCGTCGGGCACGTCACCAAGGACGGCAACGTCGCGGGACCCCGTACCCTCGAGCACCTCGTCGACGTGGTGCTCAACTTCGAGGGCGATAGGCACTCCAGCCTGCGCATGCTGCGGGGCTTGAAGAACCGCTTCGGCGCGACCGACGAGGTCGGCTGCTTCGAGCAGACCGCCGACGGGATCGCCGAGGTCCCCGACCCCTCGGGCCTGTTCCTCTCCCACCGCGACGACACGCCCGACGGCGCGGCCGTCACCGTCGCCATGGACGGGGTGCGCCCCCTCCTCGCCGAGGTCCAGTCGCTCGCCGTGCAAACTAGCGCGAAGAACCCGCGCCGCGTCGTCACCGGCCTCGACCCGCAGCGCGTGCCCATGGTCCTCGCCGTGCTCGCCGCGCGCGCTGGCCTAAGCACCGCGGATCGGGAGGTCTACGTCGCCACCGTCGGCGGCATGCGCATCCGCGAGCCCGCCACCGACCTCGCGGTCGCGATGGCGACCGTCTCTACCTTGAAGAACAAGCCCCTGCCGCCGCGCACCGTCTACGTCGGCGAGGTCGGCCTCGCCGGCGAGCTGCGCCGCGTGAGCTCGCTGAAGCGCCGCCTCCAGGAGGCCGCGCGCCTCGGGTATCGGCGCGCGGTCGTGCCCGCCGGCGACGCGCCGAAGGTCGAGGGCATCGGGGTCATCCCCGCCGAGACCCTCAAGGACGCCATCGCCGCCTAAGGCCTGAGCGCGTCGCCCGGCGCGCGGCGGCCCGCCGGCCTGGTGCCCGGCGCCCGCTAGGCGAGGTTGAACGGCTCCGGGTCGGAGGCGTTGTCCCCGATCACGCCGTGGAGGTAGTAGCTGCCCGACTCGGCCTCCTCGCGGTCGTCGCACTGGTCGGGCGCGGAGGTCTGCCGGCCCCACGTCGCCTGGAAGTAGCGCGACTCGCCGGCCGTGAACGTCTCGTTGCCGGTGGCCTCCGCCTCGAGGCAGTCGAGGTCCGACCAGATGCGCTCGTGGGTGGCCATGTCGTAGACCTCGAAGCGCAGCGTCTCGTCGGCGAGGTTGACCTCGCAGTCCGCGTTCGTGGGGTTCTTCACCTCGAGCTGGAAGACCGGGGTGTCCGTCTCCTCGTAGGTCGCCTTGTTCGCCCGCGCCCTGAGGGTGAGGTCCGCGGTCTCGCAGGAGTCCTTCCCCGCGGAGTCCGAGCGCTCCTCCTCCCACTCGGAGAGCGTCCGGCCGCCGTCCTCCTCGGGCAGCGGCTCGCCCGTGGCGCTCGCCGGGTCCTCGGACGCGCTCGTCGACGTCGAGCTGGAGGTCTCCGTCGCGGCGGGGTCGGGCTCGTCGTCGCCCACGTTGCGCACGACGATGACGGCGACCGTCACGAAGATGGCGATGAGCACGAGAAGCGCGACCACCGCGGCGACGCGGCGGCGCACGTAGATCTTCTTCGGCAGCGGCCTTCTCGGTGAGCTCACGCCGGTCAAGTCTAGTAGCCGGCCCCTAGCCGGGGCTGCCCTGCCGCGCCGGCGCGGGGTGGCCGAGCCCCTCCTCGCGCAGCGTTTCGACCGAGCCGTCGCCGAGCCGGTAGCGCAGCCCCACGAGGCCCACCTCGCCGGCGTCGATATCGCCCTGCAGGCCGTTGATCCGCCCGAGGAGCTGCTCGATGGTCTCCTCGACGTGGACGCGCTCGAAGTCGCCGGGCGCGGTGCGGCCCTGGCGGCGCGCCGCGAGCACCGAGGGCGCGACCTTCTCGACGAGCACGCGCTGCAGCCCGCCGGGGATGGCGCCCTCGTCGAGGGCGCGGCTCGCGGCGGCGACCGCGCCGCAGCCCTCGTGGCCCATGACGACGACAAGCCGCACCCCGAGCGAGCGCACCGCGAACTCCACCGAGCCGAGCACCGCCGGGTCGAGGATCTCTCCCGCGGTGCGCACGACGAACACGTCGCCAAGCCCGACGTCGAAGACGACCTCGACGGGCACCCGCGAATCAGAGCACGCCACGACCACCGCCTGGGGCGCCTGGCCGCCGGTGAGCGCCTGGCGGCGTGCCTCGTCGGCGTGCGGGTGGCTGGCATGCCCCTCGACGAAGCGCCGGTTGCCGTCCTGGAGCCGCCGCCACACATCAAGGGGGCGGGGGTTGTTTCGCACCATGACCCTAACCGTAGCGGCGCGCCGCCCGGCGCCCGGCGTCGGGCCGGTGGCTAGACTGCACCGCGACGTGGATACCGCAAGCCTTCTTTCCTGGTACGCCCGGCACCGCCGCCCGCTGCCCTGGCGCGAGCCGGGCACGAGCCCGTGGGCCGTGCTGCTCAGCGAGGTGATGAGCCAGCAGACGCCGGTCGCGCGCGTCGAGCCGCGCTGGCGGGAATGGCTTGAACGCTGGCCTACCCCGGCGGACCTCGCGGCCGCGCCCCGCGACGAGGTCTTACGCGCCTGGGGCCGGCTGGGCTACCCGCGGCGCGCGCTGCGGCTGCGCGACTGCGCCGCCGAGATCACGCGGCGCTTCGGCGGGGAGGTCCCCGACACCGTCGCGGAGCTCGAGTCGCTGCCCGGGATCGGGGACTACACTGCCCGCGCGGTGGCGTCGTTCGCGTTCGGGTTAAACGTCCCGGTGGTGGATACCAACGTGCGCCGCGTCGTCGCGCGCGCCGAGCGCGGCCGGCTGCTGCCCGGCACCGCGCGCAAGGCCGACCTCGAGGAGGTCGCCGCGCTCCTGCCCGGGGACGACGAGCTCGGGCCGGTGTTCTCCAGCGCGCTCATGGAGCTCGGCGCGCTCGTCTGCCGGGCCCGCCGCCCCGACTGCAAGGCCTGCCCGCTTCTTTCCACGTGCCGCTGGCAACAGCTCGGCCGGCCCGAGCCGAGTGAGGAGGAGAAGGCCCGCGCGAAGGGCCGGGTGCAGAAGTTCGCCGGCACCGACCGGCAGGTGCGCGGCCTCATCATGGCGCGCCTGCGCGAGGCGCCCGGGCCCGTCGCCGAGGACGAGCTCGCCGGCCTCTGGGGCGACGGGGAGCAGCTCGCGCGGGCGCGCGACTCGCTGCTTCGCGATGGGCTCGCCGAGCGCGTCGCCGGCGGGCGGCTCGCGCTGCCGTCTTAGGCCGGGGCCCGCCTCGGCCGGCGTTCGCCCTAGCCGCGGGCGAGCTTGAGGTTCCGGTAGCGGTTGACCGCGGCGACGATCTCGTGGGCGCGGGGCCTGGCAAAAAGCCCCGGGTGCCCGCGGTGCGAGGAGAGCGCGCCGAGCCCGCGCTCGTCGACGAGCCGCTCGAGCTCGTCGACCGCCTCGGGCAGGGTCGCGCCGCCGCCCAGGCGCCGCTCCAAGAACTCGATGGCGTGCGCGATGCCGCGGGTCTGCTCCTGGTCGACGAGCTGCTCGGCGGGACCCAAATCGATCGTCGCCTTCCCGTAGCGGATCGTCGCGCGGCCCTTGGCCTGCGCGGGCTTCTTCTTGCCCGGCGCCTCGAGCCGGGCGGGCACCCGGCGCGCCGCCTCGCGCATCGGCGCGGGACTGTCGGCGGGCTCCTCGGGGTGCTCGGCGGCGATCGCGCGGGCCTTCTCGGTGACGTCGAAGACCCGGTAGGAGTCGAGCGCGACGACGTGGTCGGCGACGCTGAAGAACGCGCCCGAGCCGCCCGCGACGAGCAGCGTGGAGACCCCGAAGCGCTCGTAGAGCTCCCGGACCCGGTCGACGAACGGGATGATGGGCTCCTTATCCGCGGCGACGAGCCGGCGCATCCGCTCGTCGCGGATCATGAAGTTCGTCGCGGAGGTGTCCTCGTCGATGATGAGCGCCCGGCTGCCCGCCTCGAGGGCCTCGGCGAGGTTCGCGGCCTGCGATGTGGAGCCGGACGCGTTCGACGTGGAGAACGACCCGGTCGTCTCCCCCGAGGGCAGGTTGGAGATGAACGGCGAGATGTCCACGCCCGTGACCGAGCGGCCGTCCTCCGCCCTGATGGAGACCGCATCGGGCCGGGTGACGACCCACTCGCGGCCGTCGCCCGCGACGTGCGGGTAGACGCCGCGCTCCACGGCGCGCAGCAGCGTGGACTTGCCGTGGTAGCCGCCGCCGACGATGACGGTGACGCCCTCGCGCACGCCGAGCCCCGTCACCGAGCGCCCCGAGGGCAGCTCGATGGTGGTCTCGAGGGATTTCGGCGACTCGAAGGGCACCGCGTCCTTGAGAGGCGTGTCCTTGTTGCCCGCCTCGCGCGGCAGAACCGAGCCGTTGCCGACGAACGCGATGAGGCCCAGCTCGGGGAGCCTGCCGCGCAGGTACTCCTGGTCGGAGTGGAGCTCCACGTGAGAGCCGAGCTCCTCCGGGTCGACGGCGACGAGCCGGTCCTCGATGAGGTCGGGGATCTTCTCGCAGAGGATCTTCGCGGCGACGCCGCCCTTGATGCGCCGGCCCGCGGCGGGCAGCGAGACGGTGAAGCGCACGACGACCTCCCCGCCCTCAGGCGGGACGCTCACCGCGGTGCGCTCCAGGAGCTGCTGGCCGGGGAACCCGATGGAGAGGTCCCGGTCGCCGCGCACGCCGTCGGCGAACTCGCGGAAGAGGTAGTCGGCGGCGGCGACCCGGTCGATGCGTCGCGGATAGTCGGGCAGCCCGACGATGTCGCGCGGGATCTCGAGGTGCGCGAGCGACGGCGGCGCGAACGGGTCGACCTGGGCGCGGTCGACGACGAGCTTGACGCCGTCGCCGAGCTCCACGGCCTTGCCCGCGAGCTGCTTGTAGGCGCCGTAGGGCTTCCCGTCGAGGCTGCGCGCCGCGCGGCGCAGGTCCTCCAGGTGCATCATGGCGTGGTTCTTCCTTTCGCCCGTATCGGGGATCGGGGACAGAAAACTTTAAGGGCCCCGATCGCTCGGGGCCCGCCCGCCAGCCCGCCCGGCGGTCAGCCCGCCGCGGCCCACCCTACCGGCGCGCGCCGGCGGCCCGCCGCCGGCGAGGACACCCCGCCGCGCGGGCGCGATTAGTTCGCCCTGCCCGGTTTCTCGAAGAAGCTCCGGCGGCGCGCGATGAAAAGGGCGGTAAGCCCGGCCGCGGAGAACACCGCCACCGTGGGCAGCCACGCGGTAACGACGACGCCGGCCGCGTGCTCGAGGGCGGCCTCCCAGTCGCCGCCTCGGGCGTAGCGCTCGAGCAGCGCGGGCACGACGCTCGAGCCGATCAGCGTGCCGACGACGAGCGCGAGCCAGATCTTCCACCACGATTTTTCTTGCCTCGGGTCCTGCATGGTCTCCCACCGCCTCGCGGTTCGTCTTCCCCGTTACCGTGGTTCGCGTCCCGGCCAGCCCAGCTAGGCTCGGGACCGGTCGCTGGCCTCGGCATG
>NZ_JH815194.1:266721-271853 GCF_000296405.1 Corynebacterium otitidis ATCC 51513
CGATCAAGTGCGCCCGGATCCGGGGCTACGCCCGGTAGCCCATCCGTAGCCGGGCGTCTGCTACAGCTTGACACCAGACATAGGGACACCCCCCCCCGGGCAGTGAAGAATGAGAGAACCCGGGTGAAGCAAGGTTCTCAGATAGCGGAAGACCCCGGGGAGCAGGGGGGATTGCTCGACCCAGGGCCTTCGGACGCCTGCGGAGCAGGAACCCACCCCAGCGTCATCACGAAACTATCATTTGTACAAGCAGTGTGCAGGTCTTACGCGTTAGGGATGACTACTACGTCAGTCAATTTGTCGATTTTGCTGATGAGCTCTTCCTCAATTTTGTAGATCTGGCGGTATCTTTTTGCGAGAGCCTTTTGGCGGTCCAGGAGGTGTGCCCAATTGGATTACAAGTACCTACACACTTGATCGGTGCTGCACGTTTCAGGGTCCGGGTGTGCGGCGTCCTGTCTGAGGTCCGCGATAGTGTCGCGCAGCACGGAGAGCTGCGCGATCTGCTGCTCGATCTCAGCGAGGCGCACGTCAAGCAGGTCGCGCACGTGCTCGCAGGGCGCCTGGCCGCCGTCGCGGATGTCGAGGATCTGGCGGATCTGGGCGAGGGTCAGCCCGGCGGCCTGGCCCCGGTGGATGAACCCGACCCGACCCACGGCATCCTCGGCGTAGTCCCGATAGCCGGAGGCCAATCGCTCGGCCGGAGGGAGCAGCCCCGACTCCTCGTAGAACCGCAGGGTCTTGGTCGTGGTTCCGGTTGCTTCCGCAAGCTGTCCGATCCTCATGTTCGCCGATTCCCCTTCCAATGGCCACCACACTTGACCTTCCATTGTACTGGAAGGTTCACAATGGTTCCATAGGAACTTTTGAACCACAGGGAAGAGACATCTGGAATGACAAACGAAAAGTTCGATCTGGCGATTATTGGTTCCGGCGGCGGAGCGTTTGCGGCCGCGATCCGGGCCACCGGGCTGGGCAAGCGCGTCGTGATGGTGGAGCGCGGCACCGTGGGCGGGACATGCGTGAACACGGGCTGCGTCCCGTCGAAGGCGCTCCTGGCTGCCGCGGAGGCCCGCCACGTGGCGTTGGATTCGGCCCGCTTCCCTGGGGTGGCGGCCTCGGCGGGCCCGGTGGACATGCCGGCCCTGATTCAGGGCAAGGCCGCGCTGGTTGAAAGCATGCGCACGGAGAAGTACGTCGATCTGGCCGCGGACTACGGGTGGACGATGATCTCGGGGGACGCGTCGTTCACCGGAACCCAGGACGCACCGCTGCTCCGGGTGATCTCCCCGGATGGTGCAGTGAGAACGATCGAGGCCGGGCACTACCTCGTGGCCACTGGCTCCGCACCCTACGTGCCCCCCGTTCCCGGACTGGCCGAGGCCGGGTACCTGACCTCGACGACGGCGATGGAACTGGACGAGGTGCCCGAATCAATGCTGATCCTGGGCGGAGGCTATGTTGCCCTGGAGATGGCACAGCTTTTCTCCCGGCTGGGCTCCCGAGTGACCATGCTGGTCCGTTCCCGGTTGGCCTCGCAGGAGGAACCGGAGGCATCCAAGGCGTTGGCGGGGGTGTTCGCCGACGAGGGGATCCGGGTGGTCCGGCGGGCCATGGCCGACTCCGTGGCCTCCGGCCCGGACGGGGTCTCGGTGACGGCAAACGTGGCCGGGGACGAGGAGGTGTTCCGCGCTTCCCACATCCTCGTGGCACTGGGCCGCCGCCCGGTGACCGAGGGACTGGACCTTGACGCCGTCGGGGTGAAGACCGGCGCATCCGGCGAGAGCGTGGTCGATTCCCGCCTGGCCACGTCCAACCCGCGGGTTTGGGCCGCCGGGGACGCGACCGGCCATCGGGAGTTCGTTTACGTCGCAGCGGCCCACGGCGCCCTGGCCGTGGACAATGCGTTCACCGATGCCCTGGCCGAGGTCGACTACCGGCACCTGCCCCGGGTCGCCTTCACCAGTCCCGCCATCGGGGCGGTCGGGATGACGGAAAAGGAAGCTGTCGCCGCCGGGATCAGCTGCGAGTGCCGGGTCCTCCCCCTGGAGTACGTGCCGCGAGCCGTGGTCAACCGCGACACCCGCGGCTTCATCAAGGTTGTCGCGGACCGCGACACCGGACGGATCCTGGGCCTCTCCGCGGTGGCCAAGGACGCCGGGGAAATCGCCGCCGCCGGCGTCTACATCCTCGAAGCGGGCATGACCACCGCGCAGGTCGCCGCCGCCTGGAGCCCCTACCTGACGATGGCCGAGGGCATCAGGATCGCCGCCAAGGCCTTCACCACCGACGTCTCCAAGCTCTCCTGCTGCGCCTGAGCTGCAGCCCCCACTACCGAAGCAAAGGAATGCCATGACCGCCACCGACCAGGCCCTCACCTATCTGTTGTCCCCCGCGCGCTCCGGAATAGACCCGGAATTGTTCGTGCCGCTGCTGCGGCTCCTGGCCGAGGGCGAGCCCGTCACGGTCGCCGAACTGGCCACCGCCAGTGGCCGGAGCGAAGACACGGTCCGGCAGGGACTGGCCGCCGTCCCGGACACCGAGTACGACGACGAGGGCCGCATCATCGGCCTGGCCCTGACGATGCGGCCCACCCCGCATCGCTTCACCCTGGCCGGGGAACAGCTCTACACCTGGTGCGCCCTGGACACCCTCTTCTTCCCGGCCCTGATCGGGAAGGCCGCAACCATTGAGTCGACCTCCCCGGGTAGCGGGACCCTCATCCGGGTGATGACGGGCGCGGACGGCACGGTGACCTCCGTGCAGCCGGCCACCGCCGTCGTGTCCATCATCAGCCACCCGGGCACGGGGCCGGTGCGGTCATCGTTCTGCAACCAGGTCCACTACTTCGCCTCCCGCGAGGACGCCCAGCCATGGTTGGATTCCCATCCCGACGGCGAAGTCCTGGACATCGAGGCGGCACACCGGGCCGGTGCCGCCATGGCCTCCGCCCTCCTCGCCGCGGCCGCCACGCGGGCCCCCGCGGCGCAGGACTCCTGCTGCTGAGCTTTAAAAGGACATGACATGACCCAGCACCCAGAACAGCCAGACACCGGCCATCAACCCGTCCGGCAGACCGGTCGCCCCGGGCGATACCACACACTGGCCGCAGGAATCGGCATAGCAGCGGCCATGATCCTGTGCTGCGCAGGACCCATCCTCATCGCCGCCGGAGCCCTCGGCGCGATCGCCGGATTCTTCTCAAATCCCCTCGTGTTACTCGCGGCCGCCACGGTGCTCCTGGCCGGGATCATCGCCGTCACCAGGCAGCGAAAACGCCGCAGGACCGACGACTGCTGCCCTCCCGCATCCCCCGAGCACCACCGCACCGACCACGGCACCGCCTGAGTCCCCATCCCCATTCCTGGAAGGAACCACCAGACACCATGACATACCCGAGATGCCGCCGTTCTCTGTCCGTTCCCCGGCCCAGGCACCTCGCCTCCGCCCTGTTTCTGGCAGCGGTCATGGCACTGACAACCGCCTGCGCCAGCTCACCGAGCGGCCCGTCGGCCGCGCCAGGCGGTTCGTCGCCCGACGCGGCCGGTGCCGTTGCTGTTACGGTCTCCGACATTGACGGCACTACCCGGACCATCCCGGACGGTAAGCCCGCAGCACTGTTCTTCTTCTCTGCCGGATGCGGTGAGTGTGTGGAAGGGGCCGATTCCCTGAACAAGGCCTCCACGGCCCTGGGAAGCTCGGCCGACTACCTCCTGGTGGACGTGGACCCCCGAGAACCGAAGGAGACCATCAACGGATTCCGCGATTACATCAAGGCCCCTGAGCTCCCTGCCGTCATCGACACCGGGGCCACACTGACCACCCGGTACAAGGTCACCTCCATAAGCACCCTGGTGGTGGTCGACGCGAAGGGCGACGTTACCTTCCGGGCCACCGACCCGTCTGCGGAAAAGATCCAAGAAGAACTCACCAAGGCCGGCGCCCAATGACAGCCCTGCTTGCCCTGGCCTTCGCCGCTGGAATGATTGCCCCGGTCAATCCCTGCGGTTTCGCCCTCCTGCCCGCCTGGATAGCCCAGACCATCGGGGACGCCCGGACGCGCCCGCTCGCGCTGCGTCTGACCCACGGGCTCCGGGCCGGGCTCGCGCTCAGCCTCGGCTTCGCCGGGACCCTGGCAGCCTTCGGGCTGATCGTCAGCGCGGGCGCCAGGACCCTGATCAGCGCAGCGCCCTGGCTGGGAATGGCCACCGGGGTGATCCTTCTCCTGCTGGGCCTGGCCATGCTCACCGGACTCACACCACGGCTCCGTCTGCCGGCCTGGGCCACGAAACCCCGCACACAAGAAGCCGCAGGGGCAGGTCACAAAACCGGGCGCATGGTGGCCTTCGGGGTCGGATACGCCGCAGCATCCCTCGGCTGCACCCTCGGGGTGCTCCTGGCCGTGATCGCCCAAGCCCAGGCCGTCGCCAGCTACGCCGGGCTGCTCGCGGTCTTCGCCGCCTATGCCGCAGGCTCGGCCACTGTCCTGATGCTCGTTTCGGCAGGCACGGCCATCGCCGGGGCCGCCCTCGGGCGAAGAATCACCGGCCTGGCCAAGCACAGCAACCGCATCGCCGCCTTCATCCTCACCATAACCGGCGCCTACCTCAGCTGGTATTGGTATCCCGCCGCCACCGGCGGAACCGCACAGGCCAACAGCCTCGCCGTATGGTCAGCCGCCGCCAGCGCCTGGATCAGCGACAACAGCACCCTGATCGCAGCCCTCGCCGCAGCCGTGGTGCTCGCATCGGCATTGGCCGCCCTCAACCGGCGCAGGAGACTGCGCATCAGACAGGGAACGCCGCCCACAGGCGAGGGCCCCGGGCAAAGCGGGGAACCCGACTGCTGCACACCAACTGCGGACAACAACTCGACCGAGGACCGGCCAGGCACGATCCCGTAGCTGGCCGAGGACTCCCAAAAAGCAAGGGGGAGAGGGAACCTTGCCCATCTTCTGGCAAACGAGGCGCCCGCCTATCAGGACAGGTTGGTACAGCGGCATCAGGCCGGAAGTCAATTCGTGCAGAGGACTTCGGGCAATCCGTCAGAAGCCCTCTGTACCGCCCCCGTTACCGTGGTTCGCGTCCCGGCCAGCCCAGCTAGGCTCGGGACCGGTCGCTGGCCTCGGCATG
>NZ_JH815194.1:273403-291924 GCF_000296405.1 Corynebacterium otitidis ATCC 51513
CGATCAAGTGCGCCCGGATCCGGGGCTACGCCCGGTAGCCCATCCGTAGCCGGGCGTCTGCTACAGCTTGACACCAGACATAGGGACACCCCCCCGGGTTTGCTGCGCCCCAGGCTACGCGAGGGGTGTCACGCCAGGTGCCTGTTCGTGAGGCGCGCACGCGAAAGGCCCCGCCCCGGGTCCGGCTTTTCTGCCGGTCCCGGGGCGGGGACTTTCTTGGGCCGCGCGGCGCGCGGGCCCTCGCGGGCGGCTCTTTTAGGAGTCGCGCTGCGGCTGGCCGCCGCCGCTCTCCGGGTAGTCGTCGCCGCGGTTGCCGGCGCGGTAGTCGGTGCCGCGGTCGGGCTCGTTCGCGGAGACCCGCTCGCCCTCCTCGCGGAGCCGATCGAGCTCCTCGTCGCTGACGGAGTCCGACTCGGGCACGTCCCCGCCGGAGGCGTCGTCGACGTCCTTGATGGCCTCGGCGGCGTCGAGCGAGAGGTTCCCGAACTGCTCCTCGGGCAGCGGCTTGGCGTGTGGCTCGAAGGTGAAGCGCGCCTGGTCGGCGTGCTTGTCCTCGCCGTCCCAGTTCTCCACGCCGACCGCGACGATCTCGCCGGCGCCGACCTCGCCGAAGAGGATCTTCTCCGAGAGGACGTCCTCGATCTCGCGCTGGATGGCGCGGCGCAGCGGCCGGGCGCCGAGCACGGGGTCGAAGCCCTTCGCGGCGAGGAGGTGCTTGGCCTCGTTGGTGAGCTCGATGCCCATGTCGCGCTCGTTGAGCATCTTCTCGACGCGCTGGATGAGCAGCTCGACCATCTTGACGATCTCCTCGCGCCCGAGCTGGCGGAACACGACGATATCGTCGATGCGGTTTAAGAACTCCGGGCGGAAGTGCTTCTTGAGCTCGTCGTTGACCTTCGACTTCATCCGCTCGTAGCGGGCCTCCTCGTCCGACTCGGAGGAACCGGTGAAGCCCATGCCCACGGGCTTGGAGATGTCTCCGGTGCCGAGGTTCGACGTGAAGATCAGCACCGTGTTCTTAAAGTCCACGACGCGGCCCTGCCCGTCGGTGAGCCGCCCCTCCTCGAGGACCTGCAGGAGGGTGTTGTAGACCTCCTTGTGGGCCTTCTCGATCTCGTCGAAGAGCACGACGGAGAACGGCTTGCGGCGCACCTTCTCGGTGAGCTGGCCGCCCTCCTCGTAGCCGACGTAGCCCGGGGGCGCGCCGAAGAGCCGCGACGCGGTGAACTTGTCGTGGAACTCGCCCATGTCGATCTGGATGAGCGCGTCCTCCTCGCCGAAGAGGAACTCCGCGAGCGCCTTGGACAGCTCCGTCTTACCGACACCGGAGGGCCCGGCGAAGATGAACGAGCCCGAGGGCCGGTTCGGATCCTTCAGGCCCGCCCGGGTGCGGCGGATCGCGCGGGACACCGAGCGGACGGCCTCGTCCTGCCCGATGATCCGCTTGTGGAGCTCGTCCTCCATCTTGAGCAGCCGCGAGGACTCCTCCTCGGTGAGCTTGAGCACGGGGATGCCCGTCCAGCCGCCGAGCACCTCGGCGATCTGCTCCTCGCCCACCTCGGCGATCTGGTCGGCCTCTTTGTCGCGCCACTCGGAGTCCTTCTTGTTGCGCTCCTCGGTGAGCTGGCGCTCCTTATCCCGCAGCTTCGAGGCCTCCTCGAAGTCCTGCTTGTCGATGGCCTTCTCCTTCTCGGAGCGGACCTCGGCGATCTTGTCGTCGATCTCGCGCAGGCCCTCCGGGGCGGTCATCCGCTTGATCCGCATCCGCGCGCCGGCCTCGTCGATGAGGTCGACGGCCTTGTCCGGCAGGTAACGGTCGCTGATGTAGCGATCCGAGAGCCGGGCCGCCGCGGCGAGCGCGCCGTCGGTGATGGAGACGCGGTGGTGCGCCTCGTAGCGGTCGCGCAGCCCCTTCAAGACCTCGATGGTGAGCTCGACGGAGGGCTCGGGCACCTGCACCGGCTGGAAGCGGCGCTCGAGCGCGGCGTCCTTCTCGATGTGCTTGCGGTACTCGTCGAGCGTCGTCGCGCCGATGGTCTGCAGCTCGCCGCGGGCGAGCTTCGGCTTGAGCAGGCTGGCCGCGTCGATCGCGCCCTCGGCGGCGCCGGCGCCCACCATCGTGTGGATCTCGTCGATGAACAGGATGATGTCGCCGCGCTGGTTGATCTCTTTGAGGACCTTCTTCAGGCGCTCCTCGAAGTCGCCGCGGTAGCGCGAGCCGGCGACCAGCGAGCCGAGGTCGAGCGAGTAGACCTGCTTGTCCTTGAGGGTCTCCGGGACCTTCTCGTTGACGATGTCGAGCGCCAGCCCCTCGACCACGGCGGTCTTGCCGACGCCGGGCTCACCGATGAGCACCGGGTTGTTCTTCGTACGCCGCGAGAGGACCTGCATGACGCGTTCGATCTCCTTCTCCCGGCCGACGACCGGGTCGAGCTCGCCGTCCTTCGCCGCCTGGGTGAGGTTGCGGCCGAACTGCTCGAGCACGAGCGAGCCCTTGTCCTTGCCGGACTGGTTGCCGCGGCCGCCACCCATCGTCGCGCCCGCGCCGACGGCCCCGCCGCCGGACTGCTCGCCGCCACCCTCGGGCTGGTTGCCCTCGTAGCCGGAGAGCAGCTGGATGACCTGCTGGCGCACCCGCTGCAGGTCCGCGCCGAGTTTGACGAGCACCTGAGCGGCAACACCCTCGCCCTCGCGGATGAGGCCGAGGAGCAGGAACTCGGTTCCGATGTACTTGTGCCCCATCTGGAGGCCCTCGCGCAGCGAGAGCTCGAGGACCTTCTTGGCGCGCGGGGTAAAGGGGATGTGGCCACTCTGAGACTCAGAGCCCTGGCCGATGATGTCCTCGACCTCCTTGCGGACGTCGTCGAGGGAGATCCCCATCGACTCGAGGGCCTTCGCCGCCACGCCCTCGCCCTCGTGGATGAGGCCGAGCAGGATGTGCTCGGTGCCGATGTAGTTGTGGTTGAGCATCCGCGCCTCTTCCTGAGCCAGGACGATGACGCGGCGTGCCCGATCCGTGAACCTCTCGAACATTAACCTCTACCTCTAAGTTGCGCTGGCAAGTGTGCTGCCTACTGTAACGCCCGCCCCGGCCAAAAATTTGCTCCTCGAGCCCGCCGCGCCCACCTCCGACGGCCGGAAGCCCAATAGGCCACCGTCCGTGCAGCTCACGGCACATTTTTGGGGCTGTACGCCGCTAGCGAACAGGCCCGGTTTCGATCCGCCACGAGGCGTTGGACCGCCGTTCGGTCCGCGTTTACCTCGCTTTAGGTTTGCTTGAGTAAACATCCGAGGCGAAGTAGTCCCCGAAACCGAGCCGTGAAGGACCCGCAAGGCCAGTGAGTTCCCGAAAGCCCCACCGCGACACCCCCGCCACCGAGGAGCGCGAGCGCCCCGACACCCCTACCGCAGAAGACACCCCCGATAGCGGCGCGAGCGCGCCGCGCTACCCGCTGAGCTTCCTCGGGCTCAGCGGCAAGACCAAGACCCTCGTCGACTGGCTCGTCGTGCTGGCGGCCGTGTGGCTGCTCATCACCGCGGTCAACGCCATCGGCGAGGGCTTCTCCATGGCCGCCGGCGACGGCGCCGCGGAGCTCTTCCAGTTCGCCTCGAACCCGTTCGTCGGCCTCGTGGTCGGCATCCTCGCGACGGTGCTCACCCAGTCCTCGTCGACGACCACGTCGATCACGGTGGCACTCGTCGCCGGCGGCATGCCCATCGACATCGCCATCCCCGTCCTCATCGGCGCGAACCTCGGGACGACGATGACGTCCTCGCTCGTGTCGCTCGGCATGGCCCGCAACCCCGAGATGTTCCGCCGCGGCTACGCCGCCGCGACGGTGCACGACATGTACAACCTCACCGCCACGGTGATCTTCCTACCCCTCGAGCTCGCCTTCGGCTTCCTCGAGAAGGCCTCCGACTGGCTGGCCACGCAGCTCTCCGGGGCGGGCGGCGGCCCCGTCGGCGCCGTCTTCGAGGCCCTCGGCGACGCGGTGAGCTTCGTGACCGAGCCGGGCGTCGACCTCTTCGTCTGGATCGTCTCGCCCCTGCCCGACGTCGCCGGCGGCATCGTCTTGCTCGTCGCGGGCGTCGCCCTCATCCTCCTCGTCATCGGCTTCATCGGCACGATGCTGAAGTCCCTGCTCGTCGGCACCGCGCAGCGCATCTTCCACCGCGCCCTGGGCTCCGGCCAGTTCGTCGGGGCGCTCACCGGCACGGTGATCACCGTGCTCGTGCAGTCCTCCTCGACGACGACCTCGCTCGTCGTGCCGCTCGCGGGCTCGGGGAAGTTCTCGCTGAAGCAGATCTTCCCCTTCGTCGTCGGCTCGAATATCGGCACGACCGTCACCGCCCTCATCGCGGCGTTCGGCTTCTCCGGCGGGGAAGCGAAGGTCGCGCTCCAGGCCGCGCTCGTCCACCTGCTCTTTAATCTGTTCGGCTCGATCCTCATCCTGGGCCTGCCGTTCCTGCGCGCGATCCCCCTCAAGGGCGCCGACCTCCTTGCGAAACTCGGGACGCGCAATAAGCTCTACGTGGTCGCCTGGATGCTGGGCGTCTTCATCGTTCTTCCCCTGCTCCTCATCTTCATCACGGCGGTGATCTAAGCCATGTCCGAGAACCCTTCCGAGTCCGAGCCCACCCGCCCCGACGAGTCCGACCGCGAGGCCACGCCCCTGGGCGCGACGCCCGACGACGACTACCTGCGCGATATCCACCGCGTCATCGACCTGCTGCGCGCCACCGAGCTCGAGGTGAGCTCCCTGCGCCTCGAGCTGGAGAGCCGCGCGACGCAGACCGAGCACGCGCAGCTCGCCGAGGAACACGAGGAGATCAACCGCCTCGACGAGCACCTCGCGAGCGCGCGGGTGCGCTGGAAGGACGTCTACACCTTCCTGCGCGACGCGTTCGCCCCGCTGCACCGCGACCGCGGCGCCGAGGACGACAACTAGCGCTCGGCGGCTCCTCGCACGCACGCCCGCGGCGGCGCGCATCGCCCCCAGGACCGGCGGATGCGCGCCGCCTTCTCGCATCGCCGGCCGGAAACGTCGACGGCCCCTCTGCGGTCCCGCTAGCGTCGATTCCGAGGCGGGGCTCGAGCGGCGCCGCTTGCGCCGGATGGCCGCGCCTCGATAGCTCGAACTAGCGCGCATAGACGAAGAACAAGAGGTATTTCTCATGGCCGACCGCAAGAATCTCACCGTCTTCGGCACCGGCGTTTTAGGCTCGCAGATCATCCTGCAGGCCGCCTACAACGGCAAGAACGTCGTCGCCTACGACATCGCCCAAGAACCGCTCGACCGGCTCCCCGACCGTTGGGAACGGCTGCGCAAGGACTAACGCAAGGACCTTCCCGACTACACCGACGACAAGTTCGACGAGGCGCTCGCCCGGATCTCGTACTCCACCGACCCGGCCGATGCCCTCAAAGACGCGGACGCCGTCATCGAGGCCGTACCCGAGAAGCTCGAGCTCAAGCGGGACGTATGGAAGACCATCGGCGAGCACGCCCCGGCCCACGCGCTGCTCGCGACGAACACCTCCTCGCTGAAGGTCTCCGACTTCCACGAGCAGTCCGGCCACCCGGAGCGGCTTGCCGCGCTGCACTTCGCCAACCGCGTCTGGGACGCGAACATCGGCGAGGTGATGGGCACCGACAAGACCGACCCCGAGGTCGTCGACGAGCTCTACGCCTTCGCCGAGTCCATGGGGCTCGAGCCGGTGCTCGTCCGCAAGGAGACCAGCGGCTTCATCCTCAACCGGCTCAACATCCCCCTGCTCAACGCCGGCGTCGCGCTCTTCCTCGAGGGCATCGCCGACATCGCGGATATCGACCGCACGTGGCGGGTCTCCACGGGCGCGCCGCGCGGCCCCTTCGAGACCTACGACATCATCGGCTTCCGCCCCGTCTATGACATCCGCGTCGCGAAGGATCCCGACGACGAGTTCGCGAAGATCCTCAAAAAGCGCATCGACGCCGGCAAGTCCGGCATCGCCGACGGCGAGGGCTTCTACCGCTACGACGAGAACGGCAACAAGCTCGGCCTCGCCGAGGAGTTCGTCGAGGACGGCAAGTAGCCCCTAAAAACACGAGACCGCCCGCGGCGGGAGCCGGCTCTAGGCCGGCACCCGGCGCGGGCGCTTCCTATTGCAGCTCGGGGCTTAGGAGTTCTCGGGGCGCACGAGCGGGAAGAGCTGCGTCTCGCGGATGCCGAGGCCCGTGAGCGCCATGAGGAGGCGGTCGATGCCCATCCCGTTGCCCGAGGTGGGCGGCATGCCCTGGCTCATGGCCTTCAAGAAGTCCTCGTCGAGGGCCATGGCCTCGTCGTCGCCGCCCGCGGCGAGCCTGGCCTGGTCCTCGAAGCGCTCCCGCTGCACGACCGGGTCGACGAGCTCCGAGTAGCCGGTCGCCAGCTCGAAGCCGCGGACGTAGAGGTCCCACTTCTCGGTGAGCCGCGGGTTCTCGCGGTGCTGCCGGGTGAGCGGGGAGGTCTCCACGGGGAAGTTCGCGACGAAGATCGGCCCGTCGAGCTGGTCGCCGCACAGGTGCTCCCAGATCTCCTCGACGAACTTGCCGTGGCCCCAGCCGCCGCCGGCCGGCCAGTCGAGGCCGATGGCGTCGGCGATGCCGCGCAGCTCCTCCACGGGGGACTCGGTGGTGACCTCCGGCTGGCCGGGGTGCTTGCGGGCGAGCGCCTCGTTGAGCGAGGGGTACATCTCGATGACGCGCCACTCGCCGCCGAAGTCGTAGGTCGAGCCGTCCGCGAGCGTCACCTCCGTCGAGCCGAACACCTCGGTCGCGACGGACTGGATGAGGTCCTTGATGAGTTTCGCACCGGTGCGGTAGTCGCCGTAGGCCTGGTAGGTCTCGAGCATCGCGAACTCCGGGCTATGCGAGCTGTCCACGCCCTCGTTGCGGAAGTTGCGGTTGACCTCGAAGACGCGCTCCATCCCGCCGACCGCGGCGCGCTTGAGGTACAGCTCCGGGGCGATGCGCAGGTAGAGGTCGATGTCGAGGGCGTTGGAGTGGGTGATAAACGGCCGGGCGGCCGCGCCGCCGTGCAGCGTCTGGAGCATCGGGGTCTCGATCTCGAGGAAGCCGCGGCCCTCGAGGAAGTGACGCAGCGCGCGCATGACCTTCACGCGGGTCACGGCGTTCTTGCGGGCCTCCTCCCGCATGATGAGGTCGGTGTAGCGCTGCCTGACCCGGGTGTCCTCGGCGAGCTCGCTGAACGACACGGGAAGCGGGGTGAGCGACTTCGAGGCGATGGTGTAGCTGTCGGCCATGACGGAGAGCTCCCCGCGCCGAGAGGCGATGACCCGGCCCGTGACGGAGACGATGTCGCCCAAGTCGACGAGCTTCTTCCACCGGTCGAGCTCCTCCTTGCCGACGTTGGCCTGGGAGAGCATCGCCTGGATCTGCGCGCCGCCGCCGGACTGCAGCGCCGCGAAGCACAGCTTGCCGGTGTTGCGCATGAACATCAGCCGGCCCGCGATCGAGACGGTCTCGTCGGTCTCCTCACCGGGCTTAAGCGAGCGCTTGTTCGGGTCGCCCTCCTCGCCCTCGGCGACGACCTCGAAGGCGGCGAGCACGTCCTCGATGGCGTGGCTGCGCGGCACCTCGACGGGGTACGGGTCGATCCCCTCCTCGATGAGGCGGGCGCGCTTGTCGCGGCGGATCTGCTCCTGCTCGGAGAGGCCCGCGGCGTCGTTCTGGCTCGTGCTCGAATCCTTCGCGTTAGTCACGTCTCCACAGGCTAGTCGATGGCCCGCGAGCCCCCGCGGCGGCCGAGCCGCTCCCCGCGCAGCCCCACCCGGCCCCGTGTGGCGTGGGACATGTTGTAACCGTATAGTGCCTTAGAACCATTTCTCGGGCCGACGGTCCGGGCCTTAAGCCCCGCGCGTCGCGCGGCGCCCCCTTTTATCCGCCCCCGGCGAAAGGAGACCGCCACCCCATGTCCGCGCTCGTCTTAGTTTTCGTCGGCCTGGCGATGCTTCTCGCCGGCTACCTGCTCTACGGCCGCTACCTCTCGAAGCGGGTGTATAAGCTCAGCGAGGTCTTCGCCACGCCCGCGCACACCGAGCGCGACGGCGTCGACTTCGTGCCCACCCCGAAGTACGTGCTGTGGGGCCACCACTTCACCTCGGTGGCGGGCGCGGCGCCCATCGTCGGCCCCGCGGTCGCGGTGATCTGGGGCTGGCTACCCGCGTTTTTGTGGGTGACGATCGGCACGGTGTTCTTCGCGGGCATGCACGACCTCGGGGCGCTGTGGGCCTCCCAGCGACATAAGGGCCGCTCGATCGGCTCGCTGTCGGGTCGCTATATCGGGCCCCGCGGCCGCAACCTCTTCCTCGTCGGCATCTTCTTTTTGCTGCTCATGGTCGTCGCGGCGTTTTCCGTGGTGATCTCCGGGCTGTTGGTCTCCACGCCGACGGCGGTGATCCCCACCTGGGGCGCGATCGTCATCGCGCTGCTCGTCGGCCAGGCGATCTACCGGCTCAAGTGGAACCTCACGGCGGTCTCCATCGTCGGCGTCGTCGCGCTCTACGGGCTCATGGTGCTCGGCGACCGGGTGCCGGTCGTGCTGCCCGAGTCGATCCTGGGCTTAAGCCCCCAGGCGTTCTGGATCGTCACGCTCTTCATCTACGGGGCGATCGCCTCTCTTTTGCCGGTGTGGGTGTTGCTCCAGCCGCGCGACTACATCAACGGCCTGCAGCTCTTCGTCGGCCTGGGGATCCTCTACCTCTCGATCCTGCTTGTCGCGCCGGAGGTCGTCGCCCCGAGCCTCAACGACGCCGCCCCGGCGGACACCCCGCCGATCTTCCCGCTGCTGTTCGTCACCATCGCCTGCGGCGCGCTGTCGGGCTTCCACGGCATCGTCGCGTCCGGCACCTCGGCCAAGCAGCTCAACCGGGAGACCGACGCGCGCTTCGTCGGCTACTTCGGCGCGGTCGGCGAGGGCCTCCTCTCGCTGGGCACGATCGTCGCGACGACCGCGGGCTTCCAGACGCTCGCCCAGTGGGAGGACATCTACAGCGCCTTCAACGAGGGCGGCGTGCAGGCCTTCGTCGCCGGCGGCAGCAACCTCATCGAGCAGGGCCTGGGCCTGCCGGCCTCCCTCTCGGCGACGGTGCTCGCCACCATGGCGGTGCTCTTCGCCGCGACGACGATGGACACCGGTATGCGCCTGCAGCGCATGGTCGTCCAGGAGATCGGGGAGATCGCCGGGTTCAAGCCCTCGAACCTCGTGGCCACCGCGATCGTCGTCGCCGTGGGCCTGGGCCTGACGTTCTCCACGGGCGCGGACGGCTCCGGCGGGATGGTCATCTGGCCGCTGTTCGGCACCACCAACCAGCTCGTCGCCGGCCTGACGATGGCCGTGCTGTGCGTGCTTCTGCTGCGGCTGCGCCGCCCCATCCTCCCCGTCGCGATCCCCATGGTCTTCGTCATGATCATCAGTGTGTGGGCCGCGATCATCCAGCTCGGCAACCTCGCCGCCGAGGGCAACTGGCTGCTCGTCGTCATCGACGTCGTCGTGCTCGGCGCGGCGCTGTGGGTCATCGTCGAGACCGCCGCCTCCTGGGTGCGGGCCCGCCGCCTGCCGCCGCTCGACTGGTCGGACGGCGCGCTCGACGACGACCAGCGCCTCCCGCTGCCCTAAGGCCGGGGCGGGCCGCCCGGTTGAAGGTCCGCTAGCCCTGCGGCAGGTTCGCGAAGCCGATGCCCAGCGGCACGCCCGCGTTGTCGATGAGCCGCACCCCGCCGACCGGCGCGGCGACAAGGAGGCGCGCCTCCCCCGTCGTCGGCGCCGGCGAGAGGTCCGGGGCGCGCAGCGCGAGGTACTCCGGCTCGACGCCCGCCGCCTCGAGCACGCCGGACGCCGTCTCGAGGACGACCTCGAGGCCACGCTCGGCGACGTGCGCGCCCGCGGTCACCGCCGCGGCGAGCGCCTCGGCGCGCTCCCGCTCGGCGGGTGCGACGAGCGCGTTACGCCGCGAGACCGCCAGACCTTTAGGCGTGCGCACCGTCGGCACGCCGTGCACCGCGACCGGCAGGTTGAGGTCCGTGACGGCGTGCTGCGTGGCCACCAGCGCCTCGTAGTCCTTCTCGCCGGCGTACACGTCGCTCGGCGAGAGCAGCCCGATCAGGCTCAGCCGCGCCGTCACCGCGCGGGCGATCTCGTCGGCCGGCTCGAGGCCCTCGTCCGGGTGGGTGACGAGCGTGCGCTCGCCGCGCGGGTAGAGCCCCTCAGAGCCGATCGGCACGACGACGTCGGCGCCCGCCTTAGCCCACAAGGGGTCCTCCGGGTCGCCGGCGGTCGCGACGACCACGACGGAGCGCGGCTTGCGCCCCGCGGCGCGCACGAGCGCCGCGTGCCCGGCGTGCGCCTCCCCGCCCACGGCGACGAGCGCGACCGGGCGGCCCGTCTTGCGCAGCGCGCTGCCCAGCTGACGGACCCGCTCCCGGTCCTCGACGACGCGCGGCCCCTGGCTCTCGGACACGGGCGGATTCCTCCTTTTAAAGTCGCTGGTCCCGGCTGGGCCGCGGCGCTAGCCGCCGCGGCGCTCGCGGCCGGCGGCCTGCAGCGCCCACCACTCGGCGTCGCTGTGGCCGGCGCGCTCCGCGGCACGGCGCACGAGCTCGACGAACGCGCGCGCCCGGCCGGGCTCCTTGATCCTGGCAAGCATAGCGCTGAGCTCCGCGGGCAGCGGCAGCGTCCCGCCCGCCCCGCCCGCCGCGGCGTCGCCCGGCGCGAGCGCCTCGGCCACGGGGCCGGGCAGCCTGGAAGCGAGCTCCCGGGCCTCGTCCGCGACCGCGCCGGAGAGCGTGCGCCAGGCGCCCGCGATGGCCGCGTCGACACGCTCCTCACAGGCGACGGGCAGGGCGCGCAGCCCCAGCTCGTTGAGGAGCACCTCGGCGACCCCGAAGCTCAGCTCGTCGGCCGCGGAGACGAGCCACGCGCCCGGGCTCATCGGGTAGACCGCGGCCGCCGGGCGGCCCGGGGAGGACAGACGCGCGAGGTCCTCGCCGTCGACGTCGAGGCCCACCACCAGGCAGATGCGCTCGCCCGTGCCGGCCCGCGCCAGCGTGGGGAGCTCCGCGATGCGGCCGGTGGCCGTCGCCGCGAGCACGAGGCCAACGCCCGCGGCCTGCTCGGGGCCGGCGATGCGGGCGGGGGTGTGGCCGGCGGCCTTGAGCCGCAGCGCGAGCGCCGCCGCCCGGTCGGCGGACGGCGCGTCGGTGAGCACCGCGACGTCGAGCCTCGGCCCACTCACCGCCTGCGACCCGCGTTTTTCATGAGGTCGGCGACGCTGAGCGACTGGGAGCGCTCGTCGGCGCGGCGCCGCCCGCCGGACGGGTGCTCCTCGGCGTCGCGGCGCGGCTCCTCGCGGCGGGAGCGGCGCGCGGCCGACTCGTCCGCGCCCGACTCGTCGGGGGCGCGGTGCTGGCCGCGGCGCGGGGCGGGCTCCCCGCGGATCGCGCGCGCCACCTCCGGGGAGAGGGCCTGCTCGGTCTCCTCGCCCGAGGAGCTCAGCCGCCCGGACACCGCGTCCGTGGTGGGCGCCCCGGCGACGCGGCCGACGTGCTCGGCGGGCTGCCTAGCAGCGGCCTGCCCGGCGCGCGCGTCGAGCTCGCGGAGCCTGCGGGCGTGCGCGGTGAGCGCGGTGGGCTCGTACTCGAACTCGCGGCCACGCAGCTCCTCGAGCTGCCCGCGGAGCTCGGCGAGGCTCTGGCGGATCTCGCGGAGCATGTCGCGGTCCTCGGCGCGCAGCGACACCTCGCCGCTGCCGCCGGTGGCGGCGGGCGACTGGCGCTGCTCGAGGCGGGCGATCTCCTCGCGGTGGGACTGCTCGAGGTACTCGAGCTCGTCGTCGGCGTCCGCGGCGCGGCGGCGGTAGCGGTCGACGAGGAAGAAGGGCACCACCACGGCCCACAGCGCGACGACGAGGCCGATCTTCAGGGCCAGGTCGGTTCCCCACAGCAGAAGCGCGACGCTCGCGATGACCGCGGCGGCGACGACGGCGAGCACGATGGCCTGGGCCCTGGTGAGCCCGAGGAACGCCTCGCGGTCGCCCCAGGGGCGCTGCTCGTCGGAGCCGTCGCGCGGCCCCTCGGTCGGGTATGTCTCGCTCATGGCACCAGATTAGTCAACGAGTCTCGCCCTCCGTAGGCGGCGGCACCTCGCAGGCGCGCTCGAGGTAGATCCCGGCGCCGGCCATGGCGATCGCGGTGGCGGCCGCGGCGGCGACGCCGGGCAGCTCGTCGGCGGCGGAGGCCAGCCAGGACGCCTGGGCGAGCTGGTAGGCGGCGCGGCCGGCGTAGTAGCCGCCGACGATCGCGCCGGTCCACGCGGCGGCCTTGCCGACGACGAGGAACTGCGCGGCGGTGACGGGGTTGAGCTGGCTGCGATCGAGCCCGATGCGGCCCTCCTCGCGCCTGGACTTCACCTTGACGCCGAGGTAGCCGCAGATGACGGCGACGCCGACGAACACGGCGGGCACGACCGGCGGGACGGGGCCCTGGAGGTGGTAGAAGCGCCACGTGAAGATCGCGGCGAAGAGCGCGACGAACACGCCGGTGGCCGCGAGCCCGCCCAGCGGGGTCTTCTTCATCGGCGGCGCTAGCCCTCGACGGTGTCGCCGCTTAAGGAACCGGCGGGGCGGATCGTGGCGGCCGCGTCCTCGCCGAGCTGCGCGAGGTGCTCGGAGATGGGGATGCCGCGCAGCGTCGCCTCGGGCTCGACCTCGGCCCAGGGCACGAGCACGAACGCCCGCTCGTGGGCGTGGGGGTGCGGCAGGAGGAGCTCGGGGTCCTCGCTGACGGACTCGCCCTTGCCGTAGCGCACCTGGATGATGTCGACGTCCAAGGTGCGCGGGCCCCAGTGCTCCTTGCGGTCGCGCTCCGCGGCGGCCTCGAGGGCCTGGCCGCGGCGCAGTAGCTCGAAGGGGGACTCGGGGGTGTCGATGACGATGACGGCGTTGAGGAAGTCGGGCTGCTCGGTCACGCCCCACGGCGGGGTCTCGTAGACCTGCGACTCGCCGAGGATGGTCACCTGCTCGTCGGCGGCGAGATTCTCGTGGACGGAGCGCACGAGGGCCCAGCGATCGGACATGTTGGACCCCACGGACAGAACAGCTTGCATGGAACCTCCTCTGTGACGACTCGCGGCCCCGGTCGGGGCGGCGTCGGCGCGGCCGACGTTGCGGCCGCGCCCACCTTCTTTTCAGGCTAGTGCATAGATTTCCGGGAGCGGCGCGCCACGACCGCCACGTCGTCGAAGACGAGGTCGATGGGGGCCTGCGGCTTGTGGATGGTGACCTCCACGGCGAAGAGCTCGGGGTAGGCGCGCATCGCCTCCTCGGCGATCTCGGCAGCGACGGTCTCGATGAGGTCGCGCGGCTCGCCTTCGACGATCCTGGCGGCGAGCCCGGCGAGCTCCGCATAGTTGACGGTCTTCTTAAGGTCGTCGCCCGCGGCGGCGGGCGCGAAGTCGAGCCAGGCGATGACGTCGACGGCGAACTCCTGGCCGAGCTCGCGCTCCTCGGGCAGCGCGCCGTGCCGGCCGCGCAGCCTGATGCCGGTGATCTCGATGCGGTCGGCCATGTGGGCCAGATCCCCCTCTTCCTTGTCGGTCGTCTCGGTGATGGCTGCGGCCCGCCGCGTGCCGGCGGGCCGTGTGTGCGCCTAGCCCCGCGCGGCGGGCGCGCCGCGGCGCCAGGCGAGCTCCACGTCGACGGCGTCCCTGCTGGAGGCCACGTCGTGGACGCGCACCGCCCAGGCGCCCGCCCTCGCCGAGAGCGCCGAGACCGCCGCCGTCGCCGCGTCGGCGTCCTTCGGGCCCGCCTCGATCCCGCGGTCCTGGCGCACGCCGCTGAGGAAGCGCTTGCGCGACGCGCCGACGAGCAGCGGGTAGCCGAGATCGACGAGCTCGGGCAGGGCGCGCAGCAGCCGCCAGTTGTCCTCCGCGTTCTTCGCGAAGCCGAGCCCCGGGTCGAGCGAGATGTTGGCCCTCTCGACGCCCGCCTCGAGGGCGGCGCCCGCGAGGCGCTTCAGGGTGTCGCGCACGTCGGCGACGACGTCGCCGCCGTGATCGGCGCGGCCCGCGGCGTCGCCAAACGCGTCGGTGCGCCAGTGCATGAGCGTCACCGGCAGGCCGGTCCTCGCCATCGCGCCGAGCATCCCCTCGTCCGCGGAGCCGCCGGAGACGTCGTTGATGAGGCGCACGCCCGCGTCCGCGGCGGACAGCGCCGTCTCCGCGCGCATGGTGTCCACCGAGGTGGCGATCCCCTCGGTCGTGAGGCGCTCGATGACCGGCACGACGCGGGCCCGCTCCTCCTCCGGGGCGACGCGCGTCGCGCCTGGGCGGGTGGACTCGCCGCCCACGTCGACGATGTCGGCGCCCGCGTCGACGAGCTCGTGGGCGTGCTCGACGGCGCGGCCGGGGTCGATGAACTCCCCGCCGTCGGAGAACGAGTCGTCGGTGACGTTGAGGATCCCCATCACCGCGCAGCGCCCGCCGGGGCGGCTAAGAATCTCGCTTGCCTGGGCCACCTGGTCTCCTCCCGTCGCGACGATCCCCGCGCGGGGCGCGCGGGGGCTTAGGTTTCTTTCTCCCACGCTAGCCGCGCCGCGGCCGCGCGGGGGCCTAGGACTTGATGAGGCTCAAGACCTCGGCGCGGGAGGCCGCCGAGTGCTTGAACCCGCCGCGCACCGCGGAGGTCGTCGTGTTCGCGCCCGGCTTGCGGATCCCGCGCATCGCCATGCACAGGTGCTCGCACTCGATGACGACGATGACCGCCTGCGCGTCGAGGCGCTCGACGATCGCGTCGGCGACCTGCGTGGTGAGCCGCTCCTGGACCTGCGGGCGTTTGGCGTACATGTCCACCAGCCGCGCGAGCTTCGACAGGCCCGTCACCCGACCCTCCTTCGAGGGGATGTAGCCGATGTGCGCGGTGCCGTAGAAGGGCAAAAGGTGGTGCTCGCACGTCGAGTAGACCGGGATGTCCTTGACGAGCACGAGCTCCTCGTGCTTCTCGTCGAAGGTCCGCTCGAGGACCTTCGCGGGGTCGGTGTGCAGGCCTGCGAACGTCTCCTTGAACGCACGCGCCACCCGCGCGGGCGTGTCGCGCAGCCCCTCGCGGTCGGGGTCCTCCCCCACCGCGGCGAGCAGCTCCCGCACCGCGGCCTCGGCGCGCTCCTGGTCGAAGCTAGCGCTCATCGCTCTTGTCCTCCTCCTCGCGATCCTCCCGCCGGTCCGGCTGCTCGCGGTCCGGGAGGCGGAAGCCGATGAGCTCGCGCTCCCGGCCCTCGCCGCCCTCGCCGCGGCCGGGCTCGTCGCCGTCGCCCGCCGGCGGCCAGCCGGGCACCGTCCAGCCCTCCGGCGGCGGGGTGCCCTCGTAGCGCGGCGGGCCCGACTGCTTGCGCTTACCCTTCGAGCCCTTCTGCTCGCCCTCGCCGGCCTTGCGGCGCGCCTGGCGCCGGGCGCGCGCCTTGCGGGAGGCCTCGAGGATGCTGAAGGGCTTCGGCGGCTCCTCGCCGCGCTCCTTCGCGAGCTCCGCGGGGGTCTTCACCGGCTCGCGGCCCTCCTGGCGGGGGAAGCGCGCCGAGTCGTCGGGGAACACCTCGCCCGCCGAGACCGGCTCCAGATCCCCGAAGAGGTCCTCGAGGTCCGGGCGGCGCAGCGTCTCCTTCTCCAGCAGGCGATCGGCCAGCCGGTCGAGGTAGTCGCGGTGCTGCTCGAGGATCCGGTAGGAGGTCTGGTGCGCGTGGTCGAGGAGGTAGGCGATCTGCCGGTCGATCTCCGCGGCGGTCTCCGGGGAGTAGCTCGCCTGGCCGCCCGCCCCATAGCCGGAGAACGGGTCGCCCTGCTCCTGGCCGTACTTCACGGTGCCCAGCGCCGGGGACATGCCGTACTCGGTGACCATCGCGCGGGCGATCTTCGTGGCCTGCTCGATGTCCGCGGACGCGCCCGTCGTCGGCGTGCCAAACACGAGCTCCTCCGCGGAGCGCCCGCCCATCGCGAAGACGAGCTGCGCGAAGAGCTCGTCGCGGTTGTACATGCCCTTGTCGTCCTCGGAGGCGGTCATCGCGTGCCCGCCCGTGCGGCCGCGCGCGAGGATCGTCACCTTGTAGACCCGCTCGATGTCCTTCAGCGCCCACGCCGAGAGCGTGTGGCCGCCCTCGTGGTAGGCGGTGACCTTCTTCTCCTTCTCCGAGATCACCCGCGAGGAGCGCCTCGGCCCGCCGATCACGCGGTCGGTCGCCTCCTCGAGCGCGTCGCCGGTGATGACGTTCCCGCCGATGCGCGCCGTGAGCAGCGCCGCTTCGTTGAGTACGTTCTGCAGGTCCGCGCCCGACATCCCCGCCGTGCGCTTCGCCAGCCCGTCGAGGTCCGCGTCAGGGCCTAGCGGCTTGTTCTTCGCGTGCACCTTAAGGATCGCCTTGCGGCCCGCGAGGTCCGGCGCCGTGACCGGAATCTGCCGATCGAAGCGGCCCGGGCGAAGCAGCGCCTGGTCGAGGACGTCCGGCCGGTTCGTCGCCGCGATGAGGATGATGCCCTCCCGGTCCGAGAAGCCGTCCATCTCCACGAGCAGCTGGTTGAGCGTCTGCTCCCGCTCGTCGTGGCCGCCGCCCGTGCCCGAGCCGCGGTGCCGGCCAACAGCGTCGATCTCGTCGATGAACACGATCGCCGGGGAGTTCTCCTTCGCCTGCTTAAACAGGTCGCGCACCCGCGAGGCGCCCACGCCGACGAACATCTCCACGAAGTCCGAGCCCGAGATCGAGTAGAACGGCACGCCCGCCTCGCCCGCCACGGCGCGGGCCAGCAGCGTCTTGCCCGTGCCCGGGGGCCCGTAGAGCAGCACGCCGCGCGGGATCTTCGCGCCCAGGTTGTGATACTCCGACGGGTCCTCGAGGAAGTCGCGGATCTCCTCGAGCTCGTCGACCGCGTCCTCGGCGCCCGCGACGTCCGCGAACGTGTTGGTCGGCATGTCCTTGGTGAGCTCCTTGGCCTTCGAGCTGCCCAGCCCGAACATGCCGCCGCTCTGCATCCTCGTGAGGAAGAACATGAGAAGCCCGAAGAGGATGAGCATCGGCAGCAGGAACGCCAGCATGCTGCCCAGGAACGAGTCCTGGGTGACCTTGGTGTCGAACTTCTCCGTGTCCGACTTCGAGACCGCGTCGAAGATCTCCGGGGCGGTGCGCGCCGGGTACTTCGCGGAGATCTTCTCCGCGCCGTCGCGGTCCTCGACGTCCGTGGGTTCCTTCAGGTCGAGGCGCACCCGCTGCTCGCGGTCGTCGATGAACGCCTCCTCAACGTTGTCCTCGTCGAGCTGCTCGAGCGCCACCGACGTGTCCACGTCCTGGTAGCCCCGGGTGTCGTCGGTGAGCAGGCTGAAGGCGAAAAACCCGATGAGCACCACCGCGGCGATGATGCCGATGTTGACAATGCGCTTGTTCTTCATGGGTTGATGCCGAAGCGGCCTTTCTTCAGTCAGCGAAAAGCGTCGAGTCCTGCGGGCGGCCGGCGGCTAGGTGCGGGCACGCCGGTGCCGGCTCGCAGCGCGAAAGCTCGTGCGTGCGAGCCTACCGGCCGCCCCGCCCCGGCCCCGCCACCAGGGCGCCGCCGCAGCTAGCCCTCGGAGCGGGCGGAGTACACCTTGGGTGCCAGGGTGCCCACGAACGGCAGGCCCCGGTAGCGCTCCGCGTAGTCGAGGCCGTAGCCGATGACGAACTCGTCGGGGATGTCGAAGCCCACGTCGAAGAGGTCAAGGTCCGCGCCGCGAGCGTCGGGCTTGCGCAGCAGCGAGACGATGCGCAGGGAGCGCGGGTGGCGGGTGCGCAGGTTCTTCACCAGCCACGAGAGGGTCAGCCCCGAGTCGACGATGTCCTCGACGATGACGACGTCGCGGCCCGCGATGTCGCGGTCGAGGTCCTTCAAGATCCGCACCACGCCCGAGGAGGTCGTCGAGTTCCCGTAGGAGCTCACCGCCATGAACTCCAGCTGGCACGGGATCGAGAGCGCCCGGGCGAAGTCGGTCATGAAGAACGCCGCGCCCTTTAACACCCCGAGCAAAACGATGTCGTTGGGCGCGTCGCGGTACTCCTCGGAGAGCCGGTTGGCCATCTCCCGGGTGCGCCGGGTGATCTCCTCGCCGCTGATGAGGACGGATTCCACGTCGTCGCCGTAGGCGGTCTCGGGGACGTTGAAGTCCTTCTTGTCATGCATCGGGGGCACCTTTCTGCCGGAATAGTGCCAGTCTGCCACGCGCCCGGTGCACCTCCAACCTCGCTCCGCCGCGCCCGCCGACGGCGACCGGCCCCTGGCCGCGCCACCTCGTCACCAGCGCCTCGACCTGCTCGATGCTCGCGGCCGTCGGCGCGGCGCCCGCGCCGCGGATGAGCCTGGCGATCGCCTCGCGCCGCACCGCCGGCGGCGCCGCGGCGAGCTCCTCGCACGAGCCCGCGTCGATCCCGTCGGCGCGCTCGGCGACGGCGTCCTGCTCGAGGCGGGCGCGCG
>NZ_JH815194.1:292139-317258 GCF_000296405.1 Corynebacterium otitidis ATCC 51513
CCTGCGACGCGCACGGCGACGACCCGGCACTCGAGGCCCAGGCGGCGCGCCTCGCGGGCGGCGTCGCGCGCCGCGGCCGCGGAGCCTTTTTGGAGCCCGTGGTCGACGACGACCGCGAGCGGCTCTGAGCCGCCGGGGCGCTCCGCGGCGAGGGCCGCGGTAAGCGCGAGCGAGTCCGCTCCCCCGGACAGGCCCACGGAGATGCCGCGGCCGCCGGGCCAGGGGTGGCGGCGCACCGCGAGCCTGGCCTTGAGGAAGGCGGGTGGGTCGTGGGGCAGCTCGACCCGCCCGATGCGTCGCACGCCCACCTGCCCTTGAGCCTCCTTACCTCGCGGTCGCGTCGCCGCCGGCGGTTGTTCTTAGGCCTCGCGGAGGATGCCGGCGATGCGGTCGATGGCGTCCCTGGCGGGCCACACCTCGCAGTCGTTGGCGATGACCGCGAAGGCGAAGATGTGACCGCCCTCGCTGGGCACCACCCCGGCGAGCGCGTTGGTCTCGTCGAGGCTGCCGGTCTTGGCGCGCACCCAACCGCCGCCGGGCTCCTGGGAGAAGCGCGGCGCGAGCGTGCCGGAGGCCGCGCCGACCGGCAGGGAGCTCAAGAGGGGCCGCAGGGAGTCGTTGTCGATGGCGACGCGGAAGAGCTCGGCGAGGACCTCGGCGGGGATCCGGTTGTCGACGGAGAGCCCCGAGTTGTCGTGGAGGTCGACGGACTCGACGTCGAGCCCAAGCTCGCCGAGCGCCTCGAGGGTGGCGCGCGTCGCGCCGGCGACGTCGGCGTTCTCCCCGCGGGCGAGCGCCACCTCGCGGGAGATGGCCTCGGCCATGACGTTGTCGGACTGGTGCATCATCACCCGCAGCCGGTCGACGAGCAGCGGGGAGAGCGTCGAGGCGACGGCCTCCGCGCCGGCGGGCGCGGACACCGTCCCGGCGCTCTCGGCGCCGGTCTTCTCCGCGAGGGCGTCGGCGACCTCCTCGGCGGGCTCGTGGGCGCGGGGCACGTCGCCCTCCTCCGAGCCGTCGAGCCGCCCGCCGTTGAGCATCGCGGGCTCGATCGGGGCGATGAAGCCGGCGTCGATGTCCTCCTCGAGCCAGCCGTCGAGGAAGCGCTCCCCGCTCCAGATGGAGGTGTCGACCCCGATGGTCTTGACGTCCTCGCCGAGCCCCTTGAGCTGCGCGGCGAGGTCCTCGAGGCGGGCGTCGGTGAGCCACACGTCGCCCGCGGCCTTGAGGACGAACTCGCCGGGCTCCTCGCCGCGCACGACGGTGGTCTCGATGCGGTCGTCGTGGCCGAGCACGGTCACCGCGGCCGCGGCGGTGAGCACCTTCGTCGTGGAGGCGGGGCGCAGCGGCTTGTCGCCCTGCTTCTCGAAGACGGGCTGCCCGGTCGCGCCGTCGAGGACCTCGACGCCCACGTCGCCGAGCTCCTCGGCGTCGGCGGCGTCCGCGAGCGCGGCGCGCAGCGACTCGGCCTCGTCGTCGTCGAGCGGCTCGAAGGAGGAGACGGGTGTCAGCGGCGGGGTAGGCTCGGGCAGCTCGAGGGGCGGGGCGTGGGTGATCGCCGCGCGCTGCTGGACGACGCCGTAGCCGACGACGCCCGCCACCGCCAGCGCCACGGCCGTGAGTAGCGCGCCGACCAGGATCCACCACGTCTTCTTGCTCATCGAGGCCATAGCTTAATCTCACCGCGGTCGAAGCCCGCCCCGGAGCCGGTATGCTGGGTCGCCAGGCGCCCCCGCGGGCGCACCCATTCGCAGACGACCCGAGAATTCCCGAGAGAAGAAGGAGCGCAGGCCGCGTGAGCATCGACGTCACCGTGGAAATCCCCAAGGGTTCCCGCAACAAGTACGAGGTCGACCACGAGACGGGGAAGGTCGCCCTCGACCGCTACCTGTTCACCGCGTTCGGCTACCCCGCCGACTACGGCTTCATCGAGGGCACCCTCGGCGAGGACGGAGACCCGCTCGACGCGCTCGTCATCCTGCCCGAGCCCGTCTTCCCCGGCGTCGTGGTCACCGCGCGCACCATCGGCGTGTTCAAGATGACCGACGAGGCCGGCGGCGACGACAAGCTGCTCGCCGTGCTCGACGACCCGCGCTACGAGGGCTACCAGGACATCAGTGATGTGCCCGAGCACCTCAAGGACGAGATCGAGCACTTCTTCCTGCACTACAAGGACCTCGAGAAGGGCAAGGAGGTCTCCGGCTCGGGCTGGGGCGACCGCGCCGAGGCCGAGAAGATCCTCGACGCCGCCGTCGAGCGCGCCAAGTAAAAACCGGCGGGCGCCGAGGGCCGGCCCGACGGCCCCGGCGGCCGAAGAAAAACGGGCCCGGCCCCGGGTGCGATCACCCCGGGCCGGGCCCCTCTTTTATGCGCCCACGCCCGCCGGCCCGCGGCCGGCGATCGGCGCCGTCTGGCTAGTCGCCGATCTGGTCGCGGCCCCGCATGACGAGGTTCGGGTCCGGCTCGCCGACAAGCTCGTAGTCCTTGTCGGTGTAGTCGAACTTGCTCAGCACGTAGCGCATCGCGTTAATGCGGGCGCGCTTCTTGTCGTTCGACTTGATCGTGATCCACGGCGACTCGTCGGTGTCCGTGTAGCGGAACTGCTCCTCCTTGGCGCGCGTGTAGTCGTCCCACTTGTCCAGCGAGGCGAGGTCCATCGGCGAGAGCTTCCACTGGCGCACCGGGTCGACCTGCCGGATCGCGAAGCGGGTGCGCTGCTCCTTCTGGGTGACCGAGAACCAGAACTTCGTCAGCGAGATCCCCGAGCCGAGCAGCATGTTCTCGAGCATCGGCACCTCGCGGAGGAACTCGGCGTGCTGCGCCTCGGTGCAGAACCCCATGACGCGCTCGACGCCGGAGCGGTTGTACCAGGAGCGATCGAAGAACACGATCTCGCCCGCGGCGGGGAAATGCTCGATGTAGCGCTGAAAGTACCAGCTCGTCGACTCCCGCGGCGAGGGCTTCTCTAAGGCGACGGTGCGCGCCCCGCGCGGGTTGAGGTGCTCGTTGAAGCGCTTGATCGTGCCGCCCTTGCCGGCGGCGTCGCGCCCCTCGAAGAGGATGATGTGGCGCTGGCCGGTGTCCTTCGTCCAGTTCTGCCACTTGAGCAGCTCGATCTGCAGGGCCCGCTTGACGTGCTCGTACTCGTCGCGGGTCATGCGCTCGTCGTACGGGTAGTTCTCCCGCCAGGTCTCGACGGGGGTGCCGTCGGGCCTGATGAGCGAGGGGTCGTCCTCGTCCGAGTCGTCGACGACGTAGCCCTCCGTGTGGGCCAGGTCAATCACCGGGAGATCGTTCTCATCCTGCGCCATGGGCCTCATTCTACCCAGCTGACCTCAGCTGTCGCGCCGAACAGCGCGCCGCCGCCCGGGCCAGGGCCCGACGCACAAACGACGCCCCCGCTCCCGGCCGTGAGGGCCGAGCGCGGGGGCGTTGGTTCAGCGTCGCGGGGAGCGCGGCGGGCGGGGCTTAGAAGCCGCCCATGCCGCCCATCTCCTCGGGGCTGGGCTGGTTGGAGGCCGGCTCCGGCTTGTCGGCGACGACCGCCTCGGTGGTGAGGAAGAGCGCCGCGATGGAGGCGGCGTTCTGCAGCGCGGAGCGGGTCACCTTGACGGGGTCGGAGATGCCGGCCTCGAGGAGGTCGACGTACTCGCCGGTCGCGGCGTTGAGGCCCTCGCCCTCGGAGAGGCCGGCGACCTTGTCGACGACGACGCCCGGCTCGAGGCCCGCGTTGTGCGCGATCTGCTTGAGCGGCGCGGAGAGCGCCTCGCGGACGATGCGCACGCCGGTGGCCTCGTCGCCCTTGAGGCCCAGGTCGTCCTCGAGGGAGCTGGTCGCGTGGAGCAGCGCGACGCCGCCGCCGGCGACGATGCCCTCCTCGACCGCGGCCTTCGCGTTGCGCACGGCGTCCTCGATGCGGTGCTTGCGCTCCTTGAGCTCGACCTCGGTGGCCGCGCCGACCTTGAGGACGGCGACGCCGCCGGCGAGCTTCGCGAGCCGCTCCTGGAGCTTCTCGCGGTCGTAGTCGGAGTCGGAGTTCTCGATCTCGGCGCGGATCTGCGCGATCCGGCCGTCGATCTCCTCCTGGTTGCCGGCGCCCTGGACGATGGTGGTGTCGTCCTTGGTGACGACGACCTTGCGGGCCTGGCCGAGCAGCGGCAGGTCGGCCTTCTCGAGGGAGAGGCCCACCTCCTCGGAGATGACCTGGCCGCCGGTGAGCACGGCCATGTCCTGCAGCTGCGCCTTGCGGCGGTCGCCGAAGCCCGGGGCCTTGACGGCGACGGACTTGAAGGTGCCGCGGATCTTGTTGACGACCAGCGTGGAGAGCGCCTCGCCCTCGACGTCCTCGGCGATGATGACGAGCGGCTTGTTGGCCTGCATGACCTTCTCGAGCAGCGGCAGCAGGTCCTTGACCGTGGAGACCTTCGAGGAGACGAAGAGGATGTAGGGATCCTCGAAGACGGCCTCCTGGCGCTCCGGGTCGGTGGCCATGTAGCCGGAGATGTAGCCCTTGTCGAAGCGCATGCCCTCGGTGACCTCGAGGTCGACGCCGAAGGTGTTGGACTCCTCGACGGTGATGACGGAGTCCTGGGTGGCCTTGCCGTCGCCGACGGCGTACATGGCGCGGGCGATCTGCTCGCCGATCTTGTGGTCCGCGGCGGAGATGCCCGCGGTGGAGGCGATCTGCTCCTCGGTCTCGACCGGGCGGGCCGACTCGAGCAGGCGGGCGGTCACGGCCTCGATGGCGCGCTCAATGCCGCGCTTAATGCCCATCGGGTTCGAGCCCGCCGCGACGTTGCGCAGGCCCTCCTTGACGAGCGCCTGGGCGAGCACCGTCGCCGTGGTGGTGCCGTCACCGGCGACGTCGTCGGTCTTCTTCGCGACCTCCTTGACGAGCTCCGCACCGATCTTCTCGTAGGGCTCGTCGAGCTCGATCTCGCGAGCGATCGACACGCCGTCGTTGGTGATGGTCGGCGCGCCCCAGGACTTCTCGAGCACGACGTTGCGGCCCTTCGGCCCCAGCGTGACCTTCACGGCGTTGGCCAGGGTGTTCAGCCCCTTCTCCAGGCCGCGGCGTGCTTCCTCATCAAAGACGATCTTCTTAGCCATTGGTGAGCTGTTCTCCTTTGCGATCTGTCAACGACGACACTCCGCGTCTAGATCTGCCAGCAGGCGCCCGCGACGGCACGGCTGGTGAGTGTGAACCAACCTCACCCACTGCATTCCTGGCACTCTTCGCTTCCAAGTGCTAAGCGCCATTTTTAGCAGCCGCTCGCGGCGAGTGCAAGGTTTCTCGCGGCGCGTCGAGGGCGCCGCGACAGCCCCGGGCGGCGCCTCTCGGCGGGCCCGGGGCGCTGCTTTTGGCTAGTCGATGAGGGAGGTGTGGTTGAGGATCGCCGCGCCGAACGCGGAGATGCGCACCTCGGCGAGGTGCCCGTTGACGGAGTAGGGGTCGCGCTCGATGAACGCGCGGGCCGCCTCCCGGTCGGGGACGTCGAGGAGGTACTCGCCGCCCACGCGGTTGCCCTCCTCGTCGATGCGGGCGCCGACGGAGTGGACCGTGTCCTTGTTCTCCAGGAGGAAGGAGAGGTGCTCGCCGCGGATGGCGTCGCGCTCGGCGGCGGTGTCGGCGCGGTAGTCGGTGCTGATGTGCCAGAGGGACTTAGTCATGGCGAAGGATTCCTTTCTCTATTAATGCGGTATCGGGCCGCGGCGCGCGCGGCGCCGCCGCGGGGCCGTCACGTGGTGGCCACCGCGTTGACGGGCGAGCCCGCCGCGCCCGGGATGTTGAGGGGCTGCGCGGTGAGCAGGAACTCGAACCGGCCCTCCGCGCGCAGGTGCTCGGCCAGGGGGCTGAGCCGCCACAGCTCGCCCAGGTGAATCCCGAGGCGGAACAGGCAGTGCACGTGCAGCGGCAGGATCGACGGGTCGCCCTCGGACGGCGGGGCCGGGTAGTTCTCCACGGCATAGTTGTCGGCGATGACCGCGACGACCCCGGACTCCTCGAGCCAGCGCAGGAGCCCCGGGTCGCGCCCGTCGAGCCGCGCGCCGAGCGCGTCGAGGGCCTCGCGGTCGGGCTTGCCGGCCATGCCGAGCAGCCGCTCGGCGAAGCCGGTGTGGAAGAGCACGAAGTCGCCCTCGCGGACCTCGATGCCGTCGGCCTCGAGGATGCGGGCGACGTCCGCGTAGCCCACCGCGCGGCGCCCGGTCCCCAGGTGGTACGCGAGGTCGACGAGCACCCCGCGGCCCTGGACGGGCACCGCGGCGGCGTTGCCGATGCCCACCGGCCCGAGGTCGACGGTGGTCTCCCCGCCCGGGCCGGCGTCCTCCTCGCGCTCGGGAAGCACCAGGTCGGCGGGCCGGTAGCCGTTGTAGTAGCGGTCGCTGGGCTCCCCGTCGCCGGCGTCGAAGCGGCAGCCGACATGCCCGAGCGCGTCCCACTGGGAGGAATACTGCGGATACAGGGTGAGCACGTCGTCGTTAATGAGCTCCGGGGCGCCCGGGGTGGTGCGCGCGGCCGGGCGGTTGGCGGTCACCTCGTCGCCGCGCAGCGAGGGCCGCAGCGCGGGCGGGTGGCGGTGCGGGTTGAGCACGCTCCCACGCGGCACGGTGATGGGGAGCCCGAGCGGGAAGGCCACCCCGCTGCGCGCCGCCTCGAGCCCGGCGCGCACGTGGCTGGGGCCCAGCAGGTTGAGCCGCCCGCGCCCGTCGTCGGGGCCGAAGCCGCCCCACGTCGAGCCCTCGGGCCGGCGCCGCCACCTCGTGGTCGCCATGGAGCACCCCTCCCGCCCCGCGGGGCGGCCGGGCGCCCCGCGTCGCTGTTGATATGACTCGGATCATAGGAGATTCGCCTCGGCCGCGTCCCGGTTTCGACTCTCGCCGCGCCGCGCCGAATAGAGTGAGGGGACATGAGCATCGAGAATTCCCCCAGCGCGATCGTCGAGGCGGTGCGCGCGGACCGCGAGCGCATCTTCCAGGAGCTCTCCGAGGTCGTGGCCTTCAACTCCGTGCACGGCGACCCGGAGCTCGCCGACCAGACCGCGGGCTCCGCGGCGTGGGTCGCGGCCCGGCTCGAGGGCCTGGGCCTGAGCGTCGAGGAGATCGACGCCGCCGACGGCTCGCACGCGCTCGTCGCGACCCGCCCCGCGGCCGAGGGCCGTCCGACGGTGCTGCTCTACTGCCACCACGACGTCGTGCCCGCGGGCCCGCGGGAGAACTGGGAGTCGGACCCGTTCACCCTCACCGAGCGCGACGGGCGCTGGTACGGCCGCGGGGCCGCGGACTGCAAGGGCAACATCGTCATGCACCTCGCTGCGCTGCGCGCGGCGTTCGCCGCGGACGAGGACCTCGGCGGCACGGGCATCACCGTCGTCGTCGAGGGCTCCGAGGAGCAGGGTGGCGAGGGGCTCGAGGACCTCATCGACAAGCGCCCGGAGCTCTTCACGGCCGACGCGATCCTCATCGCGGACACCGGGAACTTCGCGGCCGGGGTGCCGACGCTGACGACGACGCTGCGCGGCGGCGCGCAGCTCGTCGTGCGGGTCGACACGATGGCCGCGCCGGTGCACTCGGGGCTGTTCGGCGGCGCCGCGCCGGACGCGGTCTTCGCGCTCGCCCGGACGCTCGACAGCCTGCGCGACGAGGACGGCAACACCGTCATCGACGGGGTGGACACCGCCCAGGAGTGGCCGGGCCACCCCTACCCGGCCGAGGACTTCCGCCGCGACGCGGGCGTGCTCGACGGGGTGGCGCTGGCCGGCGGGCCCGACGTGAAGCCCGCGGACCTCGTGTGGGCCCGCCCCTCGATCGCGGTGACGGGGCTGACCTCGACGCCGGTGGACAAGGCCGTCAACGCCGTGCCGGCGACCGCGCAGGCGAAGCTCAACCTGCGTGTGCCCCCGGAGCTCGACCCGGCCGACGTCGCCGGCAAGGTCGCCGAGCACTTAAAGAACCACGCCGCCTACGGCGCGCGCGTCACCGTCGACGTCGTGGAGACCAATCCGGGCTTCGCGGCCGACCCGCAGGCCCCGGCGATCGCGACGCTCAAGGAGGCGCTCGCCGACGCCTACGGCGAAGAGGAGGCCGTCGAGCAGGGCTCGGGCGGGTCCATCCCGCTGACCGCCTCGCTCAGCGCGGCGCACCCGGACGCCTCGATCGCGCTCTTCGGCGTCGAGGAGCCCACGTGCCTCATCCACTCGGCGAACGAGTCGGTCTCGCCCGACGAGATCGAGCGCGTCGCCGCCGCGGAGGCGCTCTTCCTGCTGCGCTACCGCGGCTAGCCCCGCCTTCGGCGGAGCCGCCGCTCGACAGTGGTTTTTGCCGCGAAATCAGGCGGTGTTTCGCCTGGCTGGCGGCGCGCGATGCCGGGGCGGTCACGGACCCGGGCGAGAGAACGGTGGGCCAAGCCTGTAAGATGGTCCCCGTTGGTTTCACGAGGTGCCTGTGCCGCCTCGCCTCGGTGATCGCCTGAGGTTCGCCCCGGATCCCCTCGGCCCGCGCGACACAGATCGCTTCGCGCCCTGCCGGGCACGATGCCCCGCCGTCAACCAAGGCCACAACGCACGGCACCGCGACCCAGCCCTCGTCGGAGTTTCCGGAGGGGACCCACCCGGCGGTGCGCCGCCGGGACCGCCCCGCGCCCTTTCTGTTCCTTCTCCTGTGGGAAGAGAAGCGGGGCGGCGCGGCGCGCGGCCGCCGAGCTCCCCTCGGCGAGCGGAGATGCCGACGAGAGACGTCGACCATCCGCCCGTTTCGCTAACTTCTTCACAAGGGGAGCACGTGCTGATACTTCTTCTCGCGCTCGCCGCCGCGGCGCTCGCCGCGCCGCCACTGCTGCGCGTCGTGGGCCGCCCCGCCTTCCTCATCCTCGCGGCCGTGCTCGCCGCCGGGTTCTTCTGGGTGCTCTCGCTGTTTGTCCGCGGCACCTTCGCCGACGGCGGCGCGCTCACCGAGTCGATCTCGTGGCTCGACGAGCTGCACCTGCGGCTCGACTTCAGGATGGACGCGCTCTCGGGCGTCTTCAGCCTCATCATCCTCGGCGTCGGGGCGCTCATCCTGCTCTACTGCTGGGGCTACTTCGACCGCAACCGCCGCCGGCTCGCGCTCTTCGCCGCGGAGCTCGTGCTCTTCGCGCTGGCGATGTACGGGCTGGTCAACGCCGACAGCCTGCTGTTGCTCTACATCTTCTGGGAGATCACCTCGGTGCTCTCCTTCCTGCTCGTCGACTACTTCGGCGAGCAGGCCACCTCGAGGCGCGCGGCGAACATGGCGCTCATGGTCACCACGCTCGGCGGGCTGGCGATGCTCGTCGGCATCGTCCTCTTCGGCACGTCGTCCGGGGTGTGGTACCTCTCCGAGATCCCCGAGATCGAGGACCTCGCCGCGGTGCCCAACGTCACGACCGCGGTGGTGCTCATCCTCGCGGGCGCGATCACGAAGTCGGCGATCGCGCCGGCGCACTTCTGGCTGCCGGGCGCGATGGCCGCGCCCACCCCGGTGTCCGCGTACCTGCACTCCGCGGCGATGGTCAAGGCGGGCATCTACCTCGTCGCGCGCCTTGCGCCGGAGTTCCACGTCATCGACTCGTGGTACCTCGTCATCCTCCCGCTCGGGCTGCTCACCATGCTCATGGGCGGCTGGATGTCGCTGCGCCAGACCGACCTCAAGCTCATCCTCGCCTACGGCACAGTCTCGCAGCTGGGCTTCATGATGTCGGTGATCTCCGTGGGCTCGCGGGCGACGATGCTCGCCGGCCTCGCGCTCGTGACCGCGCACTCGCTGTTCAAGGCGACGCTCTTCATGGTCGCGGGCGCCATCGACCACACGACCGGCACCCGCAACACCGAGGAGCTCTCCGGGCTGGGCAGGCGCCAGCCGCTGCTGTTGGTCATCGCGGTGCTCGCCGCGGCGTCCATGGCGGGCATCCCGCCGCTGCTCGGCTTCGTGGCGAAGGAGTCCGCGCTCGAGGCGATCCTCGAGGAGAGCCTGCTCGCCGGCATGCCGGGCAACATCATGCTGCTCGTGCTCGTCGTGGGCTCGGTGCTCACCATGGCGTACAGCTGCATGTTCCTCTACGGCGCGTTCGCCACGAAGCCCGCCGACCACGCCTCCGGGGGCGGCACCTCGCCCGCGGTCGAGGAGATGCACCCGGTGGGACCGCTGCTGTGGCTCTCCCCGGCTGCGCTCACCGCGCTGACGATCCTCTTCGGCCTGTGGCAGGAGCCCCTCAACGCCGCGCTCGGCTTCCACCTCGACGCGACGCTGCCCGCCGCGCCCGGCGAGGAGGTCCACGACCTCGCGCTGTGGCACGGCTTCACCCTGCCGCTTCTGCTCTCCGCGATCATCATCGCCGGCGGCGCGCTGCTCTTCTTCCAGCGCCACCTCCTCGAGCACGCCGGGTTCCGGCTCGCGGCGCTGGGCAACGCCGACACCGCCTACGACGCGGTGCTCGCGTTCTTCCACAAGCTCTCGCTCAAGCTCACCGCCTCCACGCAGCGCGGCTCGCTGACCTTCAACCTCACGGTCATCTTCCTCGTGCTCATCGCGTTGCCGCTCGCGACGCTCATCGCGGGCGACCGCACGACCGCCCGCCTCGAGGTCGCCAACAGCCCGTGGCAGGCGATGGCCGCGGTCATCATCGTCGTCGCCTGCACGGCGATCACCCGCGTCCACAACCGCCTCAGCGGCGTCATCCTCGCGGGCGTGACCGGCTACGCGCTCGCCGTGATCTTCGCGCTGCAGGGCGCGCCCGACCTGGCGCTCACCCAGGTGCTCGTCGAGACGATCGTCATGGTCATCTTCATGCTCGTGCTGCGCAAGATGCCCACGAACGTCGAGTGGCGCGCGCCCGCCCGCTTCAACCGGGCCCGGGCGTGGCTCGCGGTCGCGGTGGGCTTCACCGTCACCGTCGTCGGCATGTTCGCGATGAACGCCCGCAGCCACAACCCCATCTCCGGGGAGATACCGCGGCTCGCCGAGGACATCGGCGAGGGCCGCAACGCCGTCAACGTGCTGCTCGTCGACCTGCGCGGCTGGGACACCTTCGGCGAGATCACCGTGCTCGTCATCGCGGCGACCGGCATCGCCTCGCTCATCTACGGGACGCGCTCGTTCAGGCAGGAGTCGCGCCGCCCGACGCTCACCGCGACGGGCCGGCGCTGGCTCGCCGCCGGCGTCGACACCGAGAAGGCGCAGAACCGCGCCCTCATGGTCGACGTCGTGACCCGCTTCGCGTTCCCCACGATGATCGTCGTGTCGGTCTACTTCTTCTTCGCGGGCCACAACGCGCCCGGCGGCGGGTTTGCCGGCGGGCTCGTCGCGGCGCTCGCGTTCGCGCTGCGCTACCTCGCGGGCGGCCGCGAGGAGCTGCGCGAGGCGCTGCCCATCGACGCGGGCCGCATCCTCGGCGTGGGCCTTCTGACCTCCGCGGTGGGGGTGCTCTGGCCGATGTTCCTCGGGGAGCCGCCGCTCACCTCGCACGTGCTGCACCTCGACATCCCGCTCATCGGGGAGGTCCACGTCGCCTCGGCGCTCGTCTTCGACCTCGGCGTCTACCTCATCGTCGTGGGCCTGGTCATGCACATCCTCACCTCGATGGGCGGGCAGATCGACCGCGACGAGGCCGACCGCCGGCAGCGCGCCCGCGACCGGGCCCGCGGCCTGTCGCGCGCGAACCGCCGGCGCCACGAGGCCGCCCGGCTCGCCGCGCAGCGCTCCACGAGCGCGGAGGCGCGCCGCCGCGCGAAGCTCGCGACGAACGCCCGCGGTTCCGGCGGGCGCTCCGGCTCGAGCGACGCCGCCACCGCCGTCAAGGAGCGCGGCGACGGCCGCGGGGAGGGCGACTCCGAGTCCTCGGCGGGCTCGTCCTCGCTCACCGAGCACCTCGGGGAGAACCTCCCCGACCGCGACGAGGCCGTCGACCCGGCGGCCGACGCGGTCACCGCGCAAGAAGAGCCCGACCCCGCCCAGGAGCCGCTCTTCAACACGCCCGAGGACATCCCCTCCTCCGAGCAGCAGCCGGGGCGCAGCCCGAACACGAACGATCAGGAGAGCTAAATGGCAGCGGATCTCTTTCTTCTCATTGCCACCGGCGCGCTGATCTCTGCCGGGGTGTTCCTCGTCCTCGACCGCGCGATGACGAAGATCCTCCTAGGGATCATGCTCATCGGCAACGGCTTCAACCTGCTCATCCTCCAAGCCGGCGGGCCCGCCGGCTCCCCGCCCATCGGGGGCCGGGAGTCGGCCTCCTACGGCGATCAGATCGCCGACCCGCTGGCGCAGGCGATGATCCTCACCGCGATCGTCATCTCCATGGCGCTCACGGCGTTCATCCTCGCGCTCGCCTACCAGCAGTACCGGCAGCGCACCGCCGACATCGTCGAGGACGACTCGGAGGACACCGCGATCGCCGCGCGCCCCACCTCGAGCGCGGGGCGCGACGCGACCGACATGTCGGCGCCCTCCCAGGCCGCTGAGGAGCGCGCGGGCCTCAGCCCCACGAAGCGCGCCGGCCTGGACACGTCCGCCCACCGCACCATCAAGGGAGGCGCCCGTGACTGAGTTCATCGACGCGATCGCGCCGGCCATCGGCTACCTCATCCCGCTGCCGATCCTCATCCCCGCGATCACCGCGGCGCTCACCCTGATCCTCTCGAAGTTCGTGGGCCTGCAGCGCTTCGTGGCGTTTTTCTCGCTGCTCGCGACGATTGGGATCTCCGTGTCGATGCTGCTCATCGTCGACCAGAAGGGCGCCCAATCGCTCCAGGTCGGCGGCTGGGACTCGCCGATCGGCATCACGCTCGTCGCGGACCGGCTCTCCACGGTCATGCTGGCGGTCTCCGGGCTCGTGCTCTTCGCGGTGATGTGGTTCGCGATCTCCCAGGGCGTGCGCGACGGCTCCGAGCAGGACCCCGTCGCCGTGTTCAGCCCTGCCTACCTGCTGCTGTCGATGGGCGTGAACCTCTCGTTCCTCGCCGGCGACCTGTTTAACCTCTACGTCGGCTTCGAGATCTTCCTCGTCGCCTCCTACGTGCTGCTCACCCTCGGCGGCTCGGCCTCGAGGGTGAAGGCCGGCGTCGGCTACGTCATGGTCTCGATGGTCTCGTCGATGATCTTCCTCTTCGGCCTGGGGCTCGTCTACGCCTCGGTCGGGACGCTGAACATGGCGCACGTGGGGCTGCGCATGGAGGAGATCCCCTCGGGTATCAGGGTCGCGATCTTCGCGGTGTTCCTCGTGGCCTTCGGCATCAAGGCCGCGGTCTTCCCGCTCGACGCGTGGCTGCCCGACTCCTACCCCACCGCGCCCTCGCTGGTCACCGCGGTGTTCGCGGGGCTTCTCACGAAGGTCGGCGTCTACGCGATCATCCGCGTGCAGACCGTCATTTTCCACGACGGCTCGCTCAACACGCTGCTCATGTGGGTCGCGCTCGCGACGATGCTCATCGGCATCCTCGGCGCGATGGCGCAGAACGACATCAAGCGCCTGCTGTCCTTCACGCTGGTGAGCCACATCGGCTACATGATCTTCGGGGTGTCCCTCGGCAACGAGATGGGCCTGTCCGGCACGATCTTCTACGCCGTCCACCACATCCTCGTGCAGACCGCGCTGTTCCTCGTCGTCGGCCTCATCGAGCGCCAGGGCGGCACCTCCTCGCTGCGGCGGCTGGGCTCGCTCGCGAAGTTCGCGCCGATCATCGCGGTGCTCTACTTCATCCCCGCGCTCAACCTCGGCGGGATCCCGCCGTTCTCCGGGTTCATCGGGAAGGTCATCCTCATCCAGGCGGGCGCCCAGGAGGGCGGCTTCATGGCGTGGCTGCTCATCGGCGGCGCGGTCGCGACCTCACTGCTCACGCTCTACGTCATGATGCTCGTCTGGTCGAAGGGCTTCCTGCGCTCCCGCGCGGACGCCCCGGAGGGCCACCTCGCGACCGCCAGGCCCGCCCCCCTCGCGGAGGTCACCGACGAGGTCGAGATTACCGAGCGCGAGGACGTCGGCCGGCTGCCCTTCGGGATGCTCGCCTCCACGGCGGTGCTCGTGGCGGCCTCGGTGTCGATCACGATCTTCGCCGACCCGCTCACCTCGATCACCGACCGTGCCGCGGAGGCCGCGAACGACGTGGAGACCTACCGCAGCGTCGTGCTCGGCGACACGGGCGCGGAGCTCGACCCCGGCGAACCGGGCCGCGACACCGACATCTCCGAGGAGGTCGACTAGGCGATGCGCACCTTCAAGAACATGATCCGCCGCATCCGGCCGCTCACCGTCGTCTTCACGACGATCCTGTGGTGCGTCCTCCAGGGCGAGCTGTCGGTCGGCAACGTGCTGGCCGGGCTCGTCATCGGGCTCGGCGTGACGATCGCGCTGCCGCTGCCGAAGGTGCCCGTCCAGCGCCACCGGGTCGACTGGCCGCTGCTCGTGCGCTACCTCATCCTGTGGGTCAAGGACCTCTTCGTCGCGTCCGCGAAAGTCGCGTGGCTGGCGATCAGGCCCAAGGACCCACCGAAGACGTCGATCGTGCGGGTGCCCATGCGCCTCGAGTCGGAGCTCGGGCTCGCGACCGCGACGATGCTCTACAACCTCCAGCCCGGCGGGTCGATCACCGACATCGACATCGCCAACCGGGTGTTCACCGTCCACCTCCTCGACGCCGGGGACGACGAGTCCCTCGACAAGGAGATCGCCCGGCTCAAGGGCCTCGAGACGCTGCTCATCAGGATCTACGAAAGCAAGTGATGGCTCATGGATGACACGCTCTACAACACCCTGCTCTTCATCCCCGCGGTCATATTCTGCCTGGCGTTCCTGCTCACCAGCTACCGGATCGCCATCGGCCCGAACTCCATGGACCGGGTCATGGGCCTCGACGGGATGATCGCGATGATCCAGTGCATGCTCTCGCTCTACATCTGCTGGTCGCTCGACACGACCGTCACTGCCGCGATGCTCGTCGTCGCGCTGCTGGGCTTCATCTCGACGGTGTCGGTCGCCCGCTTCCGCAAGAGGGATGGTGCTTAAGGAACCATGGACACGCTGCAACTGCTCTCCGATATCGCCTCGCTCCTGCTCGTCACGGCGGGCTCCCTGCTCGTACTGTCCACCTCGGTGGGGCTGGTGCGCTTCCGGGACTCGATGTCGCGCATCCACGCGGTCACCAAGCCGCAGACCGCGGGGCTTGTACTCACCGTGCTTGGCGCGTTCCTCCGGGTGCTCACCATGGACGACTTCACCCGCTCGGAGGCCGGCGACCTGGGTCTGCTGGCGATGATGCTGGTGTTTTCCTTCCTCACCTCCCCGGTGACGGCCCAGCGCATGGGCCGCGTCACCAGGCGCGAGGGACTCTACGCGAAGAAGGACGCCATGTACCTCAACGAGGCGCCCGCCGAGCGCGCGCTGCGCAAGCGCTAGCCACGCCCTCCCGGCGCGTCCGTGCAGGAGCGTCGCGCCTCGCGCCGGCGGACGCACGAGGCGCGGGGCCGGGCCGCTACCCGAGCCGGACGACCCGGTCGGTCCACTCGGCGACGGCCGGGTCGTGGGTGACGACGACGATGCCGGAGCCCGCCTCCGCCAGCGCGGCGAGCTCATCAAGGACGGCGTCGCGGTTCTCCGGGTCGAGGGAGCCAGTCGGCTCGTCGGCAAGCACGATCCGCGGCCGGGCGGCCAGCAGCCGCGCGATCGCGACGCGCTGCTTCTCCCCGCCGGAGAGCCCCGCGACCGGGTCGGCCTCGCGCCCCGCGAGCCCGACCGTGGCCAGCGCCTCGTCGATGCCCTCTCTGCGGCGCGCCCCGCGGATCCCCCTCGCTTTGAGGGGAGCGGCAACGTTATCGCCGATCGACCAGCGCTCGATGAGCGCGTAGTCCTGGATGACGAATCCCACCTGCCCCTGGTAGAGGCGGCGCCGGCGGCGCCTCGAAGAGTCGTCGACGCGCTGTCCGGAGTAGCGGATCTCGCCGGCGTCGATCCCGGAAAGCAAGCCCAGCGCGTTGAGCACGGTGGTCTTCCCGCTGCCCGAGGGGCCGACGATCGCGACCCGCTCGCCGGGGCGCACCGCGAGCGAGAAGCCCGCCACGATCGGCCGGCCGGAGATCTCGACGCGGAGATCCTCGGCGCGGAGGAGCTCAGGGCTGTCGGATGAGTTCTTGGTGGTCACGGTCCCTCCCGTCGTAGTTCCTCGGGCAGACGGCGCGCGGTGTGCCCGGCTATCGTCCCGCCCAGCGCGGCGAGCGCACCGGCCACGACGACGGCGCCCGCCGGGCCAGCGCCGGTAGCGACAATCGCGGCCGCTCCCACGACACCGAATCCTGCGAGCACCCGCCACTGGAGGCGCCACGCCGACCAGCCCTGGGTGGTAAGGATCGCGTCGGCGCGGCCCTCCCTGCTCAGCCTGACGAGCGCGAAGATCGCCATCGTCGCGGCCGCGGCGGCAAGCCCGCCCCCGGCGGCGGACGCTGCACGCAGCGAGTCCTCCTGCAGCTCCTCGACGATGATGGCGGGGCGCTCGGCGACGGGCTCGACGTGATTAATGAGCGACCACACCGGCAGCTCGCGGAGCTCGTCGGCCACGTCGTGTTGCTCGCCCACGGCGATGATCTCCCCGCTACTCGCCGCGGCGGCGGCGAACTCCGGGTAGAGACCCCGGTAGGGCTCGACGACAAGCACCGCCGGGTCGGCGACGACACTGCCGTCGAAGGCGTCCCCGGTGGCCCCGTCGAAGTACTGCCAGGTCACGACCTCGTTCCCCGGCTCAAACTCGATCGTCGCGCCGACGCTCTCCGCGGGGAAGTCCGCGAGCTCGAGTCGGGCGCGGGACTCCAGCCAGTCGTTCGCCGTCTCCTCGGCAGCGGCCGCGTCCGCGCCGCGCGGCACCAGCAGCACCGGGCCGTCCTCGAAGCCCGCGGCGAGCTCGCCGCCCGCCACGCCGAGCTCGGCCGCGGCGCTGGCGTCGGCGACGAGCGACCTAGCCCCGAAGCCCTCCTCGGGCCCGACCGGGGAGCGCACGAGTGCCTGGTCCTCACTCAGCCGGCCCGCGACCCAGTCGAGCAGCTGGCGCCCCGCCTCGGCCTGCGTCTCGGGTGAGACGGCGTTGAACCCGGCTGTGGTGCGCAAACGCTGCAGCCCGTCGGCCTCGGCGAAGACGGCGGCGTCCTCTTGTACCGAGCGATACTCGCCGATCGCTCGGGGCAACGCCCCGGCCAACGCCACCGCCGCCGCCAACACGACCGCAGTGGCCACGGCGTTACCCACGTAGGCCGGGGTGCCGACCCTCTCCTGACGGGCGGCCAGGTCGCGCGCCCCGCTCGCCGGAAGGCCGAGCAAGTAGCCCGCCGCAAGAGCCGCCACCAATGCCGCCGCGCTGATCGCGAAGGCACCCGCCACTGCGCCAAATTCGGCGAGCCCGTTGTAGACCGCCAGGACGGCGAGCCCGACTCCGGCTGCGGCCCCGATCCCGCCGGCGAGCCACCCGGCCGCGGGGCCACCCAGCGCGCCGACCGACGCCCACTACGACCAGCCCATCTGCTGCAGCCGGCGGGAGTCGGCGGCGTCCCGCGAGGCGATAAAAACCCCGACGAACACGAGGACGACAGCGACGAGCAGCCAACCCGGGAGCAGGTAGCCCGAGGTGAGCTGCACGACCGCGTCGCCGACCCGCCCGTCGGAAAAGAGGCTCACCCCGAACCCGTGGTCCTCGAGCGCATCGATCGCCGCGGCCACGTCATCCTCGACGCCGGCGACGCGCCACACCCCACCGGCGTCGACGGGGTCGGCGATCTCCGTCGGGGCGAAGCTCGGTGTAAAGCCCGGGTCGAAAAATGGGCCGCCGGCCTCGGGCTCTGGCCCGAGGTAGAGGAAGTCATCGTTCCGCCCCAGCCGGTCGTTCCTGATGAACGAGACGGAGTGCCCGTCGGCGACATCCTCGACGACGTCGCCGAGGTCGCCGGAGGCGCCCTCCGGGAGCTCGGTGACGAGAATCTGCTCCTCAAACCCGCCGGTGACGGGGGTCTCGCGCCCCTGGACGAAGGAGACCGCCGCCAGCGCGGAGAGCAGCGCGACCACCGCGGCGGAGGTGAGCACGAGGACCCGATCCTTCATCGAAACCAGCCTCTCGACTCCTCGTGCTTCTTCTCCGATGGGAGCCTACTGACATCCCGGTCGAGAGCGCCGAGATGTGCTCCGCGCCAATCGAATGGTGGCGCGCCCGGCGCGGCCGCGGCGCCGGGGTAACCCACACCGCGGCGGTGTTCCGCTTAGGCCGCGGCCTCGACGAGAGCCCCGTCTGCCAGCGTGAGTCTTCTCCCGGCCCACTCGGCCACGACGGGGTCATGGGTGACGACGATGACCGCGCAGCCTATCGAGGCGAGTTCGTCGAAGATCTCGAGGACGAGGTCGCGGTTCTGCGGGTCGAGGGAACCCGTCGGCTCGTCGGCAGCGACGACGCTCGGTTCCGCGACCATGAGCCGGGCGATCGCGACGCGCTGCTTCTCCCCGCCGGAGAGCGCCGCCGTCTCGTCGTTCTCGCGGCCGGCCAGCCCCACTCGCTCTAGCGCGCGGGCTACCGCCTTCGCGCGGTCCTTCTTGCCAACCCGGCGCGCCACGAGAGGGGCCGCCACGTTGCGACCCACGCTCCATTCCTCGATGAGGGCGAAGTCCTGGAACACGAAGCCCAGGTCGCCGCGGAAGGCCTTGATCTTGCCGCCCAGCCGGAGCCCGTCGACGCGGCGCCCGTTGAGGGCGATCTCGCCCGAGTCGATCCCGTCGAGCAGCCCAATGCAGTTGAGCAGCGTGGACTTGCCCGCGCCCGACGGCCCGGTGATGGCGATGGTCTCCCCGGCCTCGGCTCGCAGCTCCACGCCGGAGAGCAGCTCGCGCCCCGCGACCGTCTTTTTTAGCCCCGCGACTGTGAGGTTCGCGTTAGCCAAGGTCCCCTACCCCCGAAGCGCGTCGAGGGCGGCGGCGGGCACGTCGGCCTCCTCGGGGTAGTCGATGGACTCGACCCACTTGCCGGCGTGGGTGATCTCCACGAGGGTGTCGTCCACACCCCAGGCGGTGAAGTCGAGTTCGTAGGGCAGCTCCTCGCCGTCCTCGTCGACGGCGGTGACGCCGGCGACCTCCTGGGCACCGGGCTCGAGCTCCGCGTAGGCGGTCTCCTCGCTGACGAGCGGGTTGATGTTATCCCACGAGGCCCACAGGCCCTGGGTGGCGAACAGCGCGATCGCGCCGATCGCGACAACGGCGGCGATGGCGATGATGGTTCCGACAAGCTTCTTCATGGCAGTCTCCTTGGGACGTGGTGTCCCGATCGAGGTGGTTCCCCGGCCGTATGCGGCGCGGGGTTGGTGTCGTGGTTGGTGGGGCGTGGGCCGGGCGTGATCACGGTGGCGAGAGCCTCGTGTGCAACGAGCGGACTCGCTGGACGGCCAGCACCGTGACAAGGATCGCGATGCTCACGGCGGTTGCGGCGAGACCGCACACGGCTCCCAGCCACGAGTCGGCGACGAACGCCGCGGCCGCCGAGGCGGCAAGGCCAAGCCCGGCGAGCAGGAGCACCGGGGCGCGTACGAGGCGGAGCATCGACCATCCTTGGGTGGCGAGGATCGCGTCTCGCCTGCCGTGCTGGGCCAGGTGCGTCGCCGCAACGACGGCGACGACGACCGCACCGACGGCGAGGGCAAAGCCCAACGACACGGCCTGCCGCACTGCCGCAGATCTGGCCTCTCCGATGAGCAGCAGCGGGCGTTCCGCGACCGGGCTCACCCGGCTGACGACGTCGGCGAAGCCGCTGCCGACTAGCCAGGCGCCGATCTCGTCGGGCTCGGCCTCGACGAGGAGTTCGCCGACGCTCAGGGCCGACATTGCCTCCTCCGGGTATAGACCGGCACCAGGTGCGACGACGAGCACCGCCGGATCGTGCACGAGGGTGTCGTCGAAGGCGTCTGCGTCCAGCAGCCCGGTCGTCGTCCAGGTGGCGAGCTGGCGGCCGGGTTCGTACTCGAGGACGGCGGAGAGTCGCTGGGGCTCCCCTTCGTAGCCGTCGATCTCCTCCTGAAATGCCAGCCAGTCATGAGCTTGCTCTTCGGCGGCTTCGGCGTCGGCGCCCCGGGGTAGCACGAGATAGGGCGCTGGCGGAGCCTCGGAAATCCCGAGCCCGCCGGCGGCCGTCTCGTCGGCCAGCACCGTAGGAACCCCGCCGAGGCGCTCGTCTGTCATGCGGCGCAGCCGGATGCCCCGTCCGGGGGCGTGGTCGATCGCGTCCAGGAGTGCCTCACCCCTGGCGCGGTCCTCCTCGTCGTCGAGCACCATGGCGGCGGACGAGAGGTGCATGCGGTGAAGATCGCCTGCGGCGAGCCAGGTGTCCTCCCACCCAGCCAGCGTCGCCGCCCGCGACACCTGTCCGGGAAGGAGCGCCGCGCCGAATGCGATGACGACGACCATGCCGGCCGCGCACAGGATGCTGGCCCGGTAGGACCCGCTCGTCGCCGCCGCGGCCGCCCGCCGCATGGGCAGCCACTGGTAGAGCCACACGCCGAGCCCGGCGGAGCCAATCTCCGCAGCGACGAGCACCGCGAGGACCCCGCCACCCACCGCGAGGATGGCGGGCCATTCTCCCCATCCGTTGATCGGGCCCAGCGCGAGAAGACCCGCGCAAACCAAGACCGCGCCGGTGGACACTGCGGTTGCGGCGATCGGACCCAGGATGAGCCAGGCCGTGCGGCCCCGCTGCCAGCCTTGCACGGTGAGGATCTGGGCATGCCGCTGGCGGCGGAAGCTCAGATACAACCCGACCGCACACATGAGGATGACGACCAGCGCCGCCGCCTGGAGCACCATGCCGCTCGACGCCGCCGAAAGGTAATCACCTACCCCGAGGGGCGCCTCGACGTCGACGGTGATGCCCTCATCCGCGGCGGCCGCCTCGAAGGCGGCACCCGCATCGGGAGTCGGACTATACAGCGTCCAGAGCCCGCCGAGATCGATGGCGCTGGCGGCATCGAGCGGGGCGAAGCCCGGATCGAAGCCGGGCTCCGCGTATCCGCGCGGGCTGCCGGACGGCTCGGCGCCGAGGTACAGATAGACATCGTCCCCGCGGGCGACGTCCGGGCGAATAAGACTGCCCGCAACCGTATTCGCGGCCCCGGAGAGCGCGTCGGCAAGCTCTCCGGCGGTGGCGTCGTCGGGCAGCGCCGTGACAGAGACTCCCCAGGCATCGCCCTCGTGAAGGGGAGCCGGGCGCAGCCCGAACACGGTGAGAACGAACGCGACCGAAACCGCGAACGCGGCGACAACCGCCGCCGCGTTCAACATCAGATTCTTCACTGAAGGATTACTTCACATCGTAGAAGGACTGATTGTTACGGGTAGTCCGGTAGGTTTCCGCCTTTGCCAATCGCCCCGGCCGTTTCCAGCCGGACTTCTGCCAATTGCCGTCGCCATTGACGACGCTTGCACTGTGGGTGCGACGCTGGTGCTGGTAGTGAGACCACACCTTTGTCTTGTTGGTCCCGTAGTTCCAGGTACCACCCTCGACCTGAACGACGGCGGCGTTGGCAATTGGCGCCACCACGACGCAGCTCCCTAGCGTCAGCGCTAGAGCCGCGGCGATTTTTCTCACCATGAGAGATCTCCTTCGAGAGGATATGCCCACACCGTGTAGGCAGATCGAAATCTAACAGGAATCCCCAGGAGGGCAATAGGTGTTCTATATTCACAGCTAGCTGTTATTATTCACAGCATAGGCACAGGATTTTTCCTAGTTCAGGTACAACTCCGCCACCGTCGCGTCGACGGCGGGGATCCACGAGCCGGTCTCCTGGAAGATGCGGCGCTGCCGGTCGGAGCTCGAGCCGGTTTCGAGGATCTCGGGGATGAGCGCGAGGTCCTCCGCGCAGCCAAGCGACTTCGCCAGCGGCGCGAGCGACTCGGCGAGCTCGGCGAGCTCGTCCTTGACCCAGCGCTCGTTGGTATCGCGGTCAACGATGACGAGCGAGTCGAGCCCATAACGTGCCCCTCGCCACTTGTTCTCCGCGTTGTGCCACACCGGCAGGAAGGGCAGCTCCTCGCCAGCGTCGATGAGCCGGTCGTAGTACACGACGAGGCAGTGGGTGAGCGCGACGACCGCGGCGAGTTCGCGCAGGTTGGGCGCGGCGTCGGCGACGCGCACCTCGATGGTGCCCCACTTCGCGGCAGGCCGGATATCAAGGTGCATCGAGCGGGTGTGGCTGATAACCCCGGAGCGGTCCTGGTCGCGCATGTAGTCGAGCCACTCCTGCCAGCTGCGGAAGTTCAGCGGCATGCCGGCGGTGGGCAGCTGCTGGTAGAGCATGGTGCGGTTCGACGCGTAGCCGGTGTCGAGCCCGTCCCAGCCGGGCGAGGAGGCCGTGAGCGCGAGCATGTGCGGGTACTTCGTCATGAGCGCGTTGATGATCGGCCAGACGCGGTCCTCGTGGCTGATGCCGACGTGGACATGGATGCCCCAGATGAGCATCTGCGAGCCCCAGTACTGGGTTCGCTCGATGATCTCCTTATAGGAGCTCTTGCCGGAGACGGGGTTCTTCCGGAAGTCGGAGAACGGGTGGGAGCCGGCGCTCCACAGGGAGAGCCCCCGGTCCTTCGCGGCGGCGCGCACGACGGCTGCCGCCCGCTCGAGCTCCCCGACCGCCTGCGGGGCGGTGTCGTGGACGCCGGTGACGATCTCCACGGTGTTCTGGAGGAACTCGGGCTCTAGGTGGATCGCCGGGTCGCGGCGCGAGGCGTCCTCGATGATCTCCGCGGCGCGGGGCACGAGGTCGCGGGTCTCGGGGTCGAGGAGGGCGATCTCCCACTCGACGCCGATCGTCGGCTTGGGGCTGCGGTTGAACGCGTGCCGGGGAGTCTCAGTGTCTGCCATGACGGCTACCGCCCTTCCACGACCGGTCTCCACGAAAAAGACGCGCCGGACCGGTCCGGCGCGGGCCCTAGCCCGCGAGCACCACCGTGACGTCCTCGGGGCCGCGCACGGCCTCGTCGAGGGCGCCGTCGTGCGGCCGGGCCACCCCGCCGAGCGCGTCGGCGAGCCGGCGGGCCGCGTCCTCGGCGGCGGCGTTGCCCTCGGTGAAGAAGACGGTGGTCTCGGTGAGCCTGAGGCGCTCCTCGGGAAGGTTACCGACCTCCCCGATGGGGGCACCAGTCTCCCGGAGCCGGTCGGCGGTGTCCTTGGCGAGGTTGCCGACGGTGGAGTTGTTGAGGACGTTGACGACGAGGTCGTCGCCGCCCGGGCGGGATTCGCCCTGGTCGCGGGGGCCCTCGCCGGAACCGCCGCCGCCCTCGGGCTCGCGGTGCTCGGCGGGCTCCTCGGCCTCGTCCCCGCCCTCGGGCTCGCGTGAATCTTTATCCTCGTCGGGCGTCTCGGACGAGGTCGTCGAGGTGCTCGACGAGGACGAGGTGCTGCTCGCCGCCTGATCGGCGGCGGGCGTGTCGTCGTCGGAAGTCCACGCGTAGACCGCCCACAGCCCGAGCAGGAGGGCCACGGCGACGAGCACGAGGGCCAGTCCGCGCAGCGGGAGCTGCCGCTGCTGCCTGTCGTCGTTGTTCTCGTGAGTCACATCCGTAACTCTAGCCCCTTTAGTCCCCGGGCGCGCGGCCCACCCCGCGGCTCCTGATCCGCGCGAGCCGGCGGACGAGCCCCGGGTGCTCGGCGAGCGCCGCCGGGTCGTCGATAAGCGCGTTGAGCCGCTGGTAGTAGCGCATCGGGCTCATCCCCAGCGTGCGCCTGATGGCCTCCTCCCGCGCGCTCGTGGAGGCGGGCGCGACCTCGGCGAACGCCAGGAGCCTCGCGTCGTTGTCGCTTAGGGCCATGCCTAGACTGTAGGCCATGACCATCCGACCGATCGTGATCTACGGCGACCCGGTGCTCCACGAGCCCACCCGCCCCGTCGAGGAGCCGTTCTCCCAGTACAAGGAGCTCATCGACGACATGTTTGAGACCATGGAGGCCGCCAACGGGGTGGGGCTCGCCGCGAATCAGGTCGGCCTGCCGCTGCGGCTGTTCGTCTACAACTGCTACGACCGCGACGGCCACTGGCACAAGGGCTACGTCATCAACCCCGTCCTCGAGACCAGCGAGATCCCGAAGACCATGCCCCAGCCGGACGGCTCCGACGACGAGGGCTGCCTCTCGGTGCCGGGCGAGTCCTTCCCCACCGGGCGCGCCGAGTGGGCCCGCATCACCGGCGTCGACTTGAACGGCGACCCGGTCGAGGACGAGGGCTACGGCTTCTTCGCCCGCTGCCTCCAGCACGAGACCGGCCACCTCGACGGGTACGTCTACACCGACGTGCTCACCGGGCGCTACAAGCGCCAGGCGAAGCGCGCGATCAAGCGCAACGGCTGGGGCGAGCCCGGCAACACGTGGCTGCCCGGCTCGGATGCCGACTCCTTCGGCCACGACGACGAGGACTAGGAAGCACCGTTCGTGCCCCGCGGGATCTTCAGCTCGCGCATAAACGTCGGCGACCGGGTCGTCGTGCGCCGCCGCCTCGGCGGCCTCGAGGGCCCCGAGACCGACGTCATCGGCCACGTCTTGAGCCTCGAGCCGCTCGTCGTGCGCCCCCAGAAGGTCGGCGGGCTGCCCTCGAGCGCGCCCGCGATCGACCTGTCCGGCGCGACGATCACCGCGCTGCGCCGCATGCAGCCGCGCCGCGTGCGCAACTCCGAGATCCGCGCCGTCGAGCGCGCCCTCGCCGCCGCCGAGGCCGCCGATACCCGGCGCTTCGACTCCGCGGGCGGCTGGCTGATGTCGGCCGGCGGGCCGGGCGGGGCGATCGCCGCGCCGCTCGGGCACTCCGCCTCCCTGGGCCGCGTGCCCATCGAGGAGATCGAGGCGTTCGCCGCCGAGGCCGGCGAGCGCCCCCGCCTGCTCATCCCCGAGCGCATCGGCCGCCCCGCCGAGGCGCTCGCCGCGGCCGGCGGCTGGGCACTCTCCGCCGAGGAGGTCGCCTACAGCCGCCGCGAGCCGCCTGCGGAGGAACCCCGGCCGATCCCCGGGCTTCGGCTCTCAGCCCGGCGCGCGGAGCCCGACCGCCGCGCCGCGGTGGACGCCGCCGGGCGCACCCCCGCCGAGGCGACCCTTGTCGCCGGCGGCGAGGAGGCCG
>NZ_JH815194.1:317618-385319 GCF_000296405.1 Corynebacterium otitidis ATCC 51513
GGCGCTTCGCGCCGCGGGCTTCGGCGAGCACCACCGCCGCCGGGTCGCGACCGCCCGGTAGGCGGCCCGCCCGGCGCGGCCGGCGGCCCCGCTATCGTGGTGCCCATGCGGATCGCCACGTGGAACGTCAACTCGGTGCGCAGCAGGGCCTCGCGGATCGTCGACACGCTCAAGCGCCACGACATCGACGTGCTGGCCATGCAGGAGACGAAGACCCGCGACGAGTCGTTCCCCTACGACGCCTTCGCCGAGGAGGGCTACGAGTGCGCCCACGTCGGCTACAACCAGTGGAACGGGGTGGCGATCTGCTCGCGGGTGGGGCTGTCGGACGTCGCGGAGGGCTTCCCGGGCCAGCCGGGGTTTGCGAAGGACCCCGCGGCCGAGCAGAGGGTCGAGGCGCGCGCCGTGGGCGCGACGTGCGGCGGGGTGCGGCTGTGGAGCCTGTACGTGCCCAACGGCCGCGAGGTCACCGACCGGCACTACGCCTACAAGCTCTCGTGGCTGTGGCGGCTTGGCGACTACGTCGCGGGCGAGCTGCGCCGCGAGCCCGGGCAGCGCCTGGCGATCATGGGCGACTTCAACGTCGCGCCGCGCGACGAGGACGCGTGGAACATCGAGTTCTTCGCGGGCAAGACCCACGCCACCGAGCCGGAGCGCGCCGCCTTCGAGGCGCTCGGCGAGGAGGCGGGGCTTAACGAGGTGTCCCGCCAGTTCACGAAGAAGGAGCGCTTCACCTACTGGGACTATCAAGACCTGCGCTTCCCGCGGAACGAGGGGGTGCGCATCGACTTTCAGCTCGCGAGCCCGACGCTCGCGAAGGAGGCGACCGCCGGCTTCGTCGACGTCGAGGAGCGCGCCGCGAAGGGGGCCTCGGACCACGCGCCGGTGGTTGTCGACTACGATTTGCCCCCGAATTTCGATGACGTGCGCTAGCCGCCTGCGCGGCGGGGCGGGGCTCTCGGTGATCGGCGGGTAAGTGACGGTGTCCTTCGACTGGATGTCGTGGTCGGTGCTTGGCTTGGTGGTCGACTACGCGATCAAGATCGTCGCCTTAGGCTACGTGCCCGAGGGGCGGCGGCCCTCCTCGTCGGCGGCGTGGCTGCTCGCGATCTTCCTGCTGCCGTTCATCGGGCTGCCGCTCTTCCTCCTTGTGGGCAGCCCGTACATCAACCGGCGCCGCGACCGCATCCACCAGGAGGCGCACGCGATGATCGAGGACGTCCAGAGCGAGGTCCCCGACGTGCCGCCCAAAGCGGAGCTCACCGCGCCGGCGACCGCGACGATCCGGATGATCAGGCGGCTGACGAACCTGCCCGCGGTCGCGGGCTTCAACCGGGGGCTCTACACCGATTATCGGGCGACGATCGCCCGCATGGCCGCCGCGATCGACGAGGCCGAACGCTACGTGCACGTGCAGATCTACGTCACCGCCTGGGACGAGACGACCGATCCGTTCTTCCGCGCCCTGCAGCGGGCGGTGGCGCGCGGGGTGACGGTGCGGCTCCTCTTCGACCACATCGGCAGCCGCAAGTACCCGGGCTTCAAGAAGCTCGGCAGCAGGCTCACGGACATCGGCGTCGAGTGGCACATGATGCTGCCGCTCAAGCCGTTCAAGGGCCGCTTCCGCCGCCCGGACCTGCGCAACCACCGCAAGCTCGTGCTCATCGACGGCCACGTCGGGTTCATCGGCTCGCTCAACATGATCGACCGCGGCTATCTGCTGCGCCGCCACCGCCGCCACGAGCGGCAGTGGGTCGACGCCATGGTGGAGATCGCCGGGCCGATCGTCGACTCGATGGAGATGGTCTTCGCCGTCGACTGGTACCTCGAGTCGGGCGAGACGCTCTTTCCCACCGCGCACCGCCACCCGCAGGCGGTGCCCGCGGGCGAGCGCGACGCGCTCACCACCGTGCAGGTCGTGCCCTCGGGGCCCGGGTACACGACCGAGCCGCACCTTCGGGTCGCGAACGCGCTCATCCAGCAAGCCCGCCACCGGGTGGTGATCTGCAGCCCGTACTTCATCCCCGATGAGTCGATGCTCGAGTCGGTGACCTCGGCGTGCTACCGCGGGGTGCGCGTCGAGCTGCTCGTCAGCGAGCGCGCCGACAGCTTCATGGTGCACCACGCCCAGTCGAGCTACTACCAGGCGCTCCTCGAGGCCGGCGTGCGCATCTACCAGTTCCCCGAGCCGTACGTGCTCCACACGAAGCTCATGCTCGTCGACCCCGGCCCGGTCGGGGAGACCGCCCTGTCGCAGCGCGACTCGGCCGCCGCGCGCCCCGACCCGGCGGAGCCGTGCCGCCCGATCGGGCTCATCGGCTCGGCGAACATGGACATGCGCAGCTTCTCCCTCAACTACGAGGTGTCCCTCCTCGTCGCGGAGGGCGGCCTCATCGACGAGCTCACCGACCTGACGCGCTCCTACGTGGCGGTCTCCCCGGAGCTCACCATGGCGACGTGGAGCGAGCGCACGATCGCGCGCCGCTACCTCGACAACGTCATGCGGCTCGTCTCCGCGCTCATGTGAGCCCCGCCCGCGCGGGTGGGCGCGGCGGCGGGCCTAGTTCTCCGCGCCGGCGTCGCGCAGCCGCTCGAGCGCGAGCTCGCGCAGGCGCGGGAAGGAGCTGCGGAACGCGGGCAGAAGCGGCAGCTCGTCGACGTCCTCGAAGGGCACCCAGCGCAGCTCGAGGGACTCGTCGTTGGGGTCGGTGGCGTCCCGCAGCCCGCTCGCGGTGCGGCCGATGACCGTCGTGTAGGTCCACCCGCCGGGCAGCTCCGGGCGCTCGGGGTCGCCCGGGTAGGGCCCGGCGGTGACGATCTCCCCTAAGACGCCGACCGCGCCCGCGGCGAGGGCGGTCTCCTCCTCGGTTTCGCGCAGCGCCGCCTCGACGGCGCTCTCGTGGGAGTCGCGCGCCCCGCCGGGCAGCGCCCACGTGCCGCCGTGGTTCGTCCACGGCGCGCGGTGCTGCAGGAGCACGCACCACCCGCCGGGCTCGGCGCGCGCGACGAGGAAGAGGCCCGCGGCCCCGAACCTGCCCCACACGCTCACGCCGTTCGGGCCCGCGGCCCATCCGTTCCCGTCTCCCCTCATTGGCCCCACACTAGCCAGCCCCGCCAGACGGGGGCGGCCGAATGTGTCCTCGGGCACCCCGCTGCCGTTATGGTTAAGGAATGACCGGTGCGCGCGAGGGACAGGGCGGCTCGTGGCGCGGCCGCCTGCGCGGCCGCCCGGAGCGGCGGCAGCGCCGCCAGGACGTCTCCTACAGCGAGGCGGCCCTCCCGCAGGACACCGAGGACCACTGGCTCGACGAGGTCACCGACCCGCCTGAAACGAAACGGCGGCGCCGCGCCCGGCTCTACGACACGTTCGCCGCGCCCGCGGCCGCCGCGCGGCGCATGTGGCAGTTCATCTCCACGACGCCGGGCAAGATGGTCACCCTAACCCTCATCCTCGCGCTCGCGATCTTCGCCGCCGGCTACTCGATGTCGCAGTCCGCGCAGTCCAGGCAGGCGGACCTCGACGTGCTGCTCTCCACGACGGAGCCGACGAGCTACTCGACCCACCACCTCTACACGTCGCTGTCCTACGCGGACACCCTCGCGACCACGTCGATGCTCCTCGACGGGGTGGAGTCCCACTCCGCGCAGCACGCCTACTACCGGGCGCTCGACCGCGCCTCGCAGGCCGCGTCCGCGGTGGCCGCGGGCCTGCCCTCGGGCGACGAGCGCTCCGCGGAGCTCATCGCCTCGATCCAGCGGCAGGTGCCCGTCTACGCCGGGCTCATCGAGACCGCGCGGGTCAACCACCGGCAGGGCAACCCGGTGGCGATCTCCTACATCGCGGAGGCGTCCGCGCTCATGCGCGAGGACATCCTCGTCGACGCCGGCGAGCTGTTCCGGCAGACGAGCAACGAGGTGCGCGAGCAGCAGGCGCAGCTCGCCCGCCCGCAGTGGGTGCCGCTCTCGGGCCTGGGCGCCGCGGTGCTCTTCCTGCTCATCGCCCAGTGGTGGCTGTGGCGCATCACCCGCCGCCGGCTCAACCGCGGGTTCCTCGCCGCGACCGCGCTCATGATCGTCGCGATCGTGTGGGTCTCGGGCTCGAACATCGCGACGTGGTACGCCGGCAACCAGGGCTTCGAGCGCGCCACCCAGCCGTGGGACTCGCTCACCGACTCGCGCATCCTCGCCCAGGAGTCCCGCACCGAGGAGGTGCTCTCCATCGTGCGCCGCCAGCAGGCCGACGGCCTCACCTCCGGCTTCGAGTCCTCCACCGCGGCGATCGAGTCGGCCCTCGACGACGCCGAGGGCGCGCTTAGCGAGGCGGAGGACTCCGACGCCGCGAGAGGCCGGGTCGCCGCCGCCCGGGAGGCGCTCGCCGACTGGGAGGACGGCCACGCGGCGCTGCGCGACGCGCTGCGCGGCGGCGAGTTCGACGAGGCCGTCACCCTGGCCAGCGAGCCCGCCTACGACCAGGACTCCACCCCCACCGCTGCGGCCGCCTACCGGCGGCTCGACGACGCTCTCGCCGACCTCATCGCCGAGTCGCGCAGCGCGATGCGCGTCGCGATCGCCGACGGGCTCGCCGCGACAAGGCTGGTGTCCTTCTCCGTGCTCGCGCTCTCGCTCGCGGCGGTCATCGCCGTCGTCGCCGGCATCCGACCCCGACTCCAGGAGTACCTGTGACCCGCCAGAGAACGACGGCCCGCGCCGCGGCGGCCGTGTGCGCCGCCGCGCTCGCGCTTTCCGCCTGCGGGATCGTCGACGACCAGTCCGAGCCGCCGCCCGCCGAGGCCCCGCCCGGCGCGGAGGAGCCGCGCGCCGCGGGCTTCGGCCCGCCGCTGCCGCTCGGCGCGGAGGTCGAGCCGGCCGGCGCGTACCCGCCGCAGGACACCCCGCCGGCGCACATCAGCGCCTCCCTGCGGCCCGGCCCGGGCGGCCCGGAGGACCGCGTGCCCGAGATCCTCGAGCGCGGCCGGCTCGTCGTGGGCGTCGACCAGTCGCTCAACCTCATCAGCTACCGCGACGCCGCCAGCGGCGAGCTCGACGGCTTCGAGGTGGACCTCGCCCGGGAGATCGCGCGCGACATCTTCGGCGACCCCGAGGCGGTCGAGTTCCGCTTCGTGGAGTCGGCCGGGGGCCTGGACACGCTGGCCAACAGCGACGTCGACGCGGTGATCCGCACGATGACGATGACCCCGGCGCGCGCCGAGCAGGTGGCGTTCTCCGCGCCGTACCTCGAGGCCGCCACCAGGCTGCTCGCGCTCAACGGCTCGGGCATTAGCTCGGTTGACGACCTCGCCGACCGGACGGTGTGCGTCGTGGACAACACCACGGGCCTGCAGACGGCCCGCAAGCACGCGCCGCGCTCCCCGATCCTGAAGACCCGCAACTGGTCGGACTGCCTCGTGGCGCTGCAGCAGGACCAGGCCGACGCGATCCTCTCGGACGACACGCTGCTCTCCGGGATCGCGGCGCAGGACTCCCTCACCGAGATCGTCGGCCCGCCGCTCGACCGGGGCTTCTACGCGGTGGCGCTGCCCCCTGGGCGCGACGGGCTGGTGCGTCAGGTCAACGCGACGATCGAGCGGATCGGCGAGGATGGCACGTGGCGGGGCATGCACGAGGCGTGGTTCGGCTCCTCGCTGCCCACCCCGCCGGGCCCGCCCGAGCCGCGCTACCGGGAGGAGGACTCCGATGAGTGACCGCCAGGCGAAGCGGCGCGACACCCGCCCCGAGGGGCCCGCGCCCCGGCGCGACGAGGTGCCGCGCGACGACGAGGCGGGGCTCGTCGACCAGCCCACCCAGGCCGCGGCGTACGTCCCCACCGAGGCGACCGCGGCGGTCTCCCCCGGCGGGGAGGAGCCGGGATCGGCGACGCAGGCGGTGCGCTTCGACCCGTTCGCCGACGAGGAGGACGAGGACGACGAGCCGCGCAAGGCCCGCCAGATGCCGCAGCTCACGAGCGACTCGCACCGGGAGGCGATCTCCGCGTTCCGGCGGGGCGCGACGCGCACCTCCTCGCGCACCGTCGCCGAGGGCATGGTCGACCTGCCGTTCATCCCGCTCGTCGCGCCCGCGGACGCGCTCATCGACCCGGAGGCCGCGGCGAGGCGCGACGGGGTCGCGCCCCCGCAGCTCAAGGCGGGCGACATCGTCGCCGGGCAGTACGAGATCATCGGCACCATCGCGCACGGCGGGATGGGCTGGATCTACCTCGCCAACGACCGCAACGTCGCCGAACGCCTCGTCGTGCTGAAGGGCATGCAGGACAACCTCGCGTCCCACGACGCGCAGGCCGCCGCCGCGGAGCGCGAGTTCCTCGCCGACATCACCCACCCGGGCATCGTGAAGATCTTCAACTTCGTCGACGACCCGCGCATCGAGGGTGGCTTCATCGTCATGGAGTACGTCGGCGGGCCCTCGCTGCGCGACCGGATGCGCGACCAGCCCGACGGGCTTCTGCCCGTCGACGTGGCCATCGCCTACGTGCTCGAGGTGCTGCCCGCGCTCGACTACCTCCACGCCCGCGGGGTGGTCTACAACGACTTGAAGCCCGACAACATCATCGTCACCGAGGACCAGGTCAAGCTCATCGACCTGGGCGCGGTCTCAGGTATCGGGAGCTTCGGCTATATCTACGGCACGAAGGGCTTCCAGGCGCCCGACATCGTCACCGAGGGCCCCTCGGTGGAGAGCGACATCTACACCATCGGCCGCACGCTCGCGGCGATGACCGTGCGCCTCGAGGTGGAGGACGGGGCGTATGCCCCGGGTCTGCCCTCCCCGAGCGAGGTGCCGCTGTTCAACCGCTACCTGGCGTTCTACCGGGTCATCGCGCGCGCCACGCACCCGGACCCCAGGCAGCGGTTCCACAGCACCAACGAGCTGCGCAACCAGCTCTACGGGGTGCTGCGCGAGATCCTCGCGCTTCGCGACGGGCGGCAATTCCCCGTGCAGCACTCGGTGTTCTCCCCGCAGCGGCGCACCTTCGGCACGAAGCACATGGTCTTCCGCACCGACCAGCTCATCGACGGGACGGACCGCTCCGCGCGGATCACCGCCCCGGAGGTCGTCTCCGCGCTGCCGACCCCGCTGGTCGACCGCTCTGACCCGGGCGCGGGGCTGCTCTCCGGGTTCTCCTACACCGAGCCCGAGGAGGCCCTCGAGCGGCTGCGCCAGGCCAGCGCCTCGGAGGAGTACACTCGCTCCACGGAGATCCCGCTGGGCATCGTGCGCACCCTGCTGGACCTGGGGCTCACCGACCGGGCGCGGGAGCGCCTCGCGGAGCTCGCCGAGGAGCTGCCCCACGACTGGCGCGTCGAGTGGTACCTGGGGATCACCAACCTGCTCGTCGACGAGTATCCGGCCGCCCAGGAGCACTTCTTTCGGGTGCTGCGCACCCTGCCCGGCGAGTCGGCGCCGAAGCTCGCGCTCGCCGCGGTCGACGAGCTCGTCCTCCAGGACCAGGGCCACGACCACGACGCGTTCCTCGACGAGCAGACGATCCGCGCGATCGCCGGCTTCAACGGGCCGGTCGCCATCCCAGAAGAGGCCTTCACCGACCTGCAGGAAGAGTGGGGGCACGTCATGTCGGACCCCGCGGCGCTGCGCTTCCACGCGATCCGGCTCTACGCGCTCGTGTGGGTCACCAACCAGCAGACCGTCTCCTCCGCGTTCGGGCTCGCCCGCCAGCTGCTGGCCGAGAACCACATCGAACGCGCCGTCGCCGCTCTCGACCGGGTGCCGCAGGCCTCCCGGCACCACCGCATGGCGAAGCTCACGACGATCCTGCAGCTCGTCTCCGGTGAGCTCACCGAGTCGCGCATCCGCCGCGCGGCGCGCCGCCTCGAGGAGATCCCCACCAACGAGCCGCGCTTCCTGCAGATCAAGACCGCGGTCCTCGCCGCGGGATTGAACTTCCTGCGCGACGCGGGCGTGGAGTCCTCCGCGTCGAAGAACAAGCTGTTCGACTACCCGTTCACCCAGACCGGGCTGCGCGCCGGCATCGCCGACGCGCTGCGCCGCCAGGCGCGCGGCGCGCAGTTCGCGCGCCACCGCTACGCGCTCGTCGACATGGCCAACCAGGTGCGACCGGTCACCTGGTTCTAGCGAACCGGGAGCGCTGCGCCGACGAGTAGCGCTCTGGGCCCCGCGCCGGAGGGCGCCGCCGCGGAGGCCAGGCGCCCCGGTCGCGGCCGCGGCCAGGCCGTTGTGGTGTACGGGCGAGGCGCACGGGTCGGTTTCCGGGGGTTTCCCGTTCCGCTATAACGGATCGGCGGCGTCGAGGACCTCTTTGCGCAGCCCCTCCGAGGCGAAGAGGATCTCGAAACCGAGCAGGTATCCGTCCTTATCGGCGTCGATGATGACTTGCGTAACCCCGTTAGGTGTCTCGATAAACCCAACCTGGTGCTCCGCCTCCCCGTCGCGAATGGGAGAACCCAATGTCACGTACGCGGCGTCGACCTCTTCGTCGTACGAGATACGCATTCCTACCCCTTCGTTAGCGTTGCGGTTTCCCGCTCTTTAGGGCCTGTCGCGCCGTTCGGCGAAGGACGCCCCGGCGCGGGCCTGAGAACAATCGTTTCTTCCAAAGCGAGCTACCACCCCAACGCCGGCCCCACAGGGTTCTGCGGGGAGGTCTTTACCTTGACCGCTTAGCCGGGCGCCCCTGGGCCCGGCGGCGCCCGCGGCCATAGCGGAGCGAACGCTCAATCCAGGTTCCGCTCCGCATGTGGGCCGAAAACCGGCCGCCGCCGAGTAGGTTCATCCGATCGTATCCGCGAACAGCGGAACCGCAATCGCGAAGCGGGAACAACGACCGGGGTGGATTAATGACCTGAAATCGAGGTTTTCTTCGCCGAACGACTCACACGCGTTCCTGTACGCGGATCCAGGGCCGCGCCACCACAACCGCCGGCCTCGGCGGCCGCCGCGCGAACCCCGAAACGGCCCACCGGGCGCTCCCGCCGCCAGACCGTCGCGCCGCGGGAATCTTCGAAGACGCGAGCGGCCCCGGCCCCGCCGAGGGGCGGGCCGGGGCCTTTTGCGCTTCTAGCGTTTACTGCTGCGCGCTGAACCGCGCGGCGTGCCGGGCGATCGCGAGCTCCTCGTTGGTGGGAACGACGAGCACCGTGACCTTCGAGTCCTCGGCGGAGATGACCGCCGGGCCCTTGGCGTTCTTGTTCTTCTCCTTGTCGAGGACGATGCCGAAGCCCTCGAGGCCGTCGAGCGCCGCCTCGCGCACGGCGGCCACGTTCTCCCCGACGCCGGCGGTGAACGTGATCGTGTCCGCCCCGCCGAGCACCACGAGGTAGGAGCCGAGCGTGCGGCGCAGCTGGTGGATGTAGACGTCGAACGCGAGCTTCGCGTTCTCGTCGCCCTTGTCGATGAGCTCCCCGAGCTGGCGGAAGTCGTTCGCCCCCGCGAGCCCCTTGAGCCCCGACTTCTTATTGAGCAGCTGGTCGATATCGTCGATGCTCAAATCCGCGTTGCGGGCGAGGTGGAAGACGATGCCCGGATCCAGGCTGCCGCTGCGCGTGCCCATGACCAGGCCCTCGAGCGGGGTGAGCCCCATCGTCGTGTCGACCGGGCGGCCGCCCTTGATCGCCGAGGCGGACGCGCCGTTGCCGAGGTGGAAGATGATCTGGTTAAGGTCCTCGACCCTCTTGCCGAGGTGATCGGCGACGCGCCCGGCGACGAACTCGTGGCTCGTGCCGTGGAAGCCGTAGCGGCGGATCGAGTGCTCTTCCGCGACGTCCCTATCGATCGCGTAGGTGCGCGCCGCGGCGGGCAGCTCGTGGAAGAAGGCCGTGTCGAACACGCCCACCTGCGGCACGTCGGGCAGCGCCTCGCGCAGCACCTCGACGCCCTTGATGTTCGCGGGGTTGTGCAGCGGCGCGAGCGGGATGTTGTCCCGCGCGGCGTCGAGGACCTCGTCGGTGATGATCACCGGCTCGGAGAAGTCCTGCCCGCCGTGGACGAGCCGGTGGCCGACCGCGACGACGCCGAGCTTCTCCAGCGAGGCGTCGTTGTCCGCCAGCAGGTCGAAGGCGCGGCGCAGCCCGTCCGCGTGGTCCTCGATGCGGCCCTCGACCTCGGCATCCTGGCCGTTGATCGTGGCGCGCACCGCGCCGGTCTCCTCGCCGATGCGCTCGACGATGCCGACGACGAGCGGGGCGGCCTCCGCCCCGGCGTCCGGGTCGAGCACCTGGAACTTGATCGAGGACGACCCCGAGTTGATGACGAGAACGTGGGTCATGGGCTTAGTTACCTCCAGCCTGGATGGCGGTGATCGCCACCGTGTTGACGATATCGGGCACCGTGGCGCCGCGGGACAGGTCGTTGACGGGCTTGTTCAGGCCCTGCAGGACGGGGCCGACGGCCAGCGCCCCCGCGGAGCGCTGCACCGCCTTGTAGGCGATGTTCCCGGCGTTGAGATCCGGGAAGATGAACACGTTCGCCTGCCCCGCCACCTCGGAGTCGGGCCGCTTCTTCTTCGCCACGCCCGGGTCCATCGCCGCGTCGAACTGCAGCGGCCCGTCGACCGGAACGGACTTGTCGAGCTCGTGGGCCACCCCGAGCGCGGCGGAGACCTTGTCGACGTCCTCGCCCGCGCCGGACGCGCCCGTCGAGTAGGACAGCAGCGCGACCTTCGGGTCGAGCCCGAAGCGCTTCGCCGTGCCCGCGGAGACCACCGCCATCTCGCCGAGCTGCTGGGCGGTGGGCTTCGGGTTGACCGCGCAGTCCCCGAAGCCCCACAGCCGCCCGCCGAGCACCATGAAGAACAGCGAGGACACGATCGACGCGCCCGGCGCGGTGCGGATGATCTGCAGCGCCGGCCTAATCGTGTCGCCGGTGGTGTGCGCCGCGCCGGAGACCATGCCGTCGGCCTCCCCGGCGTGGACGAGCAGCACCCCGAAGTACGTCTCGTCGCGCACGAGCTTCTCCGCCTCGGCACGCTCGAGGCCCTTCGCGCGGCGCAGCTCGAGGAGCGTCTCGACGAAGCCGTCGGCGCGCTCGTCGGTCTTCGGGTCGACGATCTCCGCGCGGCTCAAGTCGAGGCCGAGCTCCTTCGCGCGGGCATCGATGTCGTCCTTCTCGCCGAGGATGATGAGGTCGACGATGTCCTGGTCGAGGAGCCGGTGGGCGGCCTCCAGGATGCGGTCGTCGTCGCCCTCGGGCAGCACGATGCGCGCCGGGGTGTCCTTCGCCTTGTCGAGGAGGAAGCGCTCGAACACCTCGGGCGAGATGACCTCCGGGGGCTGGGTGGCGGCGGCCTCGGCGACGAGCTTCGCGCCGGCCTCGCCGGCCGCCTCACCGGCGGGGAGTACCCCGGCGAGCGTCGCGCCGACGTCCTCGGCGCGGGTGGTCGCGAGCTTCGCGCGCGGGCTGTCCTCGTCGGCCACGACGACGAGCGGGGCGCGCAGCACCGCCGCGGCCGACGCGTCGAAGGCGAGGTCGCCGGTGCCGAGCACGAGGGCGTGGCCCTCGTGCTCGTTGGCGTGGCGCAGAAGCTCGCCGAGGTCGAGCTCGTGGGAGGCCAACTCCCAGCTGTCGAGGCCCGCCTTCTCGGCGAGCGCCGCGACGTCGATGTCGCCCGCGCCGGACGGGCTGATCACCACGGAGGTGTGGCTCGGTGTCGGTGCCATGCTGCTCCTTAGCGGTAGGAAGAAGAAGGTAAGAGTGATTCTTTAGTTTCACCGTCGCGGCCGCGTCGAGGCGCGCGCAGCCGGCGGAAAGTGTCGTGTGGATCACTATAGTAGGGCGATCCGGGGCGCCGCCACGAAACTTTCGCTCATTCTCCTTCCCCACCCCGCCGCCGCGCCTCGGGGCGGCGGCGACGCCCTTTCCCGCCCCCGCGGGGCCCAGTAGAATCCGGCGGTGATGGGCGCCGGCCGATCCCCCGCGCGGGGCTCGCGCCGGCCGCCCGCTTAACCCTGCACGAACGAGTTTTCCCACACCGAGGTTGAAGTCTTATGTCACGTCCGCTGCGCGTCGCGGTGATCGGCTCGGGCCCGGCCGGCATCTACGCGTCCGATCTCCTGGTCAAGGCCGACCAGGAGGTGTCCATCGACCTGTTCGAGAAGATGCCGGCCCCCTTCGGCCTCATCCGCTACGGCGTCGCGCCCGACCACCCGCGCATTAAGGGCATCGTCAAGTCGCTGCACCGCGTCCTCGAGCAGGACGACATTAGGCTGCTCGCCAACATCGAGATCGGCCGCGACGTCACCGTCGAGGAGCTGCGCGACTTCTACGACGCGATCGTCTTCGCCACCGGCGCGACCGGAGACCGCAACTTAAACATCCCGGGCGCCGACCTGCCCGAGTCCTACGGCGCGGGCCAGTTCGTGGGCTTCTACGACGGCAACCCGAACTTCACCCGCGACTGGAACCTCACGGCGAACAAGATCGCCGTCATCGGCGTCGGCAACGTCGGCCTCGACATCTCCCGGGTGCTCGCGAAGACCGCGGACGAGCTCCACACCACGGAGATCCCCGACAACGTCTACGAGGGGCTCCACGAGAGCGCCGCGAGCGAGGTGCACATCTTCGGCCGGCGCGGCCCGGCGCAGGCGAAGTTCACCCCGATGGAGCTCAAGGAGCTCGACCACTCGGAGAACATCGAGGTCATCGTCGACCCCGAGGACATCGACTACGACGAGGCCTCCGAGGAGGCCAGGCGCGCCTCGAAGTCGCAGGACCTCGTGTGCCAGACGCTCGAGGGCTACGCCATGCGCGAGCCGAAGGACGCGCCGCACAAGATCTACATCCACCTCTTCGAGGCCCCGGTCGAGATCCTCGAGAAGGACGGCCACGTCTCGGGCCTGGTCACCGAGCGCCAGGAGCTCGACGGCGAGGGCGGGATCCGCCCGACCGGGAAGCAGACGACGTGGGACGTCCAGGCCGTCTACCGGGCGGTGGGCTACCGCTCCGACCCGGTCAACGGCGTGCCCTTCGACGAGAAGAAGAACGTCATCCCCAACGACGGCGGCCACGTGCTCGACGGCCCCGAGGGCGAGCAGGTCGCGGGCCTGTACGCGACCGGCTGGATCAAGCGCGGCCCGGTTGGGCTCATCGGCAACACGAAGTCCGACGCGAAGGAGACCATCGGGATGCTCCTCGAGGACTACGATGCCGGCCGGCTCGCCGAGCCCGCCCACCCCGAGCCCGAGGCGATCACCAAGTTCCTCGAGGACCGCAAGATCGCGGTGGCCACGTGGGAGGGCTGGCACCGGCTCGACGCCGCGGAGCGCGCCCGCGGCGAGGAGGAGGGCCGCGAGCGCAAGAAGCTCGTCGAGTGGGAGGACATGATCGCCTACTCCGGCCCGCAGGACCCCAGCAAGGAGTCCTAGCGGCGGAGGCCGCTTAGGCCCCGTAGATAGATAGAGCATCCGCCCGCCCCGGTTCGCCGGCGGCGGGCGGGCGTTTTATTCGGCGGCCGGCTCCGGCTCGGCCGGGGCGGGGGCGGGCCCGTCGGCCTCGATGACGATGCGCTCGGCGCAGCGCTGCGCCCGGTCGAGCGCCTCGTCGCAGTCCTCCGCGGTCGCCAGAGTCATGCCCATGCGGCGCCCGACCCTGGCGGGCGACTTCCCGAAGAGCTCGAGGGTGGACTCCGGCACGGCGAGCGCCTCGGCGAGCCCGTCGAAGGTCACCGACTCGGCGTCCACGGGGCTGGTCACCATCGACGCCGCCCCGGGGGAAACGAGCGTCGTGTCGATCGGCAGGCCCAGGATCGCGCGGGCGTGCAGGTCGAACTGGCTGAAGCGCTGCGAGCACAGCGTCACCAGGCCCGTGTCGTGGGGGCGGGGATACACCTCCGAGAAGTACACGTCGTCCCCGGAGACGAACAGCCGCACGCTCAACACGCCGCGCCCGCCGAGCTCGGTGGCGACCCGGGCCGCCACCGAGTGGGCGTTTTCTAAGGCCCGCTCGCTCATCGCCATCGGCTGCCAGCAGTCGATGCGCTCGCCGGAGTAGTAGTGGTGGCCCACCGGCTCGCAGAACCACGTCGCGAGCTGCCTCGTTGCCGGGTCGAGGGAGCGCACGACGAGCATGGTGACCTCGTAGTCGAAGTCGACGATCCGCTCGACGACGATGCGCGGCGCGGCGACCCCGGCGGTGAGGCTGCGCCACGCGCCGTCGGCCTCGTCTTGCGAGGAGATGACGACGTGGCCGCGCGCGCCCGGGCCCGCGTAGGTGGGCTTCGCGATGCAGGGGAAGCCGATCTCCTCGATCGCGGCGTCGAACTCCTCGCGCTCGGAGACGAAGTTGTAGGCCGTGGTCGGCAGGCCGAGCCGCTCGTCGGCGAGCCTGCGGATCGTCTCGCGGTTGACGCACAGCTTCGTGGCCTTCGCGCTCGGCACGACCACGGCGACGTCCTCCGCCTCGACGGCCTCGAGCACGTCGGTGGCGACGGACTCGATCTCCGGGACGATGAAGTCCGGCCGCACCGCGGCGATGAGGCCGTTGATGCGCTCCGGGTTGTTGACGTCCAAGACGTGGGCGACCTGGGCGACCTGCTGGGCGGGGGCGGTCTCGTCGCGATCGACGGAGTGGACCTCGACGCCGAGCCGGTGCAGCGAGATCGCCAGCTCCTTGCTGAGCTCCCCGGCGCCGAGCAGCATGACGCGCGTGGCCCCCGGGCTCAGCGGGGTTCCGATGGTCTCCGGAATGAACATGGCGACCATCCTAGCCGCGGGCCCGCGGCCCGCCCGCCCCGCGAGTGGTACCCGGGGAGGGGCTAGTTCTCGGCGGCGATGTCGTGGAGGGCGATGGTGTCGTCGCGGCCCGGGCCGACGCCGACATACGAGATCCGGCAGCCCGAGAGCTCCTCGAGGCGGCGCAGGTAGTCCTGCGCCCGGCCGGGCAGCTCCTCGAAGGTGCGGCAGCCGGAGATGTCCTCGTCCCAGGCGGGCATCGTCTCGTAGATGGGCGTCGCGTGGTGGAACTCCGACTGGGTGAGAGGCATCTCCTCGTGACGCTCCCCGTCGACGTCGTAGGCCACGCAGATGGGGATCTCCCCGATGCCTGTGAGCACGTCGAGCTTGGTGAGGAACAGGTCCGTGAAGCCGTTGACGCGCGCCGCGTAGCGCGCGATGACCGAGTCGTACCAGCCGCAGCGCCGCGGCCGGCCGGTGTTGACGCCGAACTCGCCGCCCACCTTCTGCAGGTGCTCGCCCCACTCGTCGAAGAGCTCCGTGGGGAAGGGGCCCGCGCCCACGCGGGTGGTGTAGGCCTTGACGATGCCGAGCACGTGGCTCACCCGGGTCGGCCCGATCCCGGAGCCCACGCACGCGCCGCCGGCGCTCGGGTTCGAGGACGTGACGAACGGGTAGGTGCCGTGGTCGACGTCGAGCATCGTGGCCTGCCCGCCCTCGAGCAGCACCGTCTCGCCGCGGTCGAGCGCCTCGCCGAGCACCCGCTCCGACTCGATGACCATCGGGCGCAGCCGATCGGCGAACGACAGGAGGTACTCGACGGTCTCCTCCGGGTCGATGGCCTTGCGGTTGTAGAGCTTGACGAGGATCTGGTTCTTCACCTCGAGGGCGGACTCGACCTTCTGGCGCAGGATCGACTCGTCGAAGAGGTCCTGGACGCGAATGCCCACCCTAGAGACCTTGTCGGCGTAGGCCGGGCCGATGCCCCTACCCGTCGTGCCGATCGCGCGCTTGCCGAGGAAGCGCTCCTGCACCCGGTCGAGCACCTGGTGGTAGGGCGCGACGATGTGCGCGTTGCCCGAGATCCTCAGCCGGGAGGCGTTCGCGCCGCGCGCCTCGAGGCCGTCGATCTCCTCGACGAGCGCCTGGAGGTTGATGACCACGCCGTTGCCGAGCACCGGGGTGGCGTTCTCGGAGAGGATCCCCGCGGGCAGGAGCTTGAGCTCGTACTTCTCGCCGCCGACGACGACGGTGTGCCCGGCGTTGTTGCCGCCGTTCGGCTTGACCACGAAGTCCGCGTGCGCCCCGAGGATGTCGGTGGCCTTACCCTTGCCCTCGTCGCCCCACTGGGCGCCGACGATCACGATTGCCGACATGGGTGTCTTACCTACCTCGCGCTCCCGATCGACTGAAGTTGTGCGTATGAAGAGAGTCCGCCAGCCGCCGGGCGGCGGGCCAGGAAGGGAGTCTACTATCCCCGCCGCCCGCCCGCCGGGGGAGCGCCTGGTCTCGCGGCCCGGGCGGGCGGGTAGCATGCGGCGCCATGAGCGTGCTCGTCATCCGCTGCGGGCCTCAGGCCCGCGAGCGCGCGGGCGAGGCCGCCCTCGCCGGCGCCGGCGCCGGCCCGGCCCCGATCGTCCACGACGCCGCCGAGGCGCCCACCCGCCGGGAGCTCAAGCCCCTCGACGAGGAGGCGAAGAGGGTCCTGCCCGAGGACCCCACGCCGTCGCTCGCCGAGATCGCGAAAAGCCCCAACGTCTCCCACCTCGGGGCGCCCCGGCCCTCCCCGCAGCGCCCCGCCGAGCCGCTGAGGGTGGTCGTCGTCGGCGAGGATAAGGGCCTCGGCGCGGTGCTCACCCGCGCGATGCGCGGCGATTACCTCTTCGCCGAGGTCGCCTACGTGCCCCTCGATGACTCCTCCCCCGCCGCGACGAACCTCGGGCTCGGCCGCGCCGGCGACCCGCTCGCCTTCGCGCTGAACGCGCCCGCGCGGCCCACGCCGCTCGCGCGCACCGACCAGGGGCTCGCCGTGGCGGGCTCCGCGAGCGTCGAGCGCGACGGCGGCGGCGAGTTCCTCGGCGAGGTCGTCGTCGACGACGAGACGATCCTCTACCGCGGCGGGGACGACGATGACGCCCCGCGCCCGCTCTTCGGGCGCTACGGGGTCAGGCTCGTGCCCATGCTCGACGCCCCGGGGCTCGCCGCGGCGGCGCTCGCCACGCCGAGCGCCCCACCCGAGAGCGGGCGGCGCCCCGGCTGGTGGCGCCGGCGGTTGGGAAGGCTCGACGCGGCGACGCTGTATCGGCTGTGGTCCAACGCCGTCACCCGCCCGCTCGTGGCGGGCGCCCCGCAGCCGGCCGGCCTCACCGCACCTGGCAGCGTCGCGACCGGCCGGGCGGTGCAGTGCGGCGGGCGCGACATGCGCGTCGTCGTCGACGGGGTGCCCGCCCGCCGGCCGGTGAACCGGGCGACGTTCTACCGGCACCTGCGCGACGCGCAGCTCGTGCGGCCCTAGCGCCGCGCACCAAGGAAGCCCCGCTCCGGCCGGTCGCCGGCGCGGGGCTCGGTGGTGTGTGACGGGTCTGTGGGCGCGTCTTCTAGCGCTCGGCCCCGCGGTAGGTGTCGCCGGCGTCGCCGGGCTGCTGCCGGGCGTCGGTCTCCTCGGGGGCTGGGGGCTGCTCGTCGGTGGTGGGCTCGTGGGGGCCCTGCCACACCTCGGGGTGGAAGGCCGGGTGCTTCGAGGTGGGCACGAGCACCGCGAGCGAGCTCTCCCTAGACATGCCGCAGGCCTGGAGGAGATCGACGATGATCGAGCGGGACTGCGCGAGGATCACCGCCGCGGAGAGCACCCCGCCGTCGGCGATGTGGTTGCCCGCCCTCGAGCCGAGCTGGCGCAGCTTGTTGACGAGGATGGGGATCTCCGCGGCCTCGGCCTTGTGGGGCTTGCGGCTATAGAGCTCGGAGAGCTCGAGCGTGATGTCGGAGAGCTCCTCGATGATGTCGATCTGTTCCTCGGAGACCGAGTCCTTATCGGAGGTGAGGATCACCGCGCGGCGGGCGAGCACGCGGGTGTTGCGGATGACGTTGTCCACCGGGACGAGCAGCCGCTCAAGCGTGCGCACCCGGGAGCGCGAGCCCCACATGAACGGGGAGATGCGGCTCGACTCGCGGCCGGACTTGCCGGCGTCGAGCATGCGGTTGATGTCGTTCTGGGTGCCGCGCACCGCGGCGAGCGCCCGCTCGAGGGTCTCGACGTCGCGCTCTTTGAGAGCGACGGACACGTCGTGGAGCACCGAGGAGGCGATGCCGAGCACCTTGGAGACCTCCTGGCGGCCCGCGGTGAGCGGGTTGTTGGGCAGCGCCCCGATGGTGATGAGCCCGACGGTGCAGCCGACGATCGCGTCGATGACGCGGGAGGGCCCGGAGACCGACTGGGAGACCATCGCGTCGGCCTGGCTCGCGGCGGCGATGAGGATCCCGCCGATGGCCATCTGGTTGCTCACCAGCGCGGACTTCGAGATGAGCGAGGCGAGCAGCAACGTGACCAGGACGGTGAGACCCATCTGCACGAGCCCGGAGCCGAGCAGCGGCACGGCGAACTCGGCGACCGCGACGCCTAGGATGCACCCGGTCGCGAGCTCCACGGCGCGCGGCATGCGGTCCCCGCCGGACACGCCGAGCACGATCATCGCGGAGATCGGCGCGAAGAAGGGCATGGGGTGCCCGAAGACCTCGTGGGCGACCCCGAAGGACACCGAGGTCGCCACGACCGCCTGGAGGATGAAGGGCAGCCTCTTGCGCAGGCGCTTGAGGCGGGCGATGAGCGAACGGTCCACGGCCTTGAGGCGGTCAAGGGTGGAGATTCTTTCCATGGCAGCCACCATAGCGCCCGCGCGGGCGCTAGCTGCGGCCGAGCGAGGTGCCCGCCGAGTGGAGGTCCTCGCAGGCCTCGACGACGCGCTGCGACATCGACTCCTCGGCCTTCTTGAGATAGGAGCGCGGGTCGTAGACCTTCTTGTTGCCGACCTCCCCGTCGATCTTGAGGACGCCGTCGAAGTTGGCGAACATGTGGCCCGCGATCGGGCGGGTGAACGCGTACTGGGTATCCGTGTCGACGTTCATCTTCACCACGCCGAAGGAGAGGGCCTGCTCGATCTTCTCCTTCTCGGAGCCGGAGCCGCCGTGGAACACGAAGTCGAAGGGCTTCTCGTCGCCGCTTAGGCCCAGCTTCTTGCGGGCGACCTCCTGGCCCTCGCCGAGGACCTCCGGGCGGAGCTTGACGTTGCCGGGCTTGTAGACGCCGTGGACGTTGCCGAACGTCGCGGCGAGCAGGTAGCGGCCGTGCTCGCCGGTGCCGAGCGCGTCGATGGTCTTCTCGAAGTCCTCGGGCGTGGTGTAGAGGTTGTCGCCGGCCTTCGCCTGGACGCCGTCCTCCTCGCCGCCGACGACGCCGATCTCCGCCTCGAGGATGGTGTTCGCGGCCTTCGCGCGCGGCAGGAGGTCCTTGGCGATCTCGAGGTTCTCGTCGATGGGGATCGCCGAGCCGTCCCACATGTGCGACTGGAACAGCGGGTCCTCGCCGGCGTCGACGCGCTTCTGGCTGATCGCGAGAAGCGGCCGGACGAACTCGTCCAAGACCTCCTTCTGGCAGTGGTCCGTGTGCAGCGCGACGTTGACGCCGTAGTTCTTCGCGGCCTCGTGCGCGAACGCGGCGAGCGCGACCGCGCCGGCGACCTTGTCCTTGACCGCCAGTCCCGAGCCGAACTGGGAGCCGCCCGTGGAGAACTGGATGATCCCGTCCGAGCCCGCCTCGGCGAAGCCCTTGAGGGCCGCGTTGATGGTCTCCGAGGAGGTGCAGTTGATCGCCGGGTACGCGAAGCCCTCCTGCTTCGCGTGGTCGAGCATGTCGTTGTACACCTGCGGGGTCGCGATCGGCATGGCCGCAATACTCCTTTGCTTCCGGGTGGGTGTGAGCGGCCCGGCCGGGGTGCGGGCGCGCCGCGCGCCCCGGCGGGTCTTCCGGAAACGATTATGCCAACTCGCGGCCCCAGGGTGGGGAGGCTCAGGCGGGCGAGGGCTCCTGGCTTGCCGCCCACGCTTCGACGCGGGCGGCCGCCTCGAGCAGCAGCCAGCCGGAAAGCTGGATCGACAGGTCGCGCTCGGTGATGCGGATCATGCCCGCGGACTCGGCGATCGAGCGGGGGCCCAGCCCGAAGTTGTGGGGTAGGCGGGCGTCCTCCGTCCAGTCGGAAGGGAACACCGGCAGCCCGTCGACCTCGAGGCGGTGGCTCCACACCGACTCCGCGGAGCGGCGCACGAGCTTCGCTGCGAGCTGCTTCGCGGAGCGGTTCGCCGGGTTGTCGGCGGGCAGCCGCACCGCCGCGTCCGCGAGGTAGCGCGCAAGTATCCCCTTGAACAGCCCGCCGTCGCCTTCGCCGGTCTCCCAGTCGATGACGCCGGTGGCGTCGGCCATCTCGGCGGAGATCGCGTGCACCAGGGAGCGCGCCGTGGTGATGTAGGGCATCGACTCGTCGGCGCGCTCCGCGTCGGCGTACCCGCGGATCCGCCGGTCCCTGGCGAAGCCGGCCTTCTCCCGCAGCGCGAGGGTGATCTCCACGCACGCGCCCAGCGTGGTGCCCTGGTTGGAGGGGTGCACCCCCTTGGCGAGCTCGCTGCCGTGCATGTTGCGGCGCAGCCCGTCCATGATGAGCCCGTCGTCGTTGCGCAGCCGGTCGATGATCCAGTCGGTGATCAGCCGCGCCTCGTCGAGCCGCCCGGTGCGCGCGAGCATGATCGCCGCGGGCCCATTGGCCGGCACGTTGTAGTACGTCTGCCCGGCGCGCCACGGCAGCGCCCCGGCGAGCTCGTCGATGCCGCCGGCGACGTCCTCGCGCAGCGCTTCGAGCCCGCGTCGGTGGGGCTTGACGTGCTCGGCGGCGCGGCCCAGCGCGAGCGCGAGCCACGCCTTGTCGTCGTAGTCGCGCAGCGTGGTCAGCGGCCGGATGTGGCGCGTCCGCACGCCGCGGATCGTCTCGCGGATGCGGCGCCGCCTGGCGGCGGTGCCGCGGCGCTCGTAGGCGTCGACGACGCAGTCGAGGTAGTGGGCCTGCCACCAGCAGTGCCAGCGGAGGAAGAGCAGCTCCTTGAGGTTCGCGGGCCACGCCACCACAGCGAGGTTGGTGCGCGGCAGGCCCCACAGCTTGCGCGCGTGCCGGTCAGTGACCGCGGCCTCCGCGAGGTCGGCCCGGTGCGACCACTTCTCATCCACGATTGCCTGGTTCTTTCTTCTCCCCATCGACGACGGCGGCGCCCGGCCCGCCCGGCGCCGCGCGGGCGTCGGGGGCCGGCCCGTGGGGCGATTGTAGTCGAGCGGCTACCAGGCGCGGCCCAAATCGGCGTGCTGCCTGATCCAGGCGTGCATGGCGATGCCGCCGGCGACGCCGACGTTGATGGAGCGCGTCGAGCCGAACTGCGCGATCGAGCAGGTCATCGACGCGGCTTTTGCGGCCTCGTCGGTGATGCCGGGGCCCTCCTGGCCGACGATAAGCAGGCAGCGCCGGGGCAGATCCGCGGTCTCTAGGGGAATCGAGCCGGGCGTGTTGTCGAGCGCGACGATCGTCAGGTCCTCGGCGCGCGCGTAGGCGGCGAGCTCGGCGATCGTGTCGTGGTGGCGCAGGTGCTGGTAGCGGTCGGTGACCATCGCGCCGCGCCGGTTCCAGCGGCGCCGCCCGACGATGTGGACGGTGTCAACGGCGAACGCGTTGGCGGTGCGCACGATCGTGCCGATGTTGCCGTCGTTGGAAAAGTTCTCGATCGCGACGTGCAGGTCGTGGCGGCGGGAATCGATGTCGGCGCGGATCGCCTCGCGGGTGAGGTAGCGGTAGGCGTCGACGACGTTGCGGCGGTCGCCGTTGTTGAGGAGCTCCGGGTCGAAGCGCGGGTCGCTCGGCGCCGGCTCGCCGGGGTGCTCCTCGGCCCAGGGGCCCACGCCGTGGCGGCCCTCGCCCCACTCGGTGGGCCCCGGGGCGGGGTCAGTCAAGCCCTAAGTCCCCGAGCCCGAGCAGCGAGCGGTACTCCAGCCCGGCGTCGGCGATCGCCTCGGCGGCGCCGGTGTTGCGGTCGACGACGGTCGCCACGCCGACGACGGTGGCGCCCGCCTCGCGCAGCGCCTCGACCGCGGTGAGCGGCGAGTTGCCGGTCGTGGTGGTGTCCTCGACGGCGAGCACGCGGCGCCCGGCGACGTCGGGGCCCTCGACGCGGCGCTGCATGCCGTGCTTCTTGGCCGCCTTGCGCACGACGAACGCGTCGATCGGGCGGCCCGGCGCGTGGAGGATGGAGGTGCCCACCGGGTCGGCGCCGAGGGTGAGGCCGCCGGCGGCGTCGTAGTCCCAGTCGGCGGTGAGCTCGCGCAACAGCTCCCCGACGAGCGGGGCGGCCTCGTGGTGGAGGGTGATGCGCCGCAGGTCGACGTAGTAGTCCGCGGTCCTGCCGGAGGAGAGGGTCACCTCCCCGCGCACGACGGCCAGCTCCTTGACGAAGCCCGCCAGCCGGTCGAGCTTGTCCGCGTTCACCTCGGGGAGAGCCACCCCGCATCACCCACCTTGCGTGCCGGGCCGCGGCGGCATCGCCGCGGCGGTGTTGTCGTGTCGTTCGTTCCCCGCCAGCCTAGCGCGGCCGGGCGCGCCCGCCGGAGCGGCGCCACGGGACCCCGGGCGCTAGTCCTCGCGCCCCGGTTCGCTGCCGGGCTCGCCGGCGCTTCCGCGCGGCTCGTCGTCGGCGGCGCCGCCGGGCAGCCTCGAGGGGTCGATGCCCAGATCGGCGGCGAGGTCGTCGAAGATCGACGCGGGCTTCGGCTGGCGGCGCACGACGCGGGTGCCGCGCTCGTCGTCGGTGGGCTCGTCGGCGTCCTCGGCAATCGCGTCGACCTCGTCCGCGCCGACCTGGCGCAGCCCCACCGCTCCGTAGGTCTCCGCGCGGTCGCGGCTGGGCAGCTCGGCGGGCTCGTCGGGCCGTGTGACCGGCGAGTCGTCCTCCTCAGGCTCGTCGTCGCCGCCGGCGCTGTCCGGCTCGGGGTGGGCGGGCGGCTGGGGGCGCGTCGGCTCGAGGGCGCCCGCGTCCCACTCGGCCGCGCCGCGGGGCGGCAGCGTGCGGCACGCGTCCGCGATGAGCGAGAGCGCCTCGATGGTCTGGCCCCAGTGCTCGTCGCCGTGCCCGCGGGCCGGCTCGGGCAGCACCGCGACGACCCACGCGGACTCGAACCACACCTCGTCGACGCCCGCGGGCAAAAGCTCGAGGGCGCGCTCGACGCGCTCGTCGACCCAGCGGGTCGCCACCGGCGGGTTCGAGGAGTACAGGTCGAAGCCCGAGCGGCTGAGCACCGGCACGAGGTCCTCTCCCCCGTCGCGCGGCGCGTCCCCCGCGCCCGAGCGGTGCAGCTCGATGAGCGTGGGGCTCTCCCCGCCGGTGCGCAGCGCGACGAGCGCCCGGGAGCCGAGGCTGAAGAGGTAGAACTCGTAGTCCTCGCCGGGCTCCCCGTCGCGTCCGATGAGCCCGCTGACGACGTCCTTCGCGGGCCCGGCGGCGCCCGCGGCGCCGCGCTGCAGCTCCTCGCTTAAGAAGTCGTCCTCCTTCGCGAACTCCAGGCCCGCGGCCGCGGCCCACTGGCGGCGGGCGCGCCGGGCGCTGGCGGGCAGCACGCGGCCGACCCACTCGCCCCAGCGGATCCTGGCGCCCTGGGCGGTGCGCTCGCGGCGCTCCCGGCCGGGCTCCTCGGGCTCGCGCCCGACGGGCTCGTCGTCCCAGTCGTCCCACTCGGGATCCGCCGCGGGCTCGATCGCCTCCGGCTCGTCGCGCTCGGGGCCTATCTGCTCCTCGGACTCGTCGACGTCGGCCTGCTCGGCAGGCTCGGGCTGGTCGGGCTCCTCGACGTAGTAGTCGTCCTCGGCGGGCTCCCCGTCACCCGGGTACGCGCCGGCGACCGGCGCGGGCGCCGCCGGCGGCTCGTCGAACCAGTCGTCCGCCCACTCCTCGGGCTGCTCCGGCTCGCCGGCCGCGGGCCGGGCCGGCTCCTCGGCACGGTCTTCGCCCGCCTCGCCGTCGACGGCGGGGATCGGGTCGGTGCGCTCCGGGGCGGCGTCCGGCTCGTTGAGGGGCTTCGGCTTGCGGCGCTGCCGGTCGACGTAGATGAGCGCGCCGGCCGCGACGACGCACGCGAGGGCGAGCACGATCAGAACGAGGGGTAACACGCCCACGAGTCTATCGTCGCGCGTCCGCCCGCCCGCCGGCGGCGGGGCGCGGGCGACCTGCCCGCGCGGCGGGCCGCCTAGCCGACGTCCTCGAGCGCGGAGGTGAGCTTATGCCCGGCGTCCGGGCCCGCGCCGCCCCGCTCGAGGGGCAGGCCGCGGGTCAGGGACCACTGCGACCAGCCGCCGACGAAGTGGCGGGCGCCGTCGAGCCCCGCGTGCGCCATCGCGCACAGCAGCTGCGAGGAGTGGTACCCCGAGCCCGAGTAGACGATCGCGCCTTTCACGTCGTCGATGCCGCGCTCGAAAAAAAGGTCGCGGATCTCCGCGGCGGTGCGGTACCCGCCGCCCTTGCGCAGCGTGCTGCGGGCGGGCACGTTGACCGCGCCGGGGATGTGGCCGGCCTTTAAGTCGCGGCGCTCCTGGTAGCCCGCGAAGCGGGCGGGGCCGCGCGCGTCGATGAGCAGCCCGCCGGACTCGGCGGCGGCGCGCGCCTCCTCGAGGCCGGCGATCATCGCGTCGTCGCGCGTCAGCCGCCCGGAGCTCGCGCGCGCGAGCGTCCCCGGCCCGGCGATGGTGGGAAGCCCCTCGGCCTCCCAGGCGGCGAGCCCGCCGCTTAACACCTCGACGTTGTTAAAGCCCGCGTAGCGCAGCAGCCACCAGGCGCGCGCCGCGAGCAGGCCGCGGCCCTCGTCGTAGACGACGATCGGGGTGTCGGCCTCGATGCCCCACCGAGAGACCCAGACGCTTAGCCGCCGCGGGTGCGGCAGCGGGTTGCGGCCCTCTGCCCCGGGGGAGCTGTGCAGCGCCTCGGTGGGGTCGCAGTACATGGAGGTGGGGATGTGCTGGGAGCAGAACTCCCGGTAGCCTCCCCTCGGCCCGAGGAACGACGCGATGAGCGCGATCCGGTTGCCCTCTGTGAAGCGTTCGGCGAGCTCGCGGGGGATGCACAGGGTGGCCATGGGCACGATCCTATTGCCGGCGTCGCGATCTCGCAGGACTCGCTATCCCGGGACCTGCGCCCGGGCCGCGCGGGGTGGGCGTCCGGGCCGGTTTCTAGAGTGTGTGGTCATGTCCACCCCCACCCGCGCCGCGCTCGCGGCGCTCGCCGCCGCGGCGCTCGCCGCGGGCTGCGCGGCGCCCGAGCCCGAACCAGAAGAACCCGCCCCCTCCTCGCCCGCCGCCACCGAGCCGCCCACCGAGGCGGCGCCGGACGACGCGCCGGCCGGCCTCGAGGAGATCTGGGAGATGTGGGACGGCCTCGAGGTCAAGGGCCGCGCCCCGAAGACCGGCTACGACCGCGACGAGTTCGGCCAGCGCTGGCGCGACCTCGACCACAACGGCTGCGACCAGCGCAACGACGTGCTCGCCCGGGACCTCGAGGACCCGGTCGCGCCCGACGGCTGCCGCGTCGAGTCCGGGGCCCTCGAGGACCCGTATACCGCGCAGACCATCGAGTTCCAGCGCGGCGAGGACACCAGCCGCGCCGTGCAGATCGACCACGTCGTCGCCTTGAGCGACGCGTGGCAGAAGGGCGCGGCCACCTGGTCCGCGGAGAAGCGCGAGCAGTTCGCCAACGACCCGGGCAACCTCTTGGCCGTCGACGGGCCCGCCAACCAGCAGAAGGGCGACGGCGACACCGCAACCTGGCTCCCGCCGAACAAGGAATTCCGCTGCGAGTACGTCGTCATGCAGGTCTCCGTGAAGGACGCCTACGAGCTGTGGGTCACCGGCGCGGAAAAAGAGGCCATGGGGCGGGAGCTCTCCGGCTGCGACAAGGCCCCCGAGCTCAAGGACGAGCCGCAGTCCGTGCCCGAGCCCGAGGAGGCCAACGGACCCAAGGAGCAAAGGAACGACGACGCCCCGGCCGGCGGGGAGCCGGCCGGGGACGGCGCGGGCTTTAGCGACTGCCGGTCCGCCTGGGAGGCGGGCGCGGCGCCGATCAGGCGCGGCGAGCCGGGCTACGCGCCCAGCCTCGACGGCGACGGCGACGGCGTCGCCTGCGAGAACCCGCCCAGCTAACCGGCGCCGCCCCGCGGCGGGTGCCAGGCGGTTTAGTAGAGCTCGCCGGTGGTGATGTCGAGCTCGTTGCCGCCGTCGGCGACATCGACGTTGACCCGGTCGCCGTCGGTGACCCGCCCGGCGAGCAGCTCCTTGGCGAGCGTGTCGCCGATCGCCTGCTGGATGAGGCGGCGCAGCGGGCGCGCCCCGTAGGCCGGGTCGTAGCCGCGCTCGCCCAACCAGTCGCGCGCCGCGTCCGAGAGGTGCAGGCTAAGCCTGCGCTGCTCGAGGCGCTTCGCGAGCTGCTCGACCTGGATGTCGACGATGTGGGTGAGCTGCTCGTGGCTGAGCGCGTCGAAGACCACCACGTCGTCGAGGCGGTTGATGAACTCCGGCTTGAAGGCCGCCTTGACGGCCTGCATGACCTCCTCGCGGCCGCCGCCCGCGCCCAGGTTCGAGGTGAGCACGAGGATCGTGTTGCGGAAGTCGACGGTGCGGCCCTGCCCGTCGGTGAGCCGCCCCTCGTCGAGCACCTGGAGGAGCACGTCGAAGACCTCCGGGTGGGCCTTCTCCACCTCGTCGAAGAGCACGACCGTGTACGGCCTGCGGCGCACCGCCTCGGTGAGCTGGCCGCCCGCGTCGTAGCCGACGTAGCCCGGGGGCGCCCCGACGAGCCGGGCGACGGAGTGCTTCTCGCCGTACTCGGACATGTCGATGCGCACCATGGCGCGCTCGTCGTCGAAGAGGAACTCCGCGAGCGCCTTGGCGAGCTCCGTCTTGCCCACACCCGTGGGGCCCAAGAACAGGAACGAGCCGGTCGGCCGGTTCGGGTCGGCGACCCCGGCGCGGGCGCGCCGCACCGCGTCCGAGACCGCCGTGACGGCCTCCCGCTGTCCGACGATGCGGCGGCCGAGCTCCTCCTCCATACGCAGGAGCTTCTCGGTCTCGGCCTCGAGCATCTTGCCCGCGGGGATGCCCGTCCACGCGGAGACCACGCCCGCGATGGTGTCCGGGGTGACCTCCTCGGTGAGCATCCCCTCGTTGGCGCCGCTGACCTCCTTCTCGGCGGCGTCGACCTCCTTCTCGGCCTCGGGGATGCGCCCGTAGCGCAGCTCCGCGACCTTGCCGTAGTCGCCGTCGCGCTCGGCGCGCTCGGAGTCGTGGCGCAGCTGCTCGAGGTCCTCCTTCGCGCGGCGCACCCGGTCGATGGCGCCCTTCTCGTTGGACCAGCGGGCCTTGAGCTCGGCGAGCTTCTCCCGCTCGTCGGCGAGCTCCTCGCGGAGCTTGCCCAACCGTTCCTTGGAGGCGTCGTCGGTCTCCTTCTCCAAGGCGACCTCCTCGATCTCGAGGCGGCGCACGATGCGCTCGGCCTCGTCGACCTCCTGCGGGGAGGAGTCGATCTCCATGCGCAGCTGGGAGGCCGCCTCGTCGACCAGGTCGATCGCCTTGTCGGGCAGGAAGCGGCTGGTGATGTAGCGGTCGGAGAGCTCCGCCGCGGCGACCAGCGCGGAGTCCTGGATCCGCACGCCGTGGTGCACCTCGTAGCGCTCCTTGAGTCCGCGCAGGATGCCCACGGCGTCCTCGACGGTGGGCTCGCCGACGTAGACCTGCTGGAAGCGGCGCTCGAGGGCGGCGTCCTTCTCGATGTTCTGCCGGTACTCGTTGAGCGTCGTGGCGCCGACGAGTCGCAGCTCGCCGCGGGCGAGCATGGGCTTGATCATGTTGCCGGCGTCCATCGCCGACTCGCCGGAGGCGCCCGCCCCGACGATGGTGTGGAGCTCGTCGATGAAGGTGATGATCTGCCCGTCGGAGGCCTTGATCTCGTCGAGCACCGCCTTGAGGCGCTCCTCGAACTCGCCGCGGTACTTCGCGCCGGCGATGAGCGCGCCCATATCCAGGCTCATGAGGGTCTTGCCCTTGAGCGACTCGGGCACGTCGCCCTCGACGATGCGGCGGGCGAGCCCCTCGACGATCGCGGTCTTGCCCACGCCCGGCTCGCCGATGAGCACCGGGTTGTTCTTCGTGCGGCGGCTTAGGACCTGCACGACGCGGCGGATCTCCTTGTCGCGGCCGATGACCGGGTCGACGGCGTTGTCGCGCACCCGGGCGGTGAGGTCTGTGGCGTACTTCTCCAGGGCCTGGAAGGTGCCCTCCGGGTCCTGGGTCGTCACCCTCGAGCCGCCCCGCACCCCGGGGAAGGCGTCCTTGATGGCCTGGTAGGTCGCGCCCGCCTCGGCGAGCGCCCGGGAGGCGTCCGAGTCGCCGCGCGCGATGCCCGCGAGCAGCACCTCCGCGGAGACGTACTCGTCGCCGAGCTCGCCGGCGAGCTCCTGGGCGGCGGTGAGCGCGTTGAGGGCGTCGCGGTCGAAGCCCGGGGCGGAGAGGTTCTGCCCCGAGGCCGCGGGGTAGCCCTCGACGAGGCGCTCCGCGGCGGCGCGCACCGCGCCGGGGTCCGCGCCGGCGGCCTTGAGCACCGGCACGGCGGCGCCGTCCTCTAAGGAGAGCACCGCGGCCAGCAGGTGCGCGGCCTGGGTCTTGGGGTTGCCGTGGCGCGCCGCGGACTGGATCGCGGCCTGGATCGCCTCGGCGGTCTTCGTGGTCGGGTTAAAGGAGTTCATCTGCTCGTGGCTACCTTTCGTTGGCGACTGCTACTCCACTACAACGCCGCAAGGTTGAGTGTATTCCACTCAGGTCAACACCGCCACGGGTCCGGGCGCCCGGCCGCGCCCGGATTATTGAGCGCTATCGGCTCAATGCTTTCGGGCTGCGGCCGGGGCCGACTCGCGGCGCCGGCCCGGCAGCCAGCGGAACACGAACGGCGCAGCGAGGATGAGCGCCGCGACGACGGTCGCGGCGAGCCCGAGCGGCAGCGTCGCGCCGGCGATGACCCCGATGGGCGCGAGGATCGTCATTCCGATCTCGAAGGGGGCGAAGCCGATATAGGCGACCCCGTACTCCGACAGGGTGCCCGACTTGAGCTTCGGGTCGACGATCTTGAGCAGCGCGATGCCGGTGGCCACGGCGGCGGTCGCCCAGCCCCAGCCGAAGATGCCGCGCTCGAGCCAGCCGGCCCCGAAGTACACCGGGGAGGCGAGGAAGAAGAACACCGTGCAGAACGCGATGCCGAGCGCGAAGAGCACGAGCAGCGGCAGCCAGTAGTCGGCGATCGCGGCGGGCGCGATCGAGGCGATCCCGAAGGCGATGAGGAAGTCGGTCGACCCGCCGGAGATCGCGCCGACGGTGTCGCGGTCGATGACGCGCTCCGCGCCGGTGACCCTAAGCAGGAGCATGACGACGATGCCGACGACGAAGGACAGCGCGAACAGCGGGATGGACACCGCCGGGAAGAGGCTCTTGATGCCCTCGTTGAGGAGGTAGGCGCCGGTGACGACGACGGCGAGGAGGCCGGCGTGCAGGCCGAGCGCCTCGACCGAGGAGGGGTTGGTCGTCGCCCGCCCGATCGAGGGCCGCTCGTCGAGCCGGTCGATGATCCCGGTGGTCATCTCCTTCGGCAGGGTCGCGGGCATCGTCGCCACGCGCCCGGTGCGGAAGCCCCAGTTCGCGAAGATGAGCCCGCCGATGATCGCGGCGAAGGTGCCGACCGTCGCCGACGCGAAGCCCAGGGAGCTCGCGCCGACCGCGCCCGTCTCGTCGAGCGCGCCGCCCACCGCGGCCGCGGTGCCGAACCCGCCGACGAAGCCGGTGGGCAGCATCATCCCGAACCAGTCCTCGGTGCCGAAGACCGGGGCGAAGAGCCACGCGCCGAGCAGGATGAAGATGCCCCACTGGGCCATGAACATGCCCGTCGAGAACGACCACATCGTCCTCGCGCCTGCGCGCACCTGCCGGTCGAAGACCATGGTGAAGGGCATCGCCGCGAAGACCACGGCGATGAGGATCGTCGTGTAGTCGCCCGTCTTCTCGGAGAAGCCCAACAGGCCCAGCCCCTCCGGGCCGAGCGCCAGGCCCAAGAGCCCGGCGACGATGGGGCTGGGGATGAGGAGCTTCTGGAACAGCGGCACCCAGCGGCGCAAGAGCACCCCGACGGCCATGAGAAGCGAGATCATCCCCACGTCGAGCAGCAGGGAAAACGGCGTGTACTCCACGAGCCCCACGTCCTTTCCGCGGTCGTTGACGAGCCGACACCGACCGCCGCGCGGCGCCCCTGCCAGGGGAAGAACAGCGGCCAGCCGGCGGCCGGGGCGCTGCATCTGGGCGCCGCCGGGCCGCAGGCTGGCCAGGCGCGGGGTCGAAACCTGAACGATTCTATGCGCCGAAGTACCCCGAGACCGAAACCGGCTCTTAAGCCGGGGAGCCGCCCAGGCGGCCTAGGATGATCCCATGCCAGCCGGAACGCCACGAGAGGTCGCCGAGATCCTCGGCGCCCAGAGGACCGCCTTCCGCGACGCGACCGTCGACTACCTGCTTCGCCGCCTGCCCAGGCTCAGGCGCGTCGCGCCGCTGCGCCAGCGCCACCGCGCCGAGGCGCTCGCCGAGCGCGCGGTCGGCCTCGTCGCGCGCTCCCCCCAGGGGATGCTGCGCGGCGAGGACGCCGCCGACCTCGAGCGGGCGGGGCGCGCGAACCGCCGCTTAGGGGTGCCGCTGCGCGTCTACCCGGTGCTCGCGCAGGCCCTCAAGGCCGGGCTGCGCGCCGCCTTTGAGGCCGCCGGGGAGCCCTACACCGCGGCCGCCCGCGACGCGGAGGCCCTCGCCGAGGCGGCGTGCGCGAGCCTCGCCCGGGGCGCCTACGGCGCGGACCTCGCCGGGGTGCCCGCCGCCACCGCCGGGGAGGTCGTCGCCGTCGAGCACCCCACCCGCACGATCACCGCGCTCACCGTCGACACCGGGGCGCCGGTGCCCCGGCTGGCCGGCCAGCACCTGCCCGCCACGACGCCGCTGGCGGGCGGGGAGTGGGCGCCGCTTAGCCCCGCGGGCGCCCCCGACGAGTCCGGGCAGCTGACGTTCTTCCTCCACCGCGCGAAGCACCCGGTCTACCGGCGGCTCGCCGACGCCCGCGTCGGCGACCAGATTCTCTTCGGCGAGCCCGAGGGCGGGCTCAGCGCGCCCGCCGGGCCCGCGCCCGCGACGATCGTCGCCCTCGACGAGGGGTATGCCGCCGCGCGCTCGCTCGTCTTCGAGCTGCTGGGGCGCGAGGAGCCGCCCGAGACGCACCTCGTCGTCGAGACCCGCTACCCCGGCGAGCACGTCGAGCTCGCCCGCCTCGAGGCGCTCGCCGCCGCGGCGAGCTGGCTGACCGTCACGGCCGTCTCGAGGGAAGAGGCCGACCCCTGGTGGCTCGCCGCCCGGCAGACCGGCGGGCACGTGCGCCGCGGCGCGGCGGCCGTCGCCTCGCTCGTCGACTCCCCCGCGGCCGCCGACCGGACGGTGCGCCTCGTCGGGCCCGCCGCGCTCGCCGAGCCGGCGGCTCGGGACCTGCGCGCCGCCGGGGTGCGCGACCTCGAGGTCGAAGCCTGGGGTGACCCCGCCTAGCTGTACTGCCCCAGCGCGGGCCGCGCGGCGGGGCGCCGCCGGGACAAACTAGAGGATCGGCAGCTCGCGGCGCTGCTCGGCCGCGTCGCCTGGGTCGATGTCAACGACAAGCAGCTCGGGCCCCTCGCCGGCCTCGGCGAGGACCGTGCCGTTCGGCGCGACGGCCACCGAGTGGCCGATCCCCGTTGGGCCCTTCGTCGGGCCGTCTGGCAGCGCGTGGTCGGCGGCAAGAATGAACGCCCCGGAGTCCAGCGCGCGGGCGCGGGTGAGCACCCGCCACTGCTCGAGCTTCCCCTCACCCGCGGCCCACGACGTCGGCAGTACGACGAGCTCCGCACCGCGCCGCGCGAGCTCCCGGAACTGCTCGGGGTAGCGGACGTCGAAGCACACCGCCACGCCCACCCTCACGCCCTCGTGGCTAAAGATCACGAGCTCGGTGCCCGGGCGCACCGTGTCGGACTCGCGGTTGCCCAGCGCGTCGAAGGTGTGGATCTTGTCGTAGACGATCGCCTCCCCCGACGCGGCGACCAGCGCGGTGTTGGAGACCCGGTTGATGGTCTTCTCGCCGCGCTCGACGGTGTCGGCGGGCCGGAAGATGCCCACGACGATCGTGATACCCAGCTCCCTCGAGAGCCCCAGCACACCCCGGGGAAACTCCCCGTCGAGCCCGCTCGCCCTCGTGTCGAGCCGCCCGGTACCGAAGGCCTGGGAGCTCGCCTCGGGAAAGACGACGAGGCTCGCGCCGCGCCCCGCGGCCTCCCGGGCCTTGTCCGCCACGACGGCGAGGTTCTCCTCGGGCTCTTGGAAACCGGGGGTCTGGGCCAGTGCGATGCGCATAGTCCACAGGCTAGGCCGGCCAGGTCCGGCTTCGCACAGATTTCGCCCGGCCGCGATCGCCGCGTCCCACGCCCGGCTCGTCGAAAGACACCATGAGCGAGATCCTCCTTCCCGCCGGCCTCACCCGGGCGCTCGCGGCGCAACCCACCCCCGCGCTGCCTGCGCCACCGCCAGCCGCATCCGGGCACACCGGGCGCGCGCTCGCGCACGCGCACCACTCCTGGCTGGCGCGACTCGGCGCCGCGGGCGATAGCCGCCGCGCCACGCTCGAGAGCCTCGCCCGGGCAGCTACCGCCGCTGCCGCCGCCGACGAGCACACCGCCGCGTGCCTGCGCTGACCGCCGCCGAGGCCCGCACCGCCGCCGGCGCGCTCATCGCCGCCGCCGCCCGGGCAGAGCGCGACGCCGAGGGCATGGCGACGGCCCGCGCGCCGCTGCGCGCCGGGCGCGGGGCGTGGCTCGACGGAGGACTCACCAGGCTCGCCGAAGCAGAGGACCGGTGGCGCGCCGGAGCCTCGGAGATGCGCGCCGTCGCCGCCCAGCTCGAACACGCCGCCGGAATGCTCGCCCGCGCGGAAGGGCTCATGGCCCGGCTCGCGGACCTCGCGCAGGCGGCGCCCGGCTACGGCCGGCTGCTGTCCGCGGTACGCAACCTCGTCTCGCTCATCGACTATCGCTGCGCCCGCGCCGTGGCGGCCGCGCTCGGCGACGGGCGGCTACCCGACCCACCACCGCCCCTCGACGCCCTCGAGCTCGGTGTCCTCCACGAGGAGGCGCTCTCCCACAACCCGCGGCTCGCCCGGCTCGCGGCCGAGAACCCAGACTACTCGTTTCTCCCGGCCGCAGGCGGCGGGCTCGTCGCCGCCGTCGGGGACCTGGATCACGCGGCCAGCGTCACGACGCTCGTCGCGGGGACCGGCTCGACGAACCCGGCGAGCTGGCCGGGCTACCTCGAGCGCGGTCGCGCGCTCGCCGCGGCGACCGGCGGCGCCGCGGTCGTGTGGCTCGACTACCCCGCCCCGGCAACGGTGCCCGCCGCCGCGGGCGGGGTGCCCGCCGCGGTCGCCGCGCCGAGGCTGCGGGCTTTTCAACGCTCGCTCGCGCGCCGCAACCCCGCACAACGCCGCATCGTCGTGGGCCACAGCTACGGCGCGCTCGCCGTCGGGGCCGCCGCGCGGCAGCCGCTCGACGCGCACGAGGCGGTGCTGCTCGCCGCGCCGGGCGCCGGAGCTAGCCACGCGACCGGGCTCGCGCTGCGCCCCGGCGGCCGGGTGCACGCGCTGACCTCGCGGGACGACCCGATCCGTTTTGTGACGAGCCCGAACGGCGGGGTGCACGGCCCCGACCCCACGAGCCCTGGCTTCGGGGCGCGCGACTGGCCGGCGGGCCCGGGCGGCCACTCGGCCTACTGGGACGACTCCGCAACACTGACCGCGATCGGCCGGATCGCGCGGGGCCGAGGCCCGGAATGACCCCGCGGCACCAGGCGCCCCACCGTCCCTCCGAGGCCACGGCCGCGAGCCGCACAGTGCCCTGAATACGCCGGATCCACCGTTCGTTGTTACCCAAGATCCGGGCGCTGAGCTGGAAAGACTAAGTACATTCCCGCGGGAGCTGTTAGCGCTCGTCGCGGGCGCGCGGCGACCACATGACCACCGCGGTGGAGCGGGGCACGTGGACGAGCTCGGCGCCGGGGCGGCGCGGGGCGCCGCGTGCCTTGAGCCGGCGGTTCTCCTTGCGCAGCTCGTCGAGCTCCGCGCGGAGGTCCGCGTTCTCCCGGTCGCGCTCAATGATCTGCTTGATCCCGGCGAGGTTGACTCCGTCCTCCTGGCTGAGCCGCTGGATCTTGCGCAGCATGTCGACGTCGCTGCGCGAGTAGCGGCGGCCCCCACCGCGGGTGCGCGCCGGGGTCACCAGCCCGAGCCGGTCGTAGGTGCGCAGCGTCTGGGCGTGCATCCCGGAGAGCTCCGCCGCGACGGAGATGACGAACACCTCGTCGGAGTCGTTCGACCGAGTCATGGCAACTTACGCTCCTTCCCACCCGGCTCGCGGATCGAATCCGGACTCCCGCTCGGCGCGCGCATAGGCCTTGAGGGCCTCGGCGGCCTCGTCGGAGAGCTTCTCCGGGACGGCGACCTTGACGGTGACGAGCAGGTCGCCGTTCTTGATGCCCTGGCCGCGCACCCTAAAGGTCTTCCCGTCGCGGGTTCCGGCGGGCACCTTGAGGCGCACCGTGTCCTCGAGGGTGGGCGCGCTGATCGTGCCGCCCAGCGCGAGGTCCGCGAACGATACCGGGACCGTGACCTCCAGGTTATCGCCACTGCGGCGGAAGAGCGGGTCGGCGGTGACCTCGACGGTGACGAAGAGGTCCCCGGACGGCTTGCCGTTCGGCCCGGCCTCGCCGCGACCCGCGAGCCGAAGCCGCTGCCCGTCGGCCACGCCGGCGGGGATGCGCACGGTAATCGTGCGGCTGCGGGTCTCGGTGCCGGTGCCGCGGCAGTTCGAGCACGGATCGGTGACGCGCTCGCCGGTGCCGCCGCAGTCGGGGCACGGCCGAGAGAATCCAAATGCGCCGCGGTTCTCCGACTGGTAGCCGGTGCCGTCGCACGACTGGCACGTCGCGGCCTGCCCGCTCGCCGAACCCGAGCCGTGGCAGCGCTGGCAGGGCGCCTCCCCGGTCAACTGGACCGGGATCTGCGTGCCCTGCGCCGCCTCCCGGAACGAGATCGTGATCCGCGTTTCGATGTCCGCGCCGCGTCGCGGACGAGCCTGCCGGCGAGGGCCCCCAGCGCCGCCGAAAATATCGCCGAAGAGGTCAGAAAAGCCGCCCTGGCCCGCCTGCTGGCCGAAGATGTCCGACGCGCTGAAGCCCTGGCCCTGGCCCGACGTGCGGCGAAACCCGCCGGGAAAGCCCGAGCCCCCCAGGCCGCCGTTTTTCAGCATGCGGCGGAACTCGTCGTACTGCTTGCGCTTCTTCTCGTCGCCGACAACGTCGTAGGCCTCCGCGGCGCGCTTGAAGCGCTCCTCGGCCTCCTTGTCGTCCGGCTTGAGGTCCGGGTGGTTCTCCCGGGCGAGCTTGCGGTAGGCCTTGCGGATCTCGTCGGCGCTCGCGGAGGAGGACACGCCAAGGTCGGCGTAGTAGTCCTTCTCGGCCCACTCTTTCTGATCCACCTCTTCGTTAATCCTTTCTTCTCGCTCACGGCGCGGCGGGCCCCGTTAAGCCGGGGCCTGGCCGCTACTCCTCCGCGGCGGGGTCGCCAATGACGACCATCGCGGAGCGCACCACCCGGCCGCGCAGCCGGTAGCCCTTGCGCAGCACCGTGTCGAGGACCTTGTCCTCCCCGGTGGAGGCGTCCTGGACGGCCTCGTGAATCGCGGGGTCGAACTCCTCGCCGGCCTCGCCGTAGGACTCCAGCCCCAGCGAGGTGAGCGTCGCGCGGAACTTCTCGGAGAAGGCCTTCAGGGGCCCCTCGTCCAGGTCGCCGTGCTGCTCGGCGAGGATGAGGTCGTCGAGGATGGGCAGGAGCTCGCCGAGCTGCGCGGCCTGCGCGGCCTCGACGGCGGCCTTGCGCTCCCGCTCGGAGCGCCGCCGGTAGTTCGAGTACTCGGCGGAGAGCCGCTTCAAGTCCTCGGTGCGCTCCTCGAGCTGGGTGGCGAGCGAGCCGTCCTCGCCCGCGTCGGCGTCCCCGGCGCCACCGGCCTCGGCGGCCTCGCCGGCGATGCGCTCGGCCTCGTCGACGACGTCGCCCTCGCTCGCGGCGGCGTCCTCGCCGGCCGCGGCGTCGGCGTCCTCGGCGGCGTGTCGGGCCCGGCGCTCCTCGTCGGCCTCGTCGTTGTCGTGGTTCTCGAAGTTGTCCTCTGAGCTGGCCATGTGCGTGCCTCTCTTCGTCTATCTCGGTGCCGTCGACCCCGGCGAGGGGCCCGGCTCACGGCCGCGGCCCGCCGACCGGGCGGAGTGGATCCAGCCGGAGCGGCGGGCCGCGGGTGCTGCGCGTGGGGACCGGGGCGAGCGGCCCCGGGACGCCTCGGGCGGCCGGCGGGCGGCCCGCCGGGGCGCCTTAGTTGTCGGAGTCCTTCTTGTCGTCCTCGTCGACGACCTCAGCGTCGACGACGTCGTCGTCCCCGCCGGACTGCTGCTCGCCGGAGGCCTCGCTCTGCTGCTCGGCCTGCGCGGCCTCGTAGATCGCCTTGCCGGCCTCCTGGGACTGGGTGGAGAGCTCGTCGACGGCCTTCTTGATGGCGTCGAGGTCATCGCCCTTGAGGGCCTCGTCGACGTCGTCGGCGGCCTTCTCGACCTTGGTGCGCACGTCCTCGGGGACCTTGTCCTCGTTCTCCTTGAGGAAGTTGCGCGTCTGGTAGGCCATCGACTCCGCGGAGTTGCGGGTCTCCTGCTCCTCGCGGCGCTGCTTGTCCTCCTCGGCGTGGGCCTCGGCGTCCTTGACCATGCGGTCGATCTCCTCCTCGGAGAGGCCGGAGCCCTCCTGGATGGTGATCGTGTTCTCCTTGCCGGTGCCCTTGTCCTTCGCGGTGACGTGCACGATGCCGTTGGCGTCGATGTCGAAGGTCACCTCGATCTGGGGCACGCCGCGGGGCGCCGGGGCGATGCCGCCGAGCTCGAAGGAGCCGAGCAGCTTGTTCGCCGAGGCCATCTCGCGCTCGCCCTGGAAGACCTGGATCTGCACGGAGGGCTGGTTGTCCTCGGCGGTGGTGAAGGTCTCGGACTTCTTCGTCGGGATGGTGGTGTTGCGCTCGATGAGCTTGGTCATCACCCCACCCTTGGTCTCGATGCCCAGCGAGAGCGGCGTGACGTCGAGGAGGAGCACGTCCTTGACCTCGCCGCGCAGCACGCCGGCCTGGAGGGCCGCGCCCATCGCGACGACCTCGTCGGGGTTGACGCCCTTGTTGGGCTCCTTGCCGCCGGTGAGGTCCTTGACCAGGTCGCTGACGGCGGGCATGCGGGTCGAGCCGCCGACGAGGACCACCTGGTCGATGTCGGAGACCTTCATGTCGGCGTCGGAGATGACCTGGTTGAAGGGCTTCTTCGTCCGGTCGAGGAGGTCCTGGGTGATGCGCTGGAACTCGGCGCGCGAGAGCGTCTCGTCAAGGAAGAGCGGGTTCTTCTCCGAGTCGACCGTGATGTAGGGCAGGTTGATCGAGGTCTGCTGCGAGCTGGAGAGCTCGATCTTGGCCTTCTCGGCGGCCTCGCGGAGGCGCTGGAGGGCCATCTTGTCCTTCGAGAGGTCGATGCCGTTCTGCTTCTGGAAGTTCTCGACGAGCCAGTCGACGATGCGCTGGTCCCAGTCGTCGCCGCCGAGCTGGTTGTCGCCCGCGGTGGCGCGGACCTCGACGACGCCGTCGCCGATCTCGAGGAGGGACACGTCGAAGGTGCCGCCGCCCAGGTCGAAGACGAGGATGGTCTGGTCCTTGTCGCTCTTCTCGAGCCCGTAGGCCAGCGCCGCGGCGGTCGGCTCGTTGACGATGCGCAGGACGTTGAGCCCCGCGATCTGGCCGGCCTCCTTGGTGGCCTGGCGCTGCGCGTCCTCGAAGTAGGCCGGCACGGTGATGACCGCGTCGGTGACGTCCTCGCCGAGGTAGGACTCCGCGTCCCTCTTGAGCTTCTGCAGGGTGCGCGCGGAGATCTCCTGCGGGGTGTAGCTCTTGTCGTCGATATCGACGTGCCAGTCGTTGTCGCCGATGTGGCGCTTCACCGAGCGCACCGTGCGGTCAACGTTGGTGACCGCCTGGTTCTTCGCCGACTGGCCGACGAGAACCTCGTTGTTCTTCGCGAAGGCCACGACCGACGGGGTGGTGCGGGAGCCCTCGGAGTTCGCGATGACGGTCGGCTCGCCGCCCTCGAGGACGGAGACCACCGAGTTCGTCGTGCCGAGGTCGATACCAACTACGCGTCCCATGTGTTTCCTGTGCTCCTTTGCTGCGAAAAGCGATCTGTCGATCCTGCCGATCAGGCCGCGGGCCGAACCCCTGGGGTTTATCCCGGCCCGCTCAACAGGACCCAACGCTAACACGCTCATTGAGTGCCTGCCACTCAACCTGACATTCGGTGCAACACCCCTCCCCGCAGAGTTGTTCCACCTTCGCTCAAGTTTTTGCGTTTGCGCAGATCAGAACTGCTTCGATCCCATCCCCGGGGGGCAAACCCGCCGCCGAGGCGGCGCGGCGCACGCCCCGTCGAGGCACCCGGGAAGCGCCTCCCCACGCAATCCACGGCAGCCCCGGCCACCCCGAGGCCTCCCCACACCGGAAGCCCCGGCGCGGCCCGGACTCCGCGCGGGGAGCGGGCCGCAAAAAAGCTGGGTTTATGGATTAAAGTGCATACTATTCTCTGTGTGTAGCATTTTTAATTCATGTGGTTTATTGTGCCTCGCATGACATTTCGCAGGCGGGCGAGACCCGCGACACCGGAGGAGGCCGGTTTCCGCAAGGGGCTGGGCAGGCGTCAGCTGCAGATGATCGCGGTGGGCTCCGCGATCGGCACGGGCCTGTTCCTCGGCACCGGCGCCCGCCTGGAGATCGCCGGCCCGTCGGTCGCGCTCATGTACCTCGTGTGCGGCATCATCGGCTACTTCATCCTGAGGTTCCTCGGCGAGCTCATCGTCTATCGGCCGACCACGGGCTCGTTCGTGTCGTATGCCCGCGAGTTCTACGGCGAGAAGGCCGCGTACGTCTCCGGGTGGATGTACTGGTTCAACTGGGCGATGACCGCGGTGGCCGACGGCACGGCGATCGCGATCTACATCAAGTGGTTCGGCCAGTACAGCGAGTTCATCGCCGGCCTGCCGCAGGGCCTCATCGCGCTCATCGTCGTCGTCACCGTCGTCGGGCTGAACCTGCTGTCTGTCAAGGTCTTCGGGGAGCTGGAGTTCTGGTTCTCCCTCATCAAGATCCTCGCGCTCAGCGGCTTCCTCGTCATCGGCGTCATCTTCGTCATCGTTGGCACCCCCATCGACGAGCCGAGCGGGCTGAGCCTGCTCACCGAGTCCGGCGGCCTCTTCCCCAACGGTGTTATGCCCGCGCTCATAGTCATTCAGGGCGTGGTCTTCGCCTACGCCGGCATCGAGCTCGTCGGCACCGCCTCCGGGGAGGCGAAGAACGCCCGCACGGAGATCCCCAAGGCCGTCAACCTCGTGATGATGCGCATCATCGTGTTCTACTTCGGCTCGGTGCTGCTGCTGTGCCTGCTCATGCCCTACACCGAGTACTCGGCGGGCGAGTCGCCGTTCGTCACGTTCTTCGAGCGCATCGGCGTCGACGCGGCCGCGCCCATCATGCAGCTCATCGTCATCACCGCGGCGTTCTCCTCGCTCAACGCGGGGCTCTACTCCACGGGCCGGATCCTCCACGCGCTCTCGGTGGAGGGCTCCGCCCCGAAGTTCACCGCCCGGGTCTCCGCGAAGGGCGTGCCCACCGGCGGGATCCTCTTCACCGCCGTCGTCGCGCTCTTCGGCGTGGGCCTCAACTACGTCGTGCCCGAGCAGACCTTCGAGATCGTGCTCAACCTCGCGGCGCTGGGCACGATGGCGAGCTGGCTGGCGATCACACTGGCGCACCTGCGCTTCGTCAAGCTCGCGCGGACGACGAGCGAGTACAACCGGCCCGAGTACCGGGCGCCGGGGTACCCGGGGCTCAACTACCTCACGCTCGCGTTCCTCGCCGGGGTCATCGTGCTCATGGCCTTCGACTACCCGGTGGGCTCGTGGACGCTCATCGTCTCGCTGCTCTTCGTCCCGCTGCTCGTCGTCGGCTGGGTCGTCAATCGGCGCCGGATCATGGCCGCGGTCGACGCCCGGCAGGCGCGCAAGGCCGCGTCCTCGCAGGCCACCCCGCCCGAGGGCGACAACCCGGAGGGCGCGCCGCCGGAGCGCACCCCGCCGGAGGCGGCCCCCGGCGGCTAGGCCGCCCGGCCCGCGCGGGCCTCACACCCGCGGGGCACCCGTTTCCTATACCTATCCCTAATCCCTACGTTTCACGGAGGTTTCTTTCCCCATGACCCGCTTCATCGATGTCGACGGCATGACCGACTGGCTCGCGAGCGAGGGCGTCGAGCGCACCATCGCCGGGATGATGGACTACCTCGAGGAAGATTACGCCAACTGGGAGGGCTTCACGAAGATCCCCCGGGTGGCGAACCACTCCCCGCTCGGCGTCATCGAGCTCATGCCCGCCTCGAACGCGACGGAGTACGGCTTCAAGTACGTCAACGGCCACCCCTCGAACCCGGCGCGCGGCTTCCAGACCGTCGTGGCCTTCGGGGTGCTCGCCAACGTCGACAACGGCTACCCCACCTTCCTCGCCGAGATGACCGTGCTCACCGCGCTGCGCACGGCGGCGGCCTCGGGGATGGTGGCGCGCAAGCTCGCCCGGCCCGACTCCAAGGTCCACGCGATGATCGGCTCGGGCTCGCAGTCGGAGTTCCAGGCGCTCGGCATGCGGGCGGCCACGGGCGCCGAGGAGATCCGCTGCTTCGACATCGACGAGAAGGCGATGGAGAAGTTCGAGCAGAACATCGCGCCGCTGGGCTTCCGGGTGACGAAGTGCTCCTCGGCGGCCGAGGCGGTCGAGGGCGCGGACATCGTCACGGTGTGCACCGCGGACAAGGCGACGAACACGATCCTCCACGACGCGGACGTGCGCCCGGGCATGCACCTCAACGCGATCGGCGGGGACTGCCCCGGCAAGACGGAGCTCGACGCGGCGATCTTGAAGCGCGCGGAGGTCTTCGTCGAGTTCCCCGAGCAGACCCGAATCGAGGGCGAGATCCAGCAGATGCCCGAGGACTTCCCCGTGCGCGAGGTGTGGCGGGTGATCACCGGCGAGGACGAGGGCCGCCGCTCGGCCGAGGAGATCACGCTCTTCGACTCGGTGGGCTTCGCGATCAACGACTTCGCGGGCCTGCGCTACGTGCGCGACCACGTCTCGGAGACCCGCTTCGATCAGCACATCAACCTGCTCGCCGAGCCGGAGGACCCGAAGAACCTCTTCTCGCTGGTGCCGCAGCCCGCGCCGCTGCCCCGCTAGGGCCGGGCGACGACTCCCCGACCAGGCGGGCGCTTTATATGCGCTCACCAGGGGGAGCACCCTACCCCCGAGGCGGCCCCCGGGCGGGCCGGGCGGAGTATCCTCGCCCGCCCGCCGGCGGGGACACCCCACTTATGCATTGGCGTTTATGCAGCGTACCGCGCCCCGCCGCGGCGGGGCGACGCCACGCCCCTTCGAGAGCGGCGTCACCCCAGCTCGCAGGACGGGCGTCCTATAATTTTCCACCTTTTGCGTGATGTCCCCCTCACCCAAGATGTGGGGTAGCGTGGCTCAAAACCCCATCGCATCCCCGTTATGTCTTCATCTCAAGGAAGGTCAGGCATGGTCACCAACCCCGCAGAGCTCGCCCCGGCCAACACCTCCGACGTCGACGACGTCGTCGTCGCGGCCGTCGCCCGCGCCCACGACTGGCTGGAGGAGGGCAAGGAGTCCACGAGCGGCTCGCACGCCACCGAGCAGCTCGCCGCGCTCGTGCGCGACCCCAACGGGGTGAGCTTCACCATGGACTTCGTCGACCGGGTCGCCCGCCCGGAGAGCAACAAGGTCGCCGCGAACGCGATGCGCAAGATCACCGAGGCCCCCGACTTCCTCGGCGAGTTCAACAAGGCGCTGCTCAACCTGGGTTCGTTCTTCGCGCCGTACTTCCCGTGGATCGTCATGCCCATGGCGCGGGCGAGGATGCGCCAGATGGTCGGCCACCTCGTCCTCGACGCGGGCTCGCACGCGCTCAACAAACGCCTCGAGGAGGCCAACGCCGAGGGCGTGCAGCTCAATCTCAACCTCCTCGGCGAGGAGGTGCTCGGCGAGAAGGAGGCCAAGGACCGCACCCGCCGCACCATCGAGCTCATCCGCAACCCGAACGTCACGTACGTCTCGGTGAAGGCCTCGAGCCTGTGCTCCCAGCTCAACCACTGGGACTACGACGGCTCGCTCAAGCGGCTCAAGGACCGGCTGCGCCCGGTCTACGAGGAAGCGAAGAAGAACGGCGTCTTCGTCAACCTCGACATGGAGGAGTACCACGACCTCGACCTGACCATCGACCTGTTCAAGGAGATCATCTCCGAGGACGAGTTCAAGGACTTCGAGGCCGGCATCGTGCTGCAGGCCTACCTGCCCGACACGATCTACGCCCTGAAGGACCTCGCGGAGTTCGCCGTCAAGCGCGTCGAGGAGGGCGGCACGCCCATCAAGGTGCGCCTGGTGAAGGGCGCGAACATCTCCATGGAGCGCGTCGAGGGCGAGATCAAGGGCTGGCACCAGGCGCCCTACATGGTCAAGGCCGAGACGGACGCGAACTACTTCCGGCTGCTCGACTTCATCCTCCAGCCCGAGTACGCCGACGCCGTGCACATCGGCGTGGGCTCCCACAACCTCTTCACCTCGGCTCTGGCGTGGGAGCTGGCCACCAAGCGCGGCGTCGAGCGCCAGGTCAACGCGGAGATGCTCCAGGGCATGGCGCCCGCCCAGGCGCGCGCCGTGCACGAGGTCTACGGCGAGCTCATCCTCTACACCCCGGTCGTCAAGCCCGAGGACTTCGACGTCGCGGTGAGCTACCTCGCGCGCCGCCTCGAGGAGAACAGCGACCGGGAGAACTTCCTCTACTCCCTCTTCGCGCCCGCGACGAAGGGCGGCAACCAGCTCACCCCCATGGAGGAGCAGGAGGAGCTCTTCTACCAGGCGGTCAACGACCGCTGGAGCACGTTCGCCGGCCCGGCGCGCGACCAGAACCGCCCCGAGGAGTCCGGCACCCAGGCCGCCGACATCCAGCGCTTCGTCAACGAGCCCGACTCCGACCCAGTCTTCAAGCACAACCGCACCTGGGCGCTCAAGGCTCTCGCGAAGGAGCCCGGCGAGGTCGAGCACGAGGAGATCACCGACGTCGACGCGGTCGACGAGTTCGTCTCCCGCGGCGTGAAGCTCGGCGAGGAGTGGGGAAAGACCTCCGGCGAGGAGCGCGCCGAGGTGCTCCACCGGCTGGCCGACGCGCTCGCCGACGCGCGCCAGGACCTGCTCAGCGTCATGGCGCACGAGGCGGGCAAGACGATCTCCGAGTCCGACCCGGAGGTCTCCGAGGCGATCGACTTCGCGAACTACTACGGCCACAGCGCCGCCGCCCTCGACACGGGCTACACCGCGAAGTTCCACCCCCGCCGCCTCACCGTGGTGGTGCCGCCGTGGAACTTCCCCGTGGCGATCCCCTGCGGCGGGATGCTCGCCGCGCTCGCGGCGGGCAGCGCCGTGATCATCAAGCCCGCCCCGCAGGTCGTGCGCTGCGCGGAGGTCGCCGTCGCGGCGCTGCGCTCCGGGCTTGAGGCCGCGGGCCAGGACCCGGACCTCATCCAGCTCGTGCGCGCCGACGAGGGCGACGCGGGCCGCGCGCTCGTCGACCACGACGACGTCGACCAGGTGATCTTCACCGGCTCCTCGGAGACCGCGGAGCTGTTCCGCGGCTGGGATCCGAAGCTCAACATCTCCGCGGAAACCTCGGGCAAGAACGCGCTCGTCGTCACCGCCTCGGCGGACCCGGACCTCGCGGTCGCGGACCTCTACCAGTCGGCGTTCGGCCACTCCGGCCAGAAGTGTTCGGCGGCCTCGCTGCTCATCCTCGTCGGCGCGGAGGGCGAGTCGAAGCGGTTCATCGACCAGCTCGTCGACGCGGTCAAGACCCTCCAGGTCGGGCCGGGCACGGACATCGCCACGACGATGAACGGGCTCATCGAGCCCCCGGGCGAGAAGCTCAAGCGCGGGCTCACGCAGCTCGACGAGGGCGAGCGCTGGCTCATCAAGCCCCGGCAGCTCGACGCCGAGGGCCGCTTCTGGAGCCCGGGCATCCGCGACAACGTCAAGCCCGGCTCGTGGTTCCACAAGAACGAGTGCTTCGGCCCGGTGCTCGGCATCATGTACGCCGAGGACCTCGACCAGGCGATCGAGTGGCAGAACTCCACCGGCTTCGGGCTCACCGGCGGGATCCACTCCCTCGACAACGAAGAGGTCGCCCACTGGATCGAGCGCGTCGAGGTCGGCAACGCCTACGTCAACAAGGGCATCACCGGCGCGATCGTCCAGCGCCAGTCCTTCGGCGGCTGGAAGCAGTCCGTCGTCGGCCCGGGCGCGAAGGCCGGCGGCCCGAACTACGTGGCCCAGTTCGGCGACTGGGAAGACCAACTCCCCGAGCCGCAGAACATCGACTTGAGCCCCAACGTTCGAGAGATCCTCTCGAACTACCAGGTGCTCGACAAGGACGACCAGCGCTGGCTGTGGCGCGCCGCGGAGAGCGACGCGTACGCGTGGCGCAACGAGTTCGGCATCGATCACGACCCCACGGCGCTGCGCTCCGAGGCGAATATCTTCCGCTACAAGAAGCTCCTCGAGCCGCTGCGGGTGCGCGTCGGGGAGAACTACCGCACCCGCGACGTCGTGCGCATGCTGCTCGGCGCGGCGATCACCGACAGCGAGCTCGACGTCTCCGCGCCGCCGGCCGTCGCCGCGGAGCTTAACCAGCTGGGCGTGTTCGCCCGGCCGGTGTCCAACGAGCGCTTCGCCGTGGAGATCCAGCGCTCGCCCTCGACGAGGGTCCGCACGCTCGGCACGGTGACCGACGACCTCTACGAGGCGGCGGCCGCCTCCCAGTCGGTGGTGCTCGACCAGCCGGTGCTCGCCGACGGGCGCCGCGAGCTTCTGCCCTTCCTCCTCGAGCAGGCGCTGTCTGCGACGATGCACCGCTTCGGCATCATCATGCCGGTCGGCCACATCGAGCGCTAGCCTCCCGCTACATAGGCGAGGTGATGCCACGCCCCGCCCGGCGCGTTCGCGTCGGGCGGGGCGTTAGCGCGCCTCGGCCGCGATATTTCACCCCCACCCGGGGTCGGTGCCGTATCCTTTTTCCATTGCCTTTGGCCTATGCGAGCCAGGGCGCACGGCCATGTCAACCTCAAAGGAAGTGTCCGCATGTCCGACGACCAGAGCAGCCGCCGTTCGAGCGGCGACAACCGGCGCGGGGACTCGCCCGCGAACTACGAGGAGGAGTCGGCGAGCGTCTCCGCGGCGAAGAACCCGAGCCGACTCGCCAAGGAGCAGTTCCGCTACGACTTCCCCGCCACCGTCGAGACCGGCGAGAAGCCCCGCCCCACCCCCGACGACGGGCAGGAGGTCACCGACCGCGCCGCCGTCATCGGCCAGGACGGGCGCTGGGTCGCCGGCTGGGCGCTGCGCATCATCGTCCTCGCCGGCGCGGGCTACCTTCTCTTCAAGGGCCTCGGCCTCATTTGGGTCGGCCTGCTGCCGGTCGTGCTCGCGCTGTTGATCTGCACCGTGCTGTGGCCGCCGGTGCGGGTGCTGCGCGAGAAGGCGCACTTCCCCGCGGCGCTCGCGGTGCTGGTGACGATACTGGGCGCGTTCGCGCTCTTCGCCGCCGTTATCGCGGCGATCGCGCCGTCGGTCGTCAACCAGGTACCCACGCTCGTGCGCCGCGCCGAGGAGGGTATCCAGAGCATCATCGACTGGATGCAGGGCCCGCCGCTCAACCTCGAGCTCGAGCAGCTGCAGAACGCCGTCAACGAGATCGGCACCGTGCTGCAGGAGTCCAGCGGGCAGATCTTCTCCGGGGTGGTCACGGGGCTCTCCACGGCGACGTCCTTCCTCGTCACCGTGTTCGTCACCCTCGTGCTCACGTTCTTCTTCCTCAAGGACGGCCCGAGGTTTTTGCCCTGGCTGCGCAAGTACCTGGGCGGCAACGTCGGCTGGCACCTCACCGAGGTCTTCAGCCGCACGTGGAACACGCTCGCCGGGTTCATCCGCACCCAGGCGATCGTCTCGTTCGTCGACGCGTTCTTCATCGGGCTGGGCCTGGTGATCATGCAGGTGCCGCTCGCGTTCGCGCTCGCGGTCATCACCTTCATCGCGGGCTTCATCCCGATCGTCGGCGCGATCACCGCCGGCGCCCTGGCGGTCGTCGTCGCGCTCGTGACGAACGGCTTCTGGCCGGCGGTCATCGTGCTGGTCATCATCATCGCGGTCCAGCAGCTGGAGAGCAATATCCTCCAGCCCGTGCTGCAGTCCAAGGCGATGAACCTCCACGCCGCGATCGTGCTACTCGCCGTGACGGTGGGCTCCACGCTCTTCGGGATCATCGGCGCGTTCCTCGCGGTGCCCGTCGCGGCGACGCTCGCGGTGTGGCTGCGCTACCACTCCGAGATGGTCGCGCTGCGCGCGGGGGAGATCACCATCGACGACATCAAGATCGACACGGACAACTCGAAGACGAAGAGCACGCTGGAGAGCTTCTCCTCGGTGCGCGACCGCCTCAAGCGGATCGCGACGCGCCGCGACGAGGACGAGGGTGCGGCCGTGCCCGTGGGCCGGCCCTCCGACTAGCGCCCGGGCAACAGCCACGGCCTCGACGATTTCAGGGCCCCGGGGTCACGCAGCGGCGCGGCCCCGGGGCCTGTCGCATGCCCGGTCGAGGGGCCGCCCGGGAGTGGCGCTCCGGGTGGCCCGATTCACGTTGTCGCCGCGGGGCCCGCGGGTATCCTGGGCCGTGCCTCCGCGGGCCGGGGGTGGCGGGAGCCACGCCCACGGCCAGGCGGGGGCGTTTCGACATAGCAAAACCCGCATTCCGATGCGCACGCACGACATTTAAGGGGTTGTGAGTTTTCATGGCTGATCTGCAGGGCAAGAAGCTCGCCGTCCTGGCGACCAACGACTTCGAGGATTCCGAGCTCTCCAGCCCGGTGGACGCGGTCAAGGAGGCCGGCGGCGAGGCGGCGATCATCGCGCCCGAGGCGGGCACGATCACCGGCAAGCACGGCGCCGAGTTCGACGTCGACCTCACCTCCGCCGAGGCGAAGGCCAGCGACTTCGACGCGCTGCTGCTGCCCGGCGGCACGGGCAACGCCGACGCGCTGCGCCTCGATGAGGGCGCCGTCGCTTTCGTCAAGGAGTTCGCCGGCTCGGAGCGGCCGCTCGCGGCGATCTGCCACGGCGCGTGGATCCTCACCGACGCCGACGTCGTCAAGGGCAAGACGCTCACCTCCTTCCCCTCCCTCCAGACCGACCTGCGCAACGCGGGCGCGACCTGGGTCGACGAGGAGGTTCATGTCGATGGGCAGCTCATTAGCTCGCGCACGCCGAAGGACCTGCCGGCGTTCAACAACGCGCTCGTCGAGGCGCTGAGCTAGCGCCCCGGCGCCCGGGCCCGCGGCCGGGCCTCGCCCCGACCGCGGGCCCTTCTTTATCGCCGAAAAACCGTACGTGCGTACCGTTATTAGGGATCGTTTCCAACTAGCGAAAGAGGTAAAACCCATGGCCACCATGCGCGCCGCCCGCGCGAACTTCTCCGGAGAGAAGCCCGAGCTCAGCATCCAGGACGTCGAGGTGCCTACCCCCGGCGCCGGCGAGGTCCTCGTCAAGGTCAAGTCCGCCGGCGTGTGCCTCTCCGACGTGCACATCCTCAGCGGCGACCTTAAGCCGCCCTACCTCGACGGCGACGAGGTCACCCTCGGCCACGAGATCGCCGGCGTCATCGACTCCGTCGGCGAGGGCGTCGACTCCGATCGCGAGGGCGAGCGGATCGTCGTGCGCGCCGGCTATCGGGACGATAAGGGCCGCACCATCACCCAGGGCCTCGACTACGACGGCGGCTGGGCCGAGTACACGGTCATCCCCGCCGAGTGCGCCATCCAGATCCCCGACACCATCGACTTCGACGTCGCCTGCATCATCCCCGACGCGGTCTCCACCCCGTGGTCGGCGGTCTTCCACACCGCCGAGGCCAAGCCCGGCCAGGCCGTCGGCGTGTGGGGCGTGGGCGGCCTCGGCGTGCACGCCGTGAAGCTGCTGCGCGTCCTCGGCGTCGCCCCGATCATCGCCATCGACCCCGCCGAGACGCCCCGCAAGCGCGCCGAGGAGTACGGCGCCGACTACGTGCTCGACTCCTCCGCCGAGGACTTCGACGAGCAGATCGACATGATCACCGACGGCAAGGGCCTCGACCTCGCGTTCGACTTCGCCGGCGTCCCGCCGGTGCGCAAGCAGGCCCTCGGGGTCCTCGGGCGCAAGGGCCGGCTCATCATCGTCGGCATCGCCGGCAAGCCCATCGAGATCCCCGACGACATGACCTTCCAGCTCAACCGCCAGGAGGTCGTCGGCCACTACGGCTCGGTCGGCTCCGCGATGCAGGAGCTCGTCGACCTCATCGGCTACAAGCGCGCCGACTTCAGCGACTCGATCACCGCCACGCTGCCGCTCTCCGAGGCGAAGCAGGCGGTCCACAACCTCGAGAACAAGGTCGGCGACCCGATCCGCATCGTCCTCCACCCCGAGGACGACTAAGCCGTCCCGACCCAACCCGCAGAAGGGCGGGGGCCGTAACGGACGCAGAAAAGCGGGGCGCCCGCGGGAGTTTCACCCGCGGGCGCCCCGCCTCGTTGTAATTTACGGCCGGCGCGCCCCGCCTCCATAAAACCGGGCGCGCTACCGTGGCCGGGGTGCTAGCGGTGCGCGTCGGCCGCCTCGGACTCAGACTCGGCGCCAGCCGAGGACTCTGCGGCCTCCTCGCCGAAGCCCTGCTGCTCCTTGTCCTTCTCGTGCTTGCGGTTGTAGAGGTAGCCCGCCAGCGTGGAGCCCAGGCCCACGACGATGACGAGGACGCGCACGACGTTGTTCGCGGTGTCGCCCACGCCCGCGGCCTCGAGGACGTCCGGCAGGTTGAGGACGATGAGCAGCGTGCCGACCACGCCGCCGAGCGCGGCCGGGTTGATCTTCGTGACGATGTACGCGGCGAGCGGCGCGGCGATGACGCCGCCGGCGAGCAGCGCGAGGATCGCGGTGCCGTACTCGAGGATCTCCTCGCGCAGCCCGTAGACGAAGCCGAGCACCGCGGCCAGCGTGACGAGGAACTCCGAGGCGCTCACCGTTCCGATGACCTTGCGCGGCTCGTCCTTGCCCACGGCCAGGAGCGTCGACGTCGTCGTCGGGCCCCAGCCGCCGCCACCGGTCGAGTCGATGAACCCGCCGAAGACGCCCAGCACGCCGAGGAAGCCCCGGTTGTGGTGCGCGTTCTTCGTCGGCGCGGGCGACCAGCCGCGCACGAAGCGGGCCATGAGGAACAGGCCGATCCCGGTGAGGATGAGGCCCATGATCGGGGTCGCGGCCTCGGTGGAGATATTCGACAGGAACGTCGCGCCCGCGAACGCGCCGACCGCGCCCGGCACCGCGAGCCAGAGGACAATCCCCCACTTCACGTTGCCGAAGCGCCAGTGGCTCAAACCGGAGACGAACGTCGTGCCGAGCTCCGCGACGTGCACCGAGGCGCTCGCCGCGGCGGGCGCGAGACCCGCGAAGCTGATGAGGAACGAGGTGGAGACGACGCCAAAGCCCATGCCGAGGCCGCCGTCGACGAGCTGGGCCAAAAGCCCGGCTAGCGCGATGAGAATCAGGGAAGGCATGTGAGTACTACCAAGCTCTTTCTGTTTTCCGCCCCGCCTCAGGCGGGGCGGGCGTTAGTGCTCCCGGGCGGCGGGCCTGGCGCCGCCCTAGGCGTTGCTGGTTATCGATAGGGCCGACCGGAAGCGGCCGGCGAGGAGGCGGGCGAGGCGGGTGCCCAGCGCCGGGGAGGCGCCCCACCGGCACTCGCCCTCCGGACACTGTGCGACGTGCCCGGCAGCCTCGTCGAGCAATCGACCATCCGTGACAAAAAGGGGCAGCAGGTGCGCCGCGCGGCAGTTGCGCGACACCTCGTCGAGCGCGGCGGTGCCGCCGGCGGCCCGGCCGGTGGCCTGCACCGGGGTGCACGGGGCGCCGGCGAGCTCACCGACGCGGGCCGCGAGTCCCGCCACGGCCTCGGTCGCGGCCCTGCTCGACGAGCCCACCGAGTAGAGCACGAGCGTTGCCCCCGGCTCCGCGTCCTCGGCGGCGACGCCGGCGAGCAGCCGGGCGACGTCGTCTCCCGTGCCGATCGGCTCGGCGACCTCGACGTCGACGCCGGCCTCATTTCGGGCGCGCTCGGCGGCCTTGGGCAGGTCCGAGGTGAGGTGGAACGCCGAGGTGAACAGCAGCGGGGCGAACACCACCCGCTCGTGGCCGGCGGCCGCGGCGGCGCGCGCGGCGGACACCGGGTCGGGCTCCTGGAAGTCGAGGTAGGCCGGGGTCACCTCGGCGCCGAGCAGCGCGCCCGCCGCGCTAGAAAGCGCCGCGACGCCCTCCTCCCCGCGGCGGCGCCTCGTGCCGTGCGCGACGGTGATGAGCCCGGCCACGGCGGCTTAGCCCCTCGCCCCGGTGAGGTGGAGGCCGACGAGCCCCGCGGCGAGCGTGTCGCCGGTGGCCTGGTCGGCCAGCAGGAACGCGCCGACCGCGCCGCGCGCGGCGTAGTCCTCCACGGGCAGGGGCCGCTGCAGCTCGACGGTGGCGTGCGCGATGTCGTTGAGCTTCAGCTCGCCGGGGTCCTCCTCGGCGACGCCGCCGTCGAGGTCGACGGTGTCGTCGATGGAGGTGATCCGCGCCGCGGTCGTCGCGGGCCCGTAGCGCAGCGTGAGCCGCTGGCGGGGCCGCACGCCCGCCTCGCCGAGCCCGACGAGCGTCGCCGAAATCCTGCGGGTCGGCTCGGGGCGCGTGCCCGCGGAGATGAGGTCCCCGCGCGCGAGGTCGACGTCCTCATCGAGGCGCAGCGTCACCGACTCGCCGGCCACGGCGCTCGAGGCGGGGCCGTCGGGGGTGTCGACGTGGGTGACCCGAGCCGAGCGCCCCTCGGGCAGCGCGACCTCGTCGCCCACGGCGATAGCGCCGGCGGCGACGCGCCCGGCGTAGCCGCGGTAGTCGGTCTCGTGCTCGCGGATGACGTACTGCACGGGGAAGCGGAAGTCGAGGGCGGCGGCCTCGGCGCGCTCGACCGGCAGCGTCTCGAGCAGCTCGAGGACGGTCTCGCCGCCATACCACGGGGTGCGCTCGGATCGCTGCGCGACGTTGTCGCCGCCGAGCGCGGAGATTGGCACCGCCTTCGCCGTGCCGATGCCCAGCCGGGCTGCGATGGAGACGAACTCGGACTCGATGCCGCGGAAGACCTGCTCGTCGAAGTCGACGAGGTCGATCTTGTTCACCGCGAGGACGACCTGGTCGACGCCGAGCAGCGCCGCGGCGGAAAGGTGCCGCTTGGTCTGCTCGACGACGCCGTTGCGCGCGTCGACGAGCAGGACGACGAGCTGCGCGGTCGACATGCCGGTGACGGTGTTGCGGGTGTACTGCACATGCCCGGGCGTGTCCGCGAGGATGAAGGTGCGCTTCTCCGTCGCGAAGTAGCGGTAGGCCACATCAATGGTGATGCCCTGCTCGCGCTCGGCGCGCAGGCCGTCGACGAGCAGGGAGAAGTCCAGCCCGCCGGGGAAGCCGCGCTCCTTCGAGGAGCGCTCCACCGCGTCGAGCTGGTCGGCGAGCACCGAGTGGGTGTCGTGGAGCAGCCGGCCAACGAACGTCGACTTCCCGTCGTCGACGGAGCCGGCGGTGCACAGCCGAAGCGTGTCGCGCGCGGCGAGGTCCACCCCGCCGGCGACGCTGGTCACGGGAGCGCTCATCTCTTAGAAGTACCCTTCCTTCTTTCGGTCCTCCATCGCCGACTCGCTCAGCCGGTCGTCGGCGCGCGTCGCGCCGCGCTCGGTGAGCGTCGAGGTGGCGATCTCCTCGATGACCTCCTCGACGGTGGAGGCGGTCGACTCGACCGCGCCGGTGCACGACATGTCGCCGACGGTGCGGTAGCGCACGGTGCGCCGCTCGAGCTGCTCGTCGCCGCGCGGCCCGCCCCACTCGCCGGGGGTGAGCCACATCCCGTCGCGGCGGAATACGTCGCGCTCGTGCGCGAAGTAGATCGGCGGCAGCTCGATGCCGCGGCTGCCGATGTATTCCCACACGTCCGACTCGGTCCAGTTGGAGATCGGGAAGACGCGGATGTTTTCGCCGGGCTGGTGGCCGCCGTTGTAGAGGCTCCACAGCTCGGGCCGCTGGCGGCGCGGGTCCCAGCCGCCGAACGAGTCGCGCACGGAGAAAACCCGCTCCTTCGCCCGGGAGCGCTCCTCGTCGCGGCGCGCGCCGCCGATCACCGCGTCGTAGCCGCGGTCCTCGATCGTCTCGACGAGCGGCACGGTCTGCAGCGGGTTGCGGGTGCCGTCGGGCCGCTCCTTGAGCTCGCCGCGGTCGATCCAGTCCTGCACCTTCGCCACGTGGAGGCGCACCCCGGCCTCCTCGACGACTCGGTCGCGGAAGTCGAGGACCTCGGGGAAGTTGTGGCCGGTATCGACGTGGAGCAGCTCGAACGGCACGGCCGCGGGGCGGAACGCCCGCTTGGCGAGCTCGAGGACGACGACCGAGTCCTTGCCCCCGGAGAACAGCAGCGCCGGCCGGTCGAACTGGCCGGCGACCTCGCGGAGGATGTAGATGGACTCGCTCTCGAGCTCCCTTAAGTGCGGGGAGAGCGGCGAGGCGCCTCCCGTCGTCGTGGTGGTGATCGTTGCCGTCATTGGTGCAGCCCGCATTCCGTCTTCGCGGAGAACGCCCAGCGGCCCGCCCGCGGGTCGTCGCCCTCGCTCACCGGCAGCGTGCACGTCGCGCAGCCGATCGAGGGGTAGCCCTGGTGGGTCAGGGGGTTCTCGATGAGGTCGTTGTCGTCGATGTAGTCCTGCGTGTCCTCTAAGGTCCACGTGACGATCGGGGAGATCTTCAGCCGCCCGGTCTGGTCGAGGGAGAGCGCCGGCGCGTTCTTCCTCGTCGGCCCGTCGGCGCGGCGCAACCCCGTCACCCACGCGGCGTAGCCCGACAGGTAGCGGGCGAGCGGCTCGACCTTGCGCATCCGGCAGCAGGCCGTGGGGTTGGAGCGGTAGAGGTTCGGCCCGTAGGTCTTGTCCTGCTCCGCGCGAGAGAGGATCGCGCGGGCGCGCACGAGCTTCTGCTCGTAGCGGCGCTCGACCTTATCGGCGACCTCTAAGGTCTCGTCGAAGTGGTACTCGGTGTCGAGGAAGAGGAACTCGGCGCGCGGCGCGTGGCGGGCGGCGAGCTCGGCGAGCACGGTGTTCTCCATGGAGAGCGTCACCGCGATCTTGCCGGGCACGTGCTCGTTCGCCCACTCCATGATCTCCGGGGCGCTCGCCTCGTAGAGCTCGTCGGCGTAGCGCGCGACGAGCCGCTCGTTCTCGCGGGCGACCTCGTCGCTGAGCGGCTCGGTCTCCCTCCGCCCCTCGGGAGAGACCTCCGGGTCGCGGTAGTTTCCCGCGCCCCCGCCTAAAAGGTTGACTGTGGCCACCGTGTGGCTTTCTCCTTTCCGATTCACTCCGCCCGGCGAAGCACCTGGCGGCCGGCGTGGCGCTTCAGCGAGCGCTCGAGCGCCTCGTGGGTGGAGTCCACGGGGTTGGGGCGAACCTCCGGGTCGTCCTGGCCATGGAACTTCACCTCGAAGACGCGCAGGCACTCGCCGCACTTCCAGCCGAAGTCGGTGATCTCGTTGGGCACGAGGTCCTCGCCGGCGCAGTACGGGCAGTGCGTGGGGAAGTTGCGGTTCGGGTTGGGCTTGCGACGAATGCTCATCGCAGGTCGTCCTCCGGGGCGCGCGCCACCCACTCGCGGAACAGCTCCCCGTCGTTGGACTTCTCCTTGAAGTTCCCGACGACGCGCGCGACGTAGTCGTTGAGCTCGGTGGCGAGCACCTTGTGGCCCTTGAGCTTGCGCCCGAAGTTCTGGTCCAGGCTCATCGAGCCGCCGAGGTGCACCTGGAAGCCCTCGACCTTGTTGCCGTCGTCGTCGGTGACGACCTGGCCCTTGAGCCCGATGTCGGAGACCTGGGTGCGGGCGCAGGCGTTGGGGCAGCCGTTGATGCCGATGGTGATCGGCGTGTCGAGGTCCCCGATGCGCTCCTCGAGCTCGTCGACGAGCTCGATGCCGTAGGCCTTCGTCGTCGTGTAGGCGAGCTTGCAGAACTCCAGGCCGGTGCACGTCATGATCCCGCGGCGGAACTCGCTGGGCTGCGGGTAGAGGCCGGCGTCCGCGAGGTCGCGGGAGAGCGGGTTGATCTCCTCGCGCTCGACGTCGAGGAACAACAGCTCCTTGGCGTTCGTCGTGCGGATCCGCTCGACGCCGTGGGCCTCGGCGATATCGGCGATCTCGATGAGCTGCTCGCCGGTGAGGTGCCCGACCGTGGGCTTCACCCCGAGGTAGAAGCGCCCGTCCTTCTGCTCGTGGACGCCGATGTGGTCGCGCCCGCCGGGGCGGGTCTCGACCTTCGGCCCGTCGATGAGCGGCTCGTCCAAATACTCGTCTTCGAGGATGCGGCGGAACTTCTCGATCCCCCACTCCTTGACGAGGAACTTGATGCGCGCCCGGTTGCGCAGCCGCCGGAAGCCGTAGTCGCGGAACAGCAGCGCGACCGCGTGCCACACCTCGGCGACGCGCTCGAGCGGGATCCACGCGCCCAGCGGCTGCCCGATCATCGGGTTGGTCGACAGGCCCCCGCCGACGAAGCACTCGAACCCCGGGCCGTGCTCGGGGTGCACGGAGGCGACGAACCCGATGTCCTGGATCTCGTGGTTGACGTCCTGGCGGGCGTTGCCGGAGATGCCCGTCTTGTACTTGCGCGGCAGATTCGCCAGGTCCTCGTCGCCTAAGTACTTCTCGTGGATCTCGTCGATCGCCGGGGTCGCGTCGATGACCTCGTCGGCGGCGATCCCCGCCACCGGGGAGCCCATGATGACGCGCGGCACGTCGCCGCAGGCCATGATCGTCGTGAGCCCCACCGCCTCTAAGCGCTCCCAGATCTCGGGCACGTCCTCGATCTCGATCCAGTGGAGCTGCACGTTCTGCCGGTCGGTGAGGTCCGCCGTGGAGCGCGCGAAGTCCCGCGAGATCTCCCCGATGGTGCGCACCCGCTCCGGGTTGAGCTGCCCGCCGTCGATGCGGACCCGCATCATGAAGTAGTGGTCCTGCATCTCGGAGTTATCGATCTGCTTCGTGTACTCCCCGCCAAGGTCCTGCCGGCGCTGCGTGTAGATGCCCAGCCACTTGAACCGCGGCGCGAGGTCCTCCGCGGGGATCGAGTCGAAGCCCTCCTTGGAGTAGGTGTCGATGACCCGCTGCTTGACCGCGAACGCGGCCTCCTCCTGCTTGAGCTCCTCCTCGTGGTTGAGCGGCTTCGTGCCGTCGATCTTCCACTGCCCCTCGGGTTTCTTCGCCCTCGGCTTCCGCGTCCGCGTCGCGGGGGACGTGGGTGCCATACGCCACCCTCCTTAGGGATCGTGCGGTAGACATGAATGGTGTCACCTGTTTCTAACAGACAATGCGGTCTACCACAATTGCACCGCTCGACACGCCCCGGGAAGACCCAGGATCGCCCGCATCGCGGCCGCGGCCACCTGCCGCTATCCGGCGCAGCGGCGCGTGAATAGTTTTCGCGATCGGGCCCCGCCGCCACCCCGACCGGGCGCCGACGAAAGATTGATACCCGCGTCACATACCGCACGGTCTACCTGGGCCGGGGCAGCGCCGCGGGATCCTCGAGGCCGGCCCCGGACACGGGAAAGCCGGCCCGGGCGCGGGGAGTTCCCGCCGCCCGGGCCGGCCGTCGCGCCCTAGCGCGTTTTCTCGGGTTTCGGCCTTAGGCCTCCTGCTGGCGCCGGGAGGCGACCAGCCCGGCCGCGCCCGCCGCGCTCAGCGCGAGGCCGAAGGCGAGGACGCCGAGCACCCCGGACACGCCCGTCGAGGCGAGCGAACCGCTCCCGGCGCCCGCCTGCGCGGAGCCGTCCCGCGGCGCGGGGGCCGGCTGGCCCGTGGCACCGCCGTCCTTCCTCGCCGCGTCGCCCTCGCCCGGCTGGGTGGCGTCGCCGCGCGGCTCGTCGCCAGCGGCGCCGTCGTTCTGGCCGTCCCCGGAGCCGTCGTCGGTCGGCTCGTCGGTCGCGCCGGGCTCGGTGCCCGGGCCGTCGGTCGGCGGGGCCGCGCCCTCGGCCGGGGCGATCTCGACGGGCAGGCCGATGTCGGTGCCCGCGTCGGTCGTGACCCGCAGGACGTGGGCGCCCGCCGCGTCGGCGGGCAGCGTGAGCCGCACCGTCGCGGTGCCGGCCTCGCCGTGGCCCGGCTCGCCGAGCGACTGGTCGATCTCGGCGCTCGCGGTGGCACCCGCGAGCTCGACGGTCGCCTGGGTGGCGCGCGGGTCGACGCTGTAAATCAGCGAGGACAGCGCGAGCTCCACCTCGGAGCCGGCGCGCAGCTCCCCGTCGGTGATCGTCACGCCCACCCCGGCCTGGCCGGAGCGCGGCGTGAGGTCCTCGGCGTGCGCCTCGAGGTAGTCGATGAACAGCTGCACGTCGATGAGCCCCGTGGAGGGCAGGTCCGGCCCCTCGCTCAGCGCGGTGAACCCGTCGCCGCCGTTAAGGAGGAACGTCGACGCCGCGACCGTGTAGGTGGCCTCACGGTCGACGGGCTTGCCGTCGATATTGATATTCGTGACCTTCTCGCCCAGCGGCTTGGCCGGGTCGTAGGTCCAGTCGACGTTGTTCGACACGCCGAGGTTGAGCACCGGGCGGTCCGCCTCCGGGCCCTTCCACTGCTGCTCGAAGGCGCGGTAGAGCTGATCGCCGGTGAGCTCGGTGTAGGTGACGTCGTTGTTGAACGGCTGCACCGCGAACGCGTCGGCGTAGGTGATCTCCCCCGCCGGCAGGTCGGCGCGCACGCCGCCAGCATTGTTGAGGCCGATATCCGCGGTCACCGCGGTGTTGTTCGTAATCCCCTCGCGCGCCACGTCGGCGATGAGGTTGTTCAGCGTCGACTCGGTGCCGCGGTTCGAGCCCGGCCGCGCGCCCTCCTGCGTGCCGCGGTAGAACGACTCCTCGATCGTCGCGACAACCCGCTGCCCCTCGACCTCGGCGGCAGCCTCGGCCTGGGCAACGAGCTCCGCGATCTCCGGGTCGGGCTCGCCGCACGCGGCGATCTCCTCCGGACCGAGCACATCGGCGCGGGTGACGGTCACCTCGCCGGCCTCGTCGACCTCGCCCTCGACGATCGCGAGGTTCTCGCTGTAGCTACCCGCCTGCAGCACCAGCGGGGAGACGCTCGGGTCGATCGGCGGGACGACGTGGGTGTGACCCGCGAAGACGATATCGACGTTCTCGCCGAAGGCGGAGGGATCGGAAACGCCCTCGTGGATCAGGCTCACCACGAGGTCCGCCTGGTCGGCGGCCTTGATCTCGTCGGCGATCTCGCGGGTGACGCTCGCCGCGTCCGCGAACTCGATGCCCGCGATGCCGGCGGGGTCGACGATCTGGGCGGTCTCGTCGGTGACCGTGCCGATGAACGTGACCCGCAGGCCACCGAGCGTCGTCGACCACGTCGCCGGAAGGAGCTCCTCGTCGCGGCCGTTGACGTTCGCCGCGAGGATCGGATAGTCGGAGCGCGGCACGATGCGCCCGACGAGGTCGTCGTAGCCCTGGTCGAACTCGTGGTTACCCACCGCGGTCACCTCGACACCGAGGGCGTTGAGGATGTCGAGGGTGGGCTCGTCGTTCTGGATCGCGGAGTTAAACGGCGTGCCGCCGACGTTGTCGCCCGAGGAGGTCAGCACCGAGTTCTTGCCTCGGGACTCCTCGTCGATCTGGCACTTGAGCAGCGCCGCGCCGGGCTCGTCCTCGGTGCGGGAGAAGTGCCCGTGGAAGTCGGTGATGTTGGTGATCTGGAAGGTGCGCTCGGCGCCCTCCTGGGGGCGCTTCGGCTCGCCGTGGGCGTGCTGCGGGCCGGTGGGAACCGCGCCCGCCTCCTGCGCCCCGGCGAGCGGGGCGGCGACCAGCGCGCCGCCCGCCACCGCAAGCGCCGCCACGCCGGCCGCGACGCCTCGCAGCCCGGTCCTGATGGAACTCACTGTAGATATACCGCCTTTTTCTCGCGTGGTGCCGATAGAGAAAGCCTGATTCCCGCCGACTCGCGGCCGGATCACAGCCAAAATTACGTCATCCACCTGCTGGTTTCCAGCGATCTGCCGACGATACTTTCCGGTATAAACTTCGTCTATATTCGGCCACTAATAGTTCCATTAAATGTAACCGGGGGTTTTCCGCGCGGGGGCGGCCGGCGCGGGGCTCCGCTATACTCCGGAACCCGTGGAGGACCCCCATCTTCGGCTGAGCGACGCCGAGCGCGAGACGCTCTTCGCCTCGCTCGCGACCGCGCTCGCCGAGGGGCGCCTCGCGGTCGACGAGTACGACACCCGCTGCCGCCAGATCGCGGCGGCCGCCACCCGCGCCGACGCGGCGGGCGCGTTCGCGGACCTGCCCGACGACCCCACGGCTCAGCTCGGCTCGCCGGGGGAGGAGTCCGAGGCCGTCTACACCGCCACGGAGATCGCCGAGCAGCGCCGCCGCGGCAAGCGACCCCGCGCCGCGATCACCGCGCTGAGCTCGATCGCCGCGCTCGCCGGGGCGATCGTCACCGGCCAGTGGGTGCTCCTGCTCATCATCCCGGCGGTGATCGTCGCGCTCTACGTCGCGAAGATCGGGCCGCGCTCGTGGTCCGCGCCCTCCCCGCGGAGCCTGCACAAGGCCCGCATGAAGGAGCTGCGCCGCGCCGACCAGCTGCGCCGCCAGCGCGACCGCGCCGCGCTCGCCGAGGAACAGGCCGCCGCGCGCCGGCGCCGCTCCCAGCAGCTCGAGGAGCTGAAATCCACGGCCGTGGACTACCTCCACGAGCAGGCCACCGGCCGCTCCCGGCGCCGGGACCGGGACTAGCGCCGCCCCGGGTCGCGGCCGAATCGCCGCGCCGAGGATGCCGGCGGGCTAGCCTCGCGGTGGCACAATGGTGGGCGTGACTACGACCACTCCCTCGGACCACCAGCCCGGCAGGCCGCGGCGGCGCCGCACGTTCGACCAGTCGGAGAAGCTCAAGAACGTCCTCTACGAGATCCGCGGCCCCGTCGCCGCGGAGGCGGAGCGGATGGAGTCCGACGGGCACCGCGTGTTGAAGCTCAACACCGGCAACCCCGCGGTCTTCGGCTTCGACGCGCCGGACGTCATCATGCGCGACATGATCGCCGCGCTGCCCCACTCGCAGGGCTACTCCACCTCGAAGGGCATCGTTCCCGCCCGGCGCGCGATCGTCACCCGCTACGAGCTCATCGACGGCTTCCCCGAGTTCGACATCGACGACGTGTTCCTCGGCAACGGCGTCTCGGAGCTCATCGGGATGACGACGCAGGCGCTCCTCAACGACGGCGACGAGGTGCTCATCCCCGCGCCCGACTACCCGCTGTGGACGGCGTCGGTCTCGCTCGCGGGCGGCACCCCGGTGCACTACCTCTGCGACGAGGACAACGACTGGAACCCGTCGCTCGAGGACATCGAGCAAAAGATCACCGAGCGCACCAAGGCGATCGTCGTCATCAACCCCAACAACCCGACCGGGGCGGTGTACTCGAAGGAGACCCTCGAGGCGATCGTGAGGCTCGCCAGGGAGCACGACCTCATGCTGCTCGCCGACGAGATCTACGACCGGATCCTCTACGACGGGGCGGTGCACCACTCGCTCGCCACGCTCGCGCCGGATCTCGTCACCGTGACGTACAACGGGCTCTCCAAGGCCTACCGGGTGGCCGGCTACCGCGCGGGCTGGATGGTCGTCACCGGCCCGAAGGAGCGCGCCCGCGGCTTCATCGAGGGCCTCGAACTGCTCGCGTCGACGAGGCTGTGCTCGAACGTGCCCGGCCAGCACGCCATCCAGGTCGCGCTCGGCGGGAGGCAGTCGATCTACGAGCTCACCGGTGAGGGCGGCCGGCTGCTTCGGCAGCGCGACGTGGCCTACGAGAAGCTCAACGAGATCCCCGGGGTGAGTTGCGTGAAGCCCAAGGGCGCGCTCTACGCGTTCCCGCGCCTCGACCCCGAGGTCTACGACATCCACGACGACACGCAGCTCATGCTCGACCTGCTGCGCGCCACGAAGATCTTGATGGTGCAGGGCACCGGCTTCAACTGGCCGGAGCCCGACCACTTCCGGGTCGTCACGCTGCCCTGGGCCTCGGAGCTCGCCGAGGCGATCGACCGGCTCGGGGACTTCCTCTCCAGCTACAAGCAGTAGGCCTCCCCGGAAGCCTTCCGCCCCGCGCGCCCTCGGGTGCTGCGGGGCGGGTTTCTTAGCGGGCCTTGACGAGCCCGCGGCCCACCGCGCGCAGCGTCCAGCCCGCGGCGAGCCAGTCGGCGGCGGGCAGCGCGCCGCGCGCGTCGACGACGCAGCGGCGCCGCACGAGCCCGCCCGCCCACTCGGGGTCGATCTCCTGGTATTCGCGCCACTCGGTGGCCAGCACGACGACGTCCGCGCCACCCAGCGCCTCCTCGAGGGTCTCGGGGTAGGCGAGCGTGGGGAAGGCGCGCCGCGCGTTGGCGGTGGCGCGCGGGTCAACGACCACGACGTCCGCGCCGCGGAGCGAGAGCGCGCCCGCCGCGGCGAGCGCCGGCGAGTCGCGCACGTCGTCCGAGTTCGGCTTGTACGCCGCGCCGAGCACGCACACCCGCGCCCCGGCGAGCCCATCCGGCACGAGGGCTGCGACGTCGTCGACGACTCGGCTGCGCCGGTTGCGGTTGACGGAGTCGACCTCCCGCATGAAGCGCGCCGCGTGGTCCGCGCCGAGCTCGTTCGCGCGCGCCATAAACCCGCGCAGGTCCTTCGGCAGGCAGCCGCCCCCGAAGCCCAGGCCCGCGTGGAGGAACTTCGAGCCGATGCGCGGGTCGAGGCCGAGCGCGGTGGTGAGCTCCGCGATGTTCGCGCCGCCCGCCTCGCACACGTCGGCGACCGCGTTGATGAAGGACACCTTCGTCGCGAGGAACGCGTTCGCGGCGGTCTTGACGAGCTCCGCGGTGGCGACGTCCGTCTCGAGGAAGGGGATGCCCTCGGCGATCTGCTCCCGGTAGACCTCCCGGAGCGCCTCCACCGCCGCGGAGCCGGTCCTCGAGCCGACGACGATGCGGTCGGGGTGGAGCGTGTCGGCCACGGCGCGGCCCTCGCGGAGGAACTCGGGGTTCCAGCACACGTCGACCTCCGCGTCGTCGCCGACGAGCAGGTCGGCGAGGACCTGCAGCTCGGAGGCGGTGCCCACCGGCACCGTCGACTTCCCGACCAGCAGGTGGCGCCCGGAAAGCCTCGGCACGAGGTCGGAGACGACGTCGCGCACCGCGGACACGTCCGTCGCGAACCCGCCCTTGACCTGCGGGGTACCCACGGTGATGAAGTGCAGCCGCGCGAACTCGGCAGCCTGCTGGTAGTCGGTCGTCCAGTGGATCCGGCCCGCCTCCCGCTCGGTGGCGAGCAGCTCCCCCAGCCCGGGCTCGTAGAACGGGAGGCGGCCCGCCTCGAGCTCGTCGACGCGCCGCTGCTGGGTGTCCACCGCGAGCACCTCGTGGCCGCACCGCGCCATGCAGATGGCGTGGGTCGCGCCGAGGTAGCCCGCTCCGATGACCGTGATTCGCATGGCGACCACTGTGCCCGGCCGCGGTGAACGGGGCCTAACTATCCGGCTACCGTCCGCGGACCGCTAACGGAAGTTCAGATACGCCTTCGAGGTCGTGGGCCCGCGCTGCCCCTGATACTTCGAGCCGAGCTCCGCGGAACCGTAGGGGGTCTCCGCGGGCGAAGACATCGCGAACAGCGCGAGCTGCCCGATCTTCATCCCCGGGTACAGGGTGATGGGCAGGTTCGCCGCGTTGGAGAGCTCGAGGGTGATGTGCCCACTAAATCCCGGGTCGATGAAGCCCGCGGTCGAGTGGGTCACCAGCCCCAGCCGGCCCAGCGAGGATTTCCCCTCGAGCCGGCCCGCGAGGTGCGCCGGCAAGCCGACGCGCTCGAGCGTGGAGCCGAGGATGAACTCCCCCGGGTGGAGCACGAACGAGTCGCCCTCGTCGACCTCGACGAGGGTGGTGAGCTCGGGCATCTCGAGCTTCGGGTCGATGTGCGTGTAGCGGGAGTTGTTAAACACCCGCACGTAGCGGTCGAGGCGGATATCCACGCTCGAGGGCTGCACGAGCCCGGGCTCGTAGGGCTCGATGGCGAAGCTGCCGTCCTCGACGGCGGCGCGGATATCGCGGTCGGAGAGAAGCACGCCCCCAGCCTAACCGGGCCGGGCACTAGCCTCACGCGGCGCCTCCTCCCAGGGCTTTTATCGCAGGGCGCGGGCCGTGCTAGACTTCACCGGGTACGCGCAGGCGGGCGAGAGCCCAAAACCCGGCGCGATGCCGATGTAGTTCAATGGCAGAACATCAGCTTCCCAAGCTGAATACGCGGGTTCGATTCCCGTCATCGGCTCCACGAACACCCCCGGCCCCGGGCGGCGAGAGCCACCCGGGGCCGGTTCTTTTGTATCGCCGCCCCTCGCCCGCGGGAACAGTGCCGCGGGGCCGGGTCCGCGGGGCTAGGGGGCGGCGGCGAGGCCGGGCCTTCTTAGGCGCGGGCCGCGAACCAGCCGCGCACCTGCGGCAGCGCGAGGAGCACCACCTGGGCGACCGTCCCGCCGAGCAGGAGGAGCCCCACCAGCGTCAGCGGGGTGGCGCCGACGATAGCGGTGCTCACCAGCCCGACGAGCACGAGCGCGATCGCCGCGCCCGCGCCGACGATGAGCCCCACCGGCTCCCGGCGCGCGCCGAAGCCCGCGATGGCCAGCGCCACGCTCACCCCGACGACGGCCGAGACGACCGTGGCGACGACGAACTGGTAGCCCGTCCACGGCGGGACGAACGAGGAGTCGAAGACGCCCTCGACGAAGCGCTCGCCGCTCGAGTTGATCGCGATCTGCCACAGGCCGATGAGGAAGCCCAGCGCGCCGACGACGGCGAGCCCGATGGCCACCCAGAACGTCGCGGCCACCACCGGCGGCAGCTGGCGCACGTCCGCGGCCGCGCCCTGGAGCGCGCTCTGGCCCGCGGCCGGCGCGGCGGGCTGCCCGGGCTGCTGCTGCCCGGTGGCGGGGTACTGCTCGGTGGCCGGGTCCGCGTAAGGCTGCTGGGCCTGCTGGCCGTAGTAGGCGTCGGCCGGCGACTCGGCCGAGGGGGCGTCCTTCTCGTCCTCGTCCTCGAGCGGGGGCAGGGCGCTCTCGGGGAGCTGGGCTAAGCCGCGCAGCTCGTCGATGCCGATAGCCGGCGGGGTCGGGGAGGCGAGCCGCTCGTCATAAAGGCGCCGGCGGCGGGGGTCGCCGAGGATGGTGCGCGCGGTCGAGGCTTCGTCGTAGGCGGGGTCGGCGACGGTCTTGCCCTCGCCGCTCAGCCGCTCGAGCCGCGAGTCGAGCTCCCCGGCGATCTCCGCGGCGCTCTTCTCCCGGTCGAGCCCCAGGCTCGCGTACAGGTCGTAGTGGCTCTCGCCCTGGCTCATCTCACGGCCCCTTCCTCGGCGCGGGGCGCGGGGCCTGCCGCGCCCCGCGCCAGCACATGTGGTCTTTAGGTTCGCCCCCTGACTCTAGCGCCCGCCCCGGCCGAGGCGCGCGGGCGCGCCCCGCCGGGGCTCCGGGGCCGCGGCGGGCTGCCGCGCTAGGAGCAGGTGACGATCGGCTGCGGGTCGTAGACCGTGGTGGTCTCCTCGCGGGAGATCTCGTTGCCGGAGAGGTCCCGGATGATGCGCGTGTCGGAGGTGGTGAAGCCCGGCGCGCCCGAGGAGGGCTGGCAGTTCTCGCCGCCGACGTTCTGCCGCTGCGGCGGGGTCTCGTTCCAGCGGCCGCCGTTGACGGACTCGACGTCGACCTGCTTCTGGCCCATGATCCGCACGGTGACGCTGTTGCCGTCGACTTGGGACTCGATGCGCACGGGGATGTCGAAGGGGTTCTTGAACTTCAGGTCGATCTGGCCCTCGAAGACGGTGGCCTCGCGGCCCGCGGGGTAGCGGTTGATGTAGTAGCTGTGCGGAGTGTGGGCGACGTCCTCGAGGCCAGCGAAGTACGTGGCGTTGTACAGCGTCGTCGCATACTGGGAGATGCCGCCGCCGACGGCGGTGTCGGCGTGGCCGTCCTGGATGATGCCGGACTCGACATAGCCCTGCGCCTTGCCGCGCGGCTCGGTGCGGCCGTTGAGGGAGAACGTCTCGCCCGGCAGAAGCAGGGTGCCGCTCACGTCGTCGGAGATGCGGCGGATATTAATGCCCGAGTCGCGGGAGAAGCCGCTCGTGGTGAACTCGCCCATCGCCTCGTCGAACGTCGCGCGCTCGGCCTGCTCGGTGGTGAAGCTGGCCTTCTCCTCGTCGTAGGAGACGTCGAACTCGCGCTCGGCGTCGCCGATGACGCGCTCGGGGAAGTTCTCGAGGGTCTTCTCCCAGTCGATGGTGCGCCCGTCCTGGTGCGGGGTGACGGTGAGCTCCCCGCCGGAGGAGGTGTAGTTCGCGTTGCGCAGCTCCTTCTCGGTCTCGCCGAGGTTCTCGTTGAGGATGCCGCGGGCGGCGTCGACGTCGACGTCGGCCTTGAGGCGCCCGTCGTCGGGCTTGAAGCTGACGACCTCGCCCATCCGCTCGGTGGGGATGACGCCGTCGACGTCCTCGGCGCCCTTGGCGCGCACCTCGCCGGACACGGCGCGCGCGGCGGGGCCGTTCGCGGCCTCCTCTGCGGCGTCGCGGCCGACGCTGGGCTCCTCGCCGTCGTAGTCGACGGAGACGGCCCCCTCGTCGAGCCAGTGCTCCTCCATCGCGTCGGCGGCGTCGGCGGCGTCGACGCGCTGGCCGATCTCGGGCTCGACGATCTCGACCTCGCCGCCCTCGAGCGAGATGCCCGCGTCGCGCATCTCGCGGCTGAGCTCCCCGGCGACGCGCTCCGCGGCGCTGGCGAGCCGGTCGTCCTGGGTGGCGGTGACGACGTCGACCTCGACGGTGCCGAAGAGCCCCTTGATGCGGGTGATCGGGTTCAAGGAGGCGCGCCCGGCGGCCTCGACGGTGCCGGACCAGTTCGGCACAAGCCCGGCCTCCTCGGGCACGAACTCGGCGCGAAGCTCGCCGGCCTCGGCGGCGACGGGCTGGGTGGCCAGGCCCCCGAGCTCGCTCTCGAGGCGCTCCTCGGCCTCGTCGTAGCTCAAGCCCCCGATCTCCACGTCCCGCACGGTCGTGCCCCGCGGCACGGTGCCGGAGGTCACCGCCACGTCGATGACGTAGGTGAGCACGAGCAGGCCGAGGATGCCGCCGAGCACCCAGGCCACCACCTTCGCGGCCGTGCGGCCGCTCCCAGTCCCGTTGTTAGTCACGGTATACAAGTATTTCGCCTGGCCCGGGCTTTCGCCAAGTTTCCGGCCCGCGCGCGGTTCCCGGGCTAGGGTCGATCCTTCGCCGCGGACTCCTCGATCCCGGCCCACGGGAGCTCGCCGGAGACGACGCGCTCGTCGATCGCGTCGATCGCGCTCGTCACGTCGCCGGTCACCCACATCACCCGGTCGGCGCCCGCCGCGACCGCCTGGACGGCGGCCTCCTCGGGGCTGAAGGACTCCCCGACGGCGATCATCTGCGCGAGGTCGTCGGTGTAGGCGACGCCCTCGAAGGGCCGGCCGCCCGGGTAGTCGCCGGAGCGCAGCAGCTCGTAGGCCGCCGGGTCGAGGCTCGTGGGCAGCCCTTCGGTGCTTAAGCCCGGGACTGTGAGGTGGCCGAGCATGACGCCCGCGCTCGGCACCGCGGAGAGTGCCGGCCCGTAGGCCGACAGCTCCCCGGCCTTGAGCTCCTCGAGCGGCGGGGTGACGACCTCCTCGAGGTGGCTATCCCCCGAGGCCGCGCCGTGGCCGGGGAAGTGCTTGTAGACGGGCTTCACCCCGCCCTCGGCGAGGCCTTGAGCGAAGGCCGTGGCGTAGCGCCCGGCGACCTCCGGGTCGGGAGAGAAGGCGCGCTCCCCCACCACTGAGAGGCCGTTGATGTCCGCGTCGATGACCGGCGCGAAGTCCGTCGTGATGCCCAGGTCGGAGAGCCGCTCCCCGAGCCCGCGGGCCACGGCGAGGACCTGCTCCGGGGAGGACGTCGCGGCGAGCTTCCGCGGCGAGGGGTAGTCGCCGATGATCTCGGGGAGGCGCTGCACCGGCCCGCCCTCGAAGTCGATGCCCACCTCGAGGCCCCCGCCGGCCCGCTCGTGGAGCGCCGCGAGGTCCCGGCCCGGCTCGGTGAGCAGCGCGGGGTCGGTGTTGCTGCCGATGATGATGCCCCCGGCGCCCGCGTCGACCGCGGCGGCCGCCGCGTCGAAGTTCGGCACCTGGACGATCATGAGCCGCCCGATCGCCGCGCGGCGCTCCGCCTCGCCGGGGAAGGGCGGCGGCGTCGACGTCGCGGTCGCCGTGCTCGTCGACGTGCTCGTCTCCGTCGCGGGGGCGGGCTCCTCCCCGCCCCCGCAGGAGCTCAGCGCCAGCGCGCCGACGACAAGCGCGGCGGCGGCCGCGCCGCGGGTGCTGGCCATGGACGTCCCTCCCCTTCGCAGGTCTCTCGCTACTGCCCGGATCGCCGCGGCGGGCGGCCCGTCCCCCGAGCGCCGATACGCGCCGACGCGCGGCGCGTAGAATTATGCGCCGCGGGCGCAGCCGGGCCCCAACGACAAGCCCCGGCCGCCCGGGCCGCGACCCCGTGGAGGAGAGGAGACTGGTTCCTCGTGCCAGACGCCGAGCATCGAACCACCATGCTAATCGCCTACGACGGCTCGGAGGAGTCGCGCCGCGCGCTGGACCAGGCCGCGGCGCTGCTGCGCCCCACGCACGTCGAGCTGCTCACCGCGTGGGAGCCGACCCACCGGCAGGCGGCCCGCGGCGCCGGCGCCACCGGCATGCACCAGGGCGACTGGACCTCCAGCGTGGAGAACGAGGACCCCGCCTACACCTCGGCGCTCGCGATCCTCAGGGAGGGCGCGGCCGCCGCCGAGGACTTAGGCCTCAAGGCCAACGCCCACCTCGTCGAGTCCGCGACGTCGACGTGGTCGGCGATCGTCGACGCCGCCTACGAGCTGCGCCCGGACGTCATCGTCTGCGGCACGCAGGCCACCACCGGGATTCGGGGCCTGTGGCGCAACTCCACCGCGGAGCTGCTCATCAAGAACTCCTCGTGCCCCGTCTTCGTCGTGCCGCCGGCCGACAACGGCGACCGGCCGATCGAGGAGGAGCCCGAGCAGGAGGGGCAGGCCGAGGGCTAGCCCCGGGCCGACAACGACGCCGGCCCCGCGCGCCTTCTCGATGAGGCGCGCGGGGCCGGTCTTTTCGTCGTTTATTCCCTAAAGGGCCCTTAGCGGGGCGCCGCTAGCTGCGGCGCGCGCCCGCGAGCAGCGCGATGCCGCCGAGCGCGATCGCGACGAGCCCGATGGCCGTCGCGGAGAGCACCCCGCTCACGCCGGTCGAGGCGAGGGAGGACTTGCGCGAGTACTCCCCGGGCGCCGCCGTGGCGCCCGAGTCCCCGGCGCCCGCGGCCTCGTCGAGCGCGCCGCGCGGCTGCTGCGGCTCGCCGCTC
>NZ_JH815194.1:385419-389453 GCF_000296405.1 Corynebacterium otitidis ATCC 51513
GCCGGAGCCCGGCGCGGGGCTCGCGTCCGGCACGCCGGCCTCGGGCTGCGCGCCGCCGTCCGCGCCGCACGGCTGCTTGTTGAGCGCCCCGTAGAGGCTCACGCCCTCGGCGGCCGTGGGGTTGGCCCACAGCAGCCGGTCGACGCGCTGGGCGCCCTCGCCGCCGGGGCAGGGCCGCTCGGCGGAGACGCGGGCGAAGCCCGCGACGGGGACGTCAGGGAGGTTCGCCGGGCGCTGGAAGGTCGCCCCCGGGGCGGGGCGGAAGGAGCCCTCCTCGTCGCGCTCGAGGCGCTGCACTGCGCCGGCGCACTCCTCGCCGCACAGCGCCCACAGCTCCCCGGTCTCGGGGTCGTGCTCGAGCTCCGCGACGCCGGGAAGCGCGGTCTCGACGGTGTCGACGAGCGACGGCGAGGCCGTGGAGAGGTCGAAGACGAGGATCTTGTGGTAGCCGGTGAAGCCCACCGCGACGCGGTTATCCTCGAGCGCGGCGATCGCGCTCACCTCGCTGTCGAGGGAGACGCCGGCCTCCCGGGCGAGGGTGGCGATCCCCCAAGATTGGGTGGCCTGAAGGTCGACCAGCTCGTCGGCGTCCTCGGGCTGGGGCTCCTCGGGCAGGTCGAAGGTGAGGATCTCGCGGCGTGGGCCGCGCTCCTCGTCGTCGGTGGGCTGCTGGGCGACGGCGAAGAGCCGCTCGCCGGCGACGTCGATGGCGCGCGCGTCGAGGCCCGGCTTGAGGGTCTGCAGCTGCGCGCTCCACGTCGGCTCGTAGGAGTTGAGGTCGACGAGGTACTCGAGCCCGTGGACGGTGCCGCCCTCGCCGTTAAGCGCGACGACGTCGCCGTCGCTGGTCGCGGCGAGGCTGACGATCCCCGGCTCGGAGAACGGGCCGCCCACGTCGAAGGGGTCGACCTTCGCGTCGTGCCACGGCGTCTTCTGGCTGCCGCTCTTTTGGCCGTCGCCGAGGCGCGGCACGTTGGACTCGCCGGGGGTGGGCAGGCGGGTGTCGTCGAAGTCGCCGACCTTGTCGGGCACGCGGCCCCAGGACTGCTCGGCGGGCTCCTGCCACGAGGCTGCGTCGACGTCATCGGCACCGGAGCGTAAAACGAGCTCGCCGTCCTTGCCGAGGCGGCCGCCGGGCTCGATGACGTGGTAGCCGCCCGGCTCGATGACGGTGTTCGGGGGCAGCGTCACGGTGACGTCGGAGCGCGGGTCGACGAGCAGCCAGCCGGAGACGTCCGCCGGCTCGCGCTCGTCCTGGTTGGCGAGCTCGACCCAGGCGCCGTCCTCGGCCTGGCCGATCTCGTTGATGACGACCGGGGCGTGCGCGGGCTGGGCGGCGGCCACCGGCGCGCCGGCGGCTAGCAGGCCTGCAGCCAGCAGACCGGCGGGGGCGCGATAGCGCATTCGGGATGCCACCTTCCTTTTTCAAGAAGACACGGGGTCGTCAACGGCTCTGCACCACCCGGCGTTTTCCACGCCAGGGCACAGTCTTTTCCACAGTTTAGCGGAATCGCCCCGGCGGGCGATAGCGCCGCGCACCCCCACCCGACGCGCCAGGCCCGCAGCCGGTTCCCAGCACGCGGCGCACCGGGCCCCGCGGCGCGCGAGAAGGCCCCGCCTCCCCGAGCGGATCGGGGGCGGGGCCTTCTCGCGTGAGCGCTTGGGCCGAGCCCTAGCTTGCGTCCTGGATGCGCTGCTTGAGCGCCTCGAACTGCGCGCGTACCTCCTGGGGCACGCGCGGCCCGAGGAAGTCGAGGTACTCGGCGTTGTCCTGCACGTCGCCGGCCCACGACTCCGCCGGGGCGCTGAGCGACTCGCGGACGTCCTCGATCGGGGTGTCGAGCCCGGAGAGGTCGAGGTCCTCCGCGCGGGCGGTGTAGCCCACGACCGTCTCGTCGGCGCCGACGCGGCCCTCGATACGGTCGACGATCCACTTGAGCACGCGGCTGTTCTCGCCGAAGCCCGGCCACAGGAAGCGGCCGTCGTCGCCGCGGCGGAACCAGTTGACGAGGAAGATCGGGGGCATCTTGTCGCCGCCCTTATTGCCCATGTCGATCCAGTGCTGGAGGTAGTCGCCGGCGTTGTAGCCCATGAACGGCAGCATCGCCATGGGGTCGTGGCGCAGCGAGCCGACCTTCGCCTCCGCGGCGGCGGCCGTCTGACCGGACGCGAGGAGCGCGCCGATCATCGTGCCGTGCTCCCAGCTGTGCGCCTGGGTGACGAGCGGGACGGTGTCGGGGCGGCGCCCGCCGAAGAGGATCGCGTCGACCTTCACGCCGCGCCAGTCGTCGTACTCCGGGGCGGTGACGGGGCACTGCCCGATCGGCACGCAGTAGCGGGAGTTCGGGTGGGCGGCCTTCTCGTCAGAGTCGGGGGTCCAGTCGCGGCCCTTCCAGTCGATGGCGTGCTCGGGGGTGCCCTCGAGGCCCTCCCACCACACGTCGCCGTCGTCGGTGAGCGCCACGTTGGTGAACAGCGTGTTGCCCGGCTCGAGGGCGCGCATGGCGTTGGGGTTGGTCGCGTAGTTCGTGCCCGGCGCGACGCCGAAGAACCCGTTCTCGGGGTTGACGGCGTAGAGGTGCCCGTCCTCACCGAAGGACAGCCACGCGATGTCGTCGCCGACGACCTCGGCGCTCCAGCCCTCGAGGGTGGGGTTGATCATCGCGAGGTTGGTCTTGCCGCAGGCCGAGGGGAACGCGGCGACGACGTGGTAGTTCTTACCCTCGGGCGAGGTGAGCTTGAGGATGAGCATGTGCTCGGCCATCCAGCCCTCCTCGCGGGCCATGACCGAGGCGATGCGCAGCGCGTAGCACTTCTTCGCGAGGATCGCGTTGCCGCCGTAGCCGGAGCCGAAGGACCAGATCTCCTTGGTGTCGGGGAACTGGGTGATGTACTTCGTCTCGTTGCACGGCCAGGCGACGTCCTCCTCGCCCTCGGCGAGCGGGGCGCCCACCGAGTGGAGGCAGTGCACGAAGTCGCCGCTGTCGCCGATCTTCTCGAGCGCCTCGGAGCCCATGCGGGTCATGATGCGCATGGACAGCACGACGTAGGCGGAGTCGGTGAGCTGCACGCCGAGCTTCGGGTTGGGGTCCGAGATGGGGCCCATGCAGAAGGGCACGACGTACATCGTGCGCCCGCGCATCGAGCCGGCGAACTGGCCGCGCATCTCCTCCTTCATCGCGGCGGGCGGCGCCCAGTTGTTCGTCGGGCCGGCGTCCTCCTCGTTCTCCGAGCAGATGAAGGTGCGCGACTCGACGCGCGCGACGTCGGAGGGGTTGGAGCGCGCCAGGAAGCTGTTCGGCCGCTTCTCCTCGTTGAGCCGGATGAGGGTTCCGGCGTCGACCAGCTCGGAGGTGAGCCGGTCCCACTCGTCCTGGGAACCATCCGCGAAGACCACGTTCTCCGGCTCGAAGAGCTCGATCGCCTCGGCGATCCAGTCGAGCAGCTCAGTGTTGGTGGTCGGTACCGGGCCGACGAGGCCCTTCAAGGCGGTGGTCATTCATCACTCCTGTGGTAGGTCTCGGCAGAGAACACCTTTCCCACCCTATCGGCCGGTGCCGGGGAACCCAGCAGCCCCACCGGCCGTGATTTATACCACTGGTTGTTACCTGAGCGTTACCGCGCGGTACCGACGCTCGATCGGCGCGCTACCAGGGTTTTCCCACCTTATCTACCCCTTTTCGGGGGTATGTGCGTCGCGGAGTCCCCAGCCGCCCTCCCCACCTGCGGCGTCGTCCGCGCGCACCGCCGGGGCCAGGCCCCAGCCCTTCTCGCCGCGGCGCCACGCGGTGGGTTCCCCGCCCGGGTTGAGGACGGTGACGTGGTCGACGAGCCCGTCGCCGTCGGTGTCCGCCAGCCACGCCACCGAGTCGCCCGACTCGACGAACGCGGCGCCCCCGCCGGGCTCCACCTCGGCGGCGTCGCTGGACAGCGGCAGCTCCCCGCCCGACCCGGCGGCGAGGAGCTCGCCGAGCTCCTCGAGGAAGTCACCCACGGCGCGCCTCCGCTCCCGGGGCGGCGAGCCGGGCGCGCAG
>NZ_JH815194.1:389953-426942 GCF_000296405.1 Corynebacterium otitidis ATCC 51513
GCCCGCCTGCCGGGCCAGCTCGCCCGCGACAAGCGCCTCGGCCCCGGCCAGCCCGCCCGCGGCGCGCACGAGCCGAGCCACCCCGTCCCGCGCGCCGGCGGCGGCCTGGTTGTCGGTGTCGACCCAGGACCGGGCCTCCCGGAGCGCCCGCGATTCCGCCATGCCTCGCGCCGCCTTTCCTCTTTATCTGTCGTTATCTCTCGCCGATCGCCCGCCGCCCCGCGGCCGTCGCGCGCGGCGTGCACCCCGGTTGGACTGCCGGGCCGGCGCCTCCGGTTCCCGGCTCCCGCCGGCGGGGGAGATTGAGCTTTCCCGACGCAGCGGCGAGAATGTCTCCCGATGACTAAGGACTCTCTCGACCGCGGCGTCGGGGAGCTGCCCGCCGGGCGGCCCCCGCAGACGGTCGTCGACGACGGCCGCGACTGGCCGCGGCTCGGCTCGGTGACGTTCCGCCGCGGCGCGCTCACCGAGAACCAGGAGCGCACCTTCAACCGGCGCTGGCCCGAGCTCGGCCGCGTCCTCACCGGCGAGGAGACCGAGCCGATCGACATCGATGAGTGGTTCGGGCGCTCCGGGCACCCCACCGTCCTCGAGATCGGCTCCGGGACGGGCACCTCGACCGCGGCGATGGCTCCCCTCGAGTCGGACGTCAACGTCATCGCCGTGGAGCTCTACAAGCCGGGGCTCGCGAAACTCGTCGGCCAGATCGACCGGGCCGGCATCGACAACATCCGGCTCGTCCGCGGCGACGGCGTCGAGGTCCTCCACCGGCTCATTCGGCCCGGCAGCCTCGCCGGGGTGCGGATCTTCTTCCCTGACCCCTGGCCGAAGGCCCGCCACCACAAGCGCCGCATCCTCCAGTCCGGCCCGCTGCACCTCATCGCCGACCGGCTCGCCGAGGGCGGGGTGCTCCACGTCGCGACCGACCACGCCGGCTACGCCGAGTGGATCGACGAGCTCGTCGACGTCGAGCCGGCGTTGACCTACCGCGGCTGGCCGTGGCCGGGCTGCCCGATCCTTACCGACCGGCAGCTGGAGACGAAGTTTGAGAACCGCGGGCTCGGCCTCGACCACGAGATCCGCGAGTACCTGTGGGAGAAGACCCGCCCGTAGATTGACGCTAAGGACGTAACTTAAGAAATATAAGGTCCCGCCCTCGCGCGGGCGGCCCGGGCCGGGACCTCGAACAGCCAAGGAGCGAGCGCGAGATGATGGACCTGTGGGGAGAGACCTCCCATCGCAACCGGTGGCTGATCGTCCCCATCCTCGTCGCGCTCGTCGCCCTGCTGTTCTTCTGCTTCGGCCGCGGCCACGCCCTAAGCCCGCTGCCGGCCGCCGCGGTGATCACCCTCGCGGCGCTCGCCGGGCTCATCGTCCTCGGCTCCGCGGCCGCCGCGCTCGTCCCCGCCGCCGCCGGCGTCCTCGGCGCGGGCACCGCCGCCGGGGTGCTCGGCGCGACGCGCTCCGCGAACTCTCCCGACAACCTCGACGACATGCTCGCCGGGGTTCTCGGCCTTGGCCTCGCCGCCGGCTTCGCGACGGTCATCGCCGCGCGCTTCCGGCTCGACATCGGCCGCGGCACCCCGCCCGCCCGCGCAGTGGCCACCGCCACCGCCTCGAGCGGCACGACCGTGCTGCTCGCCGGCGCGGCCGTCGCGCTCTCCGCCGTGGGGCTCGCGATCGTGCCCGAGGACGCCGTGCGATCCACGGCGTTCGGCGCGTTAGTCGGCGCCGCCTCCGCCGTCGCCGTCGCCGTGCTCGTCGTGCCCGCGCTCCTCGCGCTCCTCGGGGAGCGCATCGACGCCGGGGCGATCAGCCGCGCGCCGCTCGGCCACATCCGGCTGCGCTCCTCGGTGTGGTGGCGGCTGCCCGCCTGGGCGATGCGACAGCCCTGGATCGCAGCCACCGGCGGGGTTGTCGTCGTGCTGCTCGCCGCCGTGCCGGCCGTCGCGCTGCCCCCCGCCACCCCGCTGCCCGAGCGCATCCCGCTGCTCGGGCTGTTCCTGCTTGTGGCCTCCTACCTGCCGCTGTGCCTCGCGCTCGGCTCGATGGTGCTGCCCATCAAGGCGGTCGTGCTCGCCGCGCTCGGCGCGGAGGCCACCGTCGGCCTCGTCGCGCTCGCGCCGACGACGCCCACGGCGAGCACGCTCGTCGTCCTCACCGTCACCGCCTTCGGGCTGCTGCTCGCCGGCGACGTCATCACCCTGCACCGCATCCGCAAGGCGCACGCCGCGGGCGCCGACACCGACGGCGCGATCCTCACCGGCACGGCGCGCAGCGCCCCGCTCGCCGCGGCCCTCGAGCTCGTGCTCGCCGCCGCGGCCATCGCGTGGGCGCTTAGCCCCGATTCGGGCTCCACGACGCTGGGCCTCGGGCTGGCCGCGGCGATGCTCGTCGACTCGCTCGCGCTGCGGCCCGTCCTCGGGCCCGCCGCCATGTTCCTGCTGCGCTCCGACAACTGGTGGGCGCCCGCCTGGCTGCGCGCCACCTACCGCGCGCTGCGCGCCGTGGTCACCTCCGGACGCGCGGCCCGCCGCATCGCGCCCGGTAGGCCCGAGGCAGGGCCTCGGGTCGCGCCGCGGCGCAGCGCCGACGAGCCCGTCGAGCAGGCGAGCCTCCGCCCGCTCGAGGAGGCGACCCGCCGCGGCCGCGCCGCGACCGACGGCTCGGGGCTGGTGCGCGCCACGGAGCTCGCCGCGCGCTACGCTCCCCGCCCCGAGCCCGCCCAGGCGCCGCCGAGGCGCCCGCGCAGCCACCGCCGGAGGAGGCGGTAGCCATCCTCTCCCGCCTCGTCGCCAAGGCCCGCCGCGCGTGGGCTAACCCGTGGTCCCGACTCGCCGTCGTGCTCGCCGTCGTGGGCATCCTCGCTCTGCTCGCGTGGCGCCACACCGACCTCATCGCCGACGGCTTCGAGGCGCTGCGCGGCGCGAGCCCCCAGGCCGTGGCCCTCGCGATTGGGGCGATGGCGCTCGTCATGGCGAGCCAGGCCGAGGTCATGGTCGTGCTCCTGCGCGCCGCGGGCGTGCCCACGCGGCGCAGCTCGGCGAACGTGCTGGGCCTCGCTGCGAACGCGTTCTCCAACTCGCTTCCCGGCGGCCCGGCGATCTCCGCGGCGTTCATCTTCCGCGAGCAGATGCGCTGGGGCGCCACGACGGTGGTGGCGGGCTGGTACCTCGTCGTCTCCGGCATCCTCGCCGGAATCGCCATGGCCTTCTTCGGGCTCGCCGCGCTGCTCTTCGTCAACGTCGACGGCCTCCACCCCGTCTCCCTGGGTCTCTCGCTCGCGGGCGGCGCCGCCGTCATCGCGGCGCTCATGTGGGCCGGGCGCAACACGCAGGCCATCGGCGGGATCCTCCACCGCGCCGTGCGGGCCTTCAACCGGCTCTGCCGCGCCCCCGAGGACCGCTTCTCGGAGCAGGTCGAGGCGATCGCCCGCCAGCTGCGCGCGGTCGCCGTCTCCCCGTGGCGGCTGCTCCTCGCGTTCTTCTGGTCGGCCGCGAACTGGGCCTTCGAGCTCGCGTGCCTCACCCTGTGCATCTACGCCGTCGGCGGGGAACCGGACCTCGCGGGCGTGGCGCTGAGCTTCGTCATCGCCAAGCTCGTCGCCAAGGCCCAGATCACCCCGGGCGGGCTCGGCCCCGTCGACATCGCACTCACCTCGGCGCTCGTGCCGCTCGCGTCGATCCCCTCCGGCCAGGCCGTCGCCGCGATCATCGTGTTCCGGCTGATAAACTTCGGCCTGACCACGCTCGTCGGCTGGCTGGCGTTTCTCTGGTCGTGGGTGGTCTCCCGGCGCCTTCGCCGCGCACCCGTCGCGGCGGCGCCCGGCGGCTCCCCCGCCCGCCGCGCCGACGGCCCCTAGTCGATTTCGCACCATCTTTGAGCGCCGTTCGTCCCGCGGGGCCGCGGCAGCGCGACACCCGGCCCCGCGCGAGGAGGCAGACATGGACACCGCGCAGCGCGACGAGGCCGCGGCGAGCACCGGGGGCGCGCCGCGGGCCAGGCGGATCCCCACCCTCGTGACCGCGGGGCTCGACGCGGCGGCGCTGGCGCTCTTCGCGCTCGCCGCGCGAATCGCCCACAACAGCCCCGACACACCGCTGACCTTCGGCTCGTGGGCCGCGACGCTCATGCCGTTCCTCATCGGGCTCGCGCTGGGCTGGGCGATCCTCGCCGCCGGCGCCGCCCGCCGCGAGCACGCCGACGGGCGCGGCTCGCTCGGGGCGCTCGCCGCGCCGCTGAACCCGGGCGGGCTGACGATCTGGCTGTCGACCTCGGTCGTGGGGCTTCTGGTGTGGAGCCTCATACACAACCGGATCCCGCACTGGTCCTTCCCCGTCGTCGCGACCCTCATGTGCGCGGTGTTGTTCCTCGGGTGGCGCGGCGTCGTCGCGGCCGCCCGGCGGTTCGCCCGCCGGGGCTAGCCCGGGGAGCCGGCGCCTCCGGCGGGCGGCGGATCTTTTAGCCCTCGGCGTCGGCCTCGCCGCCGTCGCCTGAGGCGCAGAGGTGCTGCTCGGCGGCGTCGGCGAGCGCCGCGGCGATCTCCTCGGGGTCGGCGTCGCCGCCGCCGGCGTGCACGGCGATGAGCCCGGCGGCCGCGCGGACGGCGGCGTCGTCGCCCGCGCACGAGGCGTGCGCCGCGGCGGCGATCTCCGCGGCGAGGGGCTTCGTGTCCACGCCGAGGTCCTCGATCTCGGCGACGACGTCGGCCTCCTCGCTGCTTAAGGGAGAGCCGGGCTCCTCGGGGCGCTCGACGGCGTGGGCGGCGGCCTCCTCCCCGCCGGGGGTGGACGTGGTCGTCGCCTCGGCGGGCGCGCCGCCGCCGGGCTCGCGCTCCTCGACAGTGACGGTGGTGCAGGATGCTGCGAGCGCCGCCAGCGCGGCGGCGGCCGCCGCTCCCGCGAGACGTCGCGTCGTGGCCATGCCTTACCTACTCCCCCTCCGTCGTGTCGTCCGCGCGGACCTCGCCGTCGGCGAAGCTCTGCCCGCCGTCCTCGGCGGGACCCTCGGGCAGGCCGAGCTCGGCCGCACCGCCGCGCTCGTCGTAGGCGGCGAGGATGGGTCGCGGGACGGCGTAGAAGCCGCTCTTTTTCGAGCCGATGATCGCGCCGCCGGCGAAGTCCTGGCGGATCGCCTCGTCCTCGCCCCACTCGGCTGGCGGGGTGGGCTTGTCGTCCCCGTCGACGGGCAGGGCGGGCCCGGTCGGCAGGCCGAGCGAGCCCGCTGGCCCGCCGGCCTGGCGGTAGGCGCCGGCGAGCGGCTCGAGGACGATGCCGGCCTCCCCCTCCTCGGGGGTGAGGACGAGCCCGCCGACCGCCTGGGTGACGGTGATCTCGGTGCCGTCGCGCTCGACGGTGTAGCTCGGCGCGAGGCAGCCGCTCAGCGCCGCGGAGCCCTCGATGAGCGCGCGGGCCCGCGGCGTGGCCCGGCACGCCTCCCGCTCCTCGCCGTCGAGGTCGAGGGAGGCGGCGATCGGCGCCCACGCGCGCGACAGCTCGAGCTGCCAGAACTCCCAGGCCCGCAAGCCCGCGGCGGGGAACTCGCCGATCGGCTCGCCGCCGGCCTCCTCGAGGGAGCGGACAAACCCCCGGCTGGAGAGCCCCGCGGCCGCCTCTAAGCCGGCGACGTCCTCGCCCGCGGGACGCCTGGCGGGCGAGCCGCCCTCGCGGGACTCCGGCAGGCCCGTACCCGCGGAGACGTACACGTCGAGCCCGGTAAGCCCGGGGATCAACCGCATGGGGTTGTTGGCCTGCCAGTGCTCGTCGCCGGGGGAGCCCCACAGCTCCTCGAGGTCCGGCTCGAGCTCCTCGTCGAGCAGCCCGGGCACGCCGGGGGCCTCGGTGTCGAGCACCCCGGAGAGCGAACCTGCGAAGGAGAAGAGGTCGGGCTCCGCACCCGCGAGGCTCAACGCCGCGGCCCCGCCGCTACCCGCGCCGACGACGGCGCGCGTCCCGTTGGACCGTAGGTACGCCCGGGTGATGCCGGGCAGCTCGTCGGCGAGCAGCTGGCGCCAGCGGCCCTCCCCGTCGGGGGCGGCGGGCGCGTCGGCCCAGTCGGAGTAGGCGGAGCGCTGCCCGCCGAGCGGGAGCACGGTGAGGACGTTCTTGTCGGCCATGAAGCGCGCGAGGTTCGTGCGCCTCAGCCAGCCGGAGCCCTTCTCGGTGGCGGCGTCGTCGAGGAGCCACAGCTCGGGGAAGGTGTGCTCGGGCTCGGCGTAGAAGTCCCGAGGCAGGAGGACGGCGACCTCGATGCCGGAGGCGGGCATCGCCGCGGAGCGCAGCGTGAGGCGCAACTCGTTGCCGGTGCGGTACTCGACGTTCTCCACGCTCACCCCGTCGGGCAGCGCGGCCGCGGCCTCCCTATCAACGCGCATCGCTTCCCCGCCGGGCCCCTCGCCGCCCTGGTCGCCGCCGCCGGGGCGGGGCGAGGGCTGCGGGCCCGAGCTCGGCGCCGGGCTCTCGCTCGGGGCGCCGGACGGCTGCGCGAGCACGACCCCGGGCAGCGCCGCGGCCGCGGCGAGCGCGCCCGCGAGAGCGACTATCGCGAGCCTGCGGACTCGGGGCTGGGGTGCGGCCATGGCCCGATAGTCTAGCCTCGCCACGGGCGGCTAGCCCAGCACCGCGGGCACGATGTACGCCGCGAGCGCGACGCACGCGAGCCACGCGACGGCGAGCAGCTGGAGCACCCGGTCCTCGAGCGCGAGCTCGTCCGGGGCGTCCGCGTCGCCGCGGTCGATGTCGGCCTGGTAGCGCAGGATCGCGACGGTGAACGGCACCATGGAGATCTGGTACCAGCCCCCGGCGGGGCTGGGGGCCTGGCCGGCCATCTCGAAGCCCCACAGCGCGTAGCACAGCACGACCGCGGTGGCGGCCAGGGTGCACACGAAGCGCAGGTAGGTCTCCGTGTAGCCCTTGAGCGAGCGCCTCACCGTCGCGCCGGTGCGCTGCGAGAGCTTGAGCTCCGAATAGCGCTTGCCCGCCGCCATGAACAGCGAGCCAAACGCCGCGACGAGCAGGAACCACTGCGACAGCTCGATGCCGGCGGCCACGCCGCCGGCCATGGCGCGCAGCATGAAGCCCGAGGACACCAGCGCGATGTCGACGACGGCCATGTGCTTCAGCCCGTAGCAGTAGCCCAGCTGCAGGGCGATGTAGATGCCCACGACGAGCGCGAGCCCCAGGCCCGACGGCGCGAGCAGGGAGACCCCCAGCGCCGCGACGACGAGCACCACCGCGAGGCCGTAGGCGAGCCCGATGGGCAGCATGCCCGAGGCGATCGGCCGGAAGCGCTTGGTGGGGTGCTCCCGGTCGGCCTCGACGTCGCGGGCGTCGTTGATGAGGTAGATCGACGAGGCCGCGAGGCAGAACGCGACGAACGCGATCGCCACCGAAAGGAGCGTCTCGGCGCTGAGCAGCGTCTGCGCGCCCGCGGCGAGCGGCGCCGCGACGACGAGGACGTTCTTCACCCACTGCTTGGGGCGCAGCCCCTTGAGCACCGCGTCGGGGAGGTTGCGCGGCGGGCGGCGCTTCTTTGTGGTGTCGATGCCCTCGGTGTGGGGCTCGGAGTCGAGGACGTTCTGGTCGCCGAGGATCGCCTCGTGGCGGCCGCCGTGGTGGGCGGAGCTATCGCTCGTCACGCTTGGTCATCCTTTCCGCCGGGGCCAGGACCTTCGCCGTGAGGGCGCCGAGCGCCGCGCCGGCGAGCGTGTCGCCCGGGTAGTGCACGCCGGCCACGAGGCGCGAGGCGATGACCACCGGGATGCCCGCCAGCGGCGCGCGCGAGCCGGTGAGCCGCGAGAGCGCGACGAGCGCCGCGGTCGAGGACGTCGCGTGCGAGGACGGGAACGACAGGTTCGACGGCGTGCCGACACGCACCTCGACGCGGGGGTCGGAGGGGCGGCGGCGGCGCACCAGCCGCTTGATGACGATGGACGCGCCGTGGCTCACGACCGCGGCGGCGCCGAGCCTCAGCCACGGCTCGCGGCGCGCGCGGTCGAGGGCGGCGCCCGCGGCGGACAGCGCCGCCCAGCCGGCGGCGTGCTCCCCGAACAGGGAGATCGCCCGAGCCGCGGCGACGGAGCCCGGCACGCGGCTGAGCGCGCGCTGCGCGGCGACGAGGGCATCGGCCTCGGCGCTATCGAGACGGTTAGGCATCGAAGACCTGCTTCCACGACGATCGGCTGGTGAGCTCGGGCAGGGCGGCGCGGTACTCTTCGCGGAGCCGGTCGAACTCTCGCCCGATCCGCCGCTCGAGCTCCACGGACTCCTTAAGCAGCGCGGCGGCGACGTCGCGGTCGCGCTTGCGGTAGGTCACGCCCTTCCCGCTCGCGGCGGTGACGGTCGCGCCGTCGAGCTGCGAGAGGGAGAACCAGTGCGACTCGTCCTTCTTGAGGTTCGCCTGGGGCACCTCGTGGTGCCGCTCGTCGGCGCGGGTGAGGTTGTGGAGCACGCCCTTTAAGAGCCAGCGCGGCTTGTAGGCGAGCTTCTTGAGGATCCCGCCGACGTCCTGGCGCGGCACGCCCTTATCCCCCGAGGGGTCGGGCAGCTGCGCGGCGCTGGGGATGATCTTCGCGTCCGAGTAGCGCGAGCGGATCTCGTTGACGTGCGGGAGGCTCGACTCGAGGATCTCGAAGAGCCGCTCCGGGCCGGCGAGCACGTCGCGCATCGCCTCGTTGCGGATCGCGAGCGTCGAATACTCCATGCACAACACGTGCTTGACCGTGGCCTTGCGCAGGTCGCGCAAGAGCCCCTTGATCGGCCCGTCGTGGTGCAGCGCCGCGACGATGAGCCGGTTGCGCAGGTGGAAGTACGCCTGCCAGTCGATGCTGTCGTCCTTGTCGGTCCACGACATGTGCCACACCGCAACACCCGGCCAGGTGACCGTGTGGAAGCCCGCGCCCCGGGCGCGCAGCGAGTACTCGGTGTCGTCCCACTTGATGAACAGCGGCAGCGGCTGGCCGAGGTCCTCGACGACGACGCGGGGGAAGAGGCACATCCACCAGCCGTTGAAGTCCACGTCGATGCGACGGTGCAGGTCCTTGGCCTGAGGATTCTCGGGGCTGGCCTTGCGCCCCTCCCCGCCCAGCGGGAGCTCCGAGAAGTCGTGGTCGTAGTGCACGTACGGCGCCGGCGCCCACATGAACGACGAGCGGTCGACGATCTCGCCCATGGAGCGCAGCTCCGAGCGCTGCAGCAGGTTGAGCATCTGCCCGCCGAGGATGAACGGGGTGCGCGCGAAGCGCGCGGTCTGCACCGCGCGGAGGATCGAGTCGGGCTCGATGGCGATGTCGTCGTCCATGAAGAGGATATAGGGGCTGCGCGCCCGGCCGGCCTTCTTCTGGCCATTGACGCCGCCCATCGCCTCGTACATGATCCGCGAGTAGCCGCCCGAGCCGCCCAGGTTGCCCTGCCGGAACTCGAAGAACCGGTCGCCGAAGGCCTCGGCGGCCTCCTTAAAGCCCTCCTCGTCGGCGGGGTGCTTGTCGCCCTGGTCGGGCATGAGCACCGCGTCGATGATCGAGGCGACCTCCTCGTCCTCGCCGAGCGCCTGAAGCGCCGCGACGGCGTCCGCCGGGCGGTTGAACGTCGGGATGCCGACGGTGACCCGCTTGTCGAAGGGGCCGACCTCCGTGCCGTCGGGCAGGACCTGCGGGCCCGGCGCCTGCGGAGCGAACCAGCCCGCCTCGGAGATGGTGACATCCGTCTCGGCGGTGACGTCGAACCACAGCCAGCCGCCGTCCTCGAACGGGTCGAGCGACAGGGAGAACTCCGCCGCGTCGTCGGTGACGATCGCGGAGTCGAGCGCGATGCGCGCCCCGTTGTGGCGGGAGCGGTAGACGTCCACGCGCGCGGTGCCCTCGACGTTGAGGCGGAGGATCACCCGGTCGAGCTGCGACCAGCGGCGCCAGTAGCTCGCCGGGAACGCGTTGAAGTAGGTCTCGAAGCTCACCTCGGCCGAGGAGGGGATCTCCACGGTGAAGCGGTCGGGAAACACGACCGGGTCGAGCGTCCGGCGGGTCTCGACGTAGTAGAGCTCGCGGACGTTGTGCGCCTCGCCGACCTTGGGCAGCAGGAATCGCTGGATCTGTTCCACGGCCTCGGACGAGGGGGAGTCAGCTGTCACGAAAGAAGTCCTTGAATTCTCGCTTGGGTGTCGTGCGCCGCCGCGCCCCGGCGCGGGGCGCGCGCCCCAGGCGCCCTGCCGGGCCCCGCGCGCCCGCCGGCGGCGATGTGCGAGGGCAAGTTTAATATGCCGCGCCCCGGGCCCCGAACCGAGCGTGACACGACGAAACCGCCCGCGGGTCCCGGTCTTCGGGTCCCGCGGGCGGCCTGGCCTGCCCGTCGCCGGGGTCGTCTCGCCCCTGGCGCGGTGTGTTTCTGAGTCGCCAACCCCTTAGGCGGCGTAGCGCATGTCGTCGGCCATGGTCGGCGCGTTGCGCAGCTCCTCGAGCTGGTTGGCGGCGTCGCGCTCGATGAGCACCTTGACGAAGTAGGTGCCCTGGTGCTGGGAGGCGGCCGAGTCGAGCACGGAGTTCACGGTCCGCTCGCTGAGGACGCCGCCGAAGCGCTTCTGCAGGTCCTCGCGGATGCTCCAGAGCCGGTCGCGGGCGATGGTACGGATGTTGTTGAACATGGTCAGTCGTTCCCCTTCCTGGCTGGCGCACTCGGGGACCGTCCCCGCGCCACCAACCGTTGACTGATTGTTAACTTGGCGGTCATCTTAGGGCGTCGGCAAAGTTAACGCAAGGGAAACACGCCGGTAGGCGCGTCGCGCGCCGCGCCGAGGGGCAGTGAGCTGGGGTTTTCCGGCGCCAGAATTTTCATTCCCGACGCCCGCAGGCGCGGCGTTCGCGGCGCGCGGGGGAGCGGCGAAGGGGGCAAGAGACCCCCTGCGACCCGCTTCTCGGACCGCCCTTTGCGCCCCGCGTTTCGCCGGCGGGCACGCCCCGCGGCCCGCTCAACGGGAGCTTCCCGCCGCGTTTGCCTCCCCCTGGCCTTTCCTTAACTGCGGCTACGTCCTTCCGTAACGCCGCCTGGCTAGCCTCCCCTTCCGCGCGCCCGCCGCCGGGGACGGCGGCCCGGCCGACCACCACGCCCACCCGAGCTAAGGAAGCCAGAAGGACACCGATGAGTATCTCCAGAGTGGCGCTGGCGGGGCTCTCCGCGACGATCGCCGGCAGCCTCGTCATCACCCCGGCCATCGCCGCACCCCAGCCCGCCGCCCCCACCGCGCAAGGCGCCGCGCCGGCGACCGCCGTTCCCGCGGCCGACGTCCTCGACGTCGACTTCTCCGACGGCGATGCCGCGGACGCCGCCCACGGCATCGACCCCGAGGCCCACGGAGAGGTGAGCCTCCGCCGCGACGAGGCGCTGGGCCGCGGCGTCGCGCGCACCGACTTCGACTCGCTGCGCTACGAGCTCCCGGCGGCGACGAGCCCCGCCGCCGAGACCACCGCGAGCATCGAGTGCACGTTCCGACTCGAGGATCAGATCCCCAACGAGCGCACCCGGCCGCTGTGCGCCGGCGAGGCCGGCGGGCAGCTCTCCCTCAACGCCCGCGGCGGCAAGCTCGCGCTCGAGGCTACGGCCGGCGGCGACGCCGCCGCCGTCGCGGAAACCCCGCTCGAGCCGCACCGCTGGTACCACGCCACCGGCGTGTTCGACGAGGGCACGCTCACGCTCTACCTCGACGGGGAGCCCGTCGCGACCGCGACCGCCCCCGACGACAAGCTCGATTCCGTCGAGCCCGGCGAGAAGCCCGCCTGGCGGCTCAGTGCCGAGCGCGAGGCCGTGCCCGTGACGTTCGCTGGCCTGCGCGTCCACTCCGCCGCGCTCACTCCGGCAGAGGTCGCCGCCGCCGCGGAGGCCGCCCTGCCCGCCGCGGTCACCGGCCAGGAGCCCGCCCCGGCGCGGCTCAGCCCCGAGCCCGGCGCGCGCCTCGAGCACGCGGTCGACTTCGAGCTCGAGTGGGACAACCCTGAGCTCGTCCAGCCCGGCGTGGCGATCACCGTCGACGGCAAGCCCGCCGACCCCGAGGGCCTCATCGGCCCCGGCCTCGAGGAGGGCGAGCACGAGCTCGTCATCAGCGCCCGCACCGTCTTCGGCCGCGACGTCACCATCCCCGTGCCGTTCACCAGCGGCGCGATCCCCGACGCCGAGGGCGCCAACGCCGAGGCCGGGCAGGCCTCCGCGACGCTGTCGGCCGCGGCGAGCACCCCCGACGGCGGGCCGCACGAGACTACCTTCTACGCCGGGCGCGCGAGCGAGGGTGAAGGCGTCGCCTCGGGTCTGGTCTCTCAGCTCCCGGAGACCCTCGAGTTCGACGCGATCGAGGCCGGCGACGTGCCGGCCGACGGCCGCTCGGCCGCCGCCCACCAGGGCGAGATCGCCTTCCAGCGCTTCGACGTCGACGTCGACGGCCCCGCCGAGGGCCAGTCGCTGCGCTGGGAGGGCTCCGTCGACCCGGCGCGCGCCGTGGAGGTCCGCGTCTGGAACCACCACTCCGGCGCCTGGGAGCTCCTCGCCTCGGCGCGGGGCGTCGCCGAGCACCAGCTCGTGCTCAACGCGCCGCTCGAGGAGGGCCACGCCAAGGGCGGCACGGTGCACGCGCTGGTGACCGGGGTGGACCCGTTCGCCGACGACCTCGACCACGAGGTCGATCAGTCCTTCGAGGACCGGGACGACTACGACTTCTCCATCGTCCACTACACCGACACCCAGTTCCTCGCCGAGGGCGCCGCGGACCCGGAGCACTCCCCCGAGCAGCGCGCCGTGTGGCAGTCCGCCTACGAGGGGGTCCTCGACTGGATCGTCGAGAACGCCGAGGAGCGCAACATCGCGTACGCGGCGCACTCGGGCGACATCATCGAAAACTGGGTCGACCCGGAGACCGCCGCCAAGGACTACGAGGGCTACCGGGAGATCGCCGAGCGCGAGTTCGACTACGCCGACCGGATCCACGCCGAGTTCGAGAAGGCCGGGATCCCCAACGGGGTGCTCGCGGGCAACCACGACAACCTGGGCGGCGCGGAGCAGGGCGCGGACAACCTCTACAACCAGTACTTCGGCCCGGAGCGCTACGAGCGGCTCAACGAGCACCCGGGCTGGGTCGAGCGCCAGGCGAGCTTCCACCCGTGGCGCGAGGGCGACAACGACAACCACTACGACCTCTTCACCGCCGACGGCCTCGACTTCGTGGTCGTCTACCTCTCCTACGAGGTCGAGGAGGAGGAGGCCGCCTGGGCCGACGAGGTGCTCAAGCAGTACGCGGACCGCAACGCCATCGTCGTCACCCACGCCTACAACGAGGCGTCGACCGCGCCGGATGGGCGCGGCGGGCCGTTCTCCCACGACGGGGAGATCATCCAGAGCCGCGTCGTCGACCAGAACCCCAACGTCGCGCTCGTGCTCTCCGGTCACGACAACGGGGTGAGCATCGTCGTGCGCCAGGACGTCGACGGCGAGAACGACAGCAACGTCATCGAGGCGCTCGCCGACTACCAGAACTACTTGATCCCCGCCGGCGAGGTGGGGCTCACCGACGTCGACGGGCTCGCCGCCGACGACGGCCTCAAGCTGGGCGCGTCCTACCTGCGGCTCCTGCAGTTCGACGTGGAGCGCGGCGAGTTCGTCATCGACTCCTACTCGCCGCTCATGGACGACTTCCAGGCCACCGAGTGGGACACCGACAACCGCTACGACGGCCGCGAGGACGACGTGCGCCTGCCCATCCAGCTCACCAGCCGGCAGACGAGCTTCACCACCGACTCGGTGATCGTCACCTCCCCCACCGACGAGGAGATCGGCCGCGCCCAGGCGCCCTCGGGTAAACCCGCCGTCGTGACCTGGGAGGGCCTCGAGCCCGACCGGCTCTACGCCTGGTACGCGGTCTCCCGCAGCGTCGCCGCCGGCGAGGCGGGCGGCTCCACCGTCCAGTCGGGCCTCGTGCGCCCGAGCGCCGGCGCCGCGGACACCACCGCCCCGGTGCTCACCGTGCCCGGCGACGCGACGATCGCCGCCGGGGATCCCTTCGACCCGCTCGAGGGGGTGAGCGCGGTCGACGACGTCGACGGCGACATCACCGACCGCGTGGTGGTCGAGGGCGCGCCCGACACGCAGACCCCCGGCACCTACGAGGTGACCTACCTCGTGGCCGACGCGGCCGGCAACCAGGCCGCCGCGAGCCGCATCGTCACCGTCACCCGCAACAGCGACGGCGCGGGCTCGCCCGGCGCGACCGCGACCGGCGAGGGCGAACAGCCCGCCGGCGAGGCCGCCGCGGCCGGGAGCGGCTCCCAGGGCGGCGCCGCCGGGCGCTCCGGGCTCGCCGCGACGGGTGTTAGCGGGGTGCTCGCCGCGCTCGGCATCGGGCTCGGCTCGCTCGCGCTCGGCGGGGCGGCGCTCGCGCTGAGCCGCCGCGCCCGCGCGTAGCTAGCCGGCATCCGAAAGGCCCACCTCGGCCCGGGGCGCCGCCCCGGATCGGGTGGGCCTGTCCGATAGCCTTGGGCCCATGACGTCACCAGGAAAGTACGATCTCATCGTCGTCGGCTCGGGCTTCTTCGGGCTCACCGTCGCCGAGCGGGCCGCCAGCCAGCTGGGCCAGCGCGTCCTCGTCGTCGAGAAGCGCGGCCACATCGGCGGCAATGCCTACTCCGAGGCCGAGCCGGAGACGGGGATCGAGGTGCACCAGTACGGGGCGCACCTGTTCCACACGTCCAACAAGCGGGTGTGGGACTACGTCAACCAGTTCACCGACTTCACGGACTACCAGCACCGCGTCTTCGCGATGCACGACAACACGGCATACCAGTTCCCCATGGGGCTCGGCCTCATCAACCAGTTCTTCGGCCGCTACTACAGCCCCGAGGAGGCCAAGGCGCTCATCGCCGAGCAGCGCGAGGGCCGCGACCCGGAGAAGGCCACCAACCTCGAGGAGAAGGGCGTCGCGCTCATCGGCCGGCCGCTCTACGAGGCGTTCGTCAAGCACTACACCGCCAAGCAGTGGCAGACCGACCCCACCGAGCTGCCCCCGGGCATCATCAACCGGCTGCCCGTGCGCTACACGTTCGACAACCGGTACTTCAACGACACCTACCAGGGCCTCCCCGTCGACGGGTACACCGCGTGGCTGAAGAACATGGCCGACCACGAGAACATCGACGTCGTCCTCGACACCGACTACTTCGAGGTCCGCGACGCCCTCCGCGAGGAGAGCCCCGAGGCGCCGGTGGTCTACACCGGGCCGGTGGACCGCTACTTCGACTACTCCGAGGGGCGGCTGGGGTGGCGGACCCTCGACTTCGAGCAGGAGGTGCTGCCCATCCGCGACTTCCAGGGCACCTCCGTGATGAACTACAACGACCCGGACGTGCCGTGGACCCGCATCCACGAGTTCCGGCACTTCCACCCGGAGCGCAAGAACTACCCGAACGACAAGACCGTCATCGTGCGGGAGTACTCGCGCTTCGCCGAGGACGACGACGAGGTCTACTACCCGATCAACACCCCCGCCGACCGGGAGAAGCTCGAGCGCTACCGCGAGCTCGTCGCCCGGGAGGCCCGCGAGAACAAGGTCCTCTTCGGCGGACGGTTGGGCACCTACCAGTACCTCGACATGCACATGGCCATCGCCGCGGCGCTCACCCTGGTGGACAACAAGCTCGCACCGTACGTCACTGAGGGCACCCCCTTCGAGCAGGACCGCGGGCACTAAGCGCCGGCATCACCGCTTTACCGCACCGCCTCGCGAGGATCGCCCTCGCGGGGCGGTGCGTTTGTTGATCTCGAGGAACACCACCTTCGCAGGTGACGAAACTCCCTCTCTGACGAGTTCTGCGTCACACCGCACAGGTTGTTAGTTCGCTATCCTTAAGTAATCGTTCGCGCAAGGCCTTTATCGCTGGCCGGACGAGAAACCCCTGTCCACCGCCGACTGCAGCAGACACCATTGCCCTGTCCCCTCGAAGCACGCCCTCCGCCAAACGGGGCCGCCTGAGGTGACGCGGCGCAGGGGTTCCACGCATCGGCCCGACGGTCTCTATTCCTCCACCGATGCGAACGGAGCATCATGCCCTCGCCACAACCCCATACCGCCGATTTCGGGCGACCCCGCCATCTCGCCGGGGCGGTCGCCGCGGGTCTGGCCGTCATTTTCCTCGCCGCTAGCCTGCTTCTCGCGGGGCGCGCGGCCGCCGACGAGCCCGAGTCCACCGATCCCTGTCCGTCCTGGGAAACCCAATACGAGCAGCTCACCTCGCCGGGCCCCGAGCATCACGTCGTCACGGCACGGCACCGGGGGTTCTTCGATAAGTACACCCCGGAGAACAGCCTGGGAGCGTTCGCGAAGTCCCTCGCGGCCTGCCACCCGGCGATCGAGACGGACGTTCGGCTCACCGCCGACGGGGTTCCCGTCTCCCTCCACGACGTCAGGGTCGGGAAGATGTTCGAGCCCACCTACGACCCCGAGACCGACACCGGTCCCAACGACCCGATCGCCGAGCTCACGCTCGAGGAGATCTCCGCCAAGCAGATGGTCGCCCGGGATCGGACCGTCACCCACTACACGATCCCGACGATCGAGCAGATCCTCGACCTCATCGTCGAGCGCAAGGGCCAGGCTCTCCTTCACCTGGAGATCAAAGACCCCGCGGCCATGGGACCCACCGCTCAAGTGATCTCCCGGCACGCCCAGGCGCACCCCGAGGAGCACCTCGACAAGCGCGTGATCATGAAGTTCCCCATGCACTTCTCCCCCACCCCGGAGCACTGGAGCCAGCTCCTCGCCGACGCCGGGGTCACCGAGCCTCTCATGGCCTACCCCTACGTCACTCCCGCCGCTGCCGCCGCGATCGACGACGGCGAGGTCGTTCCCGACGTCGAGGGGCTCGAACTCAGCACCAACGCCGCGCGGGCCGTCGCGCAGTGGGCCGCGGCCCCCTCGACGGTCGCGCCAGGCATCGAGGTCGTCATCAAAGACACCAGCGAGTTCTACGAGACGGACCGCATCACCGACAGCACGTTCGGGCCGTACAACGCTCCGACCTCCCTCGCGCTCGACAACGCGCAGGAGGGCACCATGACCGAGTTCGTCGCGATCGTCCACCACTTCTCCAAGCGGCTGGGGGCCTTCGTGCCCGTGCCCGACTTCATGCTGTTCTATGAGGGGCCCGAAGGCGGCTTCACCGTGCCCAACTCCTTCGGTCCCGAGCCGGTCGTGGCGACCGCGGCGTTCTTCAACGCCCAGTCGTCCTGCTGCTACGACCTCAGCGAGCGCCGCCAACGCACCAAGTACGCGGCCGAGGAACACGAGTGGCGGATGAACCTCGACTTCCACCGTCACATGGGGGTCACCCTCATCACCGCCGACGACACCGACACCGTCGAGCTCCACGCCCAGGACCACGGGCAGCTCGATCACGTCGCCCGGCCCTCCCCGACGCAGCCTCCCGCCGGGATGCGCTCCGCTCTCTTCACCGAGTACCAGGGCCACGCGGTTCCCGACACCGCCACGGTGAAGATCAAGGGCTGGGGCGGCGCGAGCGCATCGGCGTGGGGCGGGCAGGTGTGCCTGTGGAGCGATCCCGAGGCCCCGGTGTGGACGGCGGCCTGCAACATCGACGCCCCCGACTACACCACCGATCTCGAGATTCACGCCCCGGACGACGGAACGATGCGCATCCGCGACCCGCGCACCGGCCAGTGCCTCGTCTCTAATCCAGAGGAGGACGACCGCGTGCCGTGGAGCGACGACTGCACCAGCGCCCGGGCCAAATGGGTGCGCACCGCGGAGCATCGGTTCCTCGACGCCCATGGCCGAGCCCTGACCTTCGCGTGGGACGACCGGTACTATTACGGCCACCCGTACGCCTACAACTACCTCGTCGAGGGCGAACAGTCCTCCTGGTCGGTCTGGGACCTCGTGCCCTCGGCGGGCCACGCCGACGACGCGGAGAACGCCTCCGAGAACACCGACCTCGAGGCTCCACTGCCGCCCGTTAGCGGCGCTCGTCCAGGCGGCGAGGCGTCCTGGCCCGAATAACCCAGCCCGTGGTGCCGCTTGCCGCCGGGCACCGCCGCATCGGGAGGGCGAATCTACCTGCCAGCCCGGCCGAGATTGATCGCTCGGCCGGGGCGGTCACTCGTACCTAGAGGCGGCGGTGAGCGCCGCGCGCTCGTTATAGGTTTCGATCTTCTCGTCGGCGTCCTCCTTGGCGCGGGCGAGTGATTCCTTCGCATCCGCCCCGTTGGCTATCTCGCTCATGGCGCGCTCGAAATCCCGCAACGCGTTGTTGAGAGCACCGGTGTGGCACCCGGCAGTCACCGTATTAACCGGAAGAGAGAACAGCTGGTCGAGGATCGCCTGCTGGTTGTGATCTATCGAGTCAACATGGTCAAGCGCACCGACCGTGGTCGGCAGATAGCCGGTGTCGTCGAAGATCTTCGCCTGCATGGCGTCCGAGCCGATGAATGCGAGGAACGCCCACGCCGCCTCCAGCTCGCGCTCGGTATGGCCAAGGCCGATCGCCCACATCGAGTTCCCGCCCGGAATCACACCTGCCGAGTCGTCGTTGCGCGGCAGCGCGTGGACCGACCAATCGAAGTCTGGTTCGTCGGCCATGAGGTTGCCGAGCCCGCCGGACGATCCGATCTGGATGGCGACCTCCCGCGTCACGAGCGCGCCGGTCGCGGCGTCGGCGTCCTGGCCTGGATTGTGAGCCGCTCCCGCGACGTAGAGCTCCCCGAAGTCACTCCATAGATCGACGATCCTCGGGTCATCGACGGTGAACTCCCCGGCGGGCCGGTTTCCCGTCCCGTTTTCCGGGGCGCACAGCTCGACGCCGTTCATCGACGCGGACTGCTCCATGAGCCACCCGCCCAGGGGGAAGGTGAAGCCCGCCGCCCCGACCTCCTCGTGGATCTGCCACGACGCAGCGACGAGGTCGTCGGTGGTCTCGATGTCGTCGATGCCGAGCCCCGCCTCTGCGAGCATGTCGTTGTTTACGTAGAGGATCGGGTGGGAGATCATCGTCGGCATCGCGTACATCGTCCCGCCCATCTCGTAGTAGTTGCGGATCGCCGGGGCGACGTTGCCGAAGTCGTATCCCCCGTAGCGCTCGTTGAGCTCCTCAGCCGGAACGATGACGTCCGAGTCCTTCATAAATGCGGTCTCGACGTTATTCGCCTGCATGATCCCGGGGACGTCTCCGGTCTGCACGGAGGCGGTGAACTTGGCCATGGCGTCGCCGTAGTCCCCCTGGTAGGAAGCCCTGACCTCGTATTCGCCGCGGTGTTCGTGATTGAACAGCTCGATGATCTCATCGAGCGAGCGCCCCGCCGCGCCGCCGGAGGAGGGCCACAGCTCTACGATGACCGCGCCGTCCTCGTGGACCGCAGTGGCCTCCGCGCTGGCTCCGCACCCCGCTAGGGCGGAACCTCCCAACAGAATCGCCGCAGTTGCGGCCAGCTTCTTTTTCTTGCCCTTCATTGGAGACCCATCCGCTGCTCGAGCCTGTGGCCCGGGGCGGGCGGCGCTATCGCCGCCCAGGTAGCCCGAGGCCGAATAGCGCCGGCGGGGCTCGGCCATCGTGGCCCGCGGGCCCGCGCCGTCGTGCTTACACCAGCACGCCTGGGTGAATGGGCGGTTGTGCGAGAGCTAAGGGTCAGGAAAGCTTTTCGGCAGCTCCCGTGACCGGTCGTCGACCGCAATGCGGGCTCGTGGGCACACGCCTCGAGACCGCGCAAAGAAGCTAGCTACTCCTCGACGTGGGTGAGCTCGGCGCGCTCGTTGTACGTGTCGATCTTGTCGTCGGCCTCCTCGGTGGTCGCCTCGAGGGTCTCCGCGGCGTCCTCGCCGTTGGCGATGCTGCTCATGGCGCGCTCGAAGTCCCGCAGCGCGGAGTTGAGCGCGCCCGAGTGGCAGCCGGCCGTGACGTCGTTGACGGGGTTCGAGTGAAGCTGGCCGAGCATGGCTTTCTGGTTGTCGTCCACGTCGTCGAGCTCCTCGAGCGCCCCCTCCGCGGTGGGAAGATAGCCGGTGTCCCGGAAGAGCTCGGCCTGGACCTCGTCCGAGCCGACGTAGCTCATGAACTCCCAGGCCGCCCGCTGGACCTCCTCGTCGTGGCCGAGGGCCACCGCCCAGAGCGAGTTGCCGCCGGGAATGGCGCCCGCCGCGTCGTTGTCGCGCGGCAGCCGGTGCACGGACCAGTTAAACGACGGCTCGTTGGCCATGAGGTTGCCGAACCCGCCCGAGGTGCCGATGTGAATGGCGGCCTGGCCGGTGAGGAACGCGCCCGCGGCGGCCTCGTTGTCGATGCCCGGGTTGTGCGCCGCGCCGGACGCGTAGAGCCCCTCGTAGTCGTCCCACAGGTCGACGACCGGGTCGGAGCCTGTGGCGAACCGCTGCGCGCGCTCGCTGCCCACGCCGTTGCCGGGGGAGCACAGCTCCACGCCGCGCATCGACGCAGACTGCTCCATGAACCACCCGTCGAGCGGGAAGGTGAACCCGGCGACCCCTAGCTCGTCGTTGATCTTGCGGGAGGACTCGACGAGCTCCTCGGTGGTCTCGAAGTCGGAGGCGTCGAGCCCCGCCTCGGCGAGGAGGTCGTCGTTGACGTACATCACCGGCTGGGAGATCATCGCCGGCATCGCGTACATCGTGTCGTCCATCTCGTAGTAGTTCCGCACCGATGAGACGAGCCCGTCGAAGTCGAAGCCGCCGTAGCGCTCGTTGAGCTCCTCGACGGGGGTGATGACCCCGGAGTCCTTCATGAAGGCGGTCTCGACGTTGTTGGCCTGCATGAGCGCCGGCAGGTCGCCTGTCTGCACCGAGGCCACGAACTTCGCCATGGAGTCGTTGTAGTCGCCCTGGTAGACGGGGCGCACCTCGATCTCGCCGCGGTGCTGCTCGTTGAAGGAGGCGACCATCGAGTCGAGCGCCCGGCCGGCAGCTCCGCCCGAGGAGTGCCACAGCGACACAACCGTGGCGCCCTCCTCGTTGCGGTCGGCCTCGGCGTCGCCCTGCGTGCAGCCGGCAGCACCGGCAGCGAGCGCCGCCCCCAGGACCAGGGCTCCCGTCTCCTTCGCGTGAATCATCAACCCTCCGCGTCCCACCGCTATCGCCTCCACCGTCACGGCAGCGCTCCGCGCGCGGCCGGGCCGGCGGCGGTGGAACTTCCGCCCGGCGCGCCCGCGGATGGCTCAACGGACGACGCTACGCCGGGGTTTCGGGCTCCTCATAGCCGCCGAGGCCCCGCGGCCGGAGCCGCGGGGCCTCGAGTGTCTCGGTCTCCGAGGGAGGGGTTTACTCGTAGTCCTCGGAGTCGGTGAGGGCGGCGCGCTCGTTGTAGGTCTCGATCTTCGCGTCAGCGTCGACCTTGGCCTCGTCGAGCGAAGTCACGGGGTCGGCGCCGTTGGCGATCTCACTCATGGCGCGCTCGTAGTCGCCGCGCGCGATGTTGAGCGCACCGGTGTGGCAGCCGGCCGTAACCGTGTTGACCGGGTTGGTGTGCAGCTGGTCGAGGATCGCCTCCTGGTTGGAGTCGATGTCGTCGAGGAGGTCCAGTGCGCCGTTGGTGGTCGGCAGGTAGCCGGTCTCCCGGAAGATCTTTGCCTGGTTCTCGTCGGAGCCGATGAACTTCATGAACTCCCAGACGGCCTCCTGCTCCTCCTCGTTGTGGCCGAGGTCGATCGCCCACAGAGAGTTACCGCCGGGCACCGCGCCCGCGCGGTCGTTGTCGCGCGGCAGGCGGTGGACCGACCAGTCGAAGTCGGGCTCATTGGCCATGAGGTTGCCCAGCCCGCCCGAGGAGCCGAGCTGCACCGCGGCCTCCCCGGTGGTGAACGCGCCTGTCGCGGCAGCTCCGTCCTTGCCCGGGTTGTGGGCCTCGCCGGTGGCGTAGAGCTCGCCGTAGGTGGACCACAGGTCCACGAGCTCGGGGTTGTCGAGCGCGAATTCGGTGGCGGGGCTCTCCCCGGTGCCGTTTTCGGGGGTGCAGAGCTCCTCGCCGAGCATCGAGGCGGCCTGCTCCATGAACCAGCCGTCGAGGTGGAACGTGAAGCCCGCCGAGCCGGTCTTTTCCTTGATGGTTCGCGCCGACTCGATGAGCCCGTCGGTGGTCTCCACGTCGCTGACGTCGAGGCCGGCCTCGGCGAGCAGGTCGTTGTTGACGTACATCACCGGCTGGGAGATCATCGCCGGCATCGAATAGATGGTGTCTTCCATCTCGTAGTAGTTGAGGACCGCCGGGGCGACGTCGTCGAAGTCGTAGCCGCCGTAGCGCTCGTTGAGCTCCTCGACGGGGACGATGACGTCGGAGTCCTTCATAAACGCCGTCTGCACGTCGTTGGCCTGCATGATCGCCGGCAGGTCCCCGGTCTGCACCGAGGCGATGAACTTCGCGATCGCGTCGCCGTAGGAGCCCTGGTAAGCCGCGCGGACCTCGATCTCGCCGCGGTGCTCGTAGTTAAACTGCTCGACCAGGTCCTCGAGCGTCTGGCCGGCAGCGCCGCCGGAGGCGTGCCACAGCTCGACGATAACCGCGCCCTCGGCGTTCACGGGGGTGGCGTCGGCGTCGCCGCCGCAGGCGGTCAGCGTGGGGGCGACCATCGCCGCCGCGGCGCCCAGCGCGCCGATCTTCTTTACGTAGCTCATGAGTCTCCCTCGAGATGTTTCTCTTTAACGGTGGTCGTGCCCGCTCTCGGAGGCGCCGCCGCGGGCGTCGCGCGAGCCGGGCACGCGGGGCCCGACGGGGCCCTCCCCGGGCCGTCGAGCGAAAGTTTCGGGCGCACTGCCCGGCGCGTCCGCGCTATGGTGCCGACCTAATCAGGTGGTTTTGAACGCGTTCTGCCGCGGCGCCACAGTTTTTGTTAACCAAAACGAGGTATGGGTGACCCACAGTTCACGTTTCCGTTAAACAGTCGGGGCCGGCCGCCCCGGCGCGCTCGGCGCCGGGGTCGGCGGCAGGGTGGTTACTTCACCGCGCCGTCGGTGAGGCCGCGGGTGAGGTACTTCTGCCCGAAGATGACGAGCAGGACGGTCGGGATGACCGCGAGGATGAGGCCCGCGAGGACGAGGCCGGTGTCCTGGCCCGCCTCGTCCGCGAGCGCCGCGATACCGGGCTGGATGGTGCGGGCGGACTCGGACTGGGTAATGAGCAGGGGCCACATGTAGCCGTTCCACGCCGCGATCGCGGAGGTGACGATCGCGGTCATCATCACGGAGCGGTTGAGGGGCAGCACGAACCGGAACAGGAAGTGGATCGGCCCGACGCCCTCGAGGCGGGTGGCCTCGCGGATCTCCTTCGGGAAGCCGCGGAAGGCCTGGTAGAAGAGGAACAGCGTGAAGCTGTTGGCCAGGTAGGGCAGGAACACACCGACGACGGTGTCGTAGAAGCCCATGCTGCGCACGGTGAGGTAGTTACCGATGACGGTGACCTCGGCGGGGATCATCATCGGCACGAGCAGGACGATGAGGATCTTGCCCGCTGCGCGGATCCGGCCGAAGACCAGGGCGTAGGCAGCGAGGATGCTCGTGATGAACTGGAAGCCGGTCTGCATGATCGTCACGAAGACCGAGTTCCACAGCTGCGTGCCGATCGAGGACTGCTCCCACGCGTTGGGGAAGTTCTCGAGCACGAGGTCGCCGAAGAGCAGCGAGTCGATGCCGGACTGGATGTCCGTGGTGCTGCGGAACGCGCCGATGACGCCGTAGACCACGGGGAAGATGATGAAGATGCAGGCGATGATGAGCCACGCGACGAGGATGACCGTGCCCACCGGGCCGCGAAGTTGCTTGGTCATTTATTTCGCCTTTCCCCTGTTGCTGAGCCAGAACTGCGCGGCGGTGAGCACCGCGATGAAGAACACGAGGACCATGCCGCGCGCGGAGGCCGCCGCGAAGTCCGCGGTGCCGCCGCCGAAGGCGAGGTCGTAAATGTCGAGCACGAGCGTGCGGGTCGAGTCGCCCGGCCCGCCGCCGGTGAGCACGTTGAAGATCGTGAACTCCTTCATCGCCGACATCGCCTGCGTGACGGTGAGGACGAAGAGCATGGGCGCGATTCCCGGGATGATGATGTGCCGGACGTAGCGCCAGCCCGTGGCCCCGTCGAGGGCCGCGGCCTCGATCTGTTCGCCGGGGATCTGGTCGATCGCGACGAGCATGAGGAGGATGACGAACGAGATGCCGATCCACACGTCCACGATGAGCACGGAGAACAGCGCCACCTGCGGGCTGGTGAGCCAGCCGACCTGTCCGAAGCCCAGCGCCCTGGCCACCTGGTCGAAGAACCCGACCGCGGGTGCGAACATCTGGCTGAACACCAGCGTGCCGACCGCCGTCGACACCGCCATCGGCACGAGCACGATCGAGCGCATCCACACCGTGCCGCGGATCCGGTAGGACAGCGGCAGCGCGATCGCCATGCCGATGACGAGCTTGAACACGACCGAGAGCACCGTGAACAGCAGCGTCCTGCCCAGCGTCGCGAGGAAGTGCGGGTCGCTGAGGGTGTCGATGTACTGGGACAGCCCGGCGAACGCCGCCGGCTGACCGAAGAGGTCCGTCTGCGTGAACGACAGGTAGATCGCCCGCAGGAACGGGAAGAAGTTGAAGAGGAAGAACAGGGCGATGACCGGGAGGAGAAGGACCCACGCCCACCACTCGGAGCGCTCCTTCGTGCCGCCGGCCGCGGGAACCGGCTTCTGCGCTTCCTTCGTTACCGCGTTCGTCACCGAGGTCATGCCGCCAGCGCCTCCTCGGTGTCCGCGGAGAACAGCTGCAGGGCCTCGGTGTCTACCGCAAGGCTGAGCTTGTCGCCGCGCTCGACGCGGGTGGTGTTCGGCACGCGGATGATGACGTCGTTGCTCTCCACGCCGCCCTCGACGGAGAGGTGGAGGAACAGGTCCGAGCCGTAGTTCTCGACGAATTGCACCTCGCTGCGCATGTCGGCGTCCGCCTCCCCGCACAGCTGCACGGCCTCGGGGCGGATCCCGACGACGACCTTCTGGCCGGCGGCGGCCTTCTGCCGCGAGGGGAGCTTGAGCTGCGCGTCGCCCACGACGATGTAGCCGTCGGCGACCTCGCCGTTGAGCATGTTCATCGACGGGGAGCCGATGAACGAGGCGACGAAGGTGTTCACCGGGTGCCGGTAGACCTCCTCGGGCGTGCCGACCTGCTGGAGCACCCCGTCCTTGAGGATGGCGATGCGGTCGGCCATGGTCATGGCCTCGGTCTGGTCGTGGGTGACGTAGAGCATCGTCGTGCCGAGCCGGTGCTGCAGCCTAGAGATCTCCGAGCGGGTGGAGACGCGCAGCTTCGCATCCAGGTTGGAGAGCGGCTCGTCCATGAGGAAGACCCGGGGGTCACGCACGATCGCGCGGCCCATCGCCACGCGCTGGCGCTGCCCGCCGGAGAGAGCCTTCGGATAGCGCTCGAGGTACTGGTGCAGGTCGAGCAGCCCGGCGGCCTCCTTGACGCGACGCTGCTGCTCCTCCTTGGGCACCTTCTGCATCTTCAGCGCGAACGCCATGTTCTCCGCGACGGTCATGTGCGGGTACAGGGCGTAGGACTGGAACACCATCGCCACGTCGCGCTTCGAGGGCGCGACGTTCGACGAGGGCTCGTCGCCGATGTAAATCTCGCCGCTGGCCAGCGGGGAGAGCCCCGCGACCATGCGCAGCACGGTCGACTTACCGGACCCGGAGGGCCCGACGAGCGCGATAAACTCGCCGTCCGCGACCTTGAGGTCCATCGCGTCGATCGTCGGCGACGGGTTGCCGGGATAGTGCAACGTCGCCTTGTCAAAAGTAATCGAAGCCACTAGGGCGGTCCTTTCCGTTACCGGTCGCCGAGGTGCTCGTCGAGCACGGCGTTGAGCGCCGGGTAATTCTTAAACTGGTGCGCCACCCAGCCGAAGCTGCGGGCGGCGGCCACGTTGACCTCTCGGTCATCGAAAAACAGCACGTCTCCGCGGGGGATCTCCCGCTTCGCGTCCTCCTCCAGGCGTGCGTGCGCGAGCTCGTAGATGCGCTCGTCAGGCTTAGCGAGCCCCTCCCTCGCGGAGAACACCGCCGTCGTCACCGGCGCCGCCCACGAGGAGCGCTCCACCGCGTCGGCCATCCGGTAAGGCGCGTTGCTCAGCAGGCCGAGGTGCACGCCGCGCCGCCCGAGACCCGCAAGGATCTCGGCGGCCTCCTCACTGGCCGAGCCGTTGACGTTCCCGTCGAGCTCCGCGAGCTCCTCGACGACCTCGTCGTCCGGGAACTCGGCGAGCCCGGCCTTGTCGAACACCCGGGCCCAGTACTCGGCATCGCTCTGCCCGAGGTCGTAGGGGTCCCGGACCTCCCAGAACGCCGAAACGAACGCGTCCCGGTCGAGACCGGGGATGAGCTCGGCGGCGCGGCCGCTTAGCCGGTCCATGCGATCACCCTGGGGAACCAGGACGCCGCCGATATCGAACACCACACACACGGTCGGAAGAGCCTCCTCTCAACGCTAGTCACCTTCGACGTGCACGCCGGGAAGCTAACCAAGCCGACGTGAACCGGTTCCCGATCTCAAGCTAGCCATTTTCGCAGACAAATTTTATTTTTCGCTAACTTGGCCCGGAACGTAACTATTTTGTTACAAGGATTTAACGTTGTGCGCCCGCGGGCGGGTTCGGCCCCGTGGCCGCACCCCTCCCGCCGTGTGACCTGCGGCTATTTATAATCTAAAAGAAGTGTTGGACACAGAATAAATATGTTTCGCTGCAGCTATTGGCCTAGCGGAACCGGTACAGCGGCGCGAAGGCGAGCATGTCGTCGAAGATGCAAAACGCCGGGTCCTCGAGGTCGATACGCCCCACCTCCTTGACCCAGCCGAGGTAGGTCTCGTGGAGCTCGTCGATGAGCGCGGCGTCGTCGCCGGCCTGGGTGACCCGGTAGGCCATGCTCGAGTGGAAGCGGTAGGTGTCGAGCCCGGGGAAGTCGATCTCCAGGGTCTCGGCGACGGCCTCCCTAAAGGCGGTGAGCTCCTTAAGCGTCTCCTCGTCGGAGGGCTCGAGCTCGAGCTTCACGTAGTTGCGCAGGTCCTCCAGGCCGGTGACCTCGAGGTTGAGGGCCGCGGGCTTGGGGATGCGCGCCTCGCGCAGCCGCCCGACCATCTGCCACACCGCGTCGGGGAAGTCCTCCGCGTCGTCGAGCCACGCCGGCCACCGGTCGCCGAGGTCCCTGGTCTTGAGCCCCTCGATCACGGTCATGTGGAAGCTCGAGGGCGGCAACATCCCGTAGTCCCGGCTCACGCCGCGCTCGATGAGGTCCCGGTAGATCCTGCGCTGCGCCAGCCACATGGGGCTCTCGGGCACGACGTGGGAGACCACCGTCGTGCCGCGGAACCGGCGGGCGACCCCGTCGACGTCCCACTTCTGTCGGGTGCCCTTGTTCTCGATCGGCGCGCGGCCGGTCAGCGTCTCGACGCTCATCGTGGTTTCGGGTCCAATCCGTTGCGGTCGTCCTCGCGGCGCGCCGCGGCTCACAAGCCGGGCCGGCCGTCTCGTCCGGATTCCAGCGTAGCGCCGCGGGCCCCGCGCCCCGCCGGCGAGGGCCGCCGCCGGTTCCCATGCCGGCCTTCGGCTAAACCCAGCGCTCGAGGACGGCGGCGACGCCGTCCTCGGCGTTCGTGCCGGTCACCTCGTTGGCGATTGCCTTGAGCTCGGGGTGGGCGTTGCCCATCGCCACGCCCCAGCCGGCCCAGGCGATCATCTCCCGGTCGTTGGGCATGTCCCCGAAGCACGCAACGTCTGCGGCGTCGACGTCGTAATGCCGCGCGAGCGCCATCGCGCCGAGTTGCTTGTTCACCCCGGGCCTCATGACCTCGAGGAGCCCCTCGCGCATGGAGAACGTCAGGTGCGCGAGCCTCGCGGGCACGGCGTCGCGCACCGCGTTGTAGAACTCCTGCGCCTGGAGGTGCTCGTTGCGCAGCAGCAGCTTCACCGCCGGCGCGGAGAGCAGCTCCGCCTCGCCGCGCTCGACGTAGCCGGCGGCCTGCCAGGCGTGCAGGTAGCCGGGCCCGATGTGGAAGGTCTCCTCCTGGTCCGAGGAGTACTCGCCGGGCAGCTCCACGGCGATGCTCAAGCCCGGCAGCCCGGCGCGCGCGAGCGCCCCGCGGGCGCGCTCGACGACCTCGGACATGGTCGCGGGCTCGAGGAGGTGGGTCTCGACGATCTCGCCTGCCTCGGTGTCGACGATAACGGCGCCGTTCGCGGCGACGCAGCGGGGCCTGATCGGCAGCTGCTCGACGACGGGCTGGAGCCAGCGGTGGGGTCGGCCCGTCGCGAGCGTGACGATGACGCCGCGCTCCGCGAGCCGCCCGATCGCGGCGGCGGTGCGGGGCGCGACCCGCTCGGCGGGGTTTAAGAGGGTGCCGTCGATGTCGCTGATGACGAGTCTGGGGGCAGTCACGATCCGCCTTATCCTCCTGCCGTCGGCTGCCAGGCGTACGAGCGCTCGACCGCGCGGTTCCAGTCGGCGAAGAGGCGCTCGGCCTCGGCGCTGGGCATCGCGGGGTGCCAGGTGGTGGGCTCGCCGTCGCGCGGCGCGGTGAGGCTCGGCCAGTATCCCACGGCGAAGCCCGCGGCGTAGGCCGCGCCGAGCACGGTGGTGCCGTTGTCTGCGGGCCGCACGACGGGGATGCCGAGCAGGTCGGCCTGGAACTGCATGAGCAGGTCGTTGTCGGTCATGCCGCCGTCGGCGCGCAGCTGGCCGATGGGCACACCGGAGTCGGCGCACATCGCGTCGACGACCTCCTTGGTCTGGTAGGCGGTCGCCTCGAGCACGGCGCGGGCGAGGTGGTGCTTGTCGGCGTAGCCGGTGAGCCCGACGATGACGCCGCGGGCGTCGGGCCGCCAGCGGGGCGCGAAGAGCCCGCTGAACGCGGGCACGATGTAGACCCCGCCGTTGTCGGCGGCGCCGCGCGCGAGCGACTCGGATTCGGCGGCGGAGGAGAGGATGCCGAGGTTGTCGCGGAGCCACTGGACGAGCGCGCCGCCCATGGACACCGAGCCCTCGAGCGCGTAGACGGGCTTCTCGCCGGCGACCTGGTAGCACACGGTGGTGATCAGGCCGTGCCGGCTCCACGTAGGGGTGGTGCCCGTGTTTTGCAGGAGGAACAGCCCGGTGCCGTAGGTGTTTTTCGCGTCGCCCTCGCCGAGGCAGCCCTGGCCGATCATCGCGGACTGCTGGTCGCCGAGCACCGCTCCGATGGGCACCCCGCCGAGCACGTCGCGGCCGCGCAGCCGGCCGAACTCCCCGACCGAGGGGCGGATCTCGGGCAGCATGCGCCGCGGGATACCCAGCTCGCCCAAAATCTCGTCGTCCCAGTCGAGGGTGCGCACGTTCATCATCAGGGTGCGCGAGGCGTTGGTGACGTCGGTGACGTGGAGGGCGGGCCGGCCGTGGTCGCCGCGCGCCCCGCCGGTGAGGTTCCACACGAGCCAGCTGTCGATCGTGCCGAAGAGGAGCTCGCCGCGCTCGGCGCGCTCCTGGGCCTCGGGCACGTTATCCAAGATCCAGCGCAGCTTCGGCCCCGAGGAGTACGAGTTGATGAGCAGCCCGGTCTTCTCCCGCCAGCGGCCCGGGCCGGCCTCGCCCGCAAGCGCCTCGCAGATCTGCTCGGTGCGGGTGTCCTGCCAAACGATGGCGTTGCCCACGGGCCGGCCGGTGTAGCGGTCCCACACGACGGTCGTCTCCCGCTGGTTGGCGAGCCCGAACGCGCTGATCTGGCCGCGGGCGATGTCCGCCTCGGCGAGCGCGTCGGCGATTGCGCGGCGGGTGTTCTGCCAGATCTCCAGGGGGTCGTGCTCGACCCAGCCCGCGGCGGGGAGGATCTGGCGGTGCTCGAGCTGCCCGCTGGAGACGACCGCGCCGTCCTCGTCGACGACGACGCAGCGGGTGGAGGTCGTGCCCTGGTCGACGGCGACGACGTAGCTGTGGTTACTCACGGGGAGGCGCTCACCCCTCCTTCGCGTCGTCGAGGAGCGGGGCGAGGAACTCGGCGACGCCGGCGGAGTCGTGGTCGCCCGTGGTATACGAGCTCGCCTCGAGGGCGGCCTTGCTGGCGTTCGCCATCGCCACGGGGTGGCCGACGGCGCCGAGGATCGCGAGGTCCGCGGCGGAGTCGCCGAACGCGGCGGCCTCGCCCGGGTCGACGCCGAGGCGCTCGAAGAGCCAGCCGAGCCCCGCGTCGCCGCCCGCCTCGGGGGAGACGATGAGGATCCGGGCGGGCGAGGTGGCGCGCACGAGCGCGCGCTCGCCGAGCTCCCCGGCAAGGGTCCCGGCGACGATGTCGGCGTCGCGGCCGGGCCGGGCGACGACCGCGGCGACGACGTCGTCGCCGCGCCACGTGGTGCGCCACTCGACCGCGCCCGCCCCGGCGCGCTGCGCCGCCTCGGCGATCGCGGCGCGGGTCTCCTCCCCGAGCGCGCTCACGCGCATAGGCTCGCCGCCGCGGCTGATGACGGCGCCGCTGTAGGCGACCTCGACGGTGTCCTTCGGCAGCCGCTCGGTGGCGCGCCGGATCTCCTCGGTGCCGTACTCGCTGCTCACGACGATCGCCCCGCCGGCCGACGCGTAGTCGGTCAGCGCCTCGAGGTCCTCCTCGGCGGGCTCCCCGGAGGTCTGCAAGAGTGCGCCCTCGAGGTCGCAGACGACCGCGGCCGGCGGGGCGTTGAGCCGCCCGCCGGCGCGCTGCGGGAGCTTGTCGATGATGTGGCGGGCCCGCCCGGCGAGCCCGGTGAGCGTCGACTCGAGCCTGGAGCCCTGGTAGCGGGCGCGGCCGGCCTCCGCGAGGTTCGCGGAGAGCTCCCCGACGCTGCAGCGCAGCTCCTCGAGGGCGGCGGCGGCCTTGTCGCGGCCCTCCTTGGCCTCCTTGGCGCCCTCGGCGACGAGCTCCTCGACGGTGCCGCGCACCCACTCGGCGAGGCCCGGTTCGCCCGGGCGCTCGTCCTCGTCGTCCGGGGTTCCCTCGGGGCGGGGGTCGTCGCCGTCGTAGACGCCCATCGCGAGGCTGTCGTTTAAGTCCTTGACCTGCCGGTCGAGCTCGCCGACCTCGCCGGTGAGGCGGCGCACCCGGCGCCGCTCGCCCTGGACGGCGTCGTCCTCGACGCGGGTCGCCGCGAGGGTGGGGGCGTCGCCGCCGAAGCGGGCGGGCACCCACGCCTCGCCCTCGGGGAAGTCGCCGTAGTCCTCCCGGTAGCGGCGCCACAGCGCCTCGAGGCCGTCGCGCATGACGCCGCGCAGCTTTTCGGTCTCCTCCTCGGACGGGGCGTCCGGGTCGGGTCGCCACGGGGGCAGCACGTCGATGTAGACCGGCGTCTTGGAGCGGCCGAGGTTTTTCGGCTGGCCCTTCGTCCAGATCCGCTGGGAGCCGAAGATCACCGTGGGGATGAGCGGCACGCCCGCGGCCTGCGCGATGCGCACCGCGCCCTGCTTGAAGTCCTTGATCTCGAAGCTGCGGGAGATCGTCGCCTCGGGAAAGATCCCGACGAGCTCGCCCGCGGAGGCGAGCTCCACGGCCTTGTCGAGGGAGGCCTGCCCGTTGATGCGGTCGACGGGGATGTGGTTCATCGCCACCATGAGGCGGCCCGCGACCGGCGCGCGGAAGATCGGCTCCTTGGCCATGTAGCGCACGAGCCGGCCCCGCTCGCGGGGGATGTAGGCGCCAAAGAGGAAGTCAAGGTAGCCGGTGTGGTTGATGACCACCACCCCGCCGCCGCTCGACGGGATGTGCTCGGCGCCGGAGACGTGCATCTTGAGGCCCTGGAGCTTGGTGAGCCCGTAGGCGGTGTGCACGATGCCGCGGTACAGCCGGTCCCATTTCATCGCGAAATAGTCTAACGGTTGGCTGGGATTCTACTGAACGGGCTCGAGGATCTCCTTGCCGACGAAGGGGCGCAGCGCCTCGGGCACGACGACGGAGCCGTCGGCGCGCTGGTTGTTCTCGAGGATCGCGACGAGCCAGCGGGTCGTCGCGAGCGTCCCGTTGAGAGTCGCAGCGACCTGCGGCTTGCCGGACTCGTCGCGGTAGCGGGTCTTGAGCCGGCGCGCCTGGAAGGTCGTGCAGTTCGACGTGGAGGTCAGCTCCCGGTAGGTGCCCTGGGTGGGCACCCACGCCTCGGTGTCGAACTTGCGGGCCGCGGAGGCACCCAGATCCCCGCCGGCGACGTCGATGACCCGGTAGGGCACCTCGACGGCGGCGAGCATCTCGCGCTCTAGGTCGAGGAGCTTCTGGTGCTGCTCGGCGGCCTCCTCGGGACGGCAGTAGACGAACATCTCGAGCTTGTCGAACTGGTGGACCCTAAGGATCCCGCGGGTGTCCTTGCCGTAGGACCCGGCCTCGCGGCGGAAGCACGACGACCAGCCCGCGTAGCGCACCGGGCCGTTGGAGAGGTCGATGATCTCGTCGGCGTGGTAGCCCGCGAGCGCCACCTCAGAGGTGCCGACGAGGTAGAGGTCGTCGCGCTCGAGGTAGTAGATCTCGTCGGAGTGCTCGCCCAAGAAGCCGGTGCCGCTCATGACCTCGGGGCGCACGAGCACCGGCGGGATCATCACGGTGAAGCCGTTCTCGGTGGCCTTGCGCGCCGCGAGCGTGAGCATCCCCAGCTGGAGGAGCGCGCCGTCGCCCTTGAGGTAGTAGAAGCGCGCCCCGGAGACCTTCGTGCCGCGCTTGACGTCGATGATGCCGAGCGACTCGCCGAGGTCGAGGTGGTCCTTCGGCTCGAAGTTGAAGGCGGTGGGCTCGCCGTGGTGCTCGAGGACGACGAAGTCCTCCTCGCCGCCGGCGGGCGCGCCCTCGACGACGTTGGAGAGCCGGTGCTGGGCCGCGTTCACGGCCTCCTCGGCCTCGGTCTCGGCGGCGCCGGCGGCCTTGAGGCTGTCTTTAAGCTCGTTGGCCTCGGCGAGGAGCGCCTCGCGCTCCTCGGGGGAGGCCTGACCGATCGCCTTGCCCAGCTGCTTCTGGCGGGAGCGCAGGCCGTCCGCCCGCTGGATCGCCTCGCGGCGCCGCTCGTCCGCGGCGAGCAGCTCGTCGACGAGCGAGGGGTCCTCGCCGCGGGCGACCTGCGAGTCTTTCACGGTCTGGGGATTGTCGCGCAGAAACTTGAGATCGATCACGTTGTCCCACTTTAGCGGCCCCGAGCCCCGGCGCGCGGAGCCGGCCACGTGGCCCGGACGCCACCCGCGCCCGCTGGTAGTGACCAGCAGGCTAGGATGGGTGGGCATGGAGGACCCCGCCACCGGCATCGAGCTGCCCGCCCACCACATCGTCGACGGCACCCGACCGAAGCACGCCCAGCTCCGCGAGCTCCTCGACGAGCTGTGCGAGACCTCCCTCAAACCGGGGGACCTGCTGCCCAGCGAGCGCTCGCTGGAGCGGGCCTACGGGGTCTCGCGGGTGACGGTGCGCCGCGCGATCGGCGACCTCGTGGCGGCGGGCAGGCTGCAGCGGGTGCGCGGCAAGGGCACCTTCGTCGCGGCGAACCCGCTCGTCTCCCGCATCAACCTCGCGTCGTTCTCCGACGAGATGGACGCCCTCGACGTCGAGGCGACCTCCGACGTGCTCACCGCGAAGCGCCACCGCCCGCCGCACGAGGTCTCCGACTGGTTCGGCACCGACACCGAGGTCCACCACCTCCACCTCACGAGGCTCAGGCGCGGCGACGGCAGCCCGTACGTCATCGACGACGCGTGGTACAACGACCGCTTCGTGCCCGACCTCCTCGACTTCGACGTCACCCAGTCGGTCTACGGGATCCTCGCCGAGCACTACGGCATGCCGATCACCGAGGCGATCCAGACGATCAAGGCCGTCGCCGCCGAGCCCGAGGCCGCCCGCCTCCTCGACGTCGAGGTCGGCTCCCCGCTGCTCGAGGTGACCCGCCAGTCGCAGGCCGGCGGGCGGCGCGTCGAGCACTGCGTGTCGCTCTATCGGACCGACCGCTACCGGATGCAGTCGCGGGTCTCGCGCGCCCGCTAGGCGAGTTGTTCCCATCTCCCCAGCCCGGTGCGCTAGGTTGGAGGATCGACAAGATCCCCGGCCGCCTAGTTTTTCAGCCGCGGCCGGGCGCCGCGCGGTGAAGGTGGTTAGAAGGAGGCGGGGACCGTGGCGATCTCGTGGCGATCCGCGACGTCGGTGCGCACCGGGCTGATCGGCGCGCTCGCCGGGGTGGCGGCCCTGTTTACCTACCACGCCGTCGCCGACGGCTTCGGCGACGAGGGCGGCGAGGTCATCGACACCTCCGGGGCACCGGCGTCGAGCATCCCCGCGAACGCCTTCATCGCCGTCGACCCGGGCGCCTGCCTCACCTGGGAGGTCTCGGGCTCCGGGGCGGTGAGCGACTTCGACGAGGTCGACTGCTCCGAGCAGCACCGCTTCGAGGTCTCCCACGTCGACTACAACGCCGCGAAGGACCACGAGGCGCTCGCGAAGGACGCGACCCGCCCCGACGCCGCCGAGCAGGCCGAGATCGCCGAGGAGCTCTGCACCGACGCCACCGTCGACTACCTCGACGGGACCTTTGACCCGCAGGGCCGGTTCAGCGTCTCGGCGATCCTGCCGCCCACCGAGTTCTGGGAGGCCGGCGACCGCACCGTCGTGTGCGGCCTGCAGGAGACCGACGGGGAGGGCAACGCCATCCTCTTCAGCGGCGCCGTCGCAGGCCAGGACCAGGCCCGCGTCGTCGAGCCCGAGACCTGCCTGTTCGTCACCGAGAAGCGCGGCGCCCGGCCGGTCGACTGCGCCGAGGACCACCACCTCGAGGCCACCGAGCTCATCGACCTCCACGAGCTCCTCGACGAGGACGTGCCCTCCGTCGAGGCGCAGGACGAGGCCCTCAAGGAGCGCTGCACCGACGCGGCGTTCGACTACCTCGGCGGGGAGGAGGCGCTCTACCGCACCACCCTGCAGCCGCTGTGGGGCACGCTTCCCGAGTCCTCCATCGAGGGCGGCTCCCACAGCGTGAACTGCTGGCTCGCCGCCGGCCGCGAGGAGGGCGGCTTCTCCACCATCGCCGGCGGCGCCCGCGACGAGGGCCTCACCATCGACGGCGAGGAGCCCGACCCGCCGGAGCGGCTGCCCGCCCCGGACCGCGACGAGCAGGACGCCTAGCCGGCGGCGCCGACCCTTAATTAAGGAAACCCGCGATGGTGAAAGTCTCCGACGAGCGCTTCGACGAGCTCGTCAACGACGCGCTCGACGCGATCCCCGAGCGCTTCGCCCGCCGCCTCACCGAAGTCGTCATCCTCGTCGAACAGTTCGACGAAGACAACCCCGAGACCCTCGGGGTGTACAACGGCGTCGCGCTGCCCGAGCGGACCTTCGACCACACCGGGTACCTGCCCGACACGATCGTCATCTACAAGGGCGCCCTCGAGCGCTTCTGCCGCGACGAGGAGGAGCTCGCCCACGAGGTGCACGTCACCGTCTTCCACGAGGCCGCGCACTTCTTCGGGATCGACGACGACGAGCTCCACGAGCTCGGCTGGGGCTAGCCCGCCCCGCCGCGGGCTGCCCCCGCGCCTAGCGCCCGGCGCGCGCCGCGGCGAGCCACTCAGCGGCCTCGCCGGCGCGCTGCCGCCCGGCGGGCCGGCCGCCATCCTCCGGCGCCCCCGCGGCGATTCTGTCGGCCGGGGGCTCCTCGACGCGCGGCCACGAGCCGAGGAAGTGCAGCGACTCGGTGTGCGGGTAGAGCGCGACGAGCGCGTCGCCGAGGCGCTCCTCGTCGATGTGGCCGGACAGGTCGACGTGGAAGCGGTAGGTGCCCATCCGCTCCTTGGTCGGGCGCGACTCGATACGCAGCAGGTCGACGCCGCGCCCCGCGAACTCGCCGAGCGCGCGCCACAGGCTGCCCGGCTCGTGGGCGAGGCGGAACGTCACCGCGGTGCGGTCCGCGCCGCTGGGCCGCGGGGGCCGGGCGGGCGGGCCGATGGCCACGAACCTCGTGCGCGCGTCCCTGCGGTCGGCCACGCCGCGGGCCACGACCTCGAGGCCGAAGAGCTCGGCGGCGCGCTCCGGGGCGGCCGCGGCGTGCACGGACCCCTCGGCGACGAGCCTCGCGGCCGCCGCGTTGGAGGCCGCCGGCACGTAGTCCGCGCGGGGCAGCTCGCGCTCGAGCCAGCCGGCGATCTGCTCGCGGCCCACCGGGTGGGTGGCGATGCTATCCACCTCGGGAAGGGGCCGGCCGTCGGTCATGATCGCGAACGCGATGGGCAGGTCGACCTCCGCGAGGATCTGCGCGCGCCACCCGCCGCTCGGCGCGAGCGCGTCGAACGTCGACGTCACCGCCCCGTTGACGGAGTTCTCCACCGGCAGGCAGCCGAAGTCCACGTCCCCGGCGTGCACCGCGGCGACGACAGCGCCCGGCGAGTCGAGCGGCACCGCCTCGACCCCGCCGGCGCCGGCGCGACGCGCGAGCCGCCACACCGCCTCCTCGCTGAAGGTGCCCGCCGGCCCGAGGTAGCCCACCCGATGCGTCATGGCCGTCATGCTACCCACCGCGCCTAGGATGACCGGGGATGAGCACGAGAGCCGACGTCGAGCGCCTCGCCGGGAAGCTGGCGGGGCTGGGCCCCGCGGGGCACGGCTTCGCGCACGTCGACCTCGACCGCGCCCGCCGCCGGGCCGACGAGCTCGACCGGCTCCCGCCCAGGCGCCGCGGCAGGCTTTTTGGGTGGCTCGTGCCCGCCAAGGACCTCACCCCGGTCGCGGGGCTGCCGCTCACCTACGGCAACGCGGCGCGCCTCATCTACCCGGAGCGCACGGCCGAGCCGATCCGCCTCCTCGAGCGGGCCGGGGCCATCGTCCCGGGCAGCACGGCCGCCTCGGAGCTGGGCTTGAGCTCCTACTGCGAGCCGGTGGGCATGCCCGCCCCGGACAACCCGGTCCTGCCCGGCCGCACGCCGGGCGGCTCCTCGGGCGGGGCGGCCGTCGCCATCGCGCGCGGGCTGGTGCGCGCCGCGCACGGC
>NZ_JH815194.1:427042-443595 GCF_000296405.1 Corynebacterium otitidis ATCC 51513
CTGCGCGTGCCCGCCGCGGCGTGCGGGCTCGTGGGCTTCAAGCCCGCCCACCGGGCGCGCCGCGGGCGGCTCGCGGCCTCGGGCGTGATCACCCGCACCGTCGCCGACCAGGCGCTCGTCCACGGGCTCGAGCCCGCGCGGCCCGGGCGGGTGCGCGTCGGGGTGCTCACCGAACCACTCTTCGGGCGGCGATCCGCGGGCCCGCGGTGGGCCGAGGCGGCGCGCCGCGCAGCCGCGCTCCTCGAGGAGGCCGGCGTGCCGACGATGCCGGTTCGGCCCCACCCCGACGCGGCCGGCTTCTTCGCGGTGTTCCGGGTCCTCGTGCTCGCCGGCGCCGACGCCGCCGCGCCCGGCACGAGCCCGCTCGTGGCATACCTCGCGCGCCTCCGGGAGGGGCTCGACCGGCGGGCGTTCGCCCGCGCGGCGCACGCCCAGCAGCAGATCCTTCCCGCCGCGCGCCGCTTCTGGCCCGTCGACGCGCTGCTCACCCCGACGCTCGCGTTCGACCCGCCCGAGCTCGGCGCGTTCTCCCGCCTGTCGCCCGAGGAGGACTTCCTCGCGCAGACCGACTGGACGCCGTGGGGCTCGCTGGCAAACCTCACCGGCGCGCCCGCGATCAGCGTGCCCATGCCGGCGGGCGACGGCCAGCGGCTGCCGCCGTCCATCCAGCTCATTGGGCTGAACCTGGGAGACTCCCGGCTGCTCGGTCTCGCGGGTCTGCTCGCCGCCTGAGCCGCCGGTGCGCGGGCCCCGCGGGGTTTCTCAACGCCCCACCAGGGGCATAGTCTGTTGCGCATGACTCCATCCCACGGGCGCTCGGAGGAGGACGGCGAGTTCCTCCTCGGCGCGAGCGGCCAGCCGCTGCGCGACCGTTACGGCCGGCCGATCAGGCGCCGCGGGCCGCGCCACTCCGGCCCGGAGCAGGCGCCCCGCGAGGAGGCGCCGCGCCCGCCGGAGGCGGAGCCCACCCGGGTGCTGCCCCCGCGCAACCAGGCCCCGAAAAACCAGCCCCCGGCCCGGCCCGCGGAAACCCGCATGCTCGCCGACAACGACGCCCCGGCCCGGCCCCGCCAGTACATCCCCAGCCCCGAGGAGCGCCGCGCCGCCGCGCGGGAGCAGGCCAGGCAGCGCGCCTACGAGACGCGCCGCGCCGAGCCCTTCCCCGAGGAGCGCGAGGCGCCCAGGCCCCGCCGGCGCCGTCGCGGCGGGTTCCGCCTGCCGCGGCCGCGCGGCTGCGGCTGCACCCTGCCCATCGTCGTGCTCCTCGTCGCGCTCGTCGGGCTCGTCGTGTGGGGCGACGCGCGCCTCACAAGGGTGGCCTACCAGCCGCCCGAGCCGATCGCGTCGACCGCGGGCGCGAACTGGCTGCTCGTCGGCTCCGACTCGAGGGAGGGCCTCGACGAGGAGGACCGCGCGAGGCTCGGGACCGGCGACGTCGAGGGCTCCGGGCGCACCGACACGATCATGGTGCTCCACCTGCCTACCTTTGGCACCCCGACGCTGGTGTCCCTGCCGCGCGACTCGTACGTCGAGGTGCCCGGCTACGGGATGGACAAGCTCAACGCCGCGTTCGCCTACGGCGGGCCGCCCCTGCTCACCCAGACCGTCGAGCAGGCCACGGGCCTAAGCATCGACCACTACGCCGAGATCGGCATGGGTGGGCTCGCCGGCGTCGCCGACGCCGTCGGCGGGGTGGAGATCTGCCCCGACGAGCCGATCGACGACCCGCTGGCGAACCTCTCCATCGAGGCGGGCTGCCAGACGCTCGACGGGCCCGACGCGCTCGGCTACGTGCGCACCCGCGCGACCGCCAACGGCGACCTCGACCGCGTGGAGCGGCAGCGCGAGTTCTTCTCCGCGCTCACCGACAAGATCACCTCGCCGGCGACGCTCATCAACCCGTTCCGCGCGCTGCCGCTGTTCTCCCGGGTGGCGGGCTCCTTCACCGTCGGCGACGGCGACCACGTCTGGCACCTCGCGCGCGTGGCGCTCGCGATGCACGGCGGGCTCAACACCGAGACCGCGCCGATCGCGACGTTCATGGACACCGACGTCGGCAACGTCGTCGTGTGGGACGACGCCGCCGCCGAGGAGCTCTTCGGCTCGCTGCGCTAGGCGCCTAGCGTCGCGCCGGCGACCTCCGGCTCGTTGGTCGCCACGACGTCGACGCCCTGGCGCCGCGCGAAGAGCAGGTCGCGCGGCCGGTCCACGGTCCACAGGTACGTCGGCTGCGTAAGGCGGCTGGGCAGCTCCGGCTGGCCGCGCAGCCGCCGCAGCGAGAAGCCCACGGTCGTCGCGCCCGTCACCCGATCGGCGAGCGGGTAGATCGGCGCGAGCGGGTCGCGGCGCAGCTGCACCCGGTCGAGGCGCGGCGCGCCGTCGCGCACGAGCGCCACGGCCCGCGGCGAGAACGAGATGACGTGGATGCGCGGCTCGCTAAGAAGTCCGCGCCGCCTAAGCAGCCCAAGCACCGCGGCGGTGACCGGCCCGGCGCGACGCTCGACCTTGATCTCGAGGTAGAGGTGCTTGTCGGTGGCGAGCACGAGGTCGAGCAGCTCGTCGAGCAGCAGGATCCCCACCTGCCCCGGCGGGGTGAGGGCGCGCAGCTCGTCGAGCGTTAGGCGCGCGACCGGGCGGCCTGCGCCCTCGCCGGCGCGCAGCGCGGGGTCGTGGTGGATGACCACCTCGCCGCTGGCGCACAGCCGCGCGTCGCACTCGACGCCGTGGATGGGTAGCTCGAGGGCGCGGGCGAAGGCCAGCGCAGTGTTTTCCGGGTAGCGGCCGGAGTAGCCGCGGTGGGCGACGATGCGCACGAGGAGTCCTCCCTTAAAAGGTGGCGGCGCCCCGCGGGCCCGCTACGCCGCCCCGCAGGCCACGCCGGTGGAGTGCACCGGGCAGTAGCCGTCGGGGTTCTTGTGCAGGTACTGCTGGTGCTCGTCCTCGGCGAGGTAGAACTCGCCGGCGTCGGTCTCGGCGAGGGGGCGGACCTCGGTGGTGACCTCCCCGTAGCCGTGCTCGGCGAGGCGGCTGCCGTAGCCGGCGACGATGCCGCGGATCTCCTCGGCCTCGGCGGCGGCGTCGGGGCCCTCCGTGTAGAACGCGGAGCGGTACTGGGTGCCCACGTCGTTGCCCTGCCTGAAGCCCTGGGTGGGGTCGTGGGCCTCGAGGGCGGCGGCGACGATCTCGCGCAGCGCGATGCGCTCCGGGTCGTAGACCACACGCACAACCTCGACGTGGTTGGTGCGCCCGGTGCACACCTCCCGGTAGGTGGGGTTCGGGGTGATCCCGCCGGCGTAGCCCACTGCGGTGGACTCCACGCCGGGCAGCTGCCACAGCAGCTTCTCCGCGCCCCAGAAGCAGCCGATGCCGACGAGCACGGTGCGCTGGTTCTCGCGCCACGGCCCGGTGATCGGGGTGCCGAGCACCGCGTGGGGCCGCGGCTCGGCGAGCACCGGGTGATCGCCCCCGTGGAGCGCCTCGTCGCGGCCGACGAGCTTCGGCGCGGCGCCAAACAGCCAACCCATGGTGTCCTCTCCTCTCCCCGGCCCGCCCCCTTTAAGTCGGCGCGGGCCGGCGCGTTTTTCATGCTCCTGACCTCGCTGCCAAGGATAGGGCTTCCGGGCCCGCTCGGCGCGCCGAGCGACGCGGCGGAGTCGATCCCACCCCGACCCCGGGCCGTCGTGTGGCCCCGGATATATCTGGCGATATTGTGACCGGATAAACTGAGTGATTATGGCTCGGGACACGGGGGACACGGGAGAGGGAATCCGCCGCGGCACCGTGGAGTATCGCCGGGCGATCCTCGGGCTGCTGGCCACCGGCCTGGCGACGTTCATCTCCATCTACCCGACCCAGGCGATCCTCCCGGCCCTCGTCGAGGACCTCGACCTCACCGCGACGGGCGCGGCGCTCACCGTCTCCTCGACGACCGGGGCGCTCGCGCTGTCGATCATCCCGCTCGTCGAGGTCTCCGAGAAGTGGGGCCGCGGCCGGGTCATGCGCCTCACGCTGGCGCTCGCGGTGCTCATCGGTCTCGCGCTGCCGTTCGCCGCGAACCCGGCGATCCTCATCGCGCTGCGCACCCTGCAGGGCGTCGCGCTCGCCGGGGTGCCCGCGGTGACGATGACGTGGATCCGCGAGGAGATCCACGCCCGCGACGCGCCGCGGGTCATGGGCCTCTACATCGCGGGCAACACCGTCGGCGGGATCCTCTCCAGGCTCGTGCCCTCGAGCATGCTCGAATTCGGCTCCTGGCGACTGGGCCTCGGCGCCGCGACGATCATCGCCGTCATCACCGGCCTCGCCGCGGTCGCGCTGCTGCCTAGGCAGCGCCACCACACCCCGCGGGAGATCAGGCTCCTTCCCGAGCTGCGGCTCATCGCCGCGCAGCTGAGGCACTGGCGGCTCGTGCGCTTCTTCCTCATCTCGCTCATCGGGCAGGGCGTGTTCGTGTCCGTGTTTAACTACGCGAGCTTCCGGCTGATGAACCAGCTGGGCCTAAGCGAGTCCCAGGTGGGCCTCGTGTTCCTCCTCTATCTCTTCGGTACCTACACCTCGGCGCGGGCGGGGTTCATCGCCGAGCGCTTCGGGCGGGGCCGCACGCTCGCCGCGGGCGCGACGGGGATGGCAATCGCGGTCGCGCTGCTCGCCCCCGCCCAGCTGTGGAGCATCGTCATCGGCATCGGGCTGTTTACCGGCTCGTTTTTCCTCGTCCACTCGACGAGTTCCGCGTGGGTCTCTGTCGCCTCCCCGCACCCGGCGCAGGCCTCGAGCATGTACATGTTCGCCTTTTACGTGGGCAGCTCCGCGGTCGGCTGGGCGACCGGCCTGCTGCTCGACGCGGGCGGCTGGCCGATGTTCATCGCCGGGCTCGGGGTGCTCTCCGGGGCGATTGTTGCGATCGCGTTCCACATTCTCGCCGCCGAGCGGCGCCGCTAACGCCGAGCCGGCGCGCCTGGCAGTCGAATAGGTAAGCTGTGCGTGAGATGAACGCGCGGCTCGCACGGCGCGGCGCCCCGACTGACCAGACCGAGGAAGGACTGATAGGACCAATGGGGATCGTGAAGTTCCTGCGAAAGCGTCGCAATAAGGCGAAATCGGAGATTAAGGCGGCCACGGCGCGGGCCAAGGCGGAGGTTCAGAGCCGCGCGAAGCGCGAGCAGCACCTGCAGAAGGTGCTCGCGAAGCAGGAGAAGCAGCTGCTGCGCGCCGAGCAGAAGGGCCTCAAGGCGAAGCGGAAGCACCAGCAGAAGATGGCGAAGACCGAGCTCGAGAAGCTCAAGGCCGGCACCATCAACAAGGACAACGTCACCCGCGCGATCGGCGTGTCGCGGCTGCTCGTGCCGCTTCTCCTGCCGCTCGCCTACCGGGGGCTCACCGCGCTCAAGGAGCGGGAGCGCCGCGCCACCGCGCGCTCCTACGGCGTCGCCCCGGAGGAGCTCGCGAAGTTCAGCGGCTATTCCGCCCCGCACCGCGCGCGGATCTACGCGATCCGCAAGAACCTCAACGAGGACGACCGGCTGCCCGCCGGTTTTGTGCGCGACATGGAAACCTGGCTCGACGAGCTCGAGGCGCCGCTCGCGAACGCCGAATACATGGCCCCGAAGCAGCGCCGCAATATTTTCCGCGGCGTCGCGCGGGATTTGGACCGGGTCACCGACCAGGTCCACCAGAAGCTCAGCGGCCAGCGCGTCTAAGAGTTTCCGCGGCTCGCCGCCTATCCCTCCCGCCCCGGGCGAACACCCGCCCGGGGCGGTTTTTCGTCCCGTTCCGGGGCCGTGCCGCACCTCACGAGCCACCGCCGCGCCGATTGGCCACAATTTCTCCGCGGGCCTGCACTTCTCGTGTTCGGTTATGTATTCTGTAGGGCATAAGAGCACGAGCACGCCGAACATAAGGAGCGACAGGTGGCACGCAAAGAGATCACCCAGTACTTCGACGACATTGATTCCACGCCGCTGGAGGAGGACCAGGTGCGGGTCGTTCATTTCTCCTATGGGAAAAACGATTACACGATCGACCTGTCCGAGGAGAACGCCCGGCGCTTCGACGAGGTTATCCGACCCTATATCGAAAACGCGCGCAAGCGCGTGACGCCCACCCAGGGCACCCGCCGCAGCACCGGCCAGACGCGGAACTCCCGCGCCCGCGAGATCCGCCAGTGGGCGCTCGACCAGGGCAAGAACGTCTCGACGCGCGGCAAGATCCCCGCGGACATCATCGAGGCCTACAACCTCGCCCATTCCTAGAGCTTTAGCGACAACGGCGCGCCCCGGGGGCGCCGCGGCATGGCCGGCGGGACGACGCTTCCCACACCGGCCAGGCCGCGGCGCCCCGCGCGCGTCTGCGGGCCCTCGCGGGGGCTGTAGTTACTGGATGATGCCGCGGTCGCGGGCCAGGGCCACCGCGCTCGTGCGGGAGCGCACCCCGAGCTTGTCGTAGATGTGCACGAGGTGGGACTTCACGGTCGCCTCGGAGAGCATGAGCGTCTGGCCAATCTCCCGGTTCGAGGAGCCGTGCGCCACGAGCGAGAGCACCTCGAGCTCGCGGGGGGTCAGCGAGCTGCGCGGGGTGCGCACCCGCGTCATGAGCCGGTCCGCCACCACCGGGGAGAGCGCCGAGTCGCCCTCCGCGGCGGCATGCACGGCGTTGATGAGCTCGGCGGGCGGGGCGTCCTTGAGGAGGTAGCCCTCGGCGCCCGCCTCGATCGCGCCGAGGATGTCGGCGTCGGTGTCGTAGTTCGTCACGACGAGCACCGCCGGCGGGTTCTCCGAGGAGCCCTTGATCTGCCGGGTCGCCTCCGCGCCCGTGGTGAGCCGCGCGCCCTCGACGCCGGCGCCGAAGCGCAGGTCCATGAGCACGACGTCGATGCCGCCGGACGTGGCCGCCGCGACGGCGGCCTCGGCGGTGGCGACCTCGCCGATGACCTCGATGTCGTCGGCCCCGTCGAGGATCGACCGAAGGCCCAGCCGCACGATCTCGTGATCGTCGGCCAGCAGGACACGGATGACGTCGCGCGCCACGGAACCTCCCTGTACTCTCCGCCTAGCCCGCCCGGCCCGGTGGACGGGGCGGGGCTGTCGGGACCGGTCCGCCTCGGCGGACCGCCTTTTGATGGATCAGTGTAGCGCCTGTCCGTACTACGACGAAGAGGCGATCCCACCCCCGCGCAGTGTGCCGCGGGGCTACTCCTCGTCCGCGCTCCCCGCGGCCGGAATGGCGACGCTCAAGGCCGTCGGCCCGCCCGGGCGCGACTCGATGGAGAGCTCCCCGCCGACGTCGGCGGCGCGCCGCCGGATCGCATCCAAGCCCACGTGGCCGACCCTGGCGGCGACGTCCTCGGGGTCGAAGCCCTTGCCGTTGTCGACGACGTCGAGGCGCACCTCGTCGGGCGCGAAGCCCAGCGTCACCCGGCAGGCCGACGCGTCGGCGTGCTTGACGACGTTGCCGAGCGCGCCCTGCGCGATGCGCAGGATCGCCGCCTCCACGGTCATGGGCAGCTGGCGGGCGTCGCCATCGACGTCGACGTCGATGCCCACCCCGCCCGACTCGGCGAAGCTTTCCGCGACGCGGCGCAGCGCCGACTCCAGCGAGGTGCGGGTAAGCGCCGCCGGCTGGAGAGCCGCGATCATCGCGCGCGCCTCGGCGAGGTTCTCCGCGGCGGTGCGCCTCGCCTGCGCCATGCGCCGCGCCACCGGCTCGGCGGCCGCCTCGTCCAGGCCGGTGGCCTGGAGGTCGCGGTCCGCGGCGTAGAGCAGCATCTGGATGCTCGAGAGCCCCTGGGCGACGGTGTCGTGGATCTCGTGGGCGATGCGCTCGCGCTCCGCGGCGACGCCGGCGCGCCGCTGCGTGTCGGCGAGCTCCCCGCGGGTCGCGACGAGCTGGTCGATGAGCCGCTGGCGCTCGACGTTGACGCGGGCGACGGCTCGGAACGCGTAGTAGATCGCCACGACGACGAGCGCCGCCGAGGCGGGCCCCAGGACCGCTCCCGGGGTGAGGCCGTTGGGGATCTGCCAGGCGATGGACAGCGCGGTGGACGCGGCGACCGCGAGGATGCCCCGCCAGTCGTCGAAGACCCTCATGTAGACGAAGTAGAGGGTGATGACGAGGTAGACGCCCACCGTGGTGAGCGTCATGAGCGCGAGCCACAGCACGGTGAGCACGGCGAGCCACGCGTACTGCCCGCCGCGCGGCCAGTCGCGCCACAGCGAGGAGCCGAAGAAATACGCGAAGCCGAAGGCGACGCACGCCGCGATGCCGGCGGCCGCCGCGTCGAGCGGGCGGCCCGCGGCGGCGGCCCCGGTCACCACGAGGAACACCGAGGTCACCACGTGAATGCCCGTGGTGAGTGACTGCTCGCCGCTGGGCGTCGACGTCAAGGTCGTGTCGACCCCCGCGGGCTCCGGCGCGGGAAGTTTCTGGTCGCGGCCCGCCCCCTCTAAGCTTGTGGCCATGCACCGAACCTTACCCGTGGCACTTCGCCGGATCGCGGCCCTCGGCGCGGCCGCGGGTCTCGCCGCCGGGCTCGCGGCCTGCGACTCCGCGCCCGGCGGGGAGGACGAGGAGACGCAGGCAGCCTCCCCCGAGGAGCAGGCCCAGGAGGTCGCCGACAACGACCAGGGGCTGCCCGCCGACGCGCGCCCCGAGCCGCCCGAGGGCGCCTCCGCATGGAACCCGTGCCCCTACCTCGACGAGGAGTGGGTCTCCGACACAAACGGCCAGCGCACCCTCGCCGTCGACATCGACGAACGCTTCGACGTGCCGGCGTGCGTGTTCTGGTCCTACGACGAGGGCCCGCACCTGCAGGTGCTCGTGCGCCACATGGCCAACGAGTTCGCCGCAGAGGACGTCGTCAACACCTTCGCGCCGGTGGACTTCACCACGCTCGCCGAGGAGCCCTCCGGATGGGACGGCGGCCGCGGCAACGCCGAGACGATCCCCGACTTCGACGGGGCCGTCTACGCGGTGCAGAAGGACAACGTCGCCGTCGTGGTCCTCACCAACCAGATGCAGTCGGTCAAGGCCGAGAGCGTCGCCGTCGAGGCGATCAACAACCTCGGCCTCTAGGCCGAAGGCCGCGGCAGCGAGAAGGCCGGCCCTCCCCCTTTTCAGCTTGGGGAGGGCCGGCCTCGTCTCGTCTTAACCCTGCTTAGCCCACCTCGACGTCGTTGTAGGGCATGAGCTGCGAGAGCCACGGGAAGACGACCTCCATGAGGAGGAAGAACACCGCGGCGAGCAGCACGAGCAGCTCGACGAGCTTCAGCCACGTCGGGCCGGGCAGGTAGTACCACAGATACCGATACATCGTTTAACTCCTAGGCGTTCTCGAGCTCGGCGGGCGGGCCCTCGGACTTCGGCTTGCTCTCCACGAGCATGGCGTGGACGATCATGCGCTCCGCGTTGGAGAACTGCGGGTGGCAGGTCGTCAGCGTGATGAGGGCCTCGAGGTCCTCGTTGGTCTCCATCGTCCCGGAGCCCGGCAGCGGCTCGAGCACGCTCACGTCGGTGGGCACCGTGATGTGGCGGCCCTCGACCCCGGCGTAGTCGCCGCTGCCAATGCGCTCGACCTGCTCCGGCCGGAAGCACTCCGCGGCCTGCGCCTGCCGGTCGGCGCCCGCCTCGATGGGCAGCACCCGGTAGGTGTCCCACGAGGACTGCGTCTCGACGACGATCGAGTCGCACACGTTGAGCTTCCCGAGGTCGTTGAACGGCGCGCCCTTGCCGACGCGGTGGCCGGCGACCGCGAAGTTCCCCGTCTCGCCGGGCATCTGCGTGTCCGTGTAGCGGCCCGGGCCGACGAGTAGGTCCTCGTCGGACGTGCCCTCGAGGACCGCGAACTGGAAGTCCGAGCCGAAGCTCGGGATGTAGAGCCGCGCGAACGCCTCGCCGAGCTGCGGGGTGACGGTGCCGCGCGGGTTGACGCGGCCGTTCTCCCAGTCGTCGCTCAGCCCCTGGGCCGCCTCGTTCTGCAGACGGCCGGAGTTCACGTTCGTCCAGTAGGCCTCGTAGAAGACGAACAGGAAGCACAAAAGCCCGATGGTGAGGAACAGCTCGCCGACGACCTGAAGGGCGGTCGGGCGCGGCGGCTTCTTCTTCGCCTTCTTGCGCTTGCGTCCGACCGGCTCGGGCTCAGGGCTGGGGGCGGGCTCGGCGGTCGGGCGCGAGCCCCGCGGCGGCGGGGGCACCTGGCCCGCGGCGAGCCGCACCGTGTTATCCCGCGGCGCGGCGCCGGCCTTCGGGGTGCGGCCGATCGGCCGGCCGTAGCGATCGACCCGCGCCTGGGCGCGGCCCTGCCGCTGCTGGGCGCCAGGCCGATCGGGGCGCTCGTAGTAGTCGAGGCCGCTCGTCTGGCGCGCGTCGGCGCCCCCGGCGTGGCGGCTCGGCCGCCGCTGCTCGCCCGGGGAGCCGCCCAGTCCCCGAGACCGGTCGGCTACGGACGAGTCCGTAGAGGAGTGCTTTGGCATGGGACATAGTCTATCGGCGATGATCCAATGCAGCCTCATCGCAACACGGAGATTTCGCTGAAAAAACCATGAGCGGGGCCCGGCACCGCCGTGAGAAAGCTAAATCGAGTAATCGGCCGGCGGCGCGGCAAGCATCTGGCGGGCCATGTCGCGAGCCGTGTTGAGGGGCTCGAGGGAACGCACGAGTCGACTACCGGCAAGCCCGCCGTCGAGGAAGATGAGCAGCTGGTTCGCCTGGCTGCCGCTGGGGTACTTGTTCTTCTCAGTGAGGAGCTCAGTCAGCGTGTCACGACACCACCGGCGGTGTTCCATGACGGTCGCGACGATGTCGCGCTCCGCGTCGGTCTCCGGGCGGGGATACTCGTTCGCGGCGTTTTGAAAGTATGAGCCCCGGAAATTCGACGCAGTCATGTCGTCGAGGCTCTGGTCGAAGAACGCGAGGACCTTCTCCTCCGGGGTCGCGGCGTCCTTGGTGCGCTCGCGCCACGCCTCGCGCCACTTGGCGTCGAGCTGCTCGAGGTACGCGACGACGAGCGCGTCCTTAGACCCGAACAGCGAATAGAGCGACGCCTTCGCGACGTCGGCCTCGCGCAGGATCCGGTCGATGCCGATGACGCGGATGCCCTCGGCGGTGAAGAGGGCCGTCGCCGCCGCCAGCAGCCGCTCGCGGGGGGCTGGCCGGGACCTGCGGCTGGAGGTCTTCCTCCTCGACTTCGTCGCGCCGCCCTGGCCCTTCCTCGCTGCCACGATGCCAGCCCCTCCTCACAGACAGAGTGATTGTCGCTTGCTTCCGATACGCATCGCGGGCCCGACGCTCGGCCGATCACGGTGCGGTGCGGACGCCTATTCTAGACAATCCTGTTCACTTACCGGTTAATCGGCTCGCCGGGCCCGCGAAATGCGGCAGGTTAATCCTTGGTGGGTCGCACGATCTCCACGGGGACGGAGGCGGACTGAAGCAGCGCCCGCGAGGTGGAGCCCAGGAGCATGCCGCGGAAGCCACCGCGGCCGTGCGAGCCCAGCACCACGAGCTGCGCGTCCTTGGAGTTCTGCTCGAGGGCGCGGACGGGGCTGTTGCGCACGATCAGCACCTCGACCTCGACGTCGGGGAACTCCTTGCGGTGCGGCTCTAGGAGCTTCTCGACCTGGGCCTTCTGCTCCTTCTCAATGCTCTCCCAGTCGTGCTGGACCTCGACCACGCCGGGCAGCGGCGAGGAGGACTGCGAATCGAGCCAGGTGTGCACCGCGCGGAGCTTCGCGCCGCGGGTATCCGCCTCCTTGAAGGCCTCGGCGGTGGCCTTCGCGGAGATATCGGAGCCGTCGACACCGACGACGACCGGGCCGTACTTGTTCTTCTCGGTGACCTCGGCGTCCTCGCGGACGACGACAACCGGCGACGACGCGTGCGACACCACGCCGGCCGATACCGAGCCCATGATGATCCCGGAGAGGTTTCCGAGGCCGCGGGACCCCATGACGATCAGGGGCACCTCCTCGGAAAGCCGGAGCAGCAGGTCGACAGGCGAGCTCTCAGCGATGGTCTCCTCGATGTGCAGGTCGGGGACTACCTCCTGCGCGATGCCGCGGGCCTCCTCGATGGTCTCCTTCGCCTGAGCCTCCAGGTCGTCGAACAGCTCCTGCGGCGGGGTCATCCCCTCCGAGAAAAGGTAACGGGGAATCGTGAAGCTGGTCACCAGCCGCAGGGGCAGGCCGCGCTTGTTGGCGGTGTTTGCCGCCCACCGGACGGCAGCCTGGGATGCCTTCGAACCATCGACGGCGACGACGACGCTGTTTTCAGTGGCCATAGTCTCCCTAACCTCCTTAAGATCTATGCTGATCGGCCCCTCGGGCACAAGCCCCATTCTACTCCGCCACAGTGGGGCTGTACAGGATTGTGGATCACATATTCTGGGCACGAACTTCGACGCAACCAGGCAAAATTGGGCAGACGACGTAAACAACAACCGCTTCCCGTCAGGGACGGGCTCAACCCTTCGCGGGCGCGGGTGACAGGCACAGGTCCGGTGAAGGCGCTGGACTTCCTCCGGGCCGTCGTCGAGGGACAGAGGCACCGCCACCCCGCGGATGATGACGCCGCCATCGCGCGGAGATTCATGGACGGTCAGGTGGTCGACGGGCGAGGACGCACGCTCACCGGAGCCGAGAATCTGGAGCCAGGCACCGATGTGTGGTTTTACAGGATGCCCGCCCCGGAGACGCCCGTCCCCGGGGATCTGAGGCGCATATACGAGGACGACAGGATCCTTGTCGTACACAAACCGCCGTTCTTGGCAACCACACCAAAGGGACGACACATCACGCAGACCGTGACGACGATCCTGCGACGCAGCCTGAGCAACCCACAGTTGTCGCCGGTTCACCGTCTCGACCGGCTGACGGAAGGGCTGCTCATACTCGCCAAGCACGAGCAATATCGAGGTGCATATCAGCGTTTGTTCGAGGCGCGGGCCGTCGAGAAGCGATACAAGGCGCTGGCGCCTTTCGACCCGGCGGTGGCGTCGAACCTACCGACGACGATAAGCAACCGGATCGTTAAAAACGTTGGCACATTGCAGGCACACGTAGAGGACGGGGAGAGTAACGCCACGACTGCCGTCCACGGCATCAAGCCGGTGTGTGCCCAACACAGTGGCCAGGAAGTGGGCGAATACGACCTCCGCCCGGCAACTGGCAAGACCCACCAGCTAAGACTGCACATGGCGCAGATGGGGATTGCTATCTGTAACGACCCGCTGTATCCCACCGTGACTACTGGCGCGGACGAGCCGGACGACTACAACAGCCCTCTACGATTGTGCTGTACCGAGTTGAGCTTCGCGGATCCCATCAGCGGCACACCAGTGAAATTCGAAACCACACCATCTTGGCGCGACAGATGCTACCGATGATTACGAGCAACCACGAAAATCAAGCATGGCCGACGCCAGTTTAGCTTTGCAACGGCCAGAGCAGACTGGCTGAGCGTCTTCGGCCTACGGCCACCAACGCTGAAAATCGGCCCTCGCGCTGTCCCGTGGACCCGGACGCGGAACGATCAAAAGACGACGGCCACGTCGTGACACGGGGAATGAACCCGCGCATGCAAAAAAGAGGTGTGGAGTGCACCAGCCCAAAACCACAACCGGCCCCAGGCGGGATACACCCCACACCCCAAAATATATTGAAGAATACGTGTTGGCGGTAACCTACTCTCCCACACCCCACCAGGTGCAGTACCATCAGCGTGAATGGGCTTAGCTACCGGGATCGGAACGGAACCGGGCGGACCCCCACCACCATCAACCACCAACACAAACCACAACACAACACCACAAACAGGTGCTGCGCCAGACACCACACAGCAGACACAACCCACGACCACATATTGATTGCGGCAAACCAACCCACCAGCAGCCATACAGCCACCAAAAACAAAGTGTTTTCGAGTCGGTGAATTAGTACCGGTCACCTCAACACCCCTTCACAGAGCTTCCAGCCCCGGCCTATCAACCCCATCATCTCTAGGACACCTCAAAAGAAACCTCATCTCGGAACAGGCTTCCCGCTTAGATGCTTTCAGCGGTTATCCCTCCCGCACATAGCCAACCAGCAACACCCATGGCAGAATGACTGGCACACCAGAGGTACGTCCATCCCGGTCCTCTCGTACTAGGGACAGCCTTCCACAAGTTTCCACGCGCGCGGCGGATAGAGACCGAACTGTCTCACGACGTTCTAAACCCAGCTCGCGTGCCGCTTTAATGGGCGAACAGCCCAACCCTTGGGACCAACTCCAGCCCCAGGATGCGACGAGCCGACATCGAGGTGCCAAACCATCCCGTCGATATGAACTCTTGGGGAAGATCAGCCTGTTATCCCCGGGGTACCTTTTATCCGTTGAGCGACACCCCAACCGCAAGGAGATGCCGGATCACTAGTCCCAACTTTCGTTCCTGCTCGAGCAGTCACTCTCACAGTCAAGCTCCCTTATACACTTACACTCAACACCTGATTACCAACCAGACTGAGGGAACCTTTGGGCGCCTCCGTTACCATTTAGGAGGCAACCGCCCCAGTTAAACTACCCACCAGGCACTGTCCCCAACCCAGATCATGGGCCAAGGTTCAAGAGGCGCGGAACGACCAGAGTGGTATTTCACCAACAACTCCACCACACCTAGCGACGCAGCTTCACAGTCTCCCACCTATCCTACACAAACCGAACCACACCCCAATACCAAGCTATAGTAAAGGTCCCGGGGTCTTTTCGTCCTGCCGCGCGAAACGAGCATCTTTACTCGTACTGCAATTTCACCGGGCCTGTGGTCGAGACAGCAGGAAAGTCGTTACGCCATTCGTGCAGGTCGGAACTTACCCGACAAGGAATTTCGCTACCTTAGGATGGTTATAGTTACCACCGCCGTTTACTGGGGCTTAAATTCACCGCTACACCCACAAGCGTGGGCCCACAGCTCCTCGTAACCTTCCAGCACCGGGCAGGCGTCAGTCCGTATACATCAACCCAAGTTTTCGCACGGACCTGTGTTTTTAGTAAACAGTCGCTTTCCCCTAGCCTCTGCGACCACCCCACGCCCACCAACCGCAAGAGTCGGCGACCCAAGGTGGCTCCCCATCTCCCAAAGTTACGGGGACAATTTGCCGAATTCCTTAACCACAGTTCACCCGCAAGCCTTAGTATACTCAACCCAACTACCAGCGTCGGTTTCGGGTACGGGCAACACCACCACTCGCTTAGAGGCTTTTCTCGACAGCACAGGATCACCACCATCACCACCACAAGGTGGCTACGCATCACGCCTCACCCACAATGTGCGGCGGATTTACCAACCACACGGGCCACACGCTTACACCCCCACAACCAACCGGAGGCGTGGCTACCACACTGCGTCACCCCATCACTTGGCTACCACGCATCAGGCCCCACACCACACCCCGCAAAAACCAACAACCCCGAAAGGCTGTCGATCCGGGATGCGGCACAGTTAGTATCAACGCGTCACCATAAGAACACGGCAGCACCGGTACGGGAATATCAACCCGTTTCCCATCGACTACGCCCGACGGCCTCGCCTTAGGACCCGACTCACCCTGAGCAGACAAACTTCACCCAGGAACCCTTAGTCATACGGCCACCAGGATTCTCACCTGATTCATCGTTACTCATGCCTGCATTCTCACTCGCACGCACTCCACCACCCATCACCAGGCAGCTTCACCACACGCACGACGCTCCCCTACCCACCATGCAAACCATGGCGCCGCGGCTTCGGCGGTGTACTTAAGCCCCACTACATTCTCGGCGCAGAACCACTCGACCAGTGAGCTATTACGCACTCTTTCAAGGATGGCTGCTTCTAAGCCAACCTCCTGGCTGTCTTCGCGACCCCACATCCTTTCCCACTTAGCACACCCTTAGGGGCCTTAGCCGGCGATCTGGGCTGTTTCCCTCTCGACCAATGGAGCTTATCCCCCACAGTCTCACTGCCACACAACACGTCAATGGAATTCGGAGTTTGGCAGGTATCACTAAGACGCATAATCCCGCTCAACCAACCAGTCGCTCTACCTCCACCACGCTCAACATGCAACGCTGCACCTAAATGCATTTCGGGGAGAACCAGCTATCACGGAGTTTGATTAGCCTTTCACCCCTACCCACAACTCATCCCCGCAGTTTTCAACCTACGTGGGTTCGCGCCTCCACAACCTCTTACAGCTGCTTCACACTGGCCATGGGTAGATCACCCCGCTTCGGGTCCAGGACACGCCACTCAAACGCCCAACAAAGACTCGGTTTCCCTACGACTACCCCACAGGCGGGTTAACCTCGCGACGCGCCGCTGACTCGCAGGCTCATTCTTCAAAAGGCACGCCATCACCCAAAAGGCTCTGACGGCTTGTAGACACACAGTTTCAGGAACTATTTCACTCCCCTCCCGGGGTACTTTTCACCATTCCCTCACGGTACTATCCACTATCGGTCACACCATGTCATTCAGGCTTACCAGGCGGTCCCGGCAGATTCACAGCAGATTCCACGAGCCCGCTGCTACTCGGGAACACCATCAT
>NZ_JH815195.1:0-34942 GCF_000296405.1 Corynebacterium otitidis ATCC 51513
CTGCGAAATCCGCAACCCTGTCTGGAAGCGGTGCTTCCTTCTGGGTGCTGCCGGCCGGAGTGCATCCGGCCTGCTCGGCGACGGGGCATAACTATACGAACCCCGACCGACAAAAGCAACACAGCTGGTCAGTGAGGGTTTTTCGCTTGCTAGGCCGCCGCTAATGCTACTCGTCGACGCTGATGCGCTCGATCTTCGCGCCGAGCTGCCTGAGGTTCTCCACGAACTTCGGGTAGCCGCGGTCGATGTGGTGCACCTCGTGGACGGTGGTCACCCCGTCGGCGACGAGACCCGCGAGCACCAGTCCGGCTCCGGCCCGAATATCGGAGGCCCACACGTCCGTCGAGGAGAGCCGCTCGATCCCGCGGAGTACGACGTGGTGACCGTCGACGGTGGCGTCGGCGCCGAGGCGCATCATCTCGTCGACGAACCGGAAGCGGGCCTCGAAGACGTTCTCCGTGATGACGGCGGTGCCCTCCGCGATCGCGGAGATCCCGATCGCCATGGGCTGCAGGTCCGTGGGGAAGCCCGGGAACGGCAAGGTCTGGTAGTCCACGGCCTTGGGGCGCCCATCCATCCGCACCCGGAAGCCGTGCTCGTAGGTCTCGACCTGGGCGCCCGCGTTGCGGAGCTTCTCGAGAGCGAGGTGCACGTGCTTGGGGCTCACTCCCCCGACCGTGATGTCGCCGCCGGTCATCGCGGCCGCGTACGCCCACGTCCCGCCGACGATGCGGTCGCCGACGACCTCGTGGTTCGTGGGATAGAGCTTGTCGACCCCGTCGATCGTCAGCGTGGAGCTGCCCACCCCGTCGATGCGCGCACCCATGGAGATGAGCATGTCGCAGAGGTCGACGATCTCCGGCTCGCGGGCGGCGTTGTCGAGGACGGTGCGCCCATCGGCGAGCACGGCGGCGGTGACGATGTTCTCCGTCGCGCCGACGGAGGGGAAGTCGAGGCTGATCTCCGCGCCGGTGAGGCTCGCGGCCTCCGCGACGAGCGCGCCGTGCTCGATGCGGGTCTGCGCGCCGAGCCGCTCGAGACCCGACTGGTGCATGTCGAGGGGGCGGGAGCCGATGGCGTCGCCGCCCGGCAGCGCGACGGTGGCCCGCCCGCAGCGGGCGGTCAGCGGCCCGAGCACGCACACCGAGGCGCGGAACTGCCTCACCGCGTCGAAGTCCGCGTTGCTGGAGGGGCTCTCCGGCGACGTGATCGTCACCGTGGAGCCGTCGACCGTCACCTCGCAGCCGAGCCCCTCAAGGACCCGCTGCATGAGCGGGACGTCGAGGATCTCCGGGCAGTTGGTCAGCGTGGTGGTGCCCTCCGCGAGGAGCGCCGCCGCCATGAGCTTGAGCACGCTGTTCTTCGCGCCGCGGACGCGGACCGAGCCGCTCAGGCGGGCGCCGCCCGTCACCAAAAACCGATCCTTCACGCCCTAGACCCTACCGGTCTTCGCGGGGCCGCGGGCGGGCAGTCGGCGCGGAGCCTCGGTCGATCCCGTTTACGGCAGCATGCCGATGCGACGGGCCGCGTTCACCGCCTCGTAGCGGGTGTGCGCGCCGAGCTTGCGCATCACCGAGCGCAGGTAGCTCTTCACCGTCTCCGAGCCGATGCCCATCTCCTCGGCGGCCTCGACGTTGGTGTGGCCGAGCGCCACGCACGCGAGGACGTCGAGCTCCCTAGCGGAGAGCTTCGTCGCCGGCTGCAGCGCGACCGGCTGGACCATCTGGTCGCAGAGCGACTCGAGGTCGCGGCGCAACTCCTCGTCGTTGACGCGGTTGGTGAGCATGCGCAGCTTCGAGTGCGCAGAGCGGATCTGCTCCCACTGCGCGCCGTTGAGCGCCTGGCCGGCGTTGCGCCGCGGCTCGACGGTGCCCATCCGGCGCAGCGCGTCGTTGACGGCGAAGTCCTGCTCGAGGGAACGCGCGGCCATGGTCACCTCCTCGAGCACCTTGTTGCCCAGGCGGATGGGGCTGTGGACTCCGACGTAGAGGACCCCGCGGACGACGCGCTGGACGATGACGGGCACGGCGACCACCGAGTAGAGGCGCTCCTCCTGGACCGCGTCGTCGTACTCGTGGGTGATCGACGACGCGTTGACGTAGTCGCTCACGCCCAGCGGGCGCCCGGTCGCCGCGACGAGGCCGGCGATGCCGGTGCCGGGCTTGATGACGAGGTTGTGCAGCGCAGCGGTGCGCAGCCCGATCCAGTGGGTGATCTTCACGCGCCGGTCCTGCAGGACCTGGCCGTACATCGTCACCGGGATGGTGGTTGCGGTCTTCACGGACGTCAGGGCCGAACGGATTGCCTCGTCGTAGTCCTTCATTCGCCGGGTTTCCACAGCTCGCGATCTCCTTTTACCGGATGTCGCCCGTGGGGACCGTCGGCCTCGCGCGCCGTTGTTGGCACGCGCACCTGCCGGCGCCGCGGGCGCCGCCCCCGCATCGCGCCGGGGCGAATCTACGGCGAGTATAGGCCCGCCCCGGGGGGTAGCCGTTAGCCGGAACGGGGCCGTTATCCCCGGTGGCCGCGAGTACGGGCCCCTAAAATCGGGGGTATCCCCCGCGGCGGCGCCGCGACGCCCGCCGTGGCGCCGTCTATCGAAGGGATGATTCATATGACGAACATTGTCGGTTAAGGCGCAGCTCAGGCCGGCATTTTTGCATTCGGCCAAAGATGGCGCAGGACACTCCACCGAACAGGAGCGTCTCACTCCATAGACCGACTAGTCCGTATGGCGGTAGCTAAAACGTACTGCACGGTCTAGGCTGTTGGGTGAGGCATCCGACGCGCTCGTCGGAGCGCTTCGGCCCCGGGGCCGGCCGCCGTCGGCGGCGCCCGAGGGCCGGTTGACCTAGCTAGCGAATCACCGCGATGTTTGAAGGAGAAACCGTCATGGCGAAGATCTACGACAACATCACCGAGACGATCGGCAACACCCCGCTCGTCAAGCTGAACAAGCTCACCGAGGGGCTCGAGGCCGAGCTTCTCGTCAAGGTCGAGTCGTTCAACCCCGCCAACAGCGTCAAGGACCGCATCGGTACGGCCATCATCGAGGCCGCCGAGGAGTCCGGGGAGCTCAAGCCGGGCGGCACCATCGTCGAGGCGACCTCGGGCAACACGGGCATCGCGCTGGCGTTCGTGGGCGCCGCCAAGGGCTACCACGTCGTGCTCACGATGCCCGAGACGATGTCGACCGAGCGCCGCGTCGTCGTGCGCGCGCTGGGCGCCGAGATCATCCTCACCCCGGGGCCGAACGGCATGCAGGGCGCCGTGGACAAGGCCAACGAGATCGTTGAGCAGCGCGAGAACGCGATCCTCGCCCGCCAGTTCGCCAACCCCGCGAACCCGAAGATCCACCGCGAGACCACCGCGGAGGAGATCTGGAACGACACCGACGGCAACATCGACATCTTCGTCGCCGGCATCGGCACCGGCGGCACCGTCACCGGCGTGGGCCAGGTGCTCAAGGAGCGCAAGGACGACGTGAAGATCTACGGCGTCGAGCCCGCCGCCTCCCCGCTCCTCACCGAGGGCAAGGCTTCGCCCCACAAGATCCAGGGCCTGGGCGCGAACTTCGTCCCGGAGATCCTCGACCGCACCGTCCTCGACGACGTGTTCACCGTGAGCAACGAGGACGCCGTCGCCTGGTCTCGCAAGCTCGGCGAGCAGGAGGCCATCCTCGCCGGCATCTCCTCCGGCGCGAACGTCAAGGCCGCCGTCGACCTCGCGAAGAAGCCCGAGAACAGGGGCAAGCGCATCGTCACCGTCGTCGCCGACTTCGGCGAGCGCTACATCTCCACCCTCCTCTACGAGGACCTGCGCGACTAGTTTTTAGCGCCGCCTAAAAACCGCCCCGGGCAATTCGCGCCCGGGGCGCTTTTCTCGCGTTTGGCCGGCAGAATCTAAATTCACGTGATGCATGACACACAATAGCCGGCGCTGATAGGCTCTTGTCATGTTCACGATAATCAGCAGAATTAGGGAAGACCTAGCTAATGCGCGGGAGCACGATCCCGCCGCGCGCGGCGACGTGGAGAACGCCGTCGTCTATTCCGGGCTGCACGCCATCTGGTCCTACCGGGTGGCCAACTGGCTGTGGCGCCGCGGCTTCCGAGGCGTGGCGCGCATCCTATCGCAGTTCACCCGCTTCCTCACCGGGATCGAGATCCACCCGGGCGCCACGATCGGGCGGCGGTTCTTTATCGACCACGGCATGGGCGTCGTCATCGGCGAGACCACCGAGATCGGCGACAACGTCATGCTCTACCACGGGGTCACCCTCGGCGGGCAGGTGCTCACGCAGACCAAGCGCCACCCCACCATTCAGGACAACGTCACCGTCGGCGCGGGGGCGAAGATCCTCGGGCCCATTACCATCGGCGCCGGCACGGCGGTCGGCGCCAACGCGGTGGTCACCAAGCCGGTGCCCGCCGACAGCATCGCCACCGGCATCCCGGCGAAGCACCGGCCGCGGAAGTCCCACGAGAAGATGCACCTCGTGGATCCCGACTTCTACGTCATCTAACGCCGCCCGCGCCGCGCATTAGGCCCTAGGAGGCGACGAGCTTCGCGTAGGAGGGGTTCTTCTCGATGAAGCCGGCGACCGCCGAGCACGTGGGGATGATCTTCTCCCCTCGCTCGGCGACGTCGTCGAGGGCGAACTCGATGAGCCGCCCGGCCAGGCCGCGGCCCCGGTACTCGGGGTCGACGACGGTGTGGTTGAAGTCCTTGACCCCGTCGCCGCGCGCCTCGTAGTCGGCGTGGCCGACGACCTTGTCGCCGAGGCGGATGATGTAGGTGCTCTCGTCGGCGCGGTGCTCGACGACCGGCTCACCGGCGGTGTTCTCGTTCGTTGCGGTGTTCTCGCTCATGGCGGCCAGGCTAGCGCCGCGCCGCCCGCCGCGGCGGGGGCCTGAACCGCGACCACGCGCCCTCCGCACGACGAGACCCCCGAAGACCGCGCGGTCCTCGGGGGCCTTTGCCGTGGCCAGAGCCAGGATCGAACTGGCGACCTTCCACTTTTCAGGCGGATGCTCTACCAACTGAGCTATCTGGCCAGAGAGCATATAATCCTCTCGCGACCCTGACGGGACTTGAACCCGCGACCTCCGCCGTGACAGGGCGGCGCGCTAACCAACTGCGCCACAGGGCCATTACGCAACAGCGTTGCGCACGAGTCGGTAGTCTACAATGCCCCGCCCGCTGCGCAAAATCCCTCCTCAGCGCGGGAAAAGCGCCGCCCCGGCAGGCCCCGCGCGGCGAAGTTACCGGATACAAAAACGCCGGGGAAGCCGCTTTTAGCGACTCCCCCGGCTCGACCGGCGACCCTGACGGGACTTGAACCCGCGACCTCCGCCGTGACAGGGCGGCGCGCTAACCAACTGCGCCACAGGGCCATATCTTGTTGTGTCGTCCCCATCTCTTCTCGCTGGGGGCGTACCCCCAACGGGATTCGAACCCGTGCCGCCGCCGTGAAAGGGCGGTGTCCTAGGCCGCTAGACGATGGGGGCCCTGCCGCCTCGCGACGGCCAGGCTGAAACCTTACGCGACCGCGCCCCGGAGTCCAAAACGCGCCTCGACGTGCGCCCGGGCGGCGCGCGCCGCCTCGGCGAACGGCGCGAAACTCGCCTCGCCGCGGCCACGAATAAGGCCCCGGCGCCGGCGGCCGTGCAGCTGCCGGCGGCGGGGCGCGCCGTGGGCCCTGCGGGGATCGAACCCGCGACCTTCGGAGTCTGGGCCGTTATTTTTGGTCCTCGCTGGTTGCTGGTGTGTTTCTACTGGTCATGCATAGTTCTGGCACTGATCTGGCATCGCTGCGGCACCGCTGAGACATCGATGTGGGCATGCGTGGCACTGTCACGTTTGTCAGTTCGTTTGTCACTGTCGCGTCGTGGGTGACTTATCGCCCACGGGGCGAGTCCTGGTCCCTTAAGGGGGCTACGCGCCAACGTCGCGACGTTGGATCCCGCCTCGCGTGTTTGTCTGGATGACGCAGCATCTGTGGCGGATACGGGCCCTCAGCCACCCCTAGCGGGGTGGCGCGGCCCTTCGGGCCGCCCGGGCCCGCACCCGCCACGAATCCAGCACCCCACACCACAGCGGCGTATACGCCACCCCCATAAGACCCCCCGCCTCCGGCGGCGGATGAGCATAAGATAACCTGACGTCAGCCGTGAACTTTGTGCAGCTCAGAACCCGTAACTGGTGACGTCACCAAAGACGCGATTCTCTCGCTAAAATTAACATAAACCTAAGCATTTATCGATATATGTATTTAGTCACATTCACTCTCCGCAGGCCTGCCCCTATAGGAGAAAGTCGAACAACTCTGTGGTTCTGTGCCTAGACGCCAAATCCGGCGCATTAGCGCAGGTCAGAAACCTTAACGGCCGAGCTCAGAGTTGTTAACGACACTGTGTTGTAAATTCCGGCTCATCCATCGTTTGTGCAGGTCAACGGCTTATAAGTCCAATACAGAGTCTGTGTGCAACTCTGTGTGCAACCGGCGCGAAGCCGGCACGTAGGCAGCGACAGGCGACACACCGCAGATTGGTGACTGCAATCACCTTGACGCACGGTCGATACATGGCTCTCGGCGGTTGTCCTCTATGCCCCTGTGTATCCCTCGGTGACCCCGTGGGCACCTGGGCAATGCCGGGCGGCCTCGGCCGCCCCGTTTTGAGGACCGGGGAGAAGGGCTTGCCCCTCGAACCGGGACTCAAAACCAAGCGTCCCAACCCCGACCCCAGCTTGGCTGGGGGTGGGGAGCTAGCCGACACCAGCCGACAGGCTCGGTGGAAGTGCTAGCGGTTGGGGAAGCTTGCCGGTACGTGATTGGGGGCAGCGTGTGGGGCTTGTCCAGGAGGGACGACTGGGCAAGGAGTCAGTGCGAAGGGTGGGGCCAAAAGCGCGAAGAGGGCTTGAGCCTGACCATCGCTCGGGGGTTTCCCAGCGCGCAGTCCCCGATTACAGGGCCTCAAGTGCGGTAACCCTCGGCTGGTACGTCGTGCCTCCGGATCCGGCCCGTCCAGTTGCCTTCTGTGGGGCGTACTGGCTCTCGTGGGCCTCGTTGCTGGTGGCCGGGTGCCGGGTGTGTTGGCTCCCGTAGGGTCGGTTGGTTGGTTGTCGTTTGTCACTTCGTTTGCCACTGAGAGTTGTCCCGCTACCAGCAGTTTGTATCGCTGCTGGTGGCGGGGTTTTTTGGTGGGCCCTGCGGGGATCGAACCCGCGACCTTCGGATTAAAAGTCCGCAGCTCTACCAGCTGAGCTAAAGGCCCCTGTCTCGCGGCGCGCCGAGCGCGCCACGCGGGCTCATCCTAGCGCGTCGCCGCGCGGCGGCCGCAACGCCTCTCCGGGCCCTGGGCCGGTTATCGCCTGATCGCGGCCCGGTTTCGGTTTGTCCGCCTTGCTTCCCGGGAGCACAATGGCGTCGATGACCTTGCAGATCGGTTCCCACACGCTGTCCTCGCCGGTGGTTCTCGCGCCCATGGCCGGGGTGACGAACATGCCGTTTCGCGTGCTGTGCCGCGAGATCGAGCGCCGCCTCACCGGCACGGTCTCGGGGCTGTATATCTGCGAGATGATCACCGCCCGCGCGCTCGTCGCGGGCAACGAGAAGACGCTCCACATGACGGCGTTCGCGCCCGAGGAGAACCCGCGCAGCCTGCAGCTCTACGCCGCGGACCCGGCGTTCGCCTACGAGGCTGCGCGCCGCGTCGTCGACGAGGACCGCGCCGACCACATCGACCTCAACTTCGGCTGCCCGGTGCCCAAGGTGACGAGGAAGGGCGGGGGTGCGGCGCTGCCCTACAAGCGGCGCCTCTACGGGAACCTCGTCGGGGCGGTCGTTCGCGCCACGGAGGGCACCGACATTCCGGTGACGGTGAAGTTCCGCATCGGCATCGACGACGAGCACGAGACGTTCCTCGACGCGGGCCGCATCGCCGTCGAGGAGGGCGCCAAGGCAGTGACGCTCCACGGGCGCACGGCCGCGCAGCGCTACTCGGGGGTCGCGGACTGGTCGGCGATCCGCCGGCTCAAGGAGGAGCTCTCCGGCACGGGCGTGCCGGTTTTGGGCAACGGCGACATCTTCGCCGCGGATGACGCCGCCCGCATGATGGCGGCGACCGGCTGCGACGGGGTGGTCGTGGGCCGCGGCTGCCTGGGCCGCCCCTGGCTCTTCGCGCAGCTGGGTGCGCAGCTGCGGGGCGAGCCGATCCCGCCCGAGCCGACACTCGGCGAGGTGTGCTCGATCATCGTCCGCCACGCGGAGCTGCTCGCCGCGCACGAGGGCGAGGACCACGCGGCGAAAGACATCCGCAAGCACGTGGGCTGGTACATGCGCGGCTTCCCCGTCGGCGGGGAGGTGCGCCGCCAGCTCTCGACGATCGACTCGCTCAAGGCGCTTAAGGAGGTGCTGGCGCCGTGGCGCGACAGCGACGCCCGCGCCGAGCGCCCCGACGACCCGCGCGGCAGGCAGGGCTCCGCGAAGAGGGTCGCGCTGCCCGAGGGCTGGCTCGACGACCCGGAGGACGAGACCGTCCCCGTCGGCGCGGACGCCGACGGGGGCAGCGGAGGCTAGCCCCGGCGTATAGTGAGCCCCATGCGAACGCTCTTTCGCGACAATTTGGATTCCTTCGCGCGCGGCCTCATCGAGCTCTGCGACCTCGTGCGCGACCTGCTCGACCGCGCGTCCGTGGCGCTCATCGAGTCGCACCTCGGGGACGCGGAGGAGGCGCTCACCATCGACGGCCGGCTCCGCGGCCTGGTGGAGCGCTCCGAGGCGCAGGCCATCGAGCTGCTCGTGCTCGAGGGGCCGGTGGCCCGCGATCTTCGGCAGGTGATCTCGTCCATCTACATCGTCGAGGACCTCAACCGCATGGCGACCCTGGCGGTGCACATCGCCACGACGGCGCGCAGCCGCCACCCGCGCGCGGTGCTGCCCGAGGAGTTCCGCGACGACTTCGTCTCCCTGGCGGCGACGAGCAAGGACATGGTCGACACGGTGCGGCGCCTGCTGGCGGAGCCGGACCCGGACACGGCCGCGGAGCTCGACCGGGAGGACGACGCGGCCGACGAGACGCACGACTCGGTCATGGCGCGCCTCGCCGAGGCCGAGGGTGTCACACCGCAGGAGGTCATCGACGTCACGCTTATTGGCCGCTACTACGAGCGCTTCGCGGACCACTGCGTCAACGTCGCCTCGCGGATCATCTACCTCACCACCGGGGAGCGCAGCGAGGACTACCTACGCGACACGGAGGACGAGGAATCCGAGGACTAGGCCCCACAGGCCCTCCCTACACGACGACGAGGCGCCCGGCCCCACCAGGAGTGGGTTCCGGGCGCCTCCGCGCGTGTGAGGGGTCCGGGCCTAGCCGAAGCGGCCGGCGATGTAGTCCTCGGTCTCCTTGCGGTTGGGGTTCTCGAAGATCTGCCGGGTCGGGCCGACCTCGACGAGGCGGCCGGGCTTGCCGGTGGCCTCGAGGGAGAAGAACGCCGTCTGGTCCGACACGCGCGCGGCCTGCTGCATGTTGTGCGTGACGATGACGATCGTGAAGCGCTCCTTGAGCTCGTGGATGAGGTCCTCGACCGCGAGCGTGGAGATCGGGTCGAGCGCCGAGCAGGGCTCGTCCATGAGGAGCACCTCGGGCTCGACGGCGGTGGCGCGCGCGATGCACAGGCGCTGCTGCTGCCCGCCGGAGAGCCCGCCGCCGGGCCGGTCGAGGCGGTCCTTGACCTCGTCCCAGAGGTTCGCGCCGCGCAGCGCGCGCTCGGCGGCCTCGTCGAGCTTCTTCTTGTTCTTCTCGCCCGCGAGCTTAAGCCCCGCGACGACGTTGTCGCGGATCGACATCGTCGGGAACGGGTTGGCCTTCTGGAAGACCATGCCCACGCTGGAGCGCACGGCGACCGGGTCGACCTTGGGGGCGTAGATGTTGTGCCCGTCTAAGAGGATCTCCCCGGAGACCGACGCGCCCGGGGTGATCTCGTGGATCCGGTTGAGGGTGCGCAGCACCGTCGACTTCCCGCAGCCGGAGGGGCCGATGAACGCCGTCACCGAGCGGGCCGGCACGTTGAGGTTGACGTCCTGCACGGCGTGGAAGTCGCCGTAGTAGATGTTGACGTCCTTGAGGCTGAGCTTGTCCATGTTCCTGCTACTCCCCTGGGTGTTGGCTATTTCTTCGGCGAGAACCGGGCGGAGATGATCCGGGCCGCCACGTTGAGGATGACGATGATGAGCACGAGGGTCAGCGCCGCGCCCCACAGCTTCTCGAGGGTGGGCTCCGCGGTGCCGGCCTTGTACATGTCGAGCATCATGAGCGGCAGCGAGGACTGCGACCCGTTGAGCGGGTCCCAGTTGATGGACTGCGTGGAGCCCACGAGGATGAGCACCGGCGCGGACTCGCCCATGACGCGGGCGATGGCGAGCATGATGCCGGTGACGATGCCGGAGATGCACGTCGGCAAAACGATCTTGAGGATCGTCTTCCACTTCGGCACGCCGAGCGCGTAGGACGCCTCGCGGAGGTCCTGCGGCACGATGCGCAGCATCTCCTCGGTGTTGCGCACGATGACCGGCACCATGAGCAGCACGAGCGCGAGCGCGACGGCCATGCCCGAGCGGTTGAAGCCGAAGAGCACGATCCACAGCGAGTAAATGAACAGCGCCGCGACGATCGAGGGCACGCCGGTGAGGATGTCGACCATGAAGGTCGTGGCCTTGCCGAGCTTGCTGTCCTTCGAGGCGTACTCGACGAGGTAGATCGCGGTGAGCACCCCGATCGGGATGGAGATCGCCGAGCAGATGAGCGTCTGCACGAGCGTGCCGACGATCGCGTGGAGCGCGCCGCCGCCGGCCTCCTGGTAGAGGACGCCGCGCTGCGACTTCGTCCACCAGTCGGCGTCGACGATCGCGGGGAACCCGCGGGTAATGACGGTGTAGAGCACCCAGACCAGCGGTATGAGCGCGAGCCCCATCGCGATGTAGACGACGACGGTGGCGACGACGTTCTTCGTGCGCCGGCCGGTGGACAGGCCGCCCGTGGTGAGCGCCTCGCCGGTGTCCTCGGCGGGGGCGGGTGCGGTCTCTGCGGTGTGAGACATCGGGTCGTCCTCCCTTTTTACTTCTTCGCCACGAGGGCTCGGGCGATCGAGTTGACCGCGAACGTGAGGATGAAGAGCACCAGGCCGGCGGCGATGTACGCGCCGGCGGAGATGTCGTTGTTGAACTCGGGCGCGGCGTTCGCGATCGCCGTCGCGAAGGTCGTGCCGCCGTCGAGCAGCGAGAACCGGAACTCCGAGGACGGGGAGACGACCATGTAGAGCGCCATCGTCTCGCCGAGCGCGCGGCCAAGGCCGAGCATCGAGCCGGAGATGTAGCCGGAGAGCCCGAAGGGCAGCACCGTCATGCGCACGACCTCCCAGCGGGTCGCGCCGAGCGCGAGCGCCGCCTCGATCTGGGCGGGCGGGGTCTGGACGAACACCTCGCGGGCGGTGGCGGCGATGATCGGGAGGATCATCACGGCCAACACGATGCCGCCGGTGAAGATGTTGCGGCCCGTCGCGAACGACGGCGAGTTGTCGTAGGTGGCGAAGAGGAAGAACCAGCCGAGGTGCTCCTCGAGCCACGCGTAGAAGTTCGACAGCGCGGGGCCGAGCACCTGCCAGCCCCACAGGCCGTAGACGATCGAAGGCACCGCGGCGAGGATGTCGACCAGGTAGCCGAGCGGGCGCACCGCGCGCTTCGGGGCGTAGTTCGACAGGAAGATCGCCACGCCCAGCGCGACCGGCATGGCGATGACGAGCGCCACGATCGAGATGAGCACCGTCACCCCGAGGAGGTTGGGGATGCCGAACTGCATCTCGTCGAGGTTCGAGGTCTGCCACTGGCCGGTGAAGGTGAGGAAGCCCCACAGGCCGTCCTCGTTGCGGGCGAGCGCCGGGACGGCCCGCCAGAGGAGGAACAGGCCGATCGCCGCGACGAGCACGACGATGAGCGCGCCCGCGCCGGTCGACAGCGTCGACGAGATGACGTCGCCGGGGCGGCGCTTGGCCGTGCCGGACGGGTTGGTGGGAGTGTCCTCCGGCGCCGGCGAGGTCGTCACCGTTGCGGTGGGCTCGCTGTTAGCCATGACGCGTGCTCCTTATTGAAGTTGTTGTCACAAGGCGTTCACGCCCGACTGCCCGCCGCGGGTCGAGCCTGCGGCGGGCAGGGGCGGAGGAATGAGGGCCCGGAGGCTACTGGATCTCCGAGATGGCGGTGGCGAGCCGGTCGTAGTGCGCGGAGCCGGTCTCGACGGGGATGAACCCGGCGGAAAGGTAGGCGTCCTCCTGCTGGGTCTCGAGGGAGGTCTCGAGGAACTCCTTGAGCAGGTCGGCGGTGCCCTCCGGGTCGTCGGCGTTGGTGTAGTCCGAGCAGACGATCTCGTAGGTGGTGAGGACGAGCGGGTAGGCGCCCTCCTCGTTCATGGCGAAGAGCGCCTCGGAGTCGACGACCATGTCGTTGCCCTCGCCGGCGAACTCGACGTTGTCGAGCGCGGTGTTCACGGTCTCGGAGGACAGCTCGGTCGCCCCGGAGCCGAAGTCGATGTTGGCGATGCCGAGGTCGTTGTCGGTGGCGAAGCCGGCCTCGACGTAGGTGATCGCGCCCGGGGTCTGGGCGACCTCGGTGGCGACGCCGGCGGAGCCGTTCGCGCCGGAGCCGACCTCGGTCGGGAACGCCTTGCCGGAGCCCTCCCACTGCTCGGGGGCGGTGGCAGAGAGGAACTTCTGGAAGTTGTCGGAGGTGCCCGACTCGTCCGAGCGGTAGACCACCTGGATGCCCTCGTCGGGCAGCTCGACGCCCTCGTTCTCGGCGGCGATGGCCTCGTCGTTCCAGTTGGTGATGTCGCCGTTGAAGATGCGCGCGACGGTCTCGGTGGAGAGGTTGAGCTCGTCGACCCCGTCGAGGTTGAAGGCGATCGCGACCGGGCCGATGACGAACGGCAGGTGCCACGCGTCGGCGCCGCCGCAGCGGTCCTGCGCGTCGGCGGCCTCCTCCTCGTCGAGCGGGGAGTCGGAGCCCGCGAAGTTGACCTGGCCGCCGATGAAGTTGCTCACGCCCGAGCCCGAGCCCGAGGCGGTGTAGGAGACGTCGGCGTTGGAGTTCGCCTCGCCGTAGCGCTGGATGAACAGGTCGATGGCGTTCTGCTGGGAGGAGGCGCCCTCGCCGACGAGGTTGCCGCTGGCGCCGGAGTCCTGGTCCTGGCCGTCGGCGGCGTTGTCCTCCGCGCCCTCCTCACAGGCGGTCAGGGCGGTGGCGCTGGCCAGCACGATGGTCGCGATCCCGGCGTAGCGCTTCATAGACATAGTCAAGGGTGTTCCTTTCGGAAAAGCAGCGAAACACAGTCTCCCCGCCGCGTCGGGCGGGTGCGCCCCCGGCGTGGGGGCGCGGTAGTGGTGCGCGGCGCCACTTCGCCTGCCGCACTGCCCAGGAAGATAAGGAGGCCACTAGACTTATCCGCGAATGTTGCGTGAATGGCGAGTTACGGCACGGCAGATTTTCGACAACACCCCAGGTAGGGCGGGCATTTTCCGCCTTACAGGTGACTTAGATTACTTTGCGTGGCAACGGGTTTCCGGCTGTCAGCCCCGCTTAAGCGCCCCGGTAGACGACGTGGCGCTCGGCGACCTCGAAGCCGGCGTGCTCGTAGGAGCGCACCGCGGCCTCGTTGTCGTTCTCGACGTAGAGGATCACCGACTCGGCTCCCCGCTCACCCAGGCGCCGCAGCCCGGCGCGCAGCAGCCCGCCGGAGAGCCCCCGCCCGCGGTGCGCGGCGGCGAGCCCGATGACGTAGACCTCCCCGATCTGAGCCTCCGGCCCGCCGCCGGGCCGGGGCTCGGAGCCGTGCCACTTGAGCCAGTGGAAGCCCGCGAGCTCGTCGCCCTCGTAGAGGAAGAGCACGTCCTTGTCGCTGAACCACTCGGGCTCCATCGCCCGCTCGAGGTCGGCTTGAGACCAGCCGCCCTGCTCGGGGTGCCAGGAGAACGCGTCGTTGTTCGCCGCGAGCCAGTCGGACAGCACCTGCTCGCGCCCGAAGCGGCCCGCCGCCTCGGGCAGGTTGAGCACCTCGTAGCCGTCGGGCAGCCCGGGCTCCGTCCCCAGCTGATCGTTAAGGGCCGCCCCGGCGAGCTCCATGACGAGGAGCTCGCGCACTGGTTTAAACCCGTTGGCCTCGGCGAGCTGGCGGGCCTCGGGCAGCGCGCCGTGCGCCCAGAAGCCCACGGGCGCGCCGGCGAGCTCCCCCACTCGCTCGATGAGCGCCTGGCCCACGCCGCGGCCGCGGGCGCCGGGGGCGACGGCGAGCTCCGCCTCGGGCCCCTCGCCCGGCGCGAGCGCGGCCAACCCCACGAGCTCGCCGCCCTCGCGGGCGAGGACGTGGCGGTGCCCGGCGCGGGGGTCGCTCAGGCCGCGCTCGAACGCTTCGGAGAGCGCGGCGACGCCGTCGGCGTCGCGCACGGTCTCTAAGAGCCCGCGCGCGGCGGCGGCGAGCTCGTCGGGGGCGTCGTAGAGGTTCTCCTCGGCAAGCTTCATGCCCGCCCAGCCTAGCCGGCGTCGCGGGGCCCGCGCCGGGCCATGCGCAGCGCGGCGCGGCCACGGCGCAGGGTGGTGCGCCACGCCCTATCGAGCGGCGGGTCGGTCTCGTCGTCGGCGCTGCGGCGCGGCACGACGACCTCGAGGGCGCGCGGCACGGAGCACAGCCGCATCTCGCGGCGGGTGCCGACGAGCTCCCCGTCGACCTGGAAGGGCAGCTCCTTTACCGAGGAGAGGCGCACGGCCTCGGCGTCGTCGACGGTGAGCACCGCGCCCTCGAGGAGCCGGCGGGCGGCGCTGTCGTGGCCGAGCCCGCCGAGGTAGAGCAGGCCGCGGATCCCCCGCTGGCCGCGGGTCTCGGGGATGGCGAAGAGCCCGATGCCGCGGTCGAAGGAGTTCTTCGGGTTGGTGACGACCGGAAGCGGCCCGAGGTAGGTCCACGGGTTGGTGTTGGAGGCGAACACGACGGGCAGCCCGCGGGCGCGCCAGGGCCTGCCGCCGGCGCGGCGGGCGTCGACGTCGACGCTGGGCGGGCGGCGGCGCGCGGCGAGCCAGGCCTGCGCGGCGACGGCGAGGTAGCGCAGCGGGGTGGCGCTGCGCCCGCGGGAGCGGGCGCGCTCCATGCGGGCGATGACGTCGGCATCGACGCCGCAGCCGGCGTTGACGACGAACCAGCCCTCGTCCCAGCGCCCGAGGCTTACGGTTCGGAAGCTGCCCGCCGCGAGCCCCTCGGCGAGCTCCCGGGCGGCGCTCGCGGGGTCGGGCGCGAAGCCCAGCGCGCGGGAGAAGACGTTCGCCGAGCCGGCGGGCACGACGGCGAGCGCGGGGTAGTCGGCGGCGTTAGCGGCCGCGGGGTCGGCGGGCAGGAGCCCGTTGACGACCTCGTTGACGGTGCCGTCCCCGCCGAGCACGAGCACGACGTCGGCGTCGTCGCGCGTCAGGCCGTCAACGATGCGGCTCGCGTGGCCGGGGTAGTGGGTAAAAACGCTGCGCAGCCGGATATCGGGCACGGCCCTGATGGCGTAGAGCACCCGCCTGACGGTCGCGGGGCTCTGGCCGCTCGACTGCGGGTTGGAGATCATCAAGACGCGCACGCTTAGAGAGCCTAACCGGTTCCGCGCGACCGCCCGGCGCGCCTGCTGCCCGGCGGGTGGGGCCTGCGCCGCTACGCTTGGTGGCCATGAGCGATGAGCAGCAGCCCACCCCGGGCCCGTTGAGCGGCAACGAGGCCGTCAACCGCGCGGCCCGGGAGTGGCAGAAGTCAGCGAAGCAGAACATCCCGGCGTTCGGGGACCTGCCGGTGCCCGACGACACGGCGAACCTGCGCGAGGGCCCGAACCTCCACGACGGGCTGCTCGCGCTGTTGCCCCTGGTGGGCGTGTGGCGCGGCACGGGCCAGGCCGATACCCCGGAGGACGGGGAGTATTCCTTCGGCCAGCAGCTCGTCGTCGCCCACGACGGGGAGAACTACTTAAGCTTCCAGTCGCGCACGTGGCACCTCGACGACGAGGGCAACGCCACGAGGCTCGGGGAGCGCGAGTCGGGCTTCTGGCGGATCGGCACGGACGACGAGATCGAGGTGGTGCTCACCCACTCGACGGGCGTCTCCGAGATCATGTACGGCACCCCGCTCAACGAGCGCTCGTGGCAGCTGTCCTCGGCCTCGACGATGGTCACCGAGCGCGGCCCGAAGAACCTCGGGCCCGGCAAGCGGCTCTACGGGCTCATGCCGAACAACCACCTCGGCTGGGTCGACGAGCGGCTCGTCGGCGAGGAGCTCCACCCGCGCATGTCCGCGGAGCTCCAGCGCGTCATCGGCTAGTTCCCCGCCGGCCGCGCGGCGGGCCTTTTAGGACTCGACGCCGAGGCCCGCCTCGAAGAGGCGGCGGATCTCGCCCGCGCCCTTAGGCTCGGGCAGCTCGCGCCCGTCGAGGTTCGTGACCCTAACCGCGAGCCGCACGGAGCTCAACAGCCACACCCCGTCCGCGGCGAGCAGGTCGTCGACGGTCATCTCCTTGTCCACGCACTCCCAGCCGCGCTCCTCGGCGTGCTCGAAGACCGCGGCCTTCGTCGTGCCCGGCAGGATGTCGCCCGCCGCGGCCGGGGTGGCGAGCGTGCCCGGCCCGCCGCCCTCGCCCAGCGTCACGGTGACGAGCGTCGACGTCGCGCCCTCCAGCACCCGCGCCGGGTCGGCGCCCTTGTCGACGAAGATGACGTCGTCGAAGCCGTCGCGCTTCGCGGCGCGCACCGCCGACTGCGTCGCCGCGTAGTCGAGCGACTTCGCCCCGAGGCTCAGCCAATGCGGCCGCGGCTCCGCATCCGAGGCCGGCTCGTCGATCGTGTAGCCGCGCGACGTCGTCATCGCGCGCACCCCGCCGTCGCGCTGGGCGTAGATGTTCTCCCCCACCGGCTGGATCGTCAGCCACGCCGAGGGCCGACCCGTGGCCGCGCGGCCGCGGGAGTAGAGCCACTTCACCCGCCCGTCGGCGTCCCCGCGCTCCGCGCGCCACAGGTCCACCGCCTCGCGGGTCGCGGCCCGCCAGTGCTCGAGGTTCGGCTCCGGCAGCGCGAGCAGCGCCGCGGAACGCCGGAAGCGGCGCTCGTGGCGCTCGACGTTGCGCGGCTTCCCGCGGTGCAGAAGGATCGTCTCGAAGATCCCGTCGCCGCGCTCCACGGCGGAGTCGTCGAAGTAGAGCAGCGGGCGCGCCGGGTCGCGCCTGGCGCGCTCGCCCGTCTCCGGGTCGATGGTGAGGATGATCGGCTGGGCGCCCGCGGCGCCCTCGTGAGTGGAGGCCATGCCCCCACGCTACGCGCGCTAGGATCGGCACCATGGCTTCTAGCGAGGGCAGCGAGAACAACCTCTCCTACCGCTCCCCGCTGCTCGGCCGGGACGGCGCGAGCCCGCTCACAACCGACGCGGAGCTCGCCCCCGACGCCGAGGGCGTGGCCTGGCACTACGGCGACCCGCTCGTCGAGCAGCGCGCCGTCGACGGGCCCGGCATGGTCGTCGACCGCTCCCACCGGGTCGTTGTGCGCGTCACCGGGGAGGAGGACGCGGTCTTCCTCAACAACCTCCTCTCCCAGAAGCTCGACGGCGCGAAGGAGGGCTTCAGCGCCGGGGTCCTCGACCTCGACGTGCGCGGCCGCGTGCTCCACCAGGCCGACCTCACCCGCACCCCGTCTGGCTTCCTCCTCGACCTGCCCGCCGCCGACGCCGCGAGCCTCGAGGACTACCTCAAGGCCATGGTGTTCTGGTCCAAGGTCGACATCGACCGCGCCGACCTGGCCATCGTCACCGTGCTCGGCGGGAAGCACACCCCCGCCTCCCTCGGGGAGGCGCTCGCCGGGCTCCACCCCGAGTTCATCCGACGGCCCGCCGGCTGGCTCGGCGCGCCGCGCATCGACGTCGCCGTTCCCAGCGCCGAGCTCGAGGCCGCGATCGAGGCCCTCGAGCGCGCCGGGCTCTCCTTGGGCGGGCTCATGGCCTACACCGCCGAGCGCGTCCGCGCCCTTGCCCCCGAGCGCCACGTCGACCTCGACGAGAAGGCCATCCCCCACGAGGTCGCCCACTGGATCGGCCGCGGCGACGTCGCGAGCTTCGTGCACCTCGACAAGGGCTGCTACCGCGGCCAGGAGACCGTCTCCCGCGTCGAGAACCTCGGCCGCGCACCAAGGCTGCTCGTGCTGCTCAACCTCGACGGCTCCGCGCCCAGCCTGCCCACGCCGGGCGCGGACCTCACCGTCGCGGGGCGGCGCGCCGGGCGGCTGGGCACCGTCGTCCACGACCACGAGCTCGGCCCCATCGCCCTCGGGCTGGTCAAGCGCAGCGCCCTCGACTCCGGCCAGCAGCTCGCCGCGGGCGACGTGGCCGCCGCCGTCGACCCCAACTCCCTGCCCACCGAGACCGAGGAGGGCGCCGGCCGCGCGGCGATCGAGCGGCTCCGCGGCCGGCGCTAGCCCCACGCCTGGCGGCGACGCGGCCGCGCCGGGGTGCCGTGGCCGGCGCGGTTCGCGCCCGCCCGCGGGCTGGTTAAGCACGGGCGGCTGCATATCACTAAGGTGTATGGCACCATCATCTAAGACATGTACAGCCGATGGGGCGCCCGCGCCGCGCTCGCGCCGCGCCGCGCCCCGACACTCCAAGGGGGTCAAGGCCATGGGTCGCGGTCGCGCCAAAGCTAAGCAGACCAAAGTTGCACGTCGTCTCAAGTACAACTCTCCGGAGATGGACCTCGAGTCGCTGCAGCGGGAACTGGCCGCCAAGAACGCCGGCGACGACTCCGAGGACGCCGACGGCGGCCGGGACGACGCCCCCGCCGACCGCGGGGACACCGACGACGACTAGCCGCCGCCCGCCGCCGCGGCGATGAGCCCGGCGGCGATATTTTTTTGGGCGGGCCCCCACCCGGCGCTTACGGCCGGGGCGGGGGCCCGCCCTTCTTCTCGCGCCGCCCGCGGGCTCCCCGCGGGCGCTACTCCCACTCGATGGTTCCCGGCGGCTTCGACGTCACGTCGAGCACGACGCGGTTGACCTCGGGGACCTGGTTGGTAATCCGGGTGGAGATCCGCTCGAGCGCGTCGTAGGGCACCCGCACCCAGTCGGCGGTCATCGCGTCCTCCGAGGCGACGGGCCGCAGCACCACCGGGTGGCCGTAAGTGCGCCCGTCGCCCTGCACGCCCACGGAGCGCACGTCCGCGAGCAGCACCACCGGGCACTGCCAAATCTCGCCGTCGAGGCCCGCGCGGGTGAGCTCCTCGCGGGCGATAGCGTCCGCGGCGCGCAGCGTCTCGAGCCGGGACGCGGTGACCTCGCCGATGATGCGGATGCCCAGGCCTGGGCCGGGGAACGGCTGGCGGTTGACGATCTCCTCGGGCAGGCCGAGCTCGCGGCCCACGGCGCGCACCTCATCCTTGAAAAGCAGCCACAGCGGCTCGACGAGGTCGAACTCCACGTCGTCGGGCAGCCCGCCGACGTTGTGGTGGCTCTTGATCGTCGCGGTGCCCGAGCCGCCGCCGGACTCGACGACGTCCGGGTAGAGCGTGCCCTGCACAAGGTAGCCGACGTCCTCGCCCTCGAGCACGTTGGCGACCGCGCGCTCGAACGAGCGGATGAACTCCGCGCCGATGGCCTTGCGCTTCGCCTCCGGGTCGGTGAGGCCCGCAAGCTTCGAGAGGAACGCGTCCTTCTCGTCGACGGTGACGAGCCTCGCGCCCGTCGCGTTGACGAAGTCGTGCTCGACCTGGGTGCGCTCCCCCTGGCGCAGCAGCCCGTGGTCGACGAACACGCACGTGAGGCGGTCGCCGATGGCGCGCTGCACGAGCGCGGCGGCGACCGCGGAGTCCACGCCGCCCGACAGGCCGCAGATCGCGCGGCCGTCGCCGACCTGGCGGCGCACGTCGTCGATGAGCTGCTCAGCGATGTGAGAGGGCGTCCACGTCTGCTCCAGCCCCGCGATCGAGGTGAGGAACCGCTCGAGCACCGTCTGCCCGTTCGGCGAGTGGCGCACCTCGGGGTGGTACTGCACCCCCGCAAACCGGCGGGACTCGTCCTCGAAGGCGGCGACCGGCGCGCCCGGGCTCGAGGCCGTCACGGTGAAGCCCCGAGGCGCCTCGGTGACCGAGTCGCCGTGGCTCATCCACACCTCGTGGGTCTCAGGCAGCCCGCCGTGGAGCACGCCCGCGCCGCAGGTGAGCTGCGTGCGGCCGAACTCGCGCTCCCCGGTCGCGGCGACCGTGCCGCCGAGCGCGTTGGCCATGACCTGGAAGCCGTAGCAGATGCCGAGCACCGGCAGGCCCAACTCGAAGATCTCCTCGTCGAGCCGCGGCGCGTCCTCGACGTTCACCGAGGACGGCCCGCCCGACAGGATGAGGGCCGCGGGGTTCTTCTCGCGGACCTCCGCGGCGGTGATCGTGTGGGGCACCACCTCGGAGTAGATGCGGGCCTCGCGCACGCGGCGCGCGATGAGCTGTGCGTACTGGGCGCCGAAGTCGACGACCAAAACCGGTTGCGGAAGCGTGTGTCGCTGCGTCACAGTCATGCACCCTACCGCACCGGCCGGGCCCCGTCGCCCGGCGGGCTCCGCCGGGCCGGGCCGCAGGCGTTGCTAGAGGGCGACGGTGAGCCCGACGCGCTGGAAGGACTTTAAGTCCGTGTAGCCGCACTTCGCCATCGCGCGGCGCAGCCCGCCCACGAGATTCGTCGTGCCGTCCGGCTCGCTCGCGGGGCCGTAGAGGATCTCCTCGAGCGCGGGGCGCTCCCCGGCCTCGGCGACGCGCTCGACGCGGCCGCGCGGGAAGCTCGGGTGGGCGGCGACCGACGGCCAGTAGAACCCGCCGCCGGCGGCCTCCCGGGCGCGGGCGAGCGGCCGGTCGACGACGACGGCGTCCGCGCCGCAGGCGATCGCCTTGGCGATGTCGCCCGAGGTGGCGATCTCCCCGTCGGCGAGCAGGTGCACGTACCGCCCACCCGTCTCGTCGAGGTAGTCGCGCCGGGCGGCCTGCGCGTCGGCGATGGCGGTGGCCATCGCCGAGCCGATGCCCAGCGCCTCGGCGTTGGTGTTCGTGCCGCTGCCGACGATGACGCCCACCGCGCCGGTGCGCATGAGGTGCAGCGCGGTCGTGTAGTCGCTCACCCCGCCCGCGACGACCGGCACGTCGAGCCCGCCGATGAAGTCCTTGAGGTTGAGCGGGTCACCGGCGTGGTTGACGTGCTCGGCGGAGATGATCGTGCCCTGGATGACGAGCAGCTCCACCCCGGCGGCCACGAGCCCCGGCGCGAGCTCCCGGGCCCGCTGCGGGGAGACCCTCGCTGCGACCGTCGCGCCGGACTCGCGGACCTCGCCGATGCGCTCGGCGAGGAGCCCCTCGTCGATGGGCGCGGCGTGGAGGCGCTGCAGCTGCCGGTTCGAGGAGCCGGCGTCGGGCTGGTCGAGCACGGCGCGGACCGCGGCCCCGACGTCGCGGTGGCGGCCCCACAGCCCCTCGGCGTTGATGATCGCCAGGCCGCCGAGCCGGGCGTACTCCTTGACGAACTCCGGCCCGGCGAGCGCGTCGGTGGGGTGGGCGACGACCGGCACGTCGAAGCGGTAGGCGTCGATGTGCCAGGAGGTGTCCACCTCTTTCGACGAGCGGGTGCGGCGGGCCGGCTGGAGCGAGACGTCCGCCAGCCGGTAGGTGCGGCGCGCCTCGCGGCCGACGCCGATCTCCACGGTGTCGCGCATGAGCTTTCTTCTGCCCTCTCTTGGTTTCGCGATGGTTCGGCGCCCGGGCCGTGGACCGGCCGCGGGCGCCTTTTGAGGTCCCCGCCCGGCGGGCGGGGACGGCCCCTCTTAGTGGTAGTTCGGCGCCTCGACGGTCTGCTGGATGTCGTGCGGGTGCGACTCGCGCAGCCCCGCGCCGGTGATGCGCACGAACTGCGCCTTCTTGAGCTCCTCGATGGTCTGGGCGCCGCAGTAGCCCATCGCGGCGCGCAGCCCGCCGACGAGCTGGTGGGCGATCGCGTCGATCGGCCCGCGGAACGGGACGCGGCCCTCGATGCCCTCGGGCACGAGCTTGTCCTCGCTCTTGACGTCGGCCTGGAAGTAGCGGTCCTTGGAGTAGGAGCGCTTCTCCCCCGACAGGCCGCGGCCCTGCATCGCGCCCATCGAGCCCATGCCGCGGTAGCGCTTGTACTGCTTGCCGCCCACGACGACGATGTCGCCGGGCGCCTCGGCGGTACCGGCGAGCATGGAGCCGAGCATGACGGAGTCGGCGCCCGCGGCGAGCGCCTTGGCGATGTCGCCGGAGAACTGCATCCCGCCGTCCGCGATGACCGGCACGCCGGCCTTCTTCGCGGGCACGGAGGCCTCGAGGATCGCGGAGATCTGCGGGGCGCCCACGCCGGCGACGACGCGGGTCGTGCAGATCGAGCCGGGCCCGATGCCGACCTTGATGCCGTCGGCGCCGGCGTCGATCATCGCCTGCGCGGCCTTGCGGGTCGCGAGGTTGCCGCCGACGACGTCGACGCGGTCGCCGAAGTCGCGCTTGACGGTGCTCACCATCTCGAGCACGCGGTTGTTGTGGGCGTGCGCGGAGTCGACGACGAGCACGTCGACGCCCGCGTCGACGAGCGCGCCGGCGCGCTGGTAGGACTCCTCGCCGGTGCCAATCCCCGCGGCCACGAGCAGGCGGCCCGCGTCGTCCTTCGACGCGTTGGGGTACTGCTCGGTCTTGACGAAGTCCTTCACGGTGATGAGCCCGGTGAGCTTGCCGTCGTCGTCGACGATGGGCAGCTTCTCGACCTTGTGGCGCGACAGCAGCTCGAGCGCCTCGGACTTCGCGACGCCCTCCTTCGCCATGACGAGCGGGGTGGGCGTCATGACCTCCTGGACCTTGCGGTCGCTGTTGGGCTCGAAGCGCATGTCGCGGTTCGTGCAGATGCCCACGAGCCGGCCGCCCTCGTCGACGACCGGCAGCCCGGAGACCCGGTAGCGGGCGCAGAGGTCGTCGACCTCGGCGATGGTCATCTCCGGGGTGCACACCACCGGGTTGGTGATCATCCCCGACTCGGAGCGCTTGACGGTCTCGACCTGCTCGGCCTGCTCCGCGGCGGAGAGGTTGCGGTGCAACACGCCGATGCCGCCCTCGCGGGCCATGGCGATCGCCATGCGCGCCTCGGTGACGGTGTCCATCGCCGCGGACGCGACCGGGATGCCGAGGCTGATGTTGCGGCTAAACCGCGTGGAGACGTTCGCCTCGCTGGGGATCACGTTCGACTCGGCGGGCAGCAGCAGCACGTCGTCGAAGGTCAGCCCGTCGAGGACGACCTTGCTCGGATCGTCGCCCCCGGTGCTCACATGGTTCGTGGTCATGGTTGAATCCGTACTCCTTGACTATTCGCCTCGCGGGATCCCTGCGCTTCGTTGGGGGTGCGCCGCGGCCGACCACGGCGCCCGCCTCGACCCACACTGTAGTGCTCCGAGCGGGCGTTTCTGATAATTGGGGGAATTGCCGGCCCGGCCAACTACAACCTAGGATTGACCGCGTGTTCTTTGACTCGCAGATGCCCGAAGACCCCTTCGCGAACGACCCCCGAGACCCGGCGGCGTTCCTCATGGAGGACGAGGAGTTCGAGCCGCTGTCCGACGAGGAACGCGCCGGCGTGCAGCGCGACCTGACCATCGCCTTAGAGTGCGAGCGGATGCTCGCCCCGAAGGGCGTGCACGGCATCTTCTTCTACTGCGAGGAGTGCGCCGAGAACCACTACTTCTCGTGGACGATCCTCATCTCGAACATGAGGGCCACGCTCGCCGACAACCCGAGCCCCATCCACGAGCCGGGCGCGGACATCAACCCCGCGAACTACGTGCCGTGGGAGTACGCCGTCGGCTACGTCGACGGCGCCGCGGGGCGCTAGCGGTAGCTTCCAGGTTTCCCGCGCGTTGCCGGGGCGTTGCCCGCCCGCCGCGCGGGGTTACGGGGCCGACTCTTTCGCGACAGATTCGGTTTACAAGCTCCGCCCATACTGTCCTCCCGGGTGCCACGACGAGGGAAACCAGGCGCCCGAAAGGGGGACAGAGAAAGCCATGCTCCAGCATTCACTAGTCGATCTCCTGCCCGGGCCGAACGCGGACTTGTGGGAGTGGCAGCTAGACGGCGCCTGCCGCGGGGAGGACGCCGAGCTGTTCTACCACCCGGACGGGGAGCGCGGCCGCGCGCGGCTGCGCCGCGAGCAGCGCGCCAAGGAGATCTGTCGGGCCTGCCCGGTCATCGAGCCGTGCCGCCGCCACGCCCTCGAGTGCGCCGAGCCCTACGGCATCTGGGGCGGCCTCACCGAGAACGAGCGGCGCATGATCTTGAAGCGCCGCACGTACCGGCCGGCGCACCGGCGCCCCTAGGGAGAGCCAGCTAGCTACCCGCGCCCGTCGACCAGGGCGCGGGCACGGCAAACGCCGCGGCCCCGGGAGGTGATTCCCTCCCGGGGCCGCGGCGCGTCGTTGTCTCAAAGCCCTCCGCCCCGGCGCCACGCCGCCCGAGGGCGGCGGGGCGAGGGAGCGGGGCTAGCCGAGGCTAGTGCTCGTGGCCGTGGCCGGCCTCGGCGCTTTCCTCGGGCTTGTCGACGACGGAGGCCTCGGTGGTGAGTACCATGCGCGCCACCGAGCCGGCGTTGACGACCGCGGAGTGGGTGACCTTCACCGGGTCGAGGATGCCCTCGTCGATGAGGTTGCCGTACTCGAGGGTCTCGGCGTTGAAGCCCTCCCCGTTGGGCAGGTCGATGGTGCGGCTGACGACGACCGCGCCGTCGAGGCCCGCGTTGTGGGCGATCCAGTAGGCCGGGCGGCGCAGGGCGCGCGCCAGCGCGAGCACGCCGGTGCGGGCCTCGCCGGAGAACTCGTCGGCGTAGTTCTCGACCTCGCGGGAGATCTGCACGAGCGCGGAGCCGCCGCCGGCGATGATGCCCTCCTGCACCGCGGCGCGCGCGGCGTTGATGGCGTCCTCGACGCGGAGCTTGCGCTCGTTGGCCTCGGTCTCGGTCGCGGCGCCGACGCGGATGACGGCCACGCCGCCGGAGAGCTTCGCGAGCCGCTCCTCGGCCTTCTCCTTGTCCCAGCTGGAGTCGGTGGTCTCGATCTCGCGGCGGATCTGCTCGCGGCGGGTCTCGAGGGCCTCCTCGGTGCCGCCGCCGTCGACGATGACGGTCTCCTCCTTCGTGGCGGTGATGCGCCGCGCGGAGCCGAGCACCTCCTCGCCGGCCTCGGCGAGGTTGACGCCGACCTCGGGGTCGACGACCGTCGCGCCCGTGACGACCGCGAGGTCGTCCATGAAGGCCTTGCGGCGGTCCCCGAAGTAGGGCGACTTCACCGCGACGGCCTTTAAGGTCTTGCGGATCGAGTTGACGACGAGCGCCTGGAGCGCCTCGCCCTCGATGTCCTCCGCGACGATGAAGACCGGCTTGCCCGACTGGGCGATCTTCTCGAGCAGGGGGAGGAAGTCCGGCAGCGAGGAGATCTTGTTGCGCACGAGCAGGACGCTCGCGTCCTCGAGGACCGCCTGCTGGGCCTCGGTGTCGGTGATGAAGTACGGCGAGAGGTAGCCCTTGTTGAAGGACACACCCTCGGTGACCTCGAGGCTCGAGTCGATGGACTGCGACTCCTCGACGGTGACGACGCCGTCCTTGCCGACCTTGTCCATCGCGCCGGCGACCATCTCGCCGACCTCGGGGTCGCGGGAGGAGACGGTGCCGACCTGGGCGATCTCCGCGTTGGAGGAGACGTCCTTGGCGCGCGCCTTGAGCTCCTCGACGACCTTGTCGACGCCCGCGGCGATGCCGCGGTTGAGCTCGACGGGGTTCGCGCCCGCCGCGAGGTTGCGCAGCCCCTCGGCGATGAGCGCCTGGGCGAGCAGCGTCGCGGTGGTGGTGCCGTCGCCGGCGGTGTCGTTGGTCTTCACGGCCACGGACTTCACCAGCTGCGCGCCGAGGTCCTCGAAGTGGTCCTCGAGCTCGATGTCGCGGGCGATGGTCACGCCGTCGTTGGTGACCGTCGGGCCGCCGTAGGACTTGTCGAGCACGACGTTGCGGCCGCGCGGCCCGAGGGTGACGCGCACCGCGTCGGCCAGCGCGTCGACGCCGCGCAGGATGCCCTCGCGGGCCTCCTGGTCGAAGGCAATCTGCTTAGCCATAAAAGCTCCCAATCACTCCTTGATTGATCTCAGGTGACGGTGTGGGTGTCGTTTTCGGGAGCTAGTTGCCGACGACGGCGAGCACGTCGCGCGCGGAGAGGATGAGGTAGTCCTCGCCCTCGTACTTGATCTCCGTGCCGCCGTAGCGGGAGAACACGACGGTGTCGCCCTCCTTGACGTCGACGGGGATGCGGTTGCCCTGGTCGTCGAAGCGGCCCGCGCCCACGGCGAGGACCTTCGCCTCCTGCGGGCGCTCCTTCGCGGAGTCCGGGATGACGAGCCCGGACGCGGTCTGCGTCTCGGCCTCGAGCACCTGCACGAGGATCCGGTCCTCCAGCGGGGTGATGTTGACGTTAGCCACGGTCAGTCCTCCAAAATCGAGCGTTCGATGTTTAAAGATGTGCCGGTTGCTGGGTCTCCAGCACAGCCGTCGTCGCGGGTGAACAACTGTGTGGCGAACAACCTGCCTGGCACTCTACCCCTGCGAGTGCCAGCATTCAAGGATCGGCCGTGCCAGTAAGCCGCGCTGCGGGGCGCGCTGCGCAGGGCAAAACCGCCCGGCTAGACGAGCGGCACCTCGACCGGCAGGGCGGTGTCCGTCGCCGCGCCGAGCCCGGAGGGCTGCCTGCCGCGGGCGATGAGCTGCGCGGCCGCCGCGGCGATCATGAGCCCGTTGTCGGTGCACAGCGAGGCGCGCGGGATGCGCAGCGCCACCCCGGCCTCGGCGGCGCGCTTTGCGGCGAGCTCCCGGAGCCGCCGGTTGGCGCTCACCCCGCCGCCGAGGAGCAGCGTGTCGACGCCGAGCTCCCGGCACGCGTCGACGGCCTTGGCGGTGAGCACGTCGCAGACCGCCTCCTGGAAGGAGGCGCACACGTCGGCCACCGCGACGGGCTCGCCGTCGCGCTCGGCGGCCTCGACGTGGCGGGCGACGGCGGTCTTGAGCCCGGAGAAGGAGAAGTCGAAGCGGTGGCCGCGCTCGCGGTCCTTCGGTCGGGTGAGCGCGCGGGGGAAGGCGATGGCCTTCGGGTCGCCGCCGCGGGCGAGCCGGTCGATATTCGGCCCGCCGGGGTAGCCGAGGCCGAGGAGGCGGGAGACCTTGTCGTAGGCCTCGCCGGCGGCGTCGTCGAGGGTGGTGCCGAGCTCGCGCATGGGTTCACCCGGCCCGGGCACCTCGAGGAGCTGGGTGTGGCCCCCGGAGACGAGCAGCGCGACGGCCCGGCCGAGCGGCTCGCCCTCGAGAGAGGCGACGGCCACGTGCCCGGCCAGGTGGTTGACGCCGAAGAAGGGCACTCCCCACGCCGCGGCGTAGGCCTTCGCGGCGGACGCGCCGACCAAGAGAGCCCCGGCGAGGCCCGGACCGACGGTCGCGGCGACCGCGTCGGGGCGCTCGATGCCGGCCTCGTTCAGCGCGCGGCGGACGGTGGGCACGATCTCCTCGAGGTGCGCGCGGGAGGCGATCTCGGGGACGACGCCGCCGAAGCGGGCGTGCTGCTCCATCGAGGAGGCCACCTGGTCGGCGCGCTCGACGATCCGGCCGTCCTCCGTGAGCTCGACGATCCCGACGCCGGTCTCGTCGCAGGAGCTCTCGATGCCGAGGATGATCACGTCTCTTTTCGCCCTCTCCGTGTTCTCTCCGAGTGTGTTGTCGTCACCGGCCGGCGCGGCCTGCGGCCTTCCTGGGCCGCATCATGGCCAGCGCGTCGCCCGGCTGATAGTAGCCCTTCAGCAGCCCGGCGGCGCGAAACCCGCGGCGCTCGTAGAGAGCGATCGCGGCCTCGTTACCGGCGCGCACCTCGAGGGCGACGGGCAGGTTCGCCCCGTCGGCGAGCCCTAAGAGCGCGTCGACGAGCCGCCCGCCGAGGCCCCGGCCCCGGTGGCCCGGCGCGACGCCGACGGTGAGCAGCCGCGCCGCGGGCTCTATCAGCAGCATCCCGCCCGCGGCGGCGAGCCCGCCGCCGGGCGCGTCCGCCCCGAGGAAGGTGCAGGCCGGGTCGCGCAGCGCGTCTGCGTATTCATCCTCGTCCCACGGCCCCTCGAGGGGGAAGATCTCCCGGTCGAGGGCCGCGGCGGCGGCCGCGTCGCCGGGGCGAAGCCTGCGCAGGCGAGGGGTGCTCACCGCTCGTCCCCGCCGAGCACCCGCTTGGGCGGCGGCGGGACGGCCGCGTCGGGGCGGCGCAGGTAGGCGGGCTCAAGGGGGCCGGGCTCGGCGCCGAGGTCCGCGGCGGCGACGAGCCCTTCGGGGGTGAGGGCCGGCTCGAGGCGCGGGAGGTCGGCGAGCCCACCGCCGAGTAGGGCGGCGAGCCGCTCCTCGCCGGCGACCTTGTCGGCCGCGACGTCGAGCTCAGCGGGCTTGCCCACCCCGGGCCCGGCGACGCGCAGTCCGCCCTCGTAGAGCGCCCAGTAGACCTCGCGGCGGCGCGCGTCGGTGACGACGAGGACGCGGCCCTCGTCGGGGCCGAGGCCCGCGGCGATCGCGTCGTGGGTGAGGGCCTGGTAGACGGGGATCCCGCGCGCCTGGGCGATGGCCGCGGCGGCGGCCATCCCGACCCGCAGGCCGGTGAACGGGCCCGGGCCGCGGCCGACGACGACGCGCCCCAGGTCGCCGAAGCTTAAGCCCGCCTCGTCGAGGAGCTCCACGACCGCGGGCACGAGGCGCTCGTTGTGGCCCCGGGCGTCGCTGATCGCCCGCCCCGCCAGCGCCGTCGGGTTCTCGTCGCCCTCGACGAGGCCGACGACGAGGTCGGGGGTGGCGGTGTCGATCGCTAGCGTAATCACGGCCCCCAAGCCTACTTAGCCGACGGCGGGGCTAGCCGAGGTAGTCGCGGAACGCGAAGAGAATGAGCAGGGCGATGGCCGCGAGCCACGCGACGGCGATGAGGTGGCGCCACCGGTAGAAGCCGCGCTCGAACGCGCCGCCCGAGCCGTACTCCTTGAGCCCGAAGGCGGCGACGTAGACGAACCCGACGAGCGAGCAGGCCCACACCGCCATGCAGTAGGGGCACAGCGCCCGGATCGTGAAGAGCGCGTGGTACATGAGCCAGTGGCAGAACAGCGTGGCGAGCATGAGCCCGCCGGTCGCCGCGGCCCAGAACCAGCCGGCGAACCGCCCGCCGGCGAGCACCGCCGCGCCGATCATGCCCACCAGCGGGAAGCCCAGAAGGCCCAGGATGGGGTTGGGGAACCCGAAGACCGAGGCCTGCGGGGACTGCATGACGTCCGCGCAGGAGACGAGCGTGTTGATGTCGCAGCTCGTCGTGTAGCCGGGGTCCTCGGCGAGGTGGAGCTTCTCGACCTGGATGATCGCCGCGCAGAGGGCGCCGATCGCGCCGACGACGATGAGCAGCCACGCCAGGCCCGCGCCCGGCGCGCTCCCGCGAACGGGGGCGGCGGGCCGCCCGGCGTCGGCGTCGGTGAGTTCTGCTGCGCTGGCGGCCATGTCTCTCCCCCTGTCGCGAGGCGCCGGGCCCCGGCCGGTACTTCCCCGGGGCCTCGTCGGCGCGTGGCGGGTTGTTTTCCTCATCGTACGACCGGCCCGCGCCCCGGCCTAACCGGCCGCGGCGCGCTCATTATCCCCGCCGGGGCCGCCGGTGCGCCAGCGCGCGCGGCGTCCCTCCTCGTCGGGGCCGCCGCGCTCGAGGTCGACGACGAGGTGCCGCTCGGCGAGGCGCTCGACGAGCCCGCCGCCCCACTCGGCGACGACCGCGGAATCCTCGGCGCGGGACTCGAGGTCGAGCGCGTCGAGCTCCCCGATGGGGTCCGCGGCCGCGTCGGGGTCCTCGCCGAGCAGCCGGTAGGCGTCGACGTGGATGAGGCCCGGGCGGCCCTTAGGTCCGGGGTGCTCGCGGGCGATGATGAACGTCGGGGACGTCACCCGGCCGCGCACCCCCATGCCGCGGGCGATGCCCTGGGTGATCGTCGTCTTGCCCGCGCCGAGCGGGCCGCGCAACACGACGAGGTCGCCGGCCTCGAGCGCTTCGCCGAGCTCCTCGCCGAGCTCCCACGTCGCCTCCGTGTCGGGCAAGAACCGCTCTCCGGCGGCGGGAAACGAGTCCTTCATGGCTCCCCTCAGGCTTTCTCGGTGGGCGCGGTCTCGTGGCGGAAGCGCCCCTTCGGGGCGCAGACGATCTCGTTGGAGATCGTCCCCAGCCTCCTAGCAAGCACGTCGACGGGGGTGCCGCCCGGCCCGGCGAGCACCGCCTCGTCGCCGGGTGCGACGCCGTGGGGGTTGCCGCCCAGCCACACGACGATCTGGTCCATGCACACCCGGCCGACCTGCCGGTAGGCGGTGCCGCGGATGGTGGGGGTGAGAAGCCCCTGCGCGGCGCGCGGCAGCCCGTCGGCATAGCCCACGGGAAGCACCGCGGCAAAGCCGTCGGCGGGCGCGCGCCACGTCAGCCCGTAGGACACCCCGTCGCCGGCGCGAAGCCGGCGCACGTCGACGACCCGGGCGATAAGGCTGAGCGCCGGCTCGAGGCGCCCGGCGAGCCTGGGCGGGGCGACGTGCGGCGCCATCGCCTGCAGCCCGTAGGCCGCGATGCCGACGCGCACCATGTCGAGATGCAAATCGGGACGGGTGAGCGTCGCCGCCGAGTTCGCCAGGTGGGTGCGCGGCGCCGCCACGCCGAGCGAGCGCACCGTCTCCACCGCGCGGGAAAGGCGCGCCGCCTGCCGGTCGGTGGCGGGATCGCCCGGGTCGTCGGCGGCCGCGAGGTGGCTCATCACCCCGGTGATCGTCGCGCCTGCGCTCTTAAGGACGCGCACCGCCTCGGGCAGGTCGTCCTCGGCGATCCCGTTGCGGTGCATGCCGGTCTCGACCTTGAGGCACACCCGAGCGCGCTTCCCCAGCCCGGCGGCCGCGACCGCGCGGGCGTGCGCGGGCGAGGTCACGGCGAGCTCCACGCCGCGGGCAAGCAGCCCCGCGACCGGCTGGGAGGGCTCCCACAGCCACGCGAGGATCGGGCCTAAAAACCCGCCGCCGAGCAGCGCCTCGGCCTCCTGCGGGGTCGCCACGCCCACCGCGTCCGCTCCCCCGGCGAGCGCGGCGCGCGCCGCGGTGAGCGCCCCGTGGCCGTAGCCATCGGCCTTGACCGCGACGAGCAGCCCCGCCGGGGCGACGAACTCCTTGAGAAGCGCGCAGTTGCGCTCGATCGCGCCGGGGTCGACGCGCGCGGTGAGAACGTCCATGGCCCGCCATTGTGCCACGGGCCGGGACCGCGGTCTTACTCGACGGTGACGGACTTCGCGAGGTTGCGCGGCTTGTCGATGTCCTCGTTGCCGCACTGCTCGGCGATGAACGCCGCGAGGTACTGCAGCGGCACCGTCGCGAGCAGCGGCTGCATGATCGTCGAGGTCTTCGGCAGCCTGATGAGCCAGTTGGCGTACGGCTCGACGGCGGTGTCGCCCTCCTCGGCGATGACGATGGTCTTCGCGCCGCGCGCCCGGATCTCCTGGATGTTGGAGACGATCTTCGAGTGCAGCGTCTTCACCCCGCGGGGGCTCGGCACGATGACGACGACCGGGAGGCCATCCTCGATAAGAGCGATGGGCCCGTGCTTGAGCTCGCCTGCGGGGAAGCCCTCGGCGTGGATATAGGCGAGCTCCTTGAGCTTCAGCGCGCCCTCCAACGCCACGGGGAAGCCCACCCCGCGGCCGAGGAAGAGCATCGTGCGGATCGCGCCGAGCGCCGAGGCGATGCGCTCCGACTCGTCGCCGACGGTCTCAAGCAGCCGCTCGAGCAGCGCCGGGATCTCCTCTAAGGTGTCCCAGATCTCGGCGATCTCCTCGGGGTACTTCGTGCCCTTCGCCTGCGCGAGCGCCAGGCCGATGATGTAGTTCGCCGCGACCTGCGCGAGGAACGCCTTCGTCGAGGCGACGCCGATCTCCGGGCCGGCGTGCGTGTAGAGCACCGCGTCGGCCTCGCGGGGGATCTGCGAGCCGTTGGTGTTGCACACCGCGAGCACCTTCGCGCCCTGTGCGGAGGCGTGGCGGGCCGCCTCGAGCGTGTCGGCGGTCTCGCCCGACTGGGACACCGCCACCACCAGCGTGCGCGAGTCCACGACCGGGGAGCGGTAGCGGAACTCGCTGGCGACCTCGATCTGCACGGGGATGCGCACCCAGTGCTCGATCGCGTACTTCGCGAGCAGCCCCGAGTGGTACGCGCTGCCGCACGCGACGACGAAGATCTGGTCGATGCCGCGCAGCTCCTCCTCCGAGAGGTGGTCCTCGTCGAGGATCACCCTCCCATCGGAGAAGTGCCCGGCGAGCGTGTCGCGGATCGCGGCCGGCTGCTCGTTGATCTCCTTCATCATGAACGACGAGTAGCCGCCCTTCTCCGCGGCCTCGAGGTCCCAGTCGATGGTAAACGGCCGCCCCTCGGCGGGCTCCCCGTCGAACGTCGTGATCTCGTAGCCGTCGCGGGTGATCTCCACGACGCTGTCCGGGCCCAGCTCCACCGCGTCCTTGGTGAACTCGATGAACGCCGCGATGTCCGAGCCTAGGAACATCTCCCCGTCGCCCACGCCGATGATCAGCGGCGTGGAGCGCCTCGCCGCGACGATCCGGTCCGGGTAGTCGGCGTGCGCGAACAGGATCGTGAACGCGCCCTCTAAGCGGCGCAGCACGGCGTGCGCGGCCGCCGGGAAGTCGCCCTTGTGCTCGCCGCGGGTGTACTCGAGCTCCACGAGGTGCGCGGTGACCTCGGAGTCGGTATCCGACTCCAGCTCGATGCCGGCGGCCTCGACCTCGTCGCGCAGCGCGGCGAAGTTCTCGATGATGCCGTTGTGGACGATCGCGGCCTTACCGTCGAAGGACAGGTGCGGGTGGGCGTTGTGGTCCGTGGGCCGGCCGTGCGTCGCCCAGCGGGTGTGCCCGATCGCGGCGGTGCCGGTGAACTCCTCGGCGCCGATCTCCTCGATCTTGTCCTCCAGGTTCGCGAGCTTGCCCGCCCGCTTGACGGCCTTGATCGAGCCGCCGCCGTCGACGACCGCGATGCCCGCCGAGTCGTAACCGCGATACTCCATGCGGCGCAGCCCCTCGAGCCCCACCGTGAGGCTCGAGCGGCCGCCGACGTATCCGATGATTCCACACATGGCGCTCACTCTAATGGATGGAAACCCGCGCCCCGCCCCGCCCGGCCCCGCTCCCCGGCGCGCCCCGGGGGCCGGCGCCACCAAGCGGTAGTATCCTCGCCCCGAACGCGCCGGCCGCGCCCGGCCGGCGCGCCCGACCCGAACCGCGACAGATAAGCAAGGGGGCCCGGTGACCGTCGCGCTTAGCCCCGTGCGCGGGGCCGTCGTCGCCCAGCCCGAGATCCCCGACTCGCTGCTTCGCGGCGGCGAGGTGGGCGCCGGGCTCGCCGTGCGGCCCACCGCCGCCGGCGCGACCCGCGTCGTCGCGCCGCTCGAGGGCACGCTGCTGCGCGCCCGCCCCGACCAGCTCGTCATCCGCACCCCCGAGGGCCGCGGCCTGTGGCTCGGCGTCGGGGTCGGCGCGGAGCGCCTCGCAGGCTACGCGGCGCTGTGCCACCGCGGCCCCGGCGAGCAGGTCGGCGCGGGAGACACGCTCGTCTCCGTCGACTTCCGCGCCCTTGCCGAGGCTGGCGCGGAGCCGCTGTGCCCCGTTTTGCTGCTCGACGCGCGGCCCGAGGCCATCGAGCTCCTCGCAGAGCCGGGCGACGCCCTCGAGCCCGGCGACGCACTGTTTCGCACCACCGGAAGATAGGACCACTCCCCCGCCGCGGCGGGATCCCCTCGGCCGCGGCGCGCGGGCGCGACTATCCTATGGGGCGTGTCTGCGAACCTGAAGAAGTCTCTAGCGGCCCTGTCCAAGCACGGACCCTACCGGGTGCTCTCCGGGGACCTCGCCTACGCGGGGGTTCCCGGGCGCCTCTACACGCCGGAGGAGGGCAGCGGCATCCCCGGCGTCGCGTTCGCACACGCGTGGCTGAAGAAATCCAAGGCCTACGACTCGACGCTGCGCCACCTCGCCAGCTGGGGCATCGCCGTCGCCGCGCCGGACACCGAGTCCGGCTTCAACCCGAGCCACCGCGGGTTCTCCGCGGACCTCGACTCCGCGCTGCAGATCCTCGGCGGGGTGCGCCTCGGCAACGGCAACGTCACCGTCTCCCCCACCCGGCTCGGCGTCGTGGGCCACGGGATGGGCGCCGGCTGCGCGATCCTCACCGCACAGAACTACCACCGCGTCAAGGCGGTCGTCGCGGCGTTCCCGTCGGTGACGTCCCCGTCGTGCGAGTACGCCGCCCGCGGCGTCGACACGCCCGGGCTCGTCATCGGCAGCGGCAAGAAGCAGCTCGTCGCGCAGGGCTACCCCGCCACCGTCGCGAAGAACTACGGCGGCCCGGTCGTCTACCGGGAGATGGACAAGGCCGACCACGAGTCCTTCTCCGAGGACACGCTCTTCAAGCTCGCGTTCGGGCTCGGCGGGCCGCAGCGCTCCGCCCGGGAGACCGAGCGCGGGCTTATCACCGGCTTCCTCCTCCACCAGCTCGGCGAGCAGAAACGCTACGCCGCGTTCTCCGACCCGGAGGCCACCGCGAAGGGCGTGACCTCGCTTAGCGGCGAGGAACTCGAGAAGAAGGCCGAGGAGGAGGACCCGCGCCACCTCCCCGACGAGCTGCCCTCCGCCTAACACCGGGCGCCGAGGCTCTTATCTTCTAGCCCGCGCGGCGCGCGAGGATGCCCTGCACCCGCCGGC
>NZ_JH815195.1:35652-45926 GCF_000296405.1 Corynebacterium otitidis ATCC 51513
CCGCCGCGGGGGCGGTCGCCCCGCCGGCGGGCCGCGCCGGCGCCGGGGTGGCCTTTTTCGCCGCGCACTCCTCGACGCGGGCGGCGAGCCCGGCCAAAAGCGCGGCGAGGCACTCGTCGCGCCCGCGAACCATCGCGAGGATCTGCTCGGCGCACCGGTCGATGGCGCCCGCGCCGGCGGCGACGCACGAGTCGAAGCCGCCGGGGTCCGCGGCGGGGTCGGTTGCCTCGAGCTGGCGGCACAGCCGCCCGACGAGCCCGTCGAGCTGCCCGACGGCCCGCGACGCGGCGTCGTCGCAGCGGCAGCTCGTCTCGTCGAGCGCGTCGGCGGTGCGCCGGCCGAGCTCTTCTAGCTCCTTGCCGGCGCGCCGGTCGGCGAGGAACTCGCCGATGAGGTTGTTGAGGACCGTGACGATGAGCCCGCCCGCGATGGAGATGAGGAAGGGAACGAGGCCGGCGACCGCGCGGGCGTGGAGCGGCTCGCCGCGGGACTGCCCGACCGCGCCGCCGACCGCGTCGCCGACGGCCTTCGGATCGAGGCCCTCGGCCTTCGCCAGCGAGGAGTCGAGGGCCGCGGGGCTCGTCGCGGGCCCGGCGTAGCGGCCTTTGGCGGCGACCCTGAAGCGCGCGACGAGCCTGCGGTAGCGCTGGACGACCACCACGCGCCTCGTCGTGGTGGTCGTCGTCTTCGCGGCGCTCATCGCCGCGCCCCGGAGAGCGATCGGGCGTGGGCGTCGTCGGCGTCGACGAGCGCCTCGATGTCGGATCTGGCCTTCCCGGCGGCGCGCTCGAGCTCCCCGAGCCGCCCGGCGGTGGTGCCGTGCAGCGCGCCGAGCGCCGCGTCGAGCCGGGCGCCGAGCTCAACGAAGCCGCGGCCGGCCTTCTCCGCGGGAAAGAGCGGCGCCGAGCCGCCGTGGAGGCCGCGCTGGCGGTCGACCTCCCGGGCGAAGTCGTCGAGCGCTGCGCGCGCCCGGGCGGGGTCGAAGTCGAGGTGGTCCATGGTGGCGACGGTCCTTTCCGCGAGTCTGGCGTGGGCCTGCTGGCCGCGGCCTTACTCGACGTCGGCCCGTCGCGGACCGGTTCCGGGCGCGCCCCTAGCTAGGAGATGCTCGCGACGACCGCGGCGAGCTTGCCCGCGATGCGGCGGGCGTGCTCCTCCTCGGTGGCCTCGACCATGACGCGGTAGAGCTCCTCCGTTCCGGAGGGACGCAGCAGCACCCGCCCGTCCGCGCCGAGGTCCTCGCGCGCCTCCTCGACGGCGGCGGCGAGCTTGTCGCTGGCGGCGACGGCCTCCTTGTCGGCGACGGGCACGTTGATGAGCACCTGCGGCAGGACGGTCATCACCTCGGCAAGGTCGGCGAGGCTCTTGCCCGATTCCGCCATGCATGCCATGAGCTTTAAGCCGGTGAGCGTCCCGTCGCCGGTGGTGGCGTGGTCGGTGATGACGACGTGGCCGGACTGCTCCCCGCCAAGGCTCAGCGACGCCTCGTTGAGCTTCTCGAGCACGTAGCGGTCCCCGACCTTGGTCTGCACGACGTCGATGCCCTCGCGCTCCATCGCGCGGTGGAGCCCGAGGTTGCTCATCACCGTGGTGACGAGGGTGTTCTTGCGCAGGTCGGAGTCGTCGCGCATCGCGACCGCGAGGATCGCCATGATCTGGTCGCCGTCGACCTCCTGGCCCTGAGCGTCGACCGCGAGGCAGCGGTCCGCGTCGCCGTCGTGCGCGAGCCCCAGGTCCGCGCCGTGCTCGACGACGGCGGCCTGCACCTTCTCCAGGTGCGTGGAACCGCAGCCGTCGTTGATGTTGTAGCCGTTCGGCTCGTCGAAGATGGGGATCACCCGCGCGCCCGCCGCCCGGTAGGCCGCCGGCGCGACCCTGGATGCCGCGCCGTTCGCGGTGTCCACGACGACGGTGATGCCGCTCAAGTCCGTGCCCATCGCCTCCGCGAGGTGCGAAAGGTAGCGGCTCTCCCCGTCCTTCGCCTCGTCGAAAATACGGCCGATGCCGTGCCCGGTCGGCCCCGCGGAGCGGTAGTCGGCCATGGTGCGCTCGATCTCGTCCTCGAGCTCGTCGGGCAGCTTCCGCCCGCCGGCGGTGAAAAACTTGATGCCGTTGTCCGGCATGGGGTTGTGCGACGCGGAGATCACCACGCCCATGTCCGCGCCGTAGTCGTCGGTGAGGAACGCGACCGCGGGCGTGGGCAGCACGCCGACGCGGCGCACGTCCACCCCGCGCGACGCCATCCCGGCCGCCAGCGCCGCGGCGAGCATCTCCCCGGAGACGCGCGGATCCCGCCCCACGATCGCGGTGGGCCTGGGCCCCTCGGAGCGCCGCTCGCGGGTGAGGACCTCGGCGGCCGCCGCGCCGAGCCGAAGCGCCAGCGGCGCGGTGAGCCGATCGTTCGCGAGCCCGCGCACGCCATCCGTGCCAAAGAGTCGAGTCATGGCCCACCAGTCTACGGCTCGGGCCCGCCCGCCCCGGCCAGCCGGTCGCCCAACCCGGCCCCGGGGCCCCTTAGAGACGCGGCGACGCCCCGCACCACGAAAACCGGTGCGGGGCGTCGGCAGAAAATGCAGGCCCGAAGGGCTGATTTAGCGCTTCGAGTACTGCGGCGCGCGGCGGGCCTTGTGGAGGCCGGCCTTCTTGCGCTCCACGGCGCGCGCGTCGCGGGTGAGGTAGCCGGCCTTCTTCAGGGCCGCGCGGTCACTCGGCGAGTACGCGTTGAGGGCGCGGGCGATCGCCAGGCGGAACGCGCCGGCCTGGCCGGTCGGGCCGCCGCCCTTGAGGTTCGCCTGGATGTCGAACTGGTTCTCCCGCTCGAGCAGCGCGAGCGGCGCCTTGATCGACTGCTGGTGCAGCTTGTTGGGGAAGTAGTCCTCGAGCGAGCGCCCGTTGCAGGAGAACTTCCCGGTGCCCGGCACCAGCCGCACGCGGACGATGGCGCGCTTGCGGCGACCGACGGTCTGGATCGGCCCGTCGATGCCCTCGGGCTCGACGGCGACGTCGGCGTCGTCCTCGGCCTCCTCGGAGACCTGATCGCCGATGGTGGTCGTGAACTCCTCGGCGACCTGGGCGGCGGCGATGTCCTCGGCGCTCGCGACGTTGTTGTCCTCGTTGTTGTTCGGCTCGGTCACTGCGACACCACCTTGATCTCGTAGTTCTCCGGCTTCTGGCCGGCGTACGGGTGCTCACCCTCGGCGAACACGTGGAGCTTCTTGATGGAAGCGCGCGAGAGCTTGTTGTGCGGCATCATGCCGCGCACGGACTCCTCCACGGTGCGCGCGGGGTGCGTGTTGAGCGCGTCGCCCAGCGTCATCGACTTCAGGCCACCCGGGTACCCGGAGTGGCGGTAGCGCATCTCGCGCTCACGCTTGTTCGAGCTGACCGCGACCTTGGCCGCGTTGATGATGATGACGTGGTCGCCGCAGTCGACGTTCGGGGCGAACTGAGGCTTGCCCTTGCCGCGCAGCAGGTTCGCCGCGTGGGTGGCAAGCCGGCCCAGCACCACATCCGTGGCGTCGATGACGTACCACTTACGGGTAATGTCACCGCTCTTCGGGTGGTAGGTAGACACGTATTGACTCCTTGCCAGTCGGTCTAGAAGGCTGCCGGCCAACCGCGTGACGCCTCATGTGCTGACGGCGGCCGGTGGGGACCCGCCAGCGCATGCGATGCTCGGCGCACGTAGCCGAACCACTATAGGCAGGCGGCCCGGGCCCCGGCAAGCCGCCGCCGACCGTCGTGCCCGGGCACGACGGCGCCGGGCCCGGGAGGCCGATCGCTCGGCTCCCCGGGCCCGGCTCGCGACACCGTCGCCGCGGATCGGGCTGTCGTCTGTTGTCTCGCTGCGGCCGCCTCCGGCGGCGCGGCGCCCCGCGAGAGATAACAAGTAAGGAAAGCGCCCGCCTCCCGCCTCGCTGGCTCTCGGGTGTCGCGCCGCGCCCCCGGCGGGGGCCGCGCCCGGCGAGGGCGGGCACGCTCGGTGGCCCGCCGTCGCCGGCGCCGGCCTCAGGCCGGCCTAGGCCCAGGAGGCGGCGGCCGCCCGGTTGATCTCCGCCATGCGGTCGTTGCCCTGCGCCACCGTCCGCGAGATCGTCGCGAGGATGGCGTTGAGCTCCGCGGCGGAGCGGTCCCACTTCTGCTGGGCGGCCTGGTAGGCGCTCGCCGAGTCGCCCTCCCACGTCGCGACCATGGGCTGCAGCCGCGCCTTGAGGTCCGCGAGCAGCTGGGTGATGCGACCCGAGGTCGCGTTGATGTCCCCGGCCGCCGCGGCGACGGCCCCGAACTGGTATCGAATCAGGTCACTCATCTATAGAACCTCTCCCCCGGTTGTTTGTCGTCTACTTGCGGTCGGTCGTCGTGCCGGTGGCTGGGCTAGAGCCGCAGCCCGCCGCCGACGCCCGTGAACGCCTGCGCGTTGTCCGCCTCGACGGCGGCGAAGCCGCGGGCGTTGTGGCGGATATTCGTGCTGATCGACGCGAGCGCCTCGCGCAGCTGGCGGGCCGCGTCATTCCAGCGCACCATGAGCCCGTCGAAGCTCGCCTGCGCGGAGCCCGCCCAGCTGCCGCGCACCCCGTCGACGACGCCCTGCAGGCGGTTGAGCTCCCCCTGCACCTCGTCGTTGGTCTGGTCGACGCGGCCCGCGGTCGCGACCATGACGTCGGCCTCGGTCCTGAACTGTCCGGCCATAGCGTGTCCTCCCCCTTGTGTTTATCTCCCGAGCGCGCTCGGGTCCCCCGGTCGGTGTCGTGTGCCTCCCCGCCCCGGCGCGAGCGCCGGGCACGGGGCCGTGCGGCGGGGCGCGCCCGGGCTCCGAAACCGGTTGACTCAGGCGCTGCTCCCGGGCGTATCCGACGCGCCCGGCGCGGGGGCGGTTCCCTGAACTAGCGCAGCCTGGTGGAGGCGGCGATGCGCTCGCAGGCGGCGAGCTCCTCCTCGCCCGGCTCGGCGGGGGTGTGGCAGCCGACGCTGACGTGCCGGCCGTCGGTGAGCCACGTCGTCCAGCGCACCTCGGAGCCGTCGCCGGGCCGCTCGAGATAGGTGATGCGCGATCCCTGCTCGCCGCCGGGCAGGAACTCGAGTGCCTCGTCCTCGCGGATCGCGCCGTTGAGCTCGACGAGCGCGTCCTCGAGCTCGAGGCCGCCGGCGTCGGCGGCGGAGAGGTAGACCCGCAGCCGGCCGTCGGGGTCCTCGAGGAGCTCCGCGCCGTCGCCGCCCGGGCCCACCCGGAAGCCCGCGGGCACGTCGACGACGAACTCGCCGACCTCGCGCGGCCCGCCGCCCGGCCCGCGGTTCTCCCCGGCGTCCGAAGCGTCCGGGTCCGGGTTTTCCGGGGCGGTCTGGGGATCCGCGTCCTCGCGCTGCCCGCCCGGACCGCGGGACGCGGGCGGGGTCGTCGCCGGCGCGGCCTCCCCGGCCGGGGCGGCCGGCGCGCCTGGCGGCGCGGCGCCGCTGCTGATGAGCAGCCACCCGCACAGCGCGAGCAGCGCGCCCGCCGCGCACGCCGCGAGAACGACGAAGCCGCGGTTGCCCATCGCGAGCCGGGTCGCGGCGCCCGGTGGGTCCGAGCGGCGCACGACGGTGAGGTCCGGGTCCGCGGCGGCGCGCTCCTCCTCGGCGGCGGCCTCCCGGATCGCCTCGGCCGGGTAGGCGGCCGCGCCCTTGTTGAGCAGCGCGGTCACGAGCGCCTCGGTGGGCTCGGGGGCGGCGTCGACGACGATCTCCACGTCGGGCCAGGAGAGGCTGTACATCTGCTTGACCTGGTCGACGACCCCGTCGAGCGCCCAGCCGGTGACGATACCCGCGGCGGGCAGGTCGTAGCGGTAGACGGTGTCGGGCCCGTCGAAGACGGTCGCGGTCTCAAGAACGGTGATGGTCAGCGCGTCGTCGCTGAACTCCCTGGTCTGTTCCTTCAGGCTCGTCACTGCGCCGCCCCCGCCGCGGCGGCGTGCCGCCCGCCCGATCCGGCCTCGCCGCCCGGGGCCGCGACCTGGATGGTGGTGGGCTCCGCCCCGCCGGCGCGCCACGCGCCGCGCCCCGGGGGCTTTGGTCCGGGTTTCACGCCGAGGACGGGGCCCTCCTCGGCGGGCGCGTCGAGGAGCAGGAGCGCGGGGCGCTGGTCGGCGAGGGCTGCGAGGAACGCCTGGAACAGCGCCCGGCCGACGCCGCCGGCCTTGCGGGCGGCGACGACGTGCAGCCCGATATCGGGCGCGTGGGGCAGGAGCTCGACGAGGCCGGCGAGGTGAGCCTCGGGCACGAGGTCGAGGTCGTCGATGACGAGGAAAATCTCCGGGCCTGCCCACCACGAGCGCTCGGCGAGCTGCGCGGGGGAGATCCCCGGCCCGGGCAGGCGCTCCTTGAGGGTGAGGCAGGTGTCGGCGATGGCGTCGGCGGCCTGGCTCGCGCTCGCGGCGTAGGCGGCGAGCATCTCCTCGGCGACGCGGCCGAGGTGCGCGCGGCGCGGGTCGACGAGCACGACGCGGGCGGAGGCGCGGTCCCACAGCTGCACGGCCTCGAGCACGGTGGCCAGCGCGGTGGTCTTCCCCGAGCCTCGCCCGCCGACGATGAGCAGGTGGGTGTCCTCCCACGCGAGCGTGGCAAGCCGCGTCCCGCCAACCCCGATGGGCACCGCGTAGCCGCCGCCCTCGCCGGCGGGCGGCGCCTCGAGCTCGCCGGTGGTGACCTCCTTGGGCAGCGTCCGCAGCCTCGGCACGGGCTCGTGGCCGGCCTCGAGCGCGGAGCGCGCAACGTGGGCCAGGTCCTCCCCGGAGGTGAGCGCGACGAGCGCCTGCTCCCCGCCCGCGGTGAGCGCGCGGCCCGGCTTGACGGGGAGCTTCTCCTGGGCGCGGCGGTCGACGAGCGACTCCATCGGCTCGCCCAGGCGCAGCTCGAGGCGGTGGTCGATAAGGTCGCGCAGCGCCGGCCTGATCGAGCTCCACCGGTTCGCGCTGATCGCGAGGTGAACGCCCGCGGCCGGCCCCTCCGAACCGAGCGCGGTGACCCCCGCGGCGAGCTCCTCGAACTCCTCGGTGAGGGCGTGCCAGCCGTCGACGACGAGCAGCGTGTGGCGCCCATCTCCCGGGCGGCCGGCCTGGGCGTCCGCGGCGAGGGCGCGCACCTCGTCGACGACGCGGGCGAGGCGCTCCGGCTCGTCCTTGCCCGCCACCGCGGCGACGTGCGGCAGCCGCGCGAGCGCCGCCGGCTCCGCCCCGCCGAGCGCGAGCACGTAAACCTTGAGGACGTCGGGCCCGTGGGTCGCGCACAGCGACGCGACGAGCGTAACCAGCGTCGAGCTCTTCCCCGAGCGCGGCGCGCCCGCCACCGCGAGGTGCCCGCTGCCCTCGCCGAGCGCGACGCGCAGCGGGTCCTGGCGCTGCTCGAAGGGCCGGTCGATGATCCCGATCGCCGCGGAGAGATCCTCGCCCGGCGCGGCGATCCCGGCGAGCGGCACCCGCTCGGGCAGCGGCGGCAGCCACACCCGGTGCGCGGCCATGCCGCGGCCCCCGGCGGCCGCAGCGCACAACGCGACCGCCCGCTCCAGCAGGCTCTCGCCCGCCCCCGCCGGATCAGCCTCCGGCTCCTCGGCGGCGGGCCGCGGCGCGGCGTCGAGCGACTCCCACGACTCAAAGACCCGCAGGCCGGGCTCCGCCGCCCCGCCCGCCTGGCCGGGCGGCTCGAGCGGGCCGGAGACGTAGCCGGCCTGGAAGCGCTCCGGCTCGCCCGAGCCCGCCGCGAGGAAGCCCGCCCCCGGCGTGGCGGGCAGCTCGTAGGCGTCCGGCGTGCCGATCACCTGCCTCGACTCCGCCGCGGAGAACGTCCGCAGCCCAATCCGGTAGGACAGGTGCGAGTCCAGCCCGCGCATCCGCCCCTCGTCGAGCCGCTGGCTCGCTAAAAGGATGTGCACCCCCAGCGAGCGGCCGAGCCGCCCGATCGCGACGAACAGGTCGGCGAACTCGGGGTGCTGGCTGAGCAGCTCCGAGAACTCGTCAATGACCACGAGAAGCGACGGCAGCGCCGGCAGCCCGGGGTCCCGCTCCCGTGCCTCCCGGTACTGCGCGACACCCGCGGCGTTGCCCGCGGCGCGCAGCAGCTCCTGGCGCCGGTTGAGCTCCCCGGACAGAGCGTCGCGCATCCGCTCGACGAGCGGCGCCTCCGCCGCGAGGTTCGTGATCACCGCCGCGGTGTGCGGCAGCCCCTCGAGACCGAGGAACGTCGCCCCGCCCTTGAAGTCCACGAGCACGACGTTGAGCTCCTCCGGGGAGTGGGTCAGCGCCAGCGCCGTGACCAGGGTGCGCAACAGCTCCGACTTGCCCGAGCCCGTCGCGCCGATGCACAGCCCGTGCGGGCCCACCCCGCCCTGCGCCGACTCCTTGAGGTCGAGCACCACCGGCCTAGCCGAGCCCGGCGCCACCCCGATCGGCACCGCAAGCCGCTCGCCCTGAGCACCCCACAGCCCCTCGGCGGTGAGCGCGGCCGCCGGGCCCAGCCCGAGCAGCTCGGTGAGCCCACCGGCCCTGCCCTCCCCGCCGCGCGCCGGGCGGCGGCACCCATTAAGCGCGCGGGCCAGGCGCTCCGCGGCGGCCGCGCCGAGGCGCTCCGGGGCGCCGAGCTCCTCCTCCCCGCGAGCGGTAGCGACGACGAGCCGCACCCCGGCGTGCAGGGCGAGGCCCTCCTCCACGGCGCGGCCGCGCAGCCACGTCGCCGCGCCGCTGGCGACCTCGACGACGACGTCGTGCCCGCCGCGCAGGAACCCCTCGGTGCCGACGGTCGCCGGCCCGTCGACAACGAGCACCCGGATCGCCGCCTCTGCCGGACGCCTCGTGTGGGGCAGCCACTTCGCCCAGCCCCACGCGCCCGGCGCGCCGGGCTCCTCGACGACCTCCACGCCGATGGTCTCCGGGCCGTGGTGGAAGGCCAGCTGCGCGACGATCGCGTAGGCAGCCTCCCGGGCGGCGGGGCCCGCGATGGAGACGACGGGGAACGCGGTGAGCTTCACGACGACGGGCATGTCGTCGAGCGCGCCGACGGACTTGAGCGTGTGGCGCAGCGCCACGGCGCACACCGGGTCGAGGTCCTCGGCGGACTTCACCTCGCCGACCTCGATCGGGGTGCACAGCGCGGTGCGCCCGGTCGCGACGCGCACGTCGGCGGCGTCCTCGTCGCCCGCGCCGCGCTCCCACAGCCGCTCCCCGGCGGCGAGCGCCCACAGCGCGCCGGCCGGCGGGTAGCGGTGCTCCTCGTGGTCGCGCTGGGCACGCCCGTTGCGCAGCGCCTGCTGCCTTAAGCCCTCGAGGTGGCGCAGGTAGGAGCGGCGCGACTCGTCCGGGTCGTCGGCCTGCTGCGGGCTGAGCATCATGACGAACCCCATCGCCATCATCAGCGGGAAGAGCAGCATCATCGGGCTCACCTCGCCCGCCGAGGTGACCACCACGATGACGACCGCGCCCATCGCCGCGACCATGACCAGCGGCATGATCAGCCGAATCAGCGGCGTGGGCTGCGGCTTGGCGGCCTCGGGCACGTCCTCGGCGCGCAGCGCGCCCGACGGCCTGGGCGGCGCGGGCGCCCGCCCGGCCGGCTCGACGGGTATGACGATGCGCTCACTCGACACGGCGTCCACGCCCACTCCCCCTTGTGGCACGAAAAATCCCCCGGCGCGCCCGCCGCCTCCCGGGGATTTTCGCTCCCCGGGGCCCCTAGCGGTGGACGACGCCGTCATCGTACGGCACAATCCCTCACTGCGACGGGTAAGAGAGATCACACCTAGCGGCGGGACGGCCGGGGTTGGGGGACCCCGGCGGGCTAAGCCCCGCCGCCGGTGGTGGCCCGTGGCCGGCCGGTGGTTACCGCGCCGTCCGTTTCGGGGGAAGGACGACACGCGTCGTGGACATCGACCGGGGGATTCGCGTCACGCTGCGGTTTAGCGCGGGGCGCACGACCTCAAGCATCGACCTGGCCATCCCGCCCGCCTCGAGCCTCGCGGAGGTCGTCGAGGAGGCAGCCGGGCTCGCGCGGGCGCCGCGCATCGACCGGCCGTGGCAGGCCCAAAGCGCCGCGGGCGTGCCGCTCGACGAGCACACGCCCGTCGGCGAGCTGCCCCTGCCGCACGGCTCTATCGTCGTGCTCTCCCCGGAGCGGCCGCGCACCCCGCCGGTCGCGCGCGACGCCGCGGAGGCCGCCGCCGACGCGACCGCAGAGCTCGGCTCCCCGGTCGATAAGGAACGCGCCGCGCAGGCCGCGGCGCTCGGCGGGCTGGGCGCGCTCGCCGCGGCGGG
>NZ_JH815195.1:46851-50576 GCF_000296405.1 Corynebacterium otitidis ATCC 51513
TAGACGCGCCACCACATCCGCTCGGGCAGCCCGCCGCGCGAGCCGTCCTCGAGGAGCTTGACACCGAGCACCTGGTGGAGCTGCACGACGTTGTGCTCGAAGCCCCACTCGGAGCCGGCCATGTACATGCCCCACAGGCGTGCGGTCTGCGGGCCGACGAGCTCGACGGCCTCGTCCCAGTTGGCCTTGAGGTTCTCGCACCAGTGCCACAGGGTGCGCATGTAGTCGAAGCGCAGGTTCTCCTCGTGGAGCACCTCGAAGCCGTTGTCCTGCATGTTGCGGATGATCGTGCCCGAGCCGGTGAGCTCCCCGTCGGGGAAGATGTAGCGGTTGATGAACCCGCCCTTGGGCGTGCGGTGGTTGTCCGGGTAGGTGATGCAGTGGTTGAGCATCCGCCCGCCCGGGCGCAGCTTGCCGTTCAAGAATTTGAAGTAGCTGGCGTAGTTGTCGACGCCGATGTGCTCGAGCAGCCCGATCGAGGAGACCGCGTCAAAGTCGCCCTCGGGCACGTCGCGGTAGTCGAGGTGGCGGATCTCCGCGAGGTCGCCGAGGCCTTCCTCGGCGATGGCGCGCTGGCCCCACTCGGCCTGCTCCTTCGACAGCGTCACCCCGAGCGCCTTGACGCCGCGGCGCGCCGCGTAGCGCACCATGCCGCCCCAGCCGCAGCCCACGTCGAGGAGCCGGTCGCCCTCCCCGATGCGCAGCTTGTCGAACACGAGGCGGTGCTTGTTGTCCTGCGCCGCCTCCAGGGTGCTGTCCGGCTCGGGAAAGTAGGCGCACGTATACGTCATCGAGTCGCCGAGGAACAGCTCGTAGAAGTCGTTGCCCACGTCGTAGTGGGAGGAGATGACGTCCGCGTCGCGCTGCTTGGAGTGCTTGCTTAAGCCCTGGCGCAGGCGCCGCTCGAGCCAGGAGGCGGTCTCGGCCTCGGGGACGGGCAGGATCTTCAGCGCGCCCATCGCCTTGAGCGAGCGGAAGATGCGGGTGATCTGCGCGAGGTTGGGCTTCTGCACCCGGCCGTAGAACTCGCGCAGCGCGTCGAAGATGCCGTAGGGGTGCGCGAGGTGCTCGCCCTCGACCTTGAGCTCCCCGGTGAGCCACGCGCGGGCGAGCCCCACGTCGCCCGGCGCGGTCGCGACGTAGGCGAGCGCGTCCGGGGAGGTGATCTCCACCGTGAAGCGGGCGTCGGGCGAGCCCGTCTCCGAGCCGTCGAACGCCTTCCAATAAAACGGGTTGGGCGGCACGACCAGCGTGTCGATGATCTCCGCCACGCTCATCGGCTGAAAGGACCCTGAGGCCATAATCCTGGACCCACCATTTCTAATCGCGTTGTTTGTTTTTTCGCCGCCCTTAAAGCCGGGGCGCGGCCCGGGCGGGGCGCCCCGGGGGGCACCGTAGGCAACTGTATCTCGCTTCACGCCACGCCGCGGCGGCCCGGTGCGGACGGCGCTAGACCGCGGTGACGGTCTTGTCGTAGAGCGTCGGGAAGCGGCCGTCGGGGTCGTAGACCTCCTTGAGGCGCTCGGGCGCGTCCCCGCCGTAGAGGTCCGCGAACTCCTCCCTGTCGTAGTACGCCTCCGAGTAGAGGGACTTGTGCCCGCCGAGCTCGCGGACCTTGTCCTCGATAACGCGGTTGAACGCGCCCGGCTTCGCGTCCGGGGAGACGTGGTCGCCGGGCACCCCGGACCAGAAGCCCACGTTGATCCACAGCTCCCCGGGGTTGAGCGGGTAGAGCGGCCAGGGCGTCTCCTCGCCGGAGAGCACCTCTCCCCTACCGGCGAGGGAGTCGACCCCGTCGCGCAGCCGGATCGGGCACAGCCACACCGGCTGGATGTCGGAGGCCTGGAAGAACCAGTGGAGCCACTCGGGCAGCCGGTCGACGGTGACCTCGATGTCCTGGACGACGCGCTCGGTACGCGGCTCACCGTGGGGCCGCTTGAGGACGTTGTACTCGATCTCGTACTTGCGGTCGAGGCCCACGAGCTTCCAGTAGAACGACGAGCGCTTCAGGTCCCTGGGCCACAGGGCGCGCACCGTGGGGTTCTGCGTGCCGAACGCCCGCGAGCACCAGAACCAGTCGACATCCCAGCGCCAGATGTAGTCCCGGATCGTCAGCCGGTCGCGCAGGATCCCCTTCGGGTGCTGCAGCGAGCGGTAGTAGATCTTCTCGCCCGTGTAGTCCGACACCGGGCCCGGCTCGCCGGTCTGGCGGCCCAGGCTGACGTACGCCTCCTCAGGCGAGAACGCCACCCCGTCGAGGTAGTCGACGCGCTCCCCGTCGAAGGAGCCGCTGGCGGCCACCTCGCCGAGCACCTCGGCGAGCTCCTCCGGCGAGTCGCAGCGCACGTGGCGCAGCGCGACGAACGGCTCGACCTCCTCGAGCTCGATGCGCAGCCGCACCGCGTAGCCCAGCGAGCCGTACGAGTTGGGAAAGCCCCGGTAGAGGTCCTCGTTCTTCGTTGGGGAGCAGGTCACCACCTCGCCGGTGCCGGTGAGGATGTCCATCTCGAGGACGGACTCGTGCGGCAGGCCGTTGCGGAAGCTCGTCGACTCCACGCCCATGCCGGTGACCGCGCCGCCCAGCGTGATCGTCTTGAGCTGCGGCACGACGAACGGCGCGAGCCCGTAGCGCAGCGTCGCGTCCACGAGGTCCTCGTAGGTGCACATGCCCTGCACGTCCGCAGTCTTCGCCACCGGGTCGACGTCGATGACCCCGCCGAGCCCCGACACGTCCAGCCCGGCGGCCTTGCCGGAGCGGCCGCGGAACAGGTTCGACGTCTTCTTCGCCAGGCGCACCCGCTCGCCCTCGGGCACGGCGCGGAAGCTCTCGAGCAGGCGCTCCACGCCCCGCTCGTGCTCGAACCAGCCCTTCGGCTGGACGTCCACCGGATCGAGGCCACGCCCGATCGGCAGGGAGTCGCTCACCCGGCCCGCCAGCGAGACCAGCTTTGTCCCAATACCCATATCCCACAGGCTACCCTCGACGCGGGAGGCCGCTTCGGGGCGTCCCTCCGCCCGGGCGTGGCTAGAGCGGCTCCCGGGCGCGCTCGGCGGTGAGCTCCGCGCCCTCGGGCAGGAGGCGCAGCGCCGGCCAGAAGCACTCCGGCGGCTCCCCGGCGCCGAGCGCCTGGGCGTCCTCGGGCTCGGGCACCGCGTGGCGGGTGCCCGCCGCGGCGACGATGACGACGCCGCCCGGGGGGCGGCAGGCCGCCGCGCCCGCGGTTGGCGCTTCCCCGGCGGGCGCCGCGTGGTTGAGCCTCGCCGCCGCCCAGCCGTCGTCGCCGGGGGCGAGCTCCGCGCTTCGGCCCGGGCCGGCCTCGGCGCGGCGCTCGGGGCGACCCTCGGGGCCTGCCGCGCAGATCGCCTCCCCTCCCCCGTCGAGGCGCAGCCGGCGCTCCGGCAGGACAACCTCGCCGGCTGCCGCCGGGGGCTCGTCCCCGCCCGCGGCGAGAGCGTCGAGGACCTCCCGCCCGGCGCGGGTGACGAGCAGCTCCCCCGACTCTGTCGCGACGACCCCGCCGTCGCCGCGCGGCTCGTAGCGCGGCGCGGGATCCGGCACCCGGTAGCCGGGCAGTTCGCGAAGCGCGGCGAGGAACCCCGCGGGCGCCTCCCTGAGCTCGGCGCGCGCGTCGATGCCGAGCGCGGCGCGCACCGCGCGGCCCGCCGGGGAGCCGGCCTCGGGAAGCTCGCGCAGCCCCTCGCGGTCGAGCACGAACTCGCGGCCG
>NZ_JH815195.1:50676-110999 GCF_000296405.1 Corynebacterium otitidis ATCC 51513
CTCGACGGTTATCGTGCCGTCCGGCTCGAGGCAGGCCGCCCAGCGGCGCCCGCCATCGTCGTCGGCGAGCGCCCCGGGCGCGCCCGGGATGCCCAGCGGCAGGCCGAGCTCCGCGCCGGCGAGCACGGCGTCTCCGATGCGGGCGGGATCGGCGGGCTGGCCGGCGGCGAGCCTCGCCGTGGCGAGGTTGTCCGCGGGGTGGTAACGCTCCCCGAGCAGCACGTAGAGCCCGCCGGCGTCGTCCTCGACGATCGGGGCGCCGCGCGGATCCGGGTCGGGAGAGACCAGAGCGATAAGCCCCGCCGCGCCGAGCGCCAGGGCGAGCGCCACGAGCCCGAAAAGCAGCGCGCGCCCGCGGCGGCGCAGCGGGTCGTGGACCATGCGCACGTCGCCGAGCACGAGCCCGTGGTGCAGGCGCCGCTGCAAAAACCGGTGCCCCGAGACCTGCGCCTTCGTCGTCGATGCCAGCGCCACCGGCCGCCTCCCCTCGCCCTCTCAGGCGCCGGGGAATCTCGGGCCGGCGCCGCCGGTGGGCTTGGACGCCGACGAGCGGCGGCCCGGTTCCCGGCGGGAGCTACACGGCGGGCCTCGTTGCGCGCGTGGCGCGCGCCCGCTCCGCGAGCTCCTCGTCGGGCGGGTAGTCGACGGCGACGAGGGTGAGCCCGCAGGCCGGGGCGACCGGCACCGCCGAGGAGCGCTCCCGCTCGTTGAGCAGGCCGGCGCTCGCGGCCGGATCGCGGCGCCCCTCCCCCACCGCGAGGCACCAGCCCACCAGGGAGCGCACCATCGACCAGCAGAACGCGTCGGCGACGACGTCCGCCTCGAGCACGCCGGGCTCCTCCGGGGTGGAGCAGTCGCGCCACGTGAACGCCTCGAGGTCGCGCACCGTCGTCGCGTGCGGCTTCGCCCGGCAGAACGCCGCGAAGTCGTGCAGCCCGACGAGCGCGTCGGCCGCGACCTGCGCGAGCCCCAGATCCACGGGCTTCGGCCACGAGGCGGTGTCGACCCGCCGGGTGGGAAGCGGACCCGCGGGCGCCGTGGAGACCCGGTAGCGGTAGCGGCGCCGCAGCGCCGAGAAGCGCGCGTCGAAGCCCGGCGGAGCGACCGTGGCGCCGGTGAGGGAAACGTCGCCCGGCAGCAGCCGGCTCATGCGGCGCACGAGGCGCGCCGGGTTCCCGCCGATCGCGCGCTGGTTGAGGCTCTCTGCGGGCACGTCGGCGTGGGCGACCTGCCCGGCGGCGTGCACCCCGCGATCCGTGCGACCAGCGACGGTGAGCTCGACGGGGGCGCGCAGCACCAGGGAGAGGGCGTCTGCGAGCGTGCCCTCAACCGTGCGCAGCTCGGGGTCGGCCTGCTTCGCCCAGCCGTGGAAGCCGGTGCCGTCGTAGGCGAGATCCAGCCTCAGACGCACCGTCTCCCCGGGGTCCTGCGCCCCCTCGCTGCTAGGAGGCGCGCTCATCGTCGTACGAACCCTGCAGGCCGGTGATCTCCGGGGCGTCGTCGACGCCGAAGTACGAGAGCAGCTCGCGCTGCTGGGTCTTGGTGAGCTGCTGGCCCGTGTCCGGGTCGGGCGCGCCCTTGATGGACTCGCGGGTGAAGCCGAGGGTGAGGCGGTCCCCCTCGAGGCGCGCGCCGCGCAGCGGCACAACGCTGCTGGAGAGCCCGAAGAGCCCGTGGCCGACCTCCGCGAAGATGGGGCGCAGCGTCGCGTCGTGGACGTAGACCTCCTTGACCGACCCGAGGCGCTCGCCCTCCGAGTCGTAGGCGGTGGCGTCGAACAGCGCCTTGACGTCTTCCTTCGACTTCATCCCGAAATCACCTCACACCTGTCGCGATCGATCACTAAACAAACCCAGGCGCCGGGGTGGGCGCGGCGTCTCCCGCGGGCCCCTGCGGCCGATTGCGCCCAGCCTACCCGCCCGCCTCGTCCCCGCCGGCGGGTAGTAAGAAACACCAAAGCGGGCCCCGACGCTCAACAGGTGAGCGTCGGGGCCCGCGTGGTGGGCCTCCCGGGGTATCAGCCCCGGGGCGAACCGATGGAAAAGTTACTTCTCCTCGGAGTCGGCGTCGGCCTCGCCGGCGGCCGCCTCGGCGGCGGCGTCGGTCTCGGCGGCGGCCTCCGCCTCGGGGTCGGCCTGGGTCTCCTCGGCCGGCTCGTTGGACTTCGCGTCCTCGTCGGCGGCCTTCGAGGCGGCGACCCGCTCGGAGCGGGAGTCCTTCTTCTCGACCGGCTCGAGCACCAGCGAGATCTGGGACATCGGCGCGTTGTCGCCGACGCGGTTCTCGAGCTTGATGATGCGGGTGTAGCCGCCGTCGCGGCCCTCGAACTGCGGGGCGAGCTCGTCGAACAGGCGGGCCACGGCCGGCTTGTTCGGGACCTTGGCGAGCACCTCGCGGCGCTTGGCCAGCGAGCCGTCCTTCGCCTTGGTGATCAGCTTCTCCGCGTAGGGGCGCAGCGCCTTCGCCTTGGCGTCGGTCGTCCGGATCGAGTCGTGCTCGAACAGGGAGGCCGCCAGGTTCGACAGGAGGCGCCGCTGGTGGCTGGGGGACCCGCCGAGCCGAGGACCCTTCTTCGGGGTGGGCATAATTTACTCCTCGTGTGCTTGGGTTGAAACGGGCTTCTTACTCGTTGTCGTCGTCGCCGCTGTCGACGAAGTCGCCGGTCTCGGCGTCGTAGCCCTCGACCTGGGTGGGATCGAAGTCCTCCGGGGCGTCCTTCAGGGTGAGCCCCAGGTTGGCGAGCTTGATCTTCACTTCGTTGATCGACTTCTGCCCGAAGTTGCGGATGTCGAGGAGGTCCGACTCGGAGCACTCGGCGAGCTCCCCGACGGTGTGGATCTCCTGGCGCTTGAGGCAGTTGTACGACCGCACCGAGAAGTTGAGGTCCTCGATCGGGGTGTTGTACGCCTGCTCGTAGCCGCTGTCCTGCGGCGACGGGCCGATCTCGATGCCCTCCATCGACTCGTTGAGCTCGCGCGCGAGCCCGAAGAGCTCGACCAGGGTCTTGCCCGCCGACGCCATCGCGTCGCGCGCGCTGATCGAGTTCTTCGTCTCGACGTCGACGGTGAGCTTGTCGAAGTCGGTGCGCTGCTCGACGCGGGTCGCCTCGACCTTGTAGCTCACCTTGAGCACCGGGGAGTAGATCTGGTCGACCGGGATGCGCCCGGCCTCCCCGCCGCCCGTCTCGGCGGCCGGGACGTAGCCGCGGCCGCGCTCGACGACGAGCTCCATGTTGATCGCGCCCTCGTCGTTGAGGGTCGCGAGCACGAGGTCGGGGTTGTGCACCTCGACGCCGGCGGGGGTGTCGATGTCCCCGGCGGTGACGGTGCCCGGGCCCTCCGCGCTGACGTACATGACGACCGGGTCGTCGGAGTCAGAGGACAGCACCATCGACTTGACGTTCAGGACGATGTCGGAGACGTCCTCCTTCACGCCCTGGATGGTCGTGAACTCGTGGAGCACCCCGTCGATCTTGATGCTGGTGACCGCCGCGCCCGGGATGGACGACAGAAGCGTCCGGCGCAGCGAGTTTCCGAGCGTGTAGCCGAAACCCGGCTCGAGCGGCTCGATGATGAACCGCGAGCGCGACTCCGAGACCTTCTCCTCAGAGAGGCTCGGCCGCTGAGAGATGAGCATTGAGACTTCTCCTCCGGCGCCCGCTATATGACGCCTGTCAGGTAAGCAGAAAAGTGGGACTTCGCTTCCTTATACCGGAAACGACGACGCTCGCGGGGCGATTTACGCCCCGCCAGGGTTTTTCGAAGCGAGTAGGGGCTACTACTTCGAGTAGTACTCGACGATGAGCTGTTCCTGGATCGGGATCTCGATCTGCGCGCGCTCCGGGAGCTGGTGGACCAGGATGCGCAGCGAGTCGGGAACGACCTGGAGCCAGGCGGGAACGACGGCGTCGCCGACGTAGTCCTGGGCCTCCTCGAACCAGTTCATCTTCCGCGAGCGGGACTCGACGTCGATGATGTCGTACTGCTTCACGCTGTAGGAGGGCACGTTGATCTTGCGCCCGTTGACCGTGAAGTGCCCGTGCGAGACGAGCTGGCGGGCCTGGCGGCGGGTGCGGGCCAGGCCGGCGCGGTAGATGACGTTGTCGAGCCGAGCCTCGAGCAGGATGACGAGGTTGTCGCCCGTCTTGCCCGGGCGGCGGTTCGCCTCCTCGTAGTAGTGACGGAACTGGTTCTCCATCACGCCGTAGGTGAAGCGGGCCTTCTGCTTCTCCTGCAGCTGGACGAGGTACTCCGACTCCTTGATGCGCGCCCGGCCGGCCTGTCCCGGCGGGTAGGGGCGGCGCTCGAAGGAGGTGTCGCCGCCGACGAGGTCGACGCGCAGGCGACGGGACTTACGGGTGGCAGGGCCGGTGTAACGAGCCATTGCTGTATTCCTTCCTTTCCCTTAAACGCGGCGACGCTTCGGGGGGCGGCACCCGTTGTGCGGCTGCGGCGTGACGTCCGAGATCGAGTTGACCTCGAGGCCGGCGGCCTGGAGGGAACGGATGGCGGTCTCACGGCCCGAGCCCGGGCCCTTGACGAACACGTCGATCTTCTTCATGCCGTGGTCCATGGCCTTGCGCGCGGCGTTCTCCGCGGCGAGCTGCGCGGCGAACGGCGTGGACTTGCGGGAGCCCTTGAAGCCCACGTGGCCCGACGACGCCCACGAGATGACGTCGCCGTTCGGCGCGGTAAGCGTCACGAGCGTGTTGTTGAAGGTCGACTTGATGTAGGCGTGGCCCTGGGCCACGTTCTTCTTCGGCGCGCGGCGCCCGCCCCGGCGGGCGCCCGAACGAGTCTTAGGAGGCATGGGTTACTTCTTCTTTCCGGCGATCGTCTTCTTCGGACCCTTGCGAGTGCGGGCGTTGGTCTTCGTGCGCTGCCCGCGGACCGGCAGGCCGCGGCGGTGCCGCAGGCCCTGGTAGCTGCCGATCTCGATCTTGCGGCGAATGTCGGCCTGCACCTGGCGGCGCAGGTCGCCCTCGACGGTGTAGTTCCGCTCGATGGCGTCGCGCAGCTGGGAGAGCTGCTCGTCGTTGAGGTCGTCCGTCCTAAGGTCCGGCGAGATGCCGGTCTCCGTCAGCAGCGCGGTCGCCGTGGACGGCCCGATGCCGTAGATGTAGGTGAGAGCGATCTCCACGCGCTTGTTGCGCGGGAGATCGACTCCAGCGAGACGTGCCATAAGGCATGTACCTTTCTGGATGCTGCGGTGGTTTTCTCCTCATCCATCCGGCCCGCCGATGCCCCACTCCCCCTCCCAGCAAGGCTGAAACGGGTTCGTGGGGCGCGGGCAGGCTCCGGCCACCGCGGCCGGAGGTAGACAAGCGCCAGCGGCGCGCGGGGCGTTTGTTAGCCCCGCCGCGCCGCCTTCACGCGCTCCGGGATAAGGAGGCTGGTCATTTACTTGTAGCGGTAGACGATGCGACCACGATCGAGGTCGTACGGGGACAGCTCGATGACGACGCGGTCCTCGGGGAGGATGCGGATGTAGTGCTGGCGCATCTTGCCGCTGATATGTGCCAGGACACGGTGTCCGTTATCGAGCTCGACTCGGAACATCGCGTTGGGCAGGGGCTCGACGACCCGGCCCTCGACTTCGATGGCGCCTTCCTTAGCCATATCCTCCACATTCCCGGCGGCGGGAAGCCCCGCCGCCTGTCGCGTTTGACTGCCGTCTACTGCTTCGCGGCGCGCACACGGGCGCGCGCCGCCTGATCAGTGTAATGGCAGCACGCCGCGGGCGGCAAGTAGCGCCCGAAGACGCGCGCGAGCCTAGAGACGCGGGAAGGGCCCCGGCCCGATCGGCCGGGGCCCTCGTCAGTGCCTCCTCGTGCTTCGCGCCGGAAAAGGAGCTAGGCGCGGCGGCGCAGCTCGTCGAGCGCGCGCTCGCTGATCTCCTCGACGGTGCCCTCCGCCTCGATGGTGATGAGCGAGCCCTCGTAGTGGTCGATCAGCGGGGCGGTCTCCTCGCGGTAGACCTTGAGGCGGTTCTTGATGGTCGCCTCGGTGTCGTCCTCGCGGCCGCGGGCGAGCATGCGCTCGACCACGGTGTCCTCGGAGACCTTGAAGTTGAGCACCCCGTCGAGCTTCACGCCCTTCGAGTCGAGCAGCCGGGTGAGGATCTCCGCCTGCTCGACGGTGCGCGGAAAGCCGTCGAGGAGGAAGCCGTCCTTCGCGTCGTCCTCGCCGAGCCGGTCCTCGACCATCCGGGCGGTGACGTCGGTTGGCACGAGCTCACCGACGTCCATGTAGGACTTGGCCTCCCGGCCGAGCTCCGTGTCGTTGCCGATGTTCGCGCGGAACAAGTCGCCGGTGGAGATGTGCGGGACGCCGAGCTCCTTGGAGAGGATCGCGGCCTGGGTTCCCTTGCCGGCCCCGGGAGGGCCTAGGAGTACGAGTCTCACTTGAGAAGTCCTTCGTAGTTGCTTTGCAGGAGCTGGCTCTCGATCTGCTTGACGGTCGTCAGCGAGACCGACACGAGAATGAGGATCGCCGTGCCGCCGAAGGCCGCGAGCCCGCCGCCGGCGCCCTGGCTGCCGATCCCGAAGTCCAGCGCGATGTTCGGCAGGACCGCGATGAGCGCCAGGTAGATCGAGCCGACGAACAGGAGCCGGTTCATGACGTAGGCGAGGTACTGCGCGGTCGGCGTGCCCGGGCGGATGCCCGGGATAAAGCCACCGTACTTCTTCATGTTGTCCGCCTGGTCGCGCGGGTCGTACTGCACGGAGACGTAGAAGTACGAGAAGAAGATGACCAGGACGAAGTAGATGAGGATGTAGACCCAGGAGCTCGGGGTCTGCAGGTAGGCGATGACGTTGTTCTGCCACCAGTTGTCCGGCGGCGTGGTGCGCCCGGAGTTGACGATCTCGGTGATGAGCACCGGCATGTAGATCAGCGAAGAGGCGAAGATCACCGGGATGACGCCAGCCTGGTTGACCTTGAGCGGCAGGTAGGTGGAGCTGCCGCCGTACTGGCGACGGCCGACCATGCGCTTAGCGTACTGCACCGGGATGCGGCGCTGGCCCTGCTCGACGAACACGACGCCCACGACGAGCGCGATGACGGCGACGAGGATGATCCCGAAGACCAGCCCGCCGGAGTTGTTGAGGATCTGCACGCCGTCGGTGGGCAGGCGGGTGGCGATGCCCGCGAAGATGAGCAGCGACATGCCGTTGCCCACGCCCTTCTCGGTGATGAGCTCGCCCAGCCACATGATGAGCACCGCGCCGGAGGTGAGCACCAGGGTGAGCATGATGAGGTCCCAGATCGTCCGGTCCGGGTCGAGGACCTCGACGCCGGGCCCAAGCAGCTGCTGGCGGTCCGCGAGCGCGACGATGCCCGAGGACTGCAGAAGCGCGAGTGCCACGGTGAGGTAGCGGGTGTACTGGGTCATCTTCGCCTGACCCGACTGCCCCTCCTTCTTCAGCTGCTCGAACTTCGGGATGACGACGGTGAGCAGCTGGACGATGATCGCCGAGGTGATGTACGGCATGATCCCGATCGCGAAGACCGAGAGCTGCAACAGCGCCCCGCCCGAGAAGAGGTTGATCAGGGAGTAGACGCTGCCCTGGTCCTCGGACAGCTCCTCCAGCCGGCCGCTGATCTGGGTGTAGTCGACGCCGGGCGCGGGGATCTGCGCTCCGATGCGGTACAGGATGATCAGGCCGAGGGTAAAGAGGATCTTTCGGCGCAGATCGGCATCCTTGAATACCTGGATGATGGCGGACACGTATCCTCCTGGCGCCACCGCTCGCCCCGGCCCGGGCTAATGCCGCCCGGGCGCCACGCGGGCGCGATCGATGAGCAAGTGTTCGTGGGATGGGGCCGGGGGCGTCACCGAGGGTCGCCACCGCCGCCGGCCGAAGGACGTTAAGGACGGTCATACCCTACCAGCACCGCCCAGCCGCGCCGAAGCATACCCATAGTGTTGCCTGACTGCCGGGCGGGCGCGCGGGGGTCCCCGCGCACGACAACGGGGCCCGCGGGGAGCGCGATTGCTCCCTGCGGGCCCCGGGGTGCCGTCACCCCCGCGCGGCCGTCGGCCGCGGGCGGGGATGGGGCGGCGTGTTACTTCGAGGTCGCGGTGGCGCTGCCGCCGGCGGCCTCGATCTTCTCCTTAGCGGAGCCGGAGAACTTGTCCGCGGTGACGTCGAGCTTGACGTCGACGTCGCCGCCGCCGAGCACCTTGACCGGCTGCTTCGGGCGGACGAGCCCCTTGGCCGCGATGTCCTTCGCGGAGACCTCGCCGCCCTCCGGGAAGGCCTTGGCCAGGTCGCCGACGTTGACGACCTGGTAGACGACCTTGTTCGGGTTCTTGAAGCCGCGCAGCTTCGGAAGCCGCATCTGCAGCGGCATCTGGCCGCCCTCGAACCAGGCCGGCACCTGCTTGCGGGCGCGGGTGCCCTTGGTGCCGCGACCGGCGGTCGTGCCCTTCGAACCGTTTCCGCGACCAACGCGCTGCTTGGGCCGGTTGGCCCCCTTCGCGGGGCGCAGGTCGTGGAGCTTGATGATGTCGCTCATGCTATCTACTCCCCTGCAACTTCTTCGACGTCCACCAGGTGGCGGACGACGCGGATCATCCCGCGGGTCGAGGCATTATCCGGCTGGACCACCGAGTGGCGGATCCGCTTGAGCCCCAGGCTCTGCATCGTCGCGCGCTGCTCCGGGCGGGCGCCGACGAGGCCGCGGGTTTGGGTAATCTTCAACGCCATCGTCTAGGCCTCCTGTCCAGCGCGGGCGCGCAGCATCCGGGCGGGCGCCACCTCGTCGACGGTCTTGCCGCGGCGGGCAGCGACCTCCTCCGGGCGGTGCAGGGACTTCAGGCCCTTGACCGTCGCGTGGACCACGTTGATGTGGTTCGCCGAGCCCAGCGACTTCGCGAGGATGTCCTGCACGCCAGCGCACTCGAGCACCGGGCGGGCCGCGCCGCCGGCGATGACACCGGTACCGGGGGCGGCCGGCTTGAGCAGCACCTTGCCCGCCGAATCCTCGCCGAGGACCGGGTGGGTGATGGTGCCGCCGACCATGGGCACGCGGAAGAAGTTCTTGCGAGCCTCCTCGGAGCCCTTCTGGATCGCGGCCGGCACCTCCTTGGCCTTGCCGTAGCCGACGCCGACCATGCCCTGGCCGTCGCCGACGATCACGAGCGCGGTGAAGCTGAAGCGGCGGCCGCCCTTGACGACCTTCGCCACGCGGTTGATGGTGACGACCCGCTCGATGTACTTGTCCCGCTCGTCGTGGCGGCCGCCACGACGGTCGTTCCTCTTCTTGTTCCGGTCGTCGGCGGAGCGTCCGCCGTCGCGCCGTTCACGTCCCGGCATTACGCGTTCCTTCCGTTCGAGTTCTTCGCGATGTTCTGCATTAGAAGTCCAGGCCACCTTCCCTGGCGGCATCGGCCAGAGCGGCGATGCGGCCGTGGTACTTGTAGCCGCCGCGGTCGAAGACCACCTGGGCGATGCCCGCGTCCTTCGCCCGCTTGGCGATGAGCTCGCCGACCATCCGGCCCTTGGCGGACTTGTCGCCCTCCTTCTCGCGGATCTCCGGCTCGACGGTGGAGGCCGAGACCAGGGTGTGGCCCACGGTGTCGTCGATGACCTGAGCGTGCATGTGCCGCGACGAGCGGTGCACGGCGAGCCGCGGGCGCTCCGGGGTGCCCTTCAGGGTCTTGCGAAGACGCTCGTGCCGGCGGACACGCGCCTCGCGCCGACGGGTGGAGATGTCCTTGCCCACCGGCTTGCGGTTGTTTTTGTCTTCCGAAGTGCTCATGATTACTTACCCGTCTTTCCGACCTTGCGGCGGATCTGCTCACCCTCGTAGCGGATCCCCTTGCCCTTGTACGGATCGTCCTTGCGCAGCCGACGGATGTTGGCGGCTACCTGGCCCACCTGCTGCTTGTCGATGCCGGTGATCGAGAACTTCGTGTTCCCGTCCACGGCGAACGAGATGCCCTCCGGGGGCTCGATGAGCACGGGGTGGGAGTAGCCGAGCGCGAACTCGAGGGCGCTGCCCTTGGCCTGCACGCGGTAGCCCACGCCGAAGATCTCCATCTTCGTGGTGTAGCCCTCGGTGACGCCGATGACGCTGTTGTTGATCAGCGAGCGCGACAGCCCGTGCAAGGAACGGCTCTTGTAGTGGTCGTCGGGGCGCTTGAGCACGATCTTGTCGTCCTCGACGGCAACGGTGATCGGCTCGGGAACGTCCACGGACAGGGTGCCCTTGGGCCCCTTGACCTCAACGTGCTGGCCGTCGATCGTGGGCTCGACGCCGGAGGGGATGGCGATGGGTTCGTTACCAACTCGCGACATGAGAGTTCCTTCCTCCTTTACCAGACGTAGGCGAGAACTTCCCCGCCCACGCCCTTCTCGCTCGCCTGCCGATCGGTGAGCAGCCCGCGCGACGTGGAGATGATCGCCACGCCGAGGCCGCCGAGGACCTCGGGGAGCTCGTTGGCCTTCGCGTAGACGCGCAGGCCCGGCTTCGAGACGCGCCGAAGGCCGGTGATGGCCTCGTCGCGCTGGTCGCCGTACTTCAGCTCGATGGTGAGCGTGTTGCCCACCTTGGCCTCGTCGACGGAGTAATCGGTGATGTAGCCCTCCTGCTTGAGGATGTCGGCGATGTTCGCCTTGATCTTCGAGGAGGGCATGGACACGGACTCGTGGTGCGCGTGGTTCGCGTTGCGCACCCGAGACAGCATGTCCGCAATGGGATCAGACATGGTCATGGTGACCAACAGCCTTTCTCGCCACGGTTCCCCACCACCGCGTTCGCGTTTTCCGGGTGCTTGCGGGGCGACTCGACGCAGCGCGTGCTCAGCAGCACGCGTGCTCGCTGCCTGACTCCTTGAAAAAGCTTCTCACCCGGCCCGCTCCGGCATGGGGCCTATAGCAAAGTAGGTGTACAGTTGCTCGGCCCGCCTCGCCGTCGAGACAGGCCCGAAGGGCAAAGATACCTCGAGGACGCCGGCCACCCAAATCCGGCCGGCGCCTCCCACCTGCGGCAACTACACTGGCGCGCACACCGAGCCCCGCCAGGCGGCGGGGTGATAGACCTCGACCGCGGAAGGAGAGCGCCCCTATGGCCGACAAGAACAAGGACTCCGGGCTTCACACCACCTACCAGTGGCTCGAGGCGGCGGCCCGCGACCTCGACATCACCGAGGAGGTCCTCAAGCCGCTCGTGCCGCTTTTGCTCGACCTCACCAGCGACGTCGCGCACGGGCCCGCGCGCCCTGCCGCGCCGCTGACCGCCTTCCTCGTCGGGGTGGCCGCCGGGCGCCACACCTCCTCGACGACAAGCCCCGCCGGGCGGCTCACCGACGAGCGCGCCGGCGAGTTCATCGACGAGACCAAGCGCGCCATCGGCATCATCGACGACCTTCTCGAGCGCTACGAGGGCGGGTCTGACAAGAAGGACAGCTAACCACCCCCGCCCCCGCCCCGCGGCGGGCGCGGGCGACAACCGAGAGAAGGGAGCAATTCGTGCGCATCACCCCCACCGTCCCCGTCACCAAGGTGCGCATCACCGACGACGGGGACGTCACCACCGACACCCGCGCCGACGCGGTCGCCGGCGAGGAGCCCTTAGAGATCCACGTCGGGGGGCAGACCCTCACCACGACCATGCGCACCCCGGGCAACGACATCGAGCTCGCCCACGGGTTCCTCTACAGCGAGGGGCTCATCGACAAGGCGGAGGACCTGGCTGAGGCGCGCTACTGCGCGGGCGCGACCGACGGCTACAACTCGTACAACGTCCTCGACCTCGAGCTGGCGAGTCGTCAGCCGCTGCCGCCGGAGTTCATCCGCCCCGTGGAGACGACCTCCGCGTGCGGGGTGTGCGGGTCGACCTCCATCGAGCGGGTGCTCGACCGGCGCCGCCCGGAAATCGAGCCGCTACCCCTCGACCCCGGCTTCGTCGTCTCCCTGCCGGAACGGCTCCGCGCCCACCAGAAGGCGTTCCGCCGCACCGGCGGCATCCACGCCGCCGCCGCGGTCAACCAGGACGGCGAGGTGCTCGTCGCCCGCGAGGACATCGGGCGCCACAACGCCGTCGACAAGGTCGTCGGCTCGCTCATGCTCGACGGGGCGCTGCCCGCGACGGGCATGATCCTCGTGGTGAGCTCCCGGGCGTCCTTCGAGCTCGTGCAGAAGGCCGTCTCCGCGGGCTTCTCCGCTCTGGTGGCGGTTTCCGCGGCGAGCTCCATGGCCGTCGAGCTGGCCCGCGGCGCGGGGCTCGCGCTTGCGGGCTTCACCCGCCCGGGGCGCTTCAACCTCTACTCCGGGGAGCTCGCCGAGTCCGCCGCTCGAGCAGATGCGGCTAGTCCCGATAGGACTCCCGCCCGAGGTTGAGCCAGCCGTAGCCCCCGCCGATGAGCAGCCCGCCGCCAAGCAGGTTGCCAAGGAACACCAACCCCCACGCGACGGCGACGTTGCCCGGCGTGACCGAACCGGGCAGCTCCGCTCCGGAGAACAGCGCCGTGGAAATCAGGCTGAAGTCGGCGATGACGTTCTCTAGGCCCAGGCCGACGAAGATGGCGATCGTCGGGACGACGGCGAAAAACTTGTTGACGATGTCCTTCGCGTAGAGCGACGCGACGAAGGCCATGTTGACGACGAAGTTCGCGATGATCGCGTCAACGAAGAGCTCGGGGCCGTCCTTGCTGAGCTTGCCGTCGACCACCTCGAAGAGGAGGTGGTTCGGCCCCGCGTCTGAGAGCGCCGAGGAGAGCCCCAAAAGCCCGGCGACGATGACGACGCCGACGAGGTTGAGCAGCGTATTGACGACCAGCACGCCAAGCGAGCGCAGCCACCCGCAGCGCCCCTGCACCGCGCCGTAGCAGAAGAACATCATGTTTCCGGTCGCTAGCTCCGCGCCGAGCACGAGGATCGTGAAAAAGCCCAGCCCGAAGAGCAGCGCGAAGACCAGCGGCCCGGTGCCAGGTGCGATGGAGTCGACGATGTTGCCCGCGACGGTCGCGAAGATCGGCCCGACGGTGAGGTACGCGCCGGCGAGCAGGCTGCGCACCGCGTAGCGGCCGAAGTCGTAGCGGAACAGATCGATCTTCTTGTACACGGACGACTCGATCGAGTCATTGAGCGACAATCGCGAACCCCTTCCTCCACTCGCCCACGTGGGTCCCGGCCGGCTCCTCGCGGGCCCGGCCGACGGCGCCACGGCCGACCATCATACGAGAGCGGTTATCCATGCCTTGGAACGGGGCTCCGGTCCCGCGGCTCGGCGGGCCGAAACACAAACGTGGGCCCGCCGGGAAAACCCGGCGGGCCCAAGCAGCGCGAGGCGTTTGACGCGCCCCGCGGGGGTGAGGAGCTAGGCCTCGATGGCCTGGCGGTTGCCGTTCTTGTCCTTGAACGGGAAGCCGAGCAGGCGCAGCAGCGAGCGGCCCTCCTCGTTGTTGGTCGCGGTCGTCACGACGGTGATGTCCATGCCGCGCGGCCGGTCGATCTTGTCCACGTCGATCTCGTAGAACATCGTCTGCTCAGAGAGGCCGAACGTATAGTTGCCGTGGCCGTCGAACTGCCGGTCCGACAGGCCACGGAAGTCGCGGATGCGGGGCAGCGCGATGGTGAGGAGCCGGTCGAGGAACTCCCACATGCGATCGCCGCGCAGCGTCGCCTTGACGCCGATGGGCATGCCCTCGCGGAGCTTGAAGTTCGCGATGGACTTCTTCGCCCGGCGGATCTGCGGCTTCTGACCCGTGATGAGGGTGAGGTCGTTGATCGCGCCGTTGATGACCTTCGAGTCGCGCGCGGCCTCGCCGACACCCATGTTGACCACGATCTTCTCGAGGCCTGGGACCTGCATGACGTTCTGGTACTGGTACTTCTCGTCGAGCTTCCCGCGGATGGACTCGCGGTACTCGCGCTTGAGACGAGGGATGTACTTCTCGCTCATTTAGATGTCCTTCCCGTTGCGACGAGACACGCGGACCTTCTTGCCGTCCTCATCGAAGCGGTAGCCCACGCGGGTGGGGTTGCCGTCCGAGTCGAGGAGCATGACGTTGGAGACGTGGATCGGCGCCTCCGTGGTCACGATGCCGGTGTCCTCCGCGTTCGGATCGCCCGTGCGGTTCGCCACGTGCTTCGTCACGCGGTTGACGCCCTCGACGATGACGCGCTCGACCTTGGGACGAGCCTCGAGAACCTTGCCCTGGGCGCCCTTGTCGGGACCCGAGATGACCTGGACCATGTCGCCCTTGCGGATCTTCACCTAGATCACCTCCGGAGCAAGCGAAACGATCTTCATGAACTTCTTCTCGCGCAGCTCGCGGGCGACGGGCCCGAAGATGCGCGTGCCCCGCGGCTCGGTGTCGTTCTTGATGAGAACGGCGGCGTTCTCGTCGAACGCGATGTAGGAGCCGTCCGAGCGACGGGTCTCCTTCTTGGTGCGGACAATGACCGCCTTGACGACGTCGCCGGCCTTGACGTTGCCGCCCGGCACGGCCTCCTTCACCGTCGCCACGATCGTGTCGCCGATCCCCGCGAAGCGTCGCGTCGAGCCACCCAGCACGCGGATGGTGAGGAGCTCGCGAGCCCCGGTGTTATCGGCGACCTTGAGGCGCGATTCCTGTTGAATCACAGCTGGTCTCCTGACCTGGTTGTTCTGTGCGTAAAGATTTCCGTCCTTCGACGCACGTGGTCGTCGTGTACTACGAGCGCAGCAGGGCCGCCACGCGGGCGGCGGGGACGCGGTTCGGAACGCACCACTCCCCATGCTGCACGGCTAGACAATATTACCCCTCCGGCCCGCCAGTGCCAAGTCCGACCGGCACGGCCCGGCGGTCGCCCGGACGCGCGCCGACGGGGCGGCCGTCTCGTCCCCACGCTGCCCGAGCGCACGGCCACCCGTTTCCCCCATCCCGTGAGCCGCCGGGCGGCGCCTAGGGGACTCCAGGGCACATTTATTTCACGCTTAGGTTTATTCGTTCAGGGACCTATAAGCGACATAGGCGCAGGCCACCGGCAGTTCGATCTCCCTTTTCTCAAGACCGGAGCCGGCTTTGCTTTTGCCCCGTAACATATGAATTGCGTCGCATATACGCCGCCGCCGCGGCGCAGCCGAGCGAGCGGTGCACCGCCCGTGCGCTCGGGCTGCACGGCGCAATGGGGAAGGGAGCGTCATCGTGGCCCCGCGACTGCCGACACCGCGACGTGCGGCGCCCGGTACCGGGCCCGCCGCTGCGGTCCCGCCGAGTCATCCGGTAGCGCTGCGACGGCGGCCCGCGGGCGCATGGTCGCGCTTCCCGGTCCGACGCCTTTTTAACGAACGGAAAACTACCCGAGGAGGAGACGAAACGTGGACGTTTTAGCGATTATCGCATCGGTACTGCTGGGAATCTCGCCCATCGTGGCCAGCATCGCGCTACTGGTCTTCGTGATCCTGGCGTTCGTCTCGCTGCGCCGCATCAGGAAGCACCTCGACGGCACGCTCGGTAGCAAAGAGGACGGCGAGCACGAGCGCTAGAACCGGCGCTAGATAGAGGAACGGCCCCGACCATCCCTAGCGGGTGGTCGGGGCCGTGTCGCCCAAAAGGGCCGCGGCGGGGTTACCGCGCCCCGGATGGCCTTACTTCGCGCGCTCGAGGATCTCCACGAGGCGGAAGTGCTTCTGCTTCGAGATCGGGGCGGTCTCCTCGATCCGAACGAGGTCGCCGACGCCGGCGGTGCTGTCCTCGTCGTGGACCTTCACGCGGTTGTTGCGCCGCATGATCTTGCCGTAGAGGGCGTGACGCTTGCGGTCCTCGAGCTCCACGACGATGGTCTTCTCCATCTTGTCGGAGACGACGTAGCCGGAGCGGACCTTGCGGGCGCCCTTGTCCTTAGTGTTCTCCACGTTTACCTCACTCACGTTTAGTCCTCAGCCCCGGGAGCCACGGAGAGACCGAGCTCGCGCTCGCGGATAACCGTGTAGATGCGGGCGATGTCGCGCTTGACCGTGCGGAGCCGCTGGTTGTCGGTGAGCTGCCCGGTGGCCAGCTGGAACCGCAGGTTGAAGAGCTCTTCCTTCGCGTCCGCGAGCTTCTCGTCGAGCTCCTTCGCGTCCAGCTCGCGGAACTCGTGGGCGGGGGTACCGGATGCCATTAGTACTGGTCCTCCTTCTTGATGATGCGGACCTTGCAGGGAAGCTTCGCACCCGCGCGCCGCAGCGCCTCGAGCGCGACCTCCTCGTTGGGGTAGGTCATCTCGAAGAGGATGCGGCCCGGCTTGACGTTCGCGACCCACTTCTCCACGGGGCCCTTACCGGAACCCATGCGCACGCCGAGCGGCTTCTGGGTCAGGGGGCGATCCGGGAAGATGTTGATCCACACCTTGCCGCCGCGCTTGACGTGGCGGTTGATGGAGATACGCGCCGCCTCGATCTGCCGGTTGGTGACGTACGCCGGCTCGAGGGCCTGGAGGGCGTAGTCGCCGAAGCTGATCTTCGTGCCGCCCTTGGACACGCCCCGGCGGGTCGGCCGGTGCTGGCGGCGGTACTTCACGCGCTTAGGGATGAGCATGCGTTATGCCTCCTTCTTCTCGGCGCGCGACCGGCGCTGCCCGCCCCGGCGGGGCCGCCCGCCGCGGCCGCGGCGCTCGCGCGCGGCGTTGATCTCGCTCTCGCGGCGCCCGCCGACGACGTCGCCCTTGTAGATCCACACCTTCACACCGATGCGGCCGAAGGTGGTGTGGGCCTCGTGGAGGCCGTAGTCGATCTCCGCGCGGAGGGTGTGCAGGGGCACGCGGCCCTCGTGGTAGCGCTCGGTGCGGGACATCTCCGCGCCGCCGAGGCGGCCGGAGCACTGCACCTTGATGCCCTTGACCTGCGGCTGGCGCATCGCGGACTGGATGGCCTTGCGCATGGCGCGGCGGAACGCGACGCGGTTGGCGAGCTGGTCGGCGATGTTCTGCGCGACGAGCTTCGCGTTGGCGTCGATGTTCTTGACCTCAAGGATGTTCAGCGCGACCTGCTTGCCGGTGAGCTTCTCGAGCTCGCGGCGGATGCGGTCGGCCTCCGAGCCGCGGCGGCCGATGACGATGCCCGGCCGGGCGGTGTGGATGTCGACGCGGACCCGGTCGCGGGTGCGCTGGATGACGACGTCGGCGATGCCGGCGCGGTCAAGACCCGTCGAGAAGTAGTCGCGGATCTTGTTGTCTTCCTTGACGTAGCTGGCGTAGTCCTTCTCGGCGAACCAGTGGGACTTCCAGTCGGAAGTAATGCCCAGCCGGAGGCCGTGAGGATGAATCTTCTGGCCCACTTACTTGGCCCCTTCCTTCTGGCTCTCGACAACCACGGTGATGTGGCTGGTGCGCTTACGGATCTGGAATGCGCGCCCCTGGGCGCGAGGCTGGAACCGGCGCATGGTCGGCCCCTCGGTGGCGTAGATCTCCGAGATCACGAGGCTGTCGCGGTCGAGCCCGAAGTTGTTCTCCGCGTTCGCGGCCGCGGAGTTGACGACCTTCGCGACCGGGGTCGCGGCGCTCTGCGGCGCGTACTTGAGGATCGCGAGGGCCTCGGCCACCGGCTTGCCGCGCACGAGGTCGATGACCCGGCGGGCCTTGAGCGTGCTCGTGCGCACGTAGCGCGCCGTCGCGCGGGCGGAAGTGATGGTCTCACTCATCGCTTATCGACGTCCCTTCTTGTCGTCCTTCACGTGGCCACGGAAGGTCTTGGTGGGAGCGAACTCGCCAAGCTTGTGGCCGACCATCGAATCGTCGACGTAGACCGGCACGTGCTTGCGCCCGTCGTGCACGGCGAACGTGTGGCCGATGAAGTCCGGCAGGATCGTGGAACGGCGGGACCAGGTCTTGATGACCTGCTTGGTGCCCTTCTCGTTCTGAGCATCCACCTTGTTGAGGAGGTGCTCATCGACGAACGGGCCCTTCTTAAGGCTGCGTGGCATAGCTGTCTAACCTCCTCAGTTAGCGCTTCTTCGACCGGCGACGACGCACGATCATGTTGTTGGAGTACCGGTTCGGGTTCCGGGTCCGGCCCTCCTTCTTGCCCCACGGGGACACGGGGTGGCGGCCGCCCGAGGTGCGGCCCTCGCCGCCGCCGTGCGGGTGGTCGACCGGGTTCATGACCACGCCGCGCACGGTCGGGCGGATGCCCCGCCAGCGGTTGCGGCCGGCCTTGCCCCAGCGGATGTTGATCTGGTCGGCGTTGCCGACCTCGCCGATGGTGGCCCGGCAGCTCAGCTCCACGCGGCGAATCTCGGAGGAGGGCATGCGCAGCGTCGCGTACTTGCCCTCCTTGCCGAGCAGCTGGATGGAGGAGCCGGCCGAGCGCGCGAGCTTCGCGCCCGCGCCAGGCTTGAGCTCGACGTTGTGGATCGTCGTACCGGTCGGGATGTTCGCCAGCGGGAGGTTGTTGCCCACCTTGATGTCCGCGCCCGGGCCCGCCTCGACGATGGTGCCCTGCTTCAGGCCCGCCGGGGCGACGATGTAGCGCTTCTCGCCGTCGACGTAGTGCAAAAGCGCGATGTTCGCGGTGCGGTTCGGGTCGTACTCGATGTGAGCGACCTTCGCCGGGATGCCGTCCTTGTCGTTGCGGCGGAAGTCGATGACCCGGTAGCGGCGCTTGTGCCCGCCGCCCTTGTGGCGGGTCGTGATGCGGCCGTGGACGTTGCGCCCGCCGGTCTTCGGCAGGGGACGCAGCAGGCTCTTCTCCGGCTTCGAGCGGGTGATCTCGCTGAAGGTGGAGACGGAGCTGTTGCGGCGACCGGGAGTTGTCGGCTTGTACTTACGAATAGCCATAGTGCTTCCTTAGTCGGTCGATTCTCGTCTTAGGCGGCGGAGCCGCCGAAGATGTCGATGGGATCGCTGCCGTCCCGGAGGGTCACGTAGGCGCGTTTGGTGTCCTTGCGGCGGCCCCAGCCGCCGGTGCGGGTGCGCTTGCGCTTGCCCTGCCGATTGACGGTGTTGACCGACGCGACCTTGACGCCGAAGATCTTCTCCACGGCGTCGCGGATCTGCGTCTTGTGAGCGTCCTTGGCCACGTAGAACGTGTAGGTGTTCTGCTCCATGAGGCCGTAGGACTTCTCGGAGACGACGGGCGCGACGATGATGTCGCGCGGGTTATCCGATCGGCTCATTTACTTCTCCTCCTTAACGGCGCCGAGGGCGCGGTCGATGAAGGCCTCGAGCGCCGCCTTGGAGAACACCACGTCGTCGGACTTGATGACGTCGTAGGTGTTGAGCTGCGACGGCACGAGGATGTGCACGTCGGGCAGGTTGTTGGCGCTGCGCCGCGCGTTGAGGTCCTCGGCCTGGACGACGAGCAGCACGTTCTTGCGGCCGGTGAGGCGCTCGAGGAACGAGCGGGCCGCCTTGGTGGACGGCTTGGTGCCCGGCACGAGCTCCTCGACGACGTGGATCCGGTCGTTCGCGGCGCGGTTCGAGAGCGCCCCGTGCAGCGCGGCGCGCTTCATCTTCTTCGGGGTGCGCTGCGAGTAGTCGCGCGGCTTCGGGCCGTGGACGATCCCGCCGCCGGTGAACTGCGGCGCGCGGATCGAGCCCTGGCGGGCCCGGCCGGTGCCCTTCTGGCGGTACGGCTTCTTGCCGCCGCCGCGCACCTCGCCGCGGGTCTTGGTCGAGTGGGTGCCCTGGCGCGCCGCCGCGAGCTGCGCGACGACGACCTGGTGGGTCAGCTCGATGGAGGCCTCCCGCTCGAAGATCTCGGAGGGGAGCTCCACCTGGCCGTTGGTGTTGCCGTCCGCGGTGTGGACGTCAAGCTTCAGATTGGTCATGCTCGTGCACCGCCCTTCACTGCGGTCTTAACGGTGACGATGCCGCCCTTCGCGCCGGGGATGGCGCCCTTGATGAGGAGCAGGTTGGCATCGGAATCGATCTTCTGCACCTTGAGGTTCTGGGTGGTCACCTTGTCCTGGCCCATGCGGCCGGCCATGCGCTTGCCCTTGAGCACGCGGCCCGGGGTCGACGCCTGGCCGATGGAGCCCACGCGGCGGTGGGCGGCCTGGTTACCGTGAGCGGCACCCTGCCCGGCGAACCCGTGGCGCTTCATGCCGCCGGCGTAGCCGTGGCCCTTGCTGGTGCCGGTCACGTCGACGAACTCGACACCGTCGAAGATGTCGACGGTGATGTGCTGGCCCAGCTCGTAGCCGGAGACGTCGTCGACGCGCAGCTCCGCGACGTGGCGCCGCGGGGTGACGCCGGCCTTCTTGAAGTGCCCGGCCTGCGGCTTGTTCACCTTGCGCGGGTCGATCTCGCCGTAGGCGATCTGCACGGCGTTGTAGCCGTCCGTCTCCTCGGTGCGGATCTGGGTCACCACGCAGGGGCCCGCCTCGATCACGGTCACCGGAACGACGCGGTTCTGGTCATCGAAGACCTGGGTCATGCCGAGCTTGGTGCCCAGAATGCCCTTCAGTTCGTTATCGCTCATGAGTTATTCTCCGCCAAAGTCGTAGTCGTCGATCACTGAATGTTGACATCGACGCTCGCCGGGAGGTCCATGCGCATGAGCGCATCGACCGTCTTCGGCGTCGGGTCGAGGATGTCGATGAGGCGCTTGTGGGTGCGCATCTCGAAGTGCTCGCGAGAGTCCTTGTACTTGTGGGGAGAACGAATAACGGCGTACACGTTCTTCTCGGTAGGCAGCGGCACAGGCCCGACAACACGGGCACCCGTGCGGGTGACCGTCTCGACGATCTTCCGCGCGGACGCGTCGATCGCCTCGTGGTCGTAGGCCTTAAGCCGAATGCGGATCTTCTGTCCCGCCACGCTTGTCCTCTTCCTCGCTCATGCCCACTTCCCTTCGGCCGTGGCCCGGGTCCTCAAGGCCCGCGCCCCGCCCGCCGGGAGCGGTGGGCTATTCGCTTTCGGTCTTCTCTATGCGCGTTGTTCCTGGATCAGGGGCCCGGGTACAACGCCAGTCATCGTTGCCGCCCGCCATCGAAGGGTGCAGTGGATCGGGCGCCGGCTCAAAAGAAAGCAGCGCCTTAGTTCCTACCGCCCCGCGCCTATCGACGGCCGGGCGCCAAGCCCCGTGGAAGCCGCGAGGACCGCGGCGCGACCGGTCGCTGCCGGCGGCGCGTGGCGGTCCCTTGTGCAAACACAAGGGGTGTACTGCCGCTGTTCTTTTGCCATGCCCCTTCTCCAGCCTTCGGTCTCGGGACTGCCGCTCCTTGGAGACGACCTACCCCGATCGCGAAGCCTTCGTTGGGGGACTGCGGCCCGCGGCTCTCGCCGCCAGCCTCGAAGCCACCATGCAAAGGTGTCATGTTCGCTTCACCAGCGACGCCTCGCGATTCCTACCTGGTGACCCGCGTTTGGGCACGCCAAGCAGCGACACGAGACGCCGTGTCAAAGCAACTTGGCTATTAAAGCACGTCACCGGCCCTCCCGCAAACCGGCGGCGCCCCCGCGTTCGGGGGCGGACACGCCGGGCCTTCCTATAATCGGCCGCGTCAGCCCGGGCGGGCGCGCCCCGGCCACCTGGCCGGCCCGCGCCTTTCGCCCGCAGCCGCTGTAATAAGGAATGGAGCACACCGTGGCCGAGCAGAACGCGCCCCAGACCCCCGCCCCCGCCACGACCCCCGCGGACGAGCCCAACTCCGGGCTCGGCAACACGCTCATCGACGAGACCGTCGTCGCGAAGATCGCCGGGCTCGCCGCCCACGAGGTCACCGGCGTCTACCGGCTCGGCGGCGGCGCGGCCCGCGCCGTCGGCGCTCTCCGGGAGAGCCTCGGAGCCGCCGAAAACTACCACCAGGGCATCACCGTCGAGGTCGGCGAGCGCCAGGCCGCCGTCGACATCCTCATCGTCGCCGAGTACGGGGTCGCCATCCACGAGATGGCCGAGGCCGTGCGCATCAACGCAGCGCGCGCCATCGAGCGCATGACCGGCCTCGAGGTCACCGAGGTCAACGTCACGGTTACCGACATCCACCTCCCCGACGAGGACGGGGGCGACGACGAGAGCCGCTCCAGCCGCGTCCGCTAATACCCCGTTACCGTGGTTCGCGTCCCGGCCAGCCCAGCTAGGCTCGGGACCGGTCGCTGGCCTCGGCATGCCTGTCCTGCCCTGTCTGCACAATGATCCGGGGGGTGTTGCCACCGAGGTACCAGGACGCGCTCGACGGCCAATAGGGACATGACTCCCGACGAAGATTCGGTGAAGTCTCAACGTAACGTGGATGTCTGCCTGCCGCGTCATGACCAGCGATCTTTCCCCATATTCCGCTATCGCACCCGAAGGGTGAACCATGACCGCGGCCACCTCATTCAAGGTGATCATCGGCCTCGACGTCGGCAAAACAGGCCACCACGCGTGCGCCCTGTCCGCCGACGGCAGCCGCCGATACTTCGATAAACCCCTACCCCAAGACGAGAGCAAACTCCGAGACCTATTCACCAGCCTCCAAGCCCACGGGCCAGTGCTTCTCGTCGTCGACCAGCCCAACACCATCGGCGCTCTTCCCGTTGCCGTCGCCCGCGACTGCAGTGTTGCCGTCGCGTACCTTCCCGGCTTAGCGATGCGCAAAGCCGCCGCCCTGCACCCAGGCACGGCGAAAACCGACAAGCGCGACGCGTTCATCATCGCCGAGACCGCCCGCACCACCCCAGCCACTTTGAGAAAGGACGACCACAACGACGAAGCGCTCTCTACCCTCAAAGCGCTCGCCGGGTTCGACGAGGACATCACCCGCGATTGTTCGCGCACCATCAACCGGCTACGCAGCGCCCTGCTCCAGATCCACCCAGCCTTAGAACGTGTCTTCGCGGGCGGGACGATCACCCGTAGTGCCGTTCTTGACCTGCTGGAACACTACGGCGGACCCACCAAGCTGCGGGCGGCAGGCAAGAGTCATGTCACCGCTTGGATCAACCGGCGCTGCCGAGGCGACCACACCGATCTCGTCGCGGCTATCTTCCACGCATTAGACCAACAGACCGTCGTAGTGCCCGGAACCAGCGCCATCGAACGCACGATCCCGCTGCTCGCCTCCAACATCAAAATGTTCAAAAAACAGCGCGACCTGATCGCCGCCGAGGTCAACGAGGTGGTCGATGCCCTCCCTCTTTATGAAATCTTGACATCCATCCCCGGGGTGGGTGTGGGGATCGCTACCTCGATCCTGATGGCCGTAGGCGACTGCTCTGACTTCCCCGATGCGACACATCTAGCCTCCTATGCCGGCATCGCGCCCACGACTCGAAGATCGGGAACATCGATCAGAGGAGAGCACCCGTCCCGGGCCGGGAATAAGCGCTTGAAGAACGCGCTGTTTCGATCGGCCTGGATATCCACTAACTGCCACGAAGCCTCACGCGACTACTACCAGCGGAAACGACGCGAGGGTAAACGCCACAACGCGGCGGTGATGTGCCTGGCACGTCGACGGTGCAACATGATCTACGCGATGCTGACCAGGAAAGAGTTCTTCCGAGACGAACCACGAACACCCATCCTGGCGGCCGCCTAGCACAACAGACCTGGCACGACGCTTGCACACACAGCCATGCAGGCGCCGCGATCAAGTGCGCCCGGATCCGGGGCTACGCCCGGTAGCCCATCCGTAGCCGGGCGTCTGCTACAGCTTGACACCAGACATAGGGACACCCCCCCCCGCCGCCCCGGCCGCCTTTACCGGGCGGGCGGGGACCGCCCTTCCCCACGTAGAGATCGGGAATTTCCAGCGACATGAAGAACCACACCGCACACGGCATCCTCATCGGCCTCGGCCTGGCGCTCGCAATCATCCTCGGTGGCGCCGCCGGCTTCCTCCTTGCCCTCGTGCTCGGCGGGATCGGCGCCGTCATCGGCGCGCACCTCGACGGGCGGATCAACCTGCGCGCCGTCGTTGACTCCGCGCGCTCGAGCGGGCGCGGGGGCCGCGGGTGAGCGCGCCCGACGATCCCGCCGGCCGCGTCAGGATCAGCCCTCGGGCGCTCACCCGCATCGTCGAGCGCGCCGCCGCGAGCGTGCCCGGCGTCACCGAGCACGGCGGCGGCCTCGACCGGGTGACCGGTAGGCGCTTCCCCCGCTTCGACGTGCGTGTCAACGACGCCTCCACCCGCGCCGACGTCGAGGCCCACATCGCGATCGTCTGGCCCGCGCCCGCGGTCGCCATCGCCCGCGCCGTCCAGGAGACCATCGCAGAATGGCTCGACGCGATGGCCGGCCTCGAGGCACGCGCCGTCGACGTCGAGGTCGGCTACGCCGAGCGCGCCCCGCGCCGCCTCACCGAGCGGGACGTCGCCGCCGCGAAGCGCCGCCCGCAGGTTGCGCCCGCCCACGCCCGCGCACTTCCCGTCTGGCGGCCCCGCTACGTCGCCCGCCACCCGCACGCCGCGACCTGGGCGCCGCTTCGACCCGTGTCCCTCCGCGAGCCCGCCGCGCGTAGCCCGAGGATCGGCGCCCGAGCGGGGGCCAAGCCCCGCCGGGTCGCTGCACCCCTGCCCATCGTTGTGGCGAGGGCCGCGGCGCCCCGGCCGGTCCCCGTCGCGCGGGTCGCCGCGCCGGCCTCGGCTCGCGTCCTCCCGGTCCGAGCGCCCCGCACGGCGCCCGTGGTGCGGGTGACGGCGCCGACCGGATCGCCGTCGTCCCGCCCGGTGCGGGTCGTGACGCCGCCCGCACCATCCGTCATCCGCGTCGCTGCCTCGCCGGCCCCAACTACGAGAGGAGACGGCTCTCGATGAGCGATCCGAACACCACCGAGCCCCTCGAGCCCCGACCCTCCCCGGGGGTGCGCTGGTGGGCCCTGCTCCTCGGGCTGGCGGCGCTCGCCGGCGGCATCGCCGTCGCCATCGACGCCATCGCCGGCTGGCTCGACCGAGGCAGCTCGATCATCGCGCCGGCGATCCGCGCGGTCGCCGGGGTGGGCTCGACCGCGCCGTGGCTTCTCGTGCTCATCGCCGCCGCGCTCGCCGCCCTCGGCGTGCTGCTAGGGATCTCGGCGCTGAAACCCCGACCGCGGCCGTGGCGGCGGCTCGGCAGCGACGCGCCCGGCTGGCTGCGCCCCGTCGACGTGGCCCGGCACAGCACCCACCTCGCGAAGACCGTCCCCGGCGTCACCCAGGCGACGACGACGGTGCGGGGCCGCACCATCGTCTGCGAGACGCTCGTCGACCGCGACGGCGACGCTCTCGCCGAGGAGCTCCGCGACACCCTCAACCGGCGGCTCCTGCCGGCACTCGGCGGCGAGTACCGGCTGCAGGTGAGCGCCAGGCGCGCGCCGCTCGACGACGCGGACGCCCGCGCGCAGGGCCAGCGCACCGCAGCCGACGTCACCGCCGCGATCCCCACGCGGCACGGCCACGACGAGGCCGACGAGCCCGGCGGCCCGGTCGTCGACCAGCCCCCCGGCGAGGACCGGGCCGAGAGCAGCAACGCCAAGGGAAGGAACTAAGCCGTGGGACACGTCATCGCCAGCATCGACCGGCTCCTCGTGGGTCTCGTCGGCCTCGCGCTGCTCGCCGCCGCCGCGGTTCTCGGGGGCCTCGCGGCAGGGCTCCCCGCAGCCGAGACCATCGCCGACGCGCTGTCCTCGGGCAGCCTGGAATCGACCGTCGCGGAGCCGTGGTTCCCCGCGGCGGCTCTGTTCGGCGGGATCGTCCTCGCCGCGCTCGGCGCGTGGCTCGCTGTCGCGAATCTCCGCCGGCGGGGCTTCAACATCGTCCGCTCCCGCGAGTCCGGGGACCTCGGGTCGGTGACGCTGTCGCTCAACCGGATCGCCGCAGCCGTCGCCTCGGTCCTCGAGGAGCGCGAGGGCGTCACCCGGGTCGCCACGCGCGTGGCGATGGACCGGCGGCGCCCGACGATGGAGTGGACCATCGACGCCGAGGCCGGCGTCCCCCTCCTCGAGCTCGCCGGCGACATCGACCAGGCCGAGGAGGACCTGCGCGTAGCGATCCCCGGCGTCGAGGTCGACAGCCGGTTTAGGGTCCGGCTCGCGCCGGTGCCCACCGAGTCCTCCCGCAACAAGTAACAGCCCGGAGCGGGGCTCGGCGCTACCCCGCCTCGGGGAGGTCCACGGGGTGGACGGCGCGCGCGACGCCGAGGTAGCGCCGCCGTCCGCCGCCGTCGACGACGAGCACCGGCCCGCCCGCCTCGAGGGCCTCGATTCTTTGCCAGGTGATCCTCCGCCGCGCGGTCTCGCGGCGATGCGCGTCGACGACCGTCATGCGCCTGGCGACGAGCAGCCGGCGCCCGACCCCAGGCCCCGGTGACTCGTCGTGCGCACCCTCGGGGGCGGCGGGCGCCCCGTCCGTCCCGTCCTCGACGTCGACGAGGTAGCGCTCCTCCCCCAGCTTCTCGGGCGTCAACCCGCCGAGAGAGGCCCTGGGCAGCCGGGCCGCCACGGCGATCGCGCGGCACACGCCCAACCGGTGACGGATGCCCTCCTCGTCGTAGACCGCGACCGGCCAGCCGACGGCCACCGTCCCGAGGCGCCCGTAGCGCCACGCGGTGGCGCGCGCGGGGTCAGCCGCGGGCACCACCGTCACCGCTTTCGCGCGCCCGTCGATGGTGACGCGGGCGGCAGGCTGCTCGCAGTCGATCATCGCGACGCGCCCGAATCCGTCGGGGAGCTCCGCGGGGCGGGCGTCGGCGAGTTCATTCAGCCGCCTCACGAGGCGCTCGTCGTCCGTGCCCCAACCGAGGCCCTCGTTCGCGAGCATCGCGAACAACGTCGCGAGGCTGAGGTCCGGCTGGCCGCGCCACGCGCGGCGCACCGCCTCGAGCACCCCGTCGATGCGCTCCGGGTCCTGCACTCTTGCCCACGTCCTTTCCTTGTCCCGTCAGGCCACGCGCTTAGAACCCTCGACACAGTCCTGAGGTCGATGCTCGATCCGCGCGTTGCGACGACAAAAAGGGCCCGCCCCAGCGCTTGGCTGGGGCGGGCCCGGTGTCACCCTCCCGCGGCTGCCGGTTGTTCGGCTCTCCGGGGGTGGCTGCCTCTACTTAGTCGTAGATCTTGGTGACGCGGCCGGCGCCGACGGTGCGGGAGCCCTCGCGGATCGCGAAGCGCAGGCCCTCGTCCATGGCGACGGGCTGGATGAGCTCGACGTCGATGTCGACGTTGTCGCCCGGCATGACCATCTCGGTGCCCTCCTTCAGCGACACGACGCCGGTGACGTCGGTGGTGCGGAAGTAGAACTGCGGACGGTAGTTGTTGAAGAACGGGGTGTGGCGGCCGCCCTCGTCCTTGGAGAGGACGTAGACCTGGCCCTCGAACTTCGTGTGGGTCGAGTACGCGCCCGGGGCGGTGACGACCTGGCCGCGCTCGACGTCCTCGCGCTTGAGGCCGCGGAGCAGGAGGGCGGCGTTGTCGCCGGCCTCGGCGGAGTCGAGGAGCTTGTTGAACATCTCGATCGAGGTGACCGTGGTCTTCTGGGTCTTCTCGCGGATGCCGATGATGTCGACGTCGTCGTTGACGTTCAGGGCGCCACGCTCGACACGGCCGGTGACAACCGTGCCGCGGCCGGTGATGGTGAAGATGTCCTCGATCGGCATGAGGAACGGCTTGTCGGTCTCGCGCTCCGGGTCCGGGATGGACTCGTCGCAGGCGTCCATGAGGTCGACGATGGACTGGACCCACTTCTCGTCGCCCTCGAGGGCCTTGAGAGCGGAGATGTGGACGATCGGGGCGTCCTCATCGTAGTCCTGGTCGGCGAGGAGCTCGCGGACCTCCATCTCGACGAGCTCGACGATCTCGTCGTCGACGTCGGGCATGTCGCACTTGTTGAGGGCGACGAGGATGTAGGGCACGCCCACCTGGCGGGCGAGCAGCACGTGCTCGCGGGTCTGCGGCATCGGGCCGTCGGTGGCGGCCACGACGAGGATCGCGCCGTCCATCTGCGCCGCGCCGGTGATCATGTTCTTGATGTAGTCGGCGTGGCCCGGGGCGTCGACGTGAGCGTAGTGACGCTTCGGGGTGGAGTACTCGACGTGGGAGATGTTGATCGTGATCCCACGCTCCTTCTCCTCCGGCGCCTTGTCGATGGTGTCGAAGGCGAAGGCCGTGTTCTCCTCGGGGTACTTGTCCGCCAGCACCTTGGTGATCGCGGCAGTGGTCGTCGTCTTGCCGTGGTCGACGTGACCGATGGTGCCGATGTTCAGGTGCGGCTTGTTACGCTCGAACTTTTCCTTTGCCACAGTAAGTCCTCCTGGACGTTCTCGGGAGCACGCGGTCGACGCGCCCCCGCTCGTTTACGGGCCATCCTTCGCCAGCCACGAACGGGTCTCTACGCCGCCGACCTGCTGGGATGACGATTACACATTGTGCCAGTTTCCTTATCGTAGAGATAAGGTAGGCGTTTTTCAAACGCCCTTAGCCGCCGGTCACCGGGCATGCAACCGATCGTGCCGCGGGGAGAAACGGCCGGCCATGCCGGCCCGCCCAACGCGCCGCCCCGGGAACAATGGGGCTTCACGGCGCGCTCGGCGGGCCGGCACGACCCGCCGGGCTCCCCGCCCGGCGGCGGCGCCCCGAAAGTCACTGGCGTCGGGGCGCCGTGGTCGCGCAGCCTACGCGGCGGAGTTGCCGTTGCGCTCGTCGATGATCTCCTGGGCGACGCTCTGCGGCACCTCGCCGTAGGAGTCGAAGACCATCGTGTAGTTCGCGCGGCCCTGCGTCTTGGAGCGCAGGTCGCCGACGTAGCCGAACATCTCAGAGAGCGGCACCTTGGCCTTGACGACCTTCGCACCGCCGCGGTCCTCCATGGAGGAGACCTGACCGCGGCGCGAGTTCACGTCGCCGATGACCTCGCCCATGTACTCCTCCGGGGTGGTGATCTCCACCGCCATGAGGGGCTCGAGCAGGGTCGGCTTCGCGCGCGCGACGCCCTCCTTGAAGGCCTGGGAGCCGGCGATCTTGAACGCCATCTCCGAGGAGTCGACGTCGTGGTACTGGCCGTCGAGCAGCGTGGCCTTGAGGTTCACGAGCGGGAAGCCCGCGAGGAAGCCGTACTGCATCGCGTCCTTGATGCCCTCGTCGACGGACGGGATGTACTCCTTCGGCACGCGGCCGCCGGTCACCTCGTTGACGAACTTGTAGACCGGGCTCTCGCCCTCCTCGAGCTCCTCCGGGTCCGGGTTGTAGGGCTCGAAGCTGACGATGACCTTCGCGAACTGGCCGGAGCCACCCGTCTGCTTCTTGTGGGTGTACTCGACCTTCTCCACCGGCTTGCGGATCGTCTCGCGGTAGGCGACCTGCGGGGCGCCGACGTTCGCCTCGACCTTGAACTCGCGGCGCATGCGGTCGACGAACACGTCGAGGTGCAGCTCGCCCATGCCGCCGATGACGGTCTGGCCGGACTCCTCGTCGAGCTCGACGGTGAAGGTCGGGTCCTCCTCGGAGAGCTTCTGGATCGCGGTGCCCAGCTTCTCCTGGTCGGCCTTCGACTTCGGCTCGATGGAGACCTTGATGACCGGGTCCGGGAAGTCCATGGACTCGAGGATGATCGGCGCGTTCTGCGCGGACAGGGTGTCACCCGTCGAGGTGTTCTTCAGGCCGACGACGGCGTAGATGTTGCCGGCGTGGGCCTTCTCGACCGGGTTCTCCTTGTTGGCGTGCATCTGGAAGAGCTTGCCGATGCGCTCCTTGTGGCCCTTCGTCGCGTTGAGGACCTGCTCGCCCGGCTCCGCGGTGCCCGAGTAGAGGCGCAAGAAGGTGAGCTTGCCGAAGAACGGGTGCGCGGCGATCTTGAACGCCAGCGCGGAGAGCGGCTCGTCGTCGCTCGGCTTGCGGGTGAGCTCCTTCTCCTCGTCGTCGACGGCGTGGCCGGTGACCTCGCCGACATCCGTCGGGTTCGGCAGGTACTCGACGATCGCGTCGAGCACCGGCTGGACGCCCTTGTTGCGGTACGCGGTACCGCAGAACACGGGGAAGACCTCGGAGTTGACGGTGAGCTTGCGAATCGCACCCCGGATCTCGTCGAGGGTGAGCTCCTCGCCGGCGAAGTACTTCTCCATGAGCTCCTCGTCGGACTCCGCGACCTGCTCGATGAGCTTCTCGCGGTACTCCTCGGCGCGCTCCTTGAGGTCGTCCGGGATCTCGCGGACCTCCGGCTCGGCGCCGACGTCGACCTTGCCCGGCCAGACGTGCGCCTTCATCTCGACGAGGTCGACGACGCCGTCGAAGTCGTCCTCCGCGCCGATCGGAAGCTGCATGACGAGCGGGGTTGCGCCCAGGCGCTCGACGATGGTGTCAACGGTGTAGTAGAAGTCCGCGCCCAGCTTGTCCATCTTGTTGACGAAACAGATACGCGGGACGTCGTACTTCTCCGCCTGACGCCACACCTGCTCGGACTGCGGCTCGACGCCCTCCTTGCCGTCGAAAACGGCGACAGCGCCATCGAGAACGCGCAGCGAGCGCTCCACCTCGACGGTGAAGTCGACGTGGCCGGGCGTGTCGATGATGTTGATCTGGTGGTCGCCCCAGAAGCAGGTCACCGCGGCCGACGTAATGGTGATGCCGCGCTCCTTCTCCTGGTCCATCCAGTCGGTGGTGGAGGCGCCATCGTGGGTCTCGCCGACCTTACGGTTGATGCCCGTGTAGTAGAGGATGCGCTCGGTCGTGGTGGTCTTGCCGGCATCGATGTGCGCCATGATGCCGATGTTGCGGACCTTCTTCAGGTCCTTGAGCACTTCTTGTGCCACAGTTCATACCCCATTTGTGTCTCGTCGACGCCGCACGCCCGCGCGCTGCCGGCCGGCACGCGCAAAGGCGCGAACGAAAGCGTCATCGATGGAAAGTTACCGCGTCACGGCCCGTACGGGCGACATCCCGCCTGGGCGCCACCTCAGTATCGTAGCGGCCCGGGCCCGGCGCCGGGCGCCGCAACCCTGGTGTTGAAGGCTGCGGCGCCTAGTGTCGATGGCTACCAGCGGTAGTGAGCGAACGCGCGGTTCGCCTCGGCCATCTTGTGGGTGTCCTCGCGGCGCTTCACCGCGGCGCCGAGGCCGTTGGAGGCGTCGAGGATCTCGTTGGCGAGCCGATCGGTCATGTCGTGCTCGCGGCGCTGGCGGGTGTAGGTGACGAGCCAACGCAGCGCCAGCGTCGTCGAGCGGCCGGGCTTAACCTCGACCGGGACCTGGTAGGTCGCGCCGCCGACGCGGCGGGAGCGGACCTCGAGGTCGGGGCGGATGTTGCCCAGCGCCTTCTCGAGGGTGCCGACCGGGTCGGTGCCGGTCTTGGTGCGGCACTGCTCGAGCGCGGTGTAGACGATGTTCTGCGCGGTGGACTTCTTGCCGTCCTTGAGGATCTTGTTGACCAGCTGGGTGACCAGCTCGGAGTCGTAGACCGGATCCTTGACGAGTTCGCGCTTGGGAGCCCTGGACTTACGCATCGCTTACTTCTCCTTCTTCGCGCCGTAGCGGGAACGAGCCTGCTTGCGGTCCTTCACGCCCTGCGTGTCGAGGGCGCCGCGGACGATGCGGTAGCGCACGCCCGGGAGGTCCTTCACGCGGCCGCCGCGGACGAGCACCATGGAGTGCTCCTGCAGGTTGTGGCCCTCGCCCGGGATGTAGGCGGAGACCTCGTAGCCCGAGGTGAGCCGGACACGGGCGACCTTACGGAGCGCCGAGTTCGGCTTCTTCGGGGTGGCCGTGTAGACGCGGGTGCACACGCCGCGGCGCTGCGGCGAGCCCTTGAGGCCCGCGGTGGACACCTTGTTCGACTTGCTGCGCCGGCCCTTGCGGACCAGCTGCTGGATAGTTGGCATAGCCGCCTTCCTTCTGTTCTTACGGTCGGACCCGACCAACCGGCGCCCCGGAAGGGTGTCCCGCCCGCCGGCCCGCGAGGCGCGCCAGCGCACGACGAGTGGCGGGACTCTTCGAATCCGGGGTCCTGCCGGTTGATCACGGGGCCCGGTTTCCCGGTCCCCTTCTCGTACCCCCCTGCCGGCCTCCGGCGAGCGGAGAACCATTGGGGAGATTGATCCTCGTGGGAGGATACGCCGCCATAGGCCCGTTGGCCAATCCGCCGGCGGCCCGACCGGCGCCACTGCTGGCCGGTTCGCGGTGCCGGCGACTCCCCCGACGCACCGCGCACGGTCCTCTGGAGCCCGGGCACCCGCCCGCCGCGAGTTCAACGATCGTCGTCACCACATCGGTGCGCCGCCGCAGCGCTACCGACCGGACCTTCTGCGGCCGACGTCGCCGGCGGCGTCGGAGTTTTTGACCGTCGGACGGCCCCGGCGACGGGCCGAAGTGCTGGTTACTTGCGGTCGATGATGACGTGCGCGTCGCGCCCGCCGGTGCAGTGGATCCGCGCGTCGCCCTGGCACGACATGGTGTAGTTGAGGCCGGTCACCGGGCTGTACGCGTTGACGGTGAAGGATCCCCGGGCCGGCCCATCGACTGCCACCCCTGGTAGACCGCGAGCGCGAACGCTTCAGAAGTTGGGCCCTGCCGAAAGACCGCGGCGCCCTCGTCCTCGGAGACCAGCAGCGCCCCGGCGGGCAGCGGCTGGCGCGGCTGCTCCACCACCTCGGCGTCCGCGGCAGGGGCGCCCTCGGGCTCCCCCGCGGCGCCCTGCTCGCCCTCCGCGGCCCCGGGCTCAGCGACCTCCTCGGGATCCTCGACCACGGTGACGTAGGTCGTGGGTACCTCCGAGGCGGGGCCAGCCAGACCCCGCCCGCCGGGCCCCCACCTGTCCCACGCGACCCAGCCGGCGGCCGCCGGCAGCGCGACGATGAGGATAACCATGACGACCGTCCCCGCGGACAGGCCTCGCGAGGACTTGTCCTCCTCGTCGCCGTCGTGCTCGGCGACGGCCGCGTCGGCGATTCCGTAAGACACGGCGTCGTTAGCCGCGTAGGCGTCGAGATCCCCGCCGTCGGGCCACTCCTCGGCGACGCCGGCGTCGTCGGCATCCGCGGCGGCCTGCGCGTAGAAGCCCCACAGCCCGGCGTCGTCGGGGGAGTCGGAATCGACCTCCTCGGGCACCGTGGGAAACTCGTCGGTGGGGGTGTCGTCCACGCTGGGCGCGGAGCCCTCGGTGCCCTCCCCTGCCCGGGTGTCCGCCGCCTCGTCGGGGGCGTTGTCCTCCCGGGGACTACCCCACTGCGAGCCCGCCATCTTCTGCTCTCTTCTTTACGTCGTCGGCCAGTGGTGGTCAGTATAGGGAGAATCCGCTCCCCCGGCGCCGGCATTGACCAGCCGGCGGGCCCGCGGCGGGAGGCTTCGGGCTCCGCCTCTAGCGGGCCTCGCAGCCGTCGGCGCGGCCCACGAGGGCGCTCGGCAGCGCCCCGGCCAGGTCGGTCAGCGCCGCCTGACCCGCCTCGAAGGTGCCTGCCGCGGGCCGCACGGCGACGGCCACGCCGAAGCCCTCGACCCGGCCGAACTGTCGCACGAGGTAGCGGCCGCCCTCGTCCGGCCCCCAGCCGGCCTTCGCGGGCACCTCGACCCCGGAGAGCCCGAAGCCGAGCCCCTCCGCGGGGGCGCTTAAGGGCCGGAGGATGTCGCGGCCGAGCGCGTCGCAGGGCAGCTCGTAGGCGAAGCGCGCCTGGTCGGCGAGCGCCCACTGGGTCTGCCCGAAGGCGCTAAACCCCGGCCTCGGCGCGGCCGCGGGCACCGCCGGGGCCGGCGCGAGGCGCCCGATCTGCGCCTCGGCCTTCGCGGCGGCCTCGCGGCCGGGGCCGAGCGCCTGCCACAGCCGCTCGGCCGCCTCGTTGTCCGAGGCCCGCAGCGCCGCGTCGACGTCCGCCGCGCTGCCGGCGCCCTCGGCGAGCGCGGCCATCGCCACTGGGACCTTCATCGTCGACCAGGCCGTGTCGTCGCCGACCTCCCCTGCGGCGGCCTCCGCCTCGGGGGCGAAGACGACGACGGCGGCCTCCCCGCCGTGGGCGCTAAGGACGCCGTCGATCGCCTCGCTCAGGGCCTCGGTGATCTCGTCGGGCTCGTCGTTGGGTGCCTCGGGCGGCGTGGCGGGCGACGTCGTCACCGTCGTGGTCACGGTGCTCGTCTCCGTCACCTTGGCCTCGGGCTCCGGCTCCCCGGAGCCCCAGCACCCGGCCAGCGCGAGCGCCGCGGCCAGCGCCGTCGCGCCGACGCTGCGCCGCACGGTACGCGTGTAGGTCATTTCTGTGTCCCTTCCCGAGGCCGCAAGGGCACCGAGCTCGTGTGCCGGTCTCGGCCGCGGGCCCGCCGGGCGTTCGCGCCCGGCGGGGCGCTACCGGCGCTTCGGATCGATGATGACGTGGCCGTTCTCCCCGCCGAAGCACTCGATGCGCTCCTCCCCGGAGCACTGCATCACGTAATCCTGGCCCGTCACCGAGCTGGACGCCTCGAGGGCGAAGGCACCGGTGGGGGAATCCTCGTCGCGCCACGCGTCGTAGACCGCCTCGGCGAACTCCTCGGAGGTGGGCTCGACCCGGTAGACCGTGGCATGGCGGTTGGAGAGGACCTCCTCGGCGCCCTCCGGCGGCGGGGGCGGGCCGGGCTGCGTCTCCGTCGTGGTCGGCTCCGCCGGCTGCTCGGGGGCCTCCTCGACGGTGGTGGTCTCCGTGACGATGGTCGTCTCCGTGCCGGGGGCCGTCGTCGTGGCGGCGGGCTCCCCGCCCGAGCCCCAGCGGTCCCACGCGAGCCAGCCGGCCACCGCGGCGAGACCGATGGCGAGGATCACCGCGATGACGGTCGCGACGGTCGTGCCGTTCGACGAGCCCCGCTCGTCGTCCTCGTCCCAGTCGTCGCCGCCATCCTGGGGCGGGATGTAGCTGGACTGCTGATAGGACCGCGTCGCCGAGGGGAACACCTGGGTGGGCTCGGAGCGGCGCTGGTCCGCCTGCGGGTAGTAGCGGGTCTCGTCCCGCAGCACCCGCGTGGCGTCCGGGTCGTCGGGCCCGCCCACCGAGGGGAACTTCTGGGTGGGGGCGCTGTCGTCGCCGCGCGAGTGGTCCGGGGCGGAACGCCAGTGGCCCTGCCCGGCGTCCCCATCCCGGTTCCTATCGTCGCCGTCTCGGTCCCACTGCGAGCGCGCCATCGCCTCCGCTCTCCTTCACTCTCGTATCGGGCAGTAGATATCAACGATACTGGAGCCCCTCCCACCCAGTGCGGCCACGGCGTGCGCCGCGGGACGGGCGCGGGTTGGGTTCCCGGTTCGACGGGCAAACGCCGGGCGCAGTCTTTTATCACCGCAACGCCGACACCCCGAGGTTTCCGGATCTTCCACCGCCGGGGAACTTCGGCCTCGGCGAAGAGAAAGCCGGCGAGGCCCGCGCGGTGCCCATAGCGGCCCCGCCGAGACGCTCGCCGGATTAGGCGCCCGTCGGGCTACTTCTCGATGTACACCTGCGCGTTGTTTCCGCCGGTGCACGCCACGTGCCCCTGGTTCACGCAGGTCATCTTGTAGTTCTGTCCCGTCACCGGGCTGTGGACGTCCAGGGTCACGGTACCGTCCGTGTCGTCCGCCTGGTGCCACGCGTCGAACGTCGCCGAGGCGAACTCAGCGGACGTCGGGCCGGCCTTGTAGACGTTGTAGCCCTCGCGGTTCTCGACGAGCTCCGCGCCCGAGGGCAGCGGCGCGTCGAGGAAGGGAACGTCGGTGCGGTGCTTGGAGGTGTCCAGCTCGCCGTCGCCCTCGCTGGCGGGAACCTCCACGACACCGTCCTCGCTCGCCCGGACCGCGTAGCCGTCGCGCTCGAACACAACGTCGCCGTCACCGGTGAGATCGATCCGGACATCATTGACGCTGATGACGTCGCCGCGCTCAACGGGGGTAGGCGTCCCAACGGCGTCGGTGCCAGCCTCAAACCGCACGCTGCGATCGGAGAAGTTCACGAAGAACCGGTCACACCGCGTGGGCAGTTGCTGTCCGCCCCCTTCACCCGGAGTGAACTTCAGGCATTCCTGGTACGGCAGCGCCTTACCCATGTCCAGGCACTTAATCTCCGGGGAATACACGTCGCAGGCCAACGTCTGCCCCGCTGAGCCGAAGGGGAAGGACACCGTGTCGGCGCTGACCTCGCGCGCGTTCTTCGACGGGTTGTTGACGTTGCCCAGGGGCTTGAGCTCCGACTTCCCGGTGGGAACACGGTGCCCGAAGTCCACCGGCTCCTCGCCGGCGTCCGGGTAGCTCGGCGTGAAGGTATCGTCCTCGAGGGTGAAGCTGAAGTGCTCCTCACCCGGCGGCTCGGCGAGGCCGTTGTACACCGAGCCGGTCACGTTGACCGTGTCCTCCGTGATCTCGATCTTCGGGCCCAGAACCGTGCGCAGCGGCTGGTCTGTAGCGGGCTTGTCGTAGTGGAACGGCACCACGAGACCGCTACGGGCGCCGACGGTGCTGTTCGGGCCCTTGATACTGCCGTTCTCCGCCTGGATGGCGACCGCACTCACCGGCGCGCAGGGATCAAACTGGTTGTCGATCAGCTGCACGTGAAGGACAGTGTCGGTGTTCTCCAGTGCGAACGCCCCGTCCTGCAGCCACGTGCCGAGCTCGGTCTCCATGAGGTCAAGGCTGGGATCGCAGGTCTCGGCGGGGGACGCCTTCTTCTGCTTGCTCGGGGCCTGGGCCTGCGGCTCCTGCTGCGTGGCCGACTGCTGCCCCCCGCTGGATGGTCGTGGTCGAGGTCACGGCCTCCTGCTGCGGGGCGTTCGCGCCGCACGCCGCGAGCGCCAGCGCGCCCACCAGCCCGACGACGGCTGAACACAGTTTTCTCACCGCGCGATCCTCTCAGGCCCTCACAGGCTTCTAGGGGGAAATTTTTATACGTTTCGTGACCATAGCACCGGGAGCGGCCTGGGCACGCGAAACGCCCCCGCTAGCGGGTGCTAGCGGGGGCGGGCGCTAAGCGGCTACTCGCCTATCGCGCGTTACAGGTCGAACGCCTCGTCGAGCGGGACGCTCGCGCCGGTGAACTCGCTGTAGCCGTCGTCGCCGTAGATCGAGTCCCCGTAAGTGGGGATCGAGTAGGCGGCGTTCTTCGCCGAGTCGCTCGGCTTCACGGAGATGTTCCGGTACTTGGAGATTCCCGTGCCGGCCGGGATGAGCTTACCGATGATGACGTTCTCTTTGAGCCCGATGAGCTTGTCGGAGCGCTTGTTGATCGCCGCGTCGGTGAGCACTCGGGTCGTCTCCTGGAAGGAGGCGGCCGACAGCCAGGACTCGGTCGCCAGCGAGGCCTTGGTGATGCCCATGATCTCGCTGCGGAGCTCCGCGGGCTCGCCGTCGGCGGCGACCGCCTCGGCGTTGGCCTGCTTCGCCTCGGCGAGGTCGACCAGCGTGCCGGGCAGGTACTCCGTCGAGCCCGAGTTGATGACCGTGCCGCGGCGCAGCATCTGGCGGATGATGATCTCGATGTGCTTGTCGTGGATCGCCACGCCCTGCGTGCGATAGACGGTCTGCACCTCGTCGATGAGGTGCTTCTCCACGCCGCGGCGGCCCTGCACCTCGAGCACGTCGTGCGGATCCGCGGCGCCGCGCATGAGGCGGTCGCCCGCCTCGACGTGGTCGCCGTCGCGCAGCGCGCGCTCGATCGTCGCCGCCGGGTTCGACTCCATCGGCCGCTTGACCTGCGCGAGCCCCTGCCGCTTCGAGAGCTTCTCGTAGACGACGTCGTCGCCGCCGTCGTCCGGGCTGATGCGCACCGTGTAGAAGTTGCCCTCGTCCTCGAGGTGGACCGTGCCGTCGACCGACGCGATCGGCGAGACGTTCTTCGGCACGCGGGCCTCGAAGAGCTCCTGGACGCGCGGCAGGCCACCGGTGATGTCGCCACCGACGCCGCCCTGGTGGAACGTGCGCATGGTCAGCTGGGTGCCCGGCTCGCCGATCGACTGGGCGGCGACGATGCCGACCGCCTCGCCGATGTCGACGAGCTCGCCGGAGGCCATCGAGCGGCCGTAGCACTTCGCGCACACGCCGGTCGCCGTCTGGCAGGTCATGACCGAGCGGACGCGCACCCGCTCGATGCCAGCCTCGACGAGGCGGGAGATGTTCTCGTCCTCGAGCTCGGCGCCGGCCTCGAGCACGACGTTGCCGTCCTCGTCCTTCGCGTCGAGCGCGAGCACGCGGCCCTGCACGGAGGTCTCGATGAGGTCGTGCGGCACGTGCCCGGTGACGTTGCCCTCGGCGTCGAGCACCGGCTCGGAGACCGGGACGCTCACGCCCTGCTCGGTGCCGCAGTCCGCCTCGCGGACGATGACGTCCTGCGCGACGTCGACGAGACGGCGGGTGAGGTAGCCCGAGTCCGCGGTGCGCAGCGCGGTGTCCGCCAGGCCCTTGCGGGAGCCGTGCGAGTTGTTGAAGTACTCGAGAACCGACAGGCCCTCGCGGAAGGAGGTCTTGATCGGGCGGGTGATGTAGTCACCCTTCGAGTTCACGACCATGCCCTTCATGCCGGCGAGCGTCCAGATCTGGCGCATGTTTCCGGCCGCGCCCGACTTCACGATCATCGGGATCGGGTTGTCGTCCGGGTAGAGCGCCTCGACGGCCTGGCCGACCTCGTCGGTGGCGTCCTTCCACAGTTCCACGAGGCGGTCGTAGCGCTCGCGCTCGGTGAGCGCGCCCTGGTTCCAGTACTTGCGCTCGATCTGGCGGGCCTGCTCCTCGTAGCGCTCGAGGATCTCCGTCTTGTTCGGGAGCACGAGCACGTCGTTAATGGAGATGGTCACGCCGGAGCGGGTCGCCCAGTAGAACCCGGCGTCCTTCATCTTGTCCATCGTCTGCGCCACCGTGATCATCGGGTAGCGCGCCGCGAGCTCGTTGATGACGTCGCCGAGGAGGATCTTGCCCTCGCCGCCGCCCTTACGGACCATGACGCCCTCGAGGTACGGGTAGTTCCACGGCAGGAGCTCGTTGAAGAGAATCCGGCCGAGCGTGGTGTCGGCGAGCCATTTCTGGCCGCGCTCCCACCCGTCGGGGAACTGCTCCTCCTCGATCTCCTTCGGCGGGCGAAGGTGGTCGAGGTAGACCTTGATCGGCGCCTGCAGGCCGAGCACGCCCCGGTCGAAGGCCATGATCGCCTCCGCCATCGACGAGTAGGCGCCGCGCGCGGGGCCGTTCTCGTCGCCGGGGTGGTAGGCGCCCTGGCCGCCGATCTTGTCCTCGCCCTTCTCCATGGTGATGAAGTACAGGCCGGTGACCATATCCAGGCGCGGCATCGCCAGCGGCTTACCGGACGCCGGGGAGAGGATGTTGTTCGACGCGAGCATGAGCACGCGGGCCTCGGCCTGCGCCTCCGCCGAGAGCGGCAGGTGCACGGCCATCTGGTCGCCGTCGAAGTCCGCGTTGAACGCCTCGCAGGCCAGCGGGTGCAGCTGGATGGCCTTGCCCTCGACGAGCTTCGGCTCGAACGCCTGAATGCCCAGGCGGTGCAGCGTCGGCGCGCGGTTGAGCATGACCGGGTGCTCGGCGATGGCCTCCTCGAGCACGTCCCACACCTCGGGGCGCTGCCGCTCGACCATGCGCTTCGCGGACTTGATGTTCTGCGCGTAGTCGTGCTCGACGAGCCGCTTCATGACGAACGGCTTGAACAGCTCGAGCGCCATGAGCTTCGGCAGGCCGCACTCGTGCAGCTTGAGCTGCGGGCCGACGATAATCACCGAGCGGCCCGAGTAGTCCACGCGCTTACCGAGCAGGTTCTGGCGGAAGCGGCCGCTCTTGCCCTTGAGCAGGTCGGAGAGCGACTTCAGCGGGCGGTTGCCCGGGCCGGCGACCGGCCGGCCGCGGCGCCCGTTGTCGAACAGCGCGTCGACCGACTCCTGAAGCATGCGCTTCTCGTTGTTGACGATGATCTCGGGCGCGCCGAGGTCGATCATCCTCTTGAGCCGGTTGTTGCGGTTGATGACGCGGCGGTAGAGGTCGTTGAGGTCCGAGGTCGCGAACCGGCCGCCGTCGAGCTGCACCATCGGGCGCAGCTCCGGCGGGATCACCGGGATCGCGTCGAGGATCATGCCGGCCGGGTCGTTGCCCGAGCGCTGGAACGCGGCGACGACCTTGAGGCGCTTCAGGGCGCGCGCCTTCTTCTGGCCCTTGCCGTTGTTGATCGTCTCGCGCAGCTGCTCCGCCTCGGCGTCGAGGTCGAAGTTCTGGATGAGCGTCTGGATCGCCTCGGCGCCCATCCCGCCGGTGAAGTAGTCCTGGTAGCGGTCCTCGAGCTCCTCGTAGATGTTCTCGTCGATGACGAGCTGCTTCGGGGCGAGCTTCTGGAACGTCTGCCACACCTCGTCGAGGCGCTCGACCTCGCGCTCGGCGCGGTCGCGGATGTGCTGGATCTCCTTCTCCGCGGCGTTCTGCACCTTGCGCTTCGCGTCGGCCTTCGCGCCGTTCGCCTCGAGCTCCGCGAGGTCCTCCTCGAGCTTCTGCTGGCGCTCGGCGACGTCAGACTCGGCGTCCTTCTCGACGTCCTGCTTCTCGAGCAGCATGTCGGCCTCGAGGTCCTCGAGGTCCTCGTGGCGGGCCTCCTCGTCGACGGAGGTAACGATGTTCGCCGCGAAGTAGATGATCCGCTCGAGGTCCTTCGGCGCGAGGTCGAGCAGGTAGCCCAGGCGCGAGGGCACGCCCTTGAAGTACCAGATGTGGGTGACCGGGGCGGCCAGGTTGATGTGGCCCATGCGCTCGCGGCGCACCTTCGACTTCGTCACCTCGACGCCGCAGCGCTCGCAGATGATGCCCTTGTAGCGGACGCGCTTGTACTTCCCGCAGGCGCACTCCCAGTCGCGCGTCGGCCCGAAGATCCGCTCGCAGAACAGGCCGTCCTTCTCCGGCTTGAGGGTGCGGTAGTTGATGGTCTCCGGCTTCTTCACCTCGCCCTTGGACCAGCGGCGGATGTCGTCGGCGGTCGCGAGGCCGATGCGAAGCTCATCGAAGAGGTTTACGTCGAACACGTAATTCCCTTTCCCTTCTTTAGGGATAGTTGGTGGCGCTTAAACCGAAGTGTCTTCCCCCACCCGCCGGCCCGGGGTCGCGGGGCCGGCGGGGAAGGTGGCGTGGATCGCGCTTAGCTAGGCGATCTCCGGCTCGTCGTTCTTCTCGTCCCGGGAGAGGTTGATGCCCAGTGTCGAGGACTCCATGTCGTCGTCGTCCGAGCCCGAGAGCTCCATGGGGATCCCGTCCGCGGAGAGCACCTCCACGTTGAGGCACAGGGACTGCAGCTCCTTGAGCAGAACCTTGAACGACTCGGGGATGCCCGGGTCGGGGATGTTCTCGCCCTTGACGATCGCCTCGTAGACCTTCACTCGGCCCACGACGTCGTCCGACTTGATGGTGAGCAGCTCCTGCAGGGTGTAGGCCGCGCCGTACGCCTGCATGGCCCACACCTCCATCTCGCCGAAGCGCTGACCACCGAACTGGGCCTTACCGCCCAGCGGCTGCTGGGTGATCATCGAGTACGGGCCGGTCGAGCGGGCGTGGATCTTCTCGTCGACGAGGTGGTGGAGCTTGAGCATGTACATGTAGCCCACCGACACAGGGAACGGGAAGGGCTCCCCGGAGCGCCCGTCGAAGAGCACCGCCTTGCCCTGGTCGTCGACCATGACGTCGCCGTCGCGGTTCGGCCGCGAGTTCGCGAGCAGCCCGTTGATCTCCGAGTTCAGCGCGCCGTCGAACACCGGGGTCGCGGTCAGCGAGTTCGCCGGCACGTCGTAGAGCTCCTCCGGGAGGGTCTTGAGCAGCTCCGCGTTGCGCTCGTCGTCCGGGTCGACCTTCCAGCCCGCCGACGCGAGCCAGCCGAGGTGCGTCTCGAGGACCTGGCCGATGTTCATGCGGCGCGGCACGCCGTGCGTGTTGAGCAGGATGTCCATCGGGGTGCCGTCCGCCATGAACGGCATGTCCTCCGGCGGGAGGATCTTGCCGACGACGCCCTTGTTGCCGTGGCGGCCGGCCATCTTGTCGCCGTCCTGGATCTTGCGCTTCTGCGCGACGTAGACCCGGATCATCTCGTTGACGCCGGCAGACAGGTCGTCGTCGTCCTCGCGGGAGAAACGCTCCACGCCGATGACCTTGCCGGTCTCGCCGTGCGGCACCTTCAGCGAGGTGTCGCGCACCTCGCGGGCCTTCTCGCCGAAGATCGCGCGCAGCAGCCGCTCCTCCGGGGTGAGCTCCGTCTCGCCCTTCGGGGTGACCTTGCCGACGAGGATGTCGCCGGCGCGCACGTCCGCGCCGATGCGCACGATGCCGTGCTCGTCGAGGTCCGCGAGGACGTCCTCGGCGACGTTCGGGATCTCGCGGGTGATCTCCTCGGCGCCGAGCTTCGTGTCGCGCGCGTCGATCTCGTGCTCCTCGATGTGGATCGAGGTGAGGATGTCCTCCTCGACGATGCGCTGGTTGAGGATGACGGCGTCCTCGTAGTTGTGGCCCTCCCACGGCATGAAGCCGACCAGCAGGTTGCGGCCCAGCGAGAGCTCGCCGTCGTGGGTGCCCGGCCCGTCGGCGAGCACGTGGCCCTCCTCGACGCGGTCGCCCACGGACACGAGCGGGGTCTGGTTGTAGCAGGTGCCCTGGTTGGTGCGCTCGAACTTGCGGAGCAGCTCGGTGTAGCGCTTGCCCTCGTCGTCCATGACCGTGATGTAGTCGGCCGTGACGTCCTCGACGACGCCGGCGCGCTTCGCGGTCACGAGGTCGCCCGAGTCGTAGGCGGCGTACTTCTCCATGCCGGTGCCGACGAGCGGGGACTCCGGGCGCAGGAGCGGCACCGCCTGGCGCTGCATGTTCGCGCCCATGAGGGCGCGGTTCGCGTCGTCGTGCTCGAGGAACGGAATCATCGCCGTCGCCACGGAGACCATCTGGCGGGGGCTGACGTCGAGGTAATCGACGCCCTTGGCGTCGGTGACCTGGATGTCGCCGTCCTTGACGCGCACCTCGATGCGGCCCTGGGTGATGTTGCCCTCGGCGTCGACCTCGGTCTTCGCCTCCGCGATCGCGAAGCGGTCCTCTTCGTCGGCGGGCAGGTACTCGACCTCGTCGGTGACCTTGCCGTCGACGACCTTGCGGTACGGCGTCTCGATGAAGCCGAACGCATTCACCCGGCCGTAGGTCGCGAGCGAGCCGATCAGCCCGATGTTCGGGCCCTCAGGAGTCTCGATCGGGCACATGCGGCCGTAGTGCGACGGGTGAACGTCTCGGACCTCGATGCCGGCGCGCTCGCGCGACAGGCCGCCCGGGCCCAGCGCCGAGAGGCGGCGCTTATGGGTCAGCCCGGACAGGGCGTTGTTCTGGTCCATGAACTGCGAGAGCTGGGACGTGCCGAAGAACTCCCGGATCGCCGCGGAGACCGGGCGGACGTTGATGAGCGAGGTCGGGGTGATCGACTCGGCGTCCTGGGTGGTCATGCGCTCGCGCACGACGCGCTCCATGCGGGCGAGGCCGACGCGGACCTGGTTCTGCACGAGCTCGCCGACCGTGCGCAGGCGGCGGTTGCCGAAGTGGTCGATGTCGTCGGTCTCGATGGAAAGCTCCACGCCGTCCGGGGAGGTCATCGTCCGCTCGCCAGCGTGCAGGCGCACGAGGTACTCGAGCGTGGTAGCGATGTCCTCCTCGGTGAGCGTCATAAGCCCATTGTCGTCGCGGTTAAGGCCGAGCTTGCGGCTCGCCTTGTACCGGCCGACCTTGGCCAGCGAGTACCGCTTCGGCTCGAAGAACGAGTTGTCGAGCAGCGACTGCGCGAGCTCGCGGGTGGGCTGCTCGCCCGGGCGCTGCTTGCGGTAGATCTCGAGGAGCGCCTGGTCGGTGTTGTCGACGGCGTCGTTCTCGAGGGTGGACATCATGAGCTCGGAGAAGCCGAACCGGTCGCGGATCTGCTCCGAGGTCCAGCCGAGCGCCTTGAGCAGCACGGTGACCGGCTGGCGGCGCTTGCGGTCGATGCGCACGCCGACGGTGTCGCGCTTGTCGACGTCGAACTCCAGCCACGCGCCGCGCGACGGGATGATCTTCACCGAGTGCAGCGGGCGCTCGGTGGACTTGTCGATCGTCTCGTCGAAGTAGACGCCCGGGGAGCGCACGAGCTGGGAGACGATGACGCGCTCGGTGCCGTTGATGATGAACGTGCCCTTGTCGGTCATCATCGGGAAGTCGCCGATGAAGACCGTCTGGGACTTGATCTCCTGGGTGTCGTTGTTGATGAACTCCGCGGTGACGTAGAGCGGCGCGGAGTAGTTAATGTCCTTCTCCTTGGCCTCCTCGATCGTCGTCTTGACGTCCTCGAAGCGCGGCTCGGAGAGCGAGAGCGACATCGTCCCGGAGTAATCCTGGATCGGGGAGAGCTCCTCGAGGATCTCCTCGAGCCCGCTGCGGGGCGACTCGACACCCTGCTCGCGCTGGCGGTCGCGCCACTCGGGCGTGCCGATCAGCCACGAGAACGACTGGCGCTGCAGGTCGAGCAGGCCGGGAATCTCGATGGGCTCGCTGTACTTGGCGAAGGAGTAACGGTCAGGGACACCGGGAATTTTCGACGACATGGTCTGGCGGGAGACTGCCAAATCGGGTCCTTCCAGCACCTCACGCGGAGCGGGGACTCGGCGCGTGAATCCCCGGAACCGCTGGTAAATATAGCATTCCTCTGCTTCGGGAGCTTCCGGCCCTAGAGCCCACAAAACGACCTTGTCAAGTCCCTCTTTTTCGCGAGGTGACCAGCAAGGCTTCGTCGTTTGCGGTCGTGGTCCCAGGGGCGGACTCCGGCGCAACGGTCAAGCCTATACCACACTGACCCCGAAGGCAAGAACCTTCCCCGGTCACGGGGCTGAGCGCGCCCCGCGCGGGCTGTCCCGGCGGCCCCTGCGACAGCAAGAAATTGGCACTCGTTTTGCATACAGCAAAGCGCCCGCCCGGCGTGGTGCCGGACGGGCGCTGTGTGTCGCGCGTCTCCCCGCTATCTAGCGGGGGTCGCTGCTACTTGAGGGAGACGGAGGCGCCCGCGTCCTCGAGCTTGGACTTGGCGGCCTCGGCGTCCTCCTTGGAGGCGCCCTCGAGGACGGCCTTCGGGGCGGACTCGACGAGCTCCTTGGCCTCCTTGAGGCCCAGGCCGGAGACGATCTCGCGGACGGCCTTAATGACGCCGATCTTCTTGGCGCCGGCGTCCTCGATGACGACGTCGAACTCGGTCTGCTCCTCGCCAGCGCCCTCGCCGGCGTCGCCGGCGGCCGGGGCGGCCGCGGCCGCGACCGGGGCGGCGGCGGTGACGTCGAAGACGTCCTCGAACTCCTTGACGAACTCGGAGAGCTCGATGAGGGTCATCTCCTTGAAGGCATCGATGAGCTCATCCTTGGAAAGCTTGGCCATGATGGCGTCCTTTCTCTCGCATCGGCCGGGCGCTTCGCCCGGGCGTGACGGTGGTGGGCCGCGCCGCTCGGCGCGGGCTCCTTAGTTTTCCTTCTTGTCCTGCAGGGCCGCCGACAGGCGGGCCACCTTGGAGGTGGGCTCGTTGAACAGGCTTGCAGCCTTCGCCAGGGAACCCTTGAGGGCGCCGGCCAGCTTGGCCAGCGTCGTCTCACGGTTGTCGAGGCTCGCGACGGCGTTGACCTGGTCGGCGCTGAGCGCAGCGCCGTCCATGTAGCCGCCCTTGATGACGAACGCCTCGTTGTCCTCGCCGAACTTCTTCAGCACCTTGGCCGGGTCGACGGCCTCGCCCTTGATGAAGGCGACGGCGGTCGGGCCGGTGAGGAGGTCGTCGAGCTCCGTGATGCCGGCGTCGTTAGCCGCCAGCTTGATCAGGGTGTTCTTGGCGACGGAGTACTGCACGTCCGCGCCCAGGGAACGGCGCAGCTCGGTGGTCTGCGCGACCGAGAGCCCGCGGTACTCCGTGAGCACGATGCTGTCGGACTCGTCGAAACGGTTCTTCAGAGCCTTCAGCTCGGCCTCGTTCTTGGGGTTGGCCATGGTACTTCGCCTCCTTCCTCGTTCACATCGTCATGTGTATCTCCGCCCGGGGCTTCACGCCCGCGCCCGCTCCCCGCGAAAAACAGGGGGGCCGACACGACGAAAGCCCCGTGCAGAAGCACAGGGCATCGGGAGGCGGCCCGCTCACATACGGGCCGCGTGCGCCAAGTGTCTCCTGCGTGGGCCGCCCCAACACTCTCGTGCAGGGAACCTTCGACCCGGAACGAAACGCCCCGGGTGACCGACGGTCTTCGGTGAAACTTGAGCTGGACCATCAGGGCCGTGGATCGGCCCCGGTCCGGTCAAACTTCGCGGGTGATGATAGCCGCCTTCGCGGCGATCGGCAAGTTACGCCGTGTAGCCCTTCGTCACGGAGACGTCCACCGGCACGCCGGGGCCCGTCGTCGCGGACACGGTCGCCTTCTTGAGGTACACGCCCTTCGAGGTCGACGGCTTGAGGCGGCGGACCTCGTCGAGAAGCGCGCCGTAGTTCTCCGCGAGCGCCTCGGCGCTGAAGGAGGCCTTGCCGATGACCGCGTGAAGGTTCGCGGCCTTGTCGACGCGGAAGGAGATCTTGCCGCCCTTGATGTCGGCGACGGCCTTCGCGACGTCGGTGGTCACCGTGCCGGTCTTCGGGTTCGGCATGAGGCCGCGGGGCCCGAGGATGCGGGCGACCCGGCCGACGCGGGCCATCTGGTCCGGGGTGGCGATCGCGGCGTCGAAGTCCGTCCAGCCGCCCTGGATCCGCTCGAGGAGCTCGTCGGTGCCGACGACGTCGGCGCCCGCCTCCTCGGCGGCGGTGGCGTTCGTACCCTCGGCGAAGACGACGACGCGCACGGTCTTACCGGTGCCGTTCGGCAGGGAGACGGTGCCGCGCACGAGCTGGTCGGCCTTGCGCGGATCGACGCCGAGGCGGAACGACACGTCGATCGTGGAGTCGGTGTTCTTCGAGGAGGTCTGCTTCGCGAGCTCCACCGCCTCGCGGGGGCTGTAGCGGTGCGTGCGGTCGACGAGCGCCGCCTTTTCCTTGTACGCCTTGCTGCGCTTGCTCATGGTTGAAAAGTCCTCTTTCCTCAGGAAACGGGATTGGGCTGTGGTGGTCTACCGGGCCAGAGCGGGCCCTACCACCTGGGCGTGCCTCCCGGCCGGTTACCGGGGAGCGCTGCGGGCTAGTCCGCGACGGTGAGGCCCATGGAGCGGGCCGTGCCGGCGATGATCTTCTTCGCGGCCTCGATGTCGCGGGCGTTGAGGTCGTCCTGCTTCTGCTCGGCGATCTCCCGGAGCTGGTCCTGGGTGACGGAGCCGACCTTGTCGGTGTGCGGGACGCCCGAGCCCTTATCGACACCGGCGGCCTTGAGCAGGAGCTTCGCGGCCGGCGGGGTCTTGAGCTTGAAGTCGAAGCTGCGATCCTCGTAGACCGTGATCTCCACCGGCACGATGTTGCCGCGCTGGTTCTCGGTCGCGGCGTTGTACGCCTTGCAGAACTCCATGATGTTCACGCCGTGCGCACCGAGCGCCGGGCCGACCGGCGGGGCCGGGTTGGCCTGGCCGGCCTCGATCTGCAGCTTGATGAAGCCGGTCTGCTTCTTCTTCGCCATCGAATCTCTCCATTCCTTGCTACCGGGGCGAGCCCGTTCGATGCTCGGGCGGGCCCCGTCCGGATGCCGGGTCCTCCCCTCCCCGCCCGCGATCGCTCACGCGCCGCGGGCGCCCAGGGGTGGGATCCCGGCCACCGGGGATGTGGTTATGTACGAATCGGCACCAAAGACAAAAGTGCCGGCGTACCAGCCTACTGGCCCGCAGGCCAACGGCCAACTCTTCGTCTCTTCGGTCAAAAGATCCGGAAGGACTCTCGCTCTGAGCGGGGACAGCTACGGACGATTCGTCCGACGCTTCACGCCGCGCGTAGGCCGAAACGCATTCGGGCCCGCCGGCCGCGGCGACGGATGAGCGTCGGGTGCGGCAGGCGGGCCCGGGTAAACGGCGCCGAAAGGCCTATTACATGACCTTCTCGACCTGGTCGGCGGTGAGCTCGACGGGGGTCTCGCGGCCGAAGATGGACACGAGCGCCTCGAGCTTGCCGGTCTCCTCGTCGATGGAGGAGATCGTCGCCGACACCGACGCCAGCGCGCCGGTGAGGATGGTGACGGCCTCGCCGACCTCGAAGTCGATCTTGGGCTTCGGCTTGGACTTCTCCTCCGGGGGGGCGACGACCTGTTCGTCGTCCTTGCCGGCCTTCTTGTCGCCGGGGGCGGCCTCGCGGGGCAGGAGGAACTTCGCGACGTCGCGGGCGCGCACCGGGGTGGCGGTGCCCTCGTTGCCGACGAAGCTCGTCACGCCCTGGGTCTCGCGGATGACAGACCAGGAGCGGTCGGTGATCTCCATTCGGACGAGCACGTAGCCGGGAAGAAGCTTGCGCTTGACGATCTTGCGCTTGCCGTCGCGGATCTCCTCGGCCTCCTCGATGGGCACGGCGGCCTCGAAGATCTCGTCCTCGAGGTCGAGCGTCTGGGCGCGCATCTCGAGGTTGGTCTTCACCCGGTTCTCGTAGCCCGAGTAGCACTGGATGATGTACCACTGGCCGGGCTTCTTCTTCAGCTCGCGGGTGAACTCGCGCAGCCGGCGGCGGTACTCGCGGTCCGCGTCGCGCTCCTCGTCGTCCTCGCCGCCGGTCTCCTCGGCGTTGGCGGCGGCGTTGACGGCGTCGTCCTCGAGCTCCTGGGCGGCCTTCTCCGCGGACTCGACATCGTCGGCGGCGTCCTCGGCGCCCGCCTGGGCCTCCTCGTCCTCGAGGTCGGAGTCGTCGCCGGCGCCGCTGGCCGCGCGCGCGAGCGCGGACTCGTCGGTGCTCTGCTCCTCGGCCTCGCCCTCGGCGGGCTGCTGGCTGGCGACGGTGTCGTCGCCGTCCTCGGCGGCGCTGAAGATGTTGTTGCTGTTCACCCTACGATCACTCCATTCGCTTCGGCAGGCGTCCCCGCGGGCGTCGCCCCGGCCCCGGTTCTTGGGGGCCGCGGCGAAAAATTGATCCCGCCCTCCCCGGCTGGTCTGCGGGGCGGCGGGATTCGCGCGGCTACGTTTAGGTCTGAATTCTACTAGTTGCCCAGCACGGCCTCAACCCCCAGGCCGGTGAGGAAGTCGACGCCCCAGACGAGGGCGGTCATGAAGATGAGGAACGCAAAGACGACGACGGTGTAGATGACCATCTGCCGGGCGGTGGGCCAGATGACCTTGCGGATCTCCTCGACGACCTCGGGAAGGAAGGAGGTGACCCCGCCGCCGGGCTTCTCGTCGGACTTGTTCGCGGCACGGGCGGGCTCGGCCTTGGCCTGGTAGCTCGACGAGGTGACCGGCTGAGCGCCGGCGCGCTGCCGCTTGCCGGTCGGCTTGCTGGGCTGGGGGTTCTCGTCCTGGGCCACGGGCTTACCTCGCGCTTCCACTTCTTTCTCGGTGACGGGCCTCGCCGGGGGGCTTCTCGCTCCCCGGCGCAACGCGGACAGTCTAGCACCGCGCCGCGATACTGAAAGAGCGGAGCCCGGCCCCGAGGGCGAGGGTGTTCTCGCCTGGAAGCCGGGCTCCGCCGGTGGCAGGGGTGACAGGACTCGAACCTGCAACCTACGGTTTTGGAGACCGTTGCGCTACCAATTGCGCCACACCCCTATTCGGTTGCCGCGCCGCTTAGCGGCGCGCTCCCCGGCATGCCGCGGGGCGGGCCCGCGCCTTCCGGGGGTCGTAGCGATGGCGGGAATTGAACCCGCGACACAGCGATTATGAGTCGCTTGCTCTACCACTGAGCTACATCGCCAGGCCGTTTCATCCGCCCGGCCCCGAACTTCCCGGGGGCCCGATCGCGTCGACCTGCACTCCCACCGAAAGCCCGTCGGGGCCTTTGGGATAAAACAGAGCCCCCTAACAGAATCGAACTGTTGACCTTTTCCTTACCATGGAAACGCTCTGCCGACTGAGCTAAGGGGGCGTGCCCACAACAGGAAGCATTCACCCGAGCCAAACCTCGGCGCCCGCTCCCTTGAGGGCGATAAGAAGAGTAACCCGGCCCGCCCGATCGGGGCAAATTCCCACATCAGGCGTGGTTTTCGGCCACCCGCGCCGGCTGTCTCGCCGCGCCCGCGCGCAGTACCGCCGCGGGGCCGCTTGCCGGCGACAACCGCGCGTGAGCGCCCTCAGAGGCCGCGCCCGCCCGAGCGGCGGCGCGGGTTGCCTCGACGAGCTAAGAGACGGCGAAGGCCCCGGCGGGATTCCTCCCGTCGGGGCCTTCGCCTCGTGCGGTGCCAGGTAGAAGATTCGAACTTCTGAAGGCATACGCCGGCGGATTTACAGTCCGCTTCCTTTGGCCGCTCGGACAACCTGGCTTTCGCCCCGCGCCTCGCGCGGTGCGGGGTGTATCTTAACCCGAACCGGCGCGGCGCCTCCAAATCGCCGCCGCGGCCAGCCGTTATGGGGCTTACCCGGCCCCTAGGAAAGGCGGGCGCGCGAGTAGTCGGCGAGCTGCTCGAGCGCGCGGGTCGCGGGGCAGTCGGGCAGCCCGGCGAGCGCGGCCTTCGCGCGGGCGACGTGCTCGTCGACGTCGCGGAGAGCCCGGGCCTTCGCCCCGGAGTTCGCGACGAGGTCGAGGGCCTCGTCGATGAGCACGTCGCGCTCGGGCGCGTCGAGGATCTCCTTGAGGCGCGCGGCGTCGGCGGTGCCCTCGCTCATGGCGTAGACGACCGGCAGGGTGATGACCCCCTCCTTGAGATCCGTGCCGCGCTGCTTCCCGGAGGTGTCCGGCGCGGAGAAGATGTCGATGATGTCGTCGACGATCTGGAAGACGATGCCGAGCTCCGCGCCGAAGTCCTGGAGCGCCGCGGTGTGCGCCTCGCTCGCGCCGCCGTGCAGCGCCCCCAAGTACCCGGCCGAGGCGATGAGCACGCCGGTCTTCTCCTCGATGACGCGCATGTAGTGGCCGATGAGGTCGTCGTCGCGCGGCCCGATGGTCTCCCGCATCTGGCCGGTGACAAGCCTGCCGAACGTCTCCCCGAAGTGGCGGATGGTGGGCACCCCGAGGTCCGCCATGATGCCCGAGGCCCGCGCGATGAGGTGGTCGCCCGCGAGGATCGCCACCGAGTTGTTCCACCGCTCGTTGACGGAGTCCACGCCGCGGCGCCGCTCGGCCTCGTCCATGACGTCGTCGTGGTAGAGCGTCGCGAGGTGCGTCATCTCGATGACGACCGCGGCGCGCACGACGTTGCGGTTCATGGGGTCCTCGCCGTAGCTCGAGGCGAGCAGGCAGAACATCGGCCGAAAGCGCTTCCCGCCCGCCTTGACGAGGTGGAGCGCCTTGTCGGTGAGGATCTCGTCGCCCTGGCGCAGCTCGTCGACCAGCATATCCTCAACGTCCTCGAGGTGGGAGAGGATTAGCGAGTTGAGGTGGGAGTCGCCGAATCGCGGCCCGGAGGCGCCAGGCTGCGGCGACACCCCGTTGCCCTGCCCGAGCGTGGACAGGGGCGTGTGGCGGCCACTGGTCATAAGTTTGTGCGTTCCTCGTGGAAAATTGGGCGATCCCCGCGGATCACGGCGGGGATGGACGTGTCGTTAGACGTTACCGTAACCCACGGCCCAACCCGCGCCCCATTTGAGGAGCCTCGCACCCGGCGCAGCGCCGCCCGGCGGGTCATTCGGGCTTGGTCGCGGAGTGGATGGCCACCACCCCGAAGGTGAGGTTCTGCCAGCCGCAGTCGGCCCAACCGCTGCGGTTGATGAGTGCGGCGAGCTCCTCCTGGTCCGGCCACTGGCGGATCGACTCCGCGAGGTAGACGTAGGCCTCCGGGTTGGTGGCCACGGCCCGCGCCACGACGGGCAGCAGACGCATGAGGTACTCCTTGTACACCGCGCCCGCGACCGGCACCGTCGGGGTGGAGAACTCGTTGACGGTGAGCCGGCCGCCCGGCTTCGTGACCCTGGCCATCTCCTCAAGCCCGGCGCGCGGGTCGTTGAGGTTGCGCAGCCCGTAGGAGATCGTCACGGCGTCGAACGTCTCGTCGGGGAACGGGAGGTTGAGCCCGTCGCCGGCGACCATGGGCACGTCGCGCCCGCGGCCCGCCTTGAGCATCCCGAGGGAGAAGTCGCAGGACACGGCGTAGGCGCCGTTCTTGGCGAGCTCGACGGTGGAGACGCCGGTGCCGGCGGCGAGGTCGAGGACGAGCTCACCCTTGGCCGCGCCGAGGCGCTTGGTGTTGCGGCGCCGCCAGCGCCGGTCCTGTCCGAACGAGAGCACGGTGTTGGCGAGGTCGTAGTGACCGCCCACCCCGTCGAACATGCGCCGCACCTCGCGCGGCTCCTTGTCGAGGCCTGCCCTTCCCACGGGGCCCGATTCTAGCCCGCCTAGCGCCCCGGGTCGGGGCCTGGGGCCGCGCTGAATCGCGGTGGCGTAGTGCTCCTCGAGGGCGGCCATGAGCGAGCCCCAGTCGCGGCCCTCGACCGCGGCGAGGGAGGCCTTGCGGTAGGAATCGCGCCGCTCGGGCGAGGTGAGCTCGGCGACCTTGGCGGGCAGCGCGTCGGCGAAGCCCTCGACGGGCAGGAGGAAGCCGTCGACGCCGTCGTCGATGAGGTCGACGGGCCCGCCCCGGTTGGGGGCGATGGCGGGCACGCCGGAGGCGTGGGCCTCCTGCACGGTCTGGCAGAAGGTCTCGAACTCGCCGGGGTGGACGAACACGTCGAAGCTGGCGAACGCCTCGCCGAGCTTCTCGCCGCGGAGCTGCCCGGTGAACACGGCTCCGGGCAGCGCCGCCTCGAGGGTCTCGCGCTCGGGGCCCTTGCCCACGACGACGACGCGCACGCCCGGGGTGCGGCAGAGCCTGGAGAGCCGGTGGACGGCCTTCTCGGGCGCGAGCCTGCCGACGTAACCGACGACGACGTCGCTCTCCCCCGCGCCCCAGGAGCGGCGCAGCTTATTGCTTCGGCGCTCGGGCCGGAAGGTCTCGGCGTCGACGCCGCGGCCCCAGCGCGCGAGCCCGGGCACGCCCTGCTCTTTGAGCTGCTCGAGCGAGCGGGTCGAGGGCGCGAGGTTGACCGCGCAGCCCTGGTGGATGGTGCGGGTGAGCCACCAGGCGGGCTTCTCCAAGGCGGCGAGCCCGTAGCGCGCCGCGAAGCCGGGCACGTCGGTCTGGAACACGGCGACAAGCGGGAGGTTCAGCCGGTGGGCGGCTGCGGCGCCGGCGGCGCCAAGCACGAACGGCGAGGCGAGGTGCACGACGTCGGGGCGGAAGTCCTTGAGCCACGTGGTGAGCCTGGGCAGCGGGATGCCCACCGGCAGGGAGCGCACCGGGGGCACGTGCGTGGCGGGCAGGCGGCGCACGGTGACGCGGGGGTTCGCGGCGTCGCCGGGCTGCTCGTCGCCGGGCGCGATGAGCAGCACGTCGTGGCCGCGCCCGGAGAGGTAGTCGACGGTGCGGGCCACGGTGTTGGACACGCCGTTGACGGCGGGGAAGTACGACTCGGCGACGATGGCGACGCGCATGGGCTTAGCTGTCCTCCTGGTCGGGGCGGGGCGTGGGCGGCGGGGAGGTGAGCGCGTTGACCGCGAGCCACGCGCCCGCGGCGATGGCGAGCGCGGCGGCGGCGATCGACGCGGCCGGGGCGATGGCCAGCGGCCAGTTGCGGCCCTCGACCTTCGCGAGGTCGGGGCGGTGCTGGGCGTAGACGATGCGCACGACCTGTCCCTCGGCGAGCCCGCCCGGGTAGAGCAGCCCGCCGCCGGGCGAGTGGTAGAGCCCGTTACTGTCGCGGTACTCGACGTCGGTGCGCAGCACCCCAACGCGGGTGATCTCCCCGAGGCTGCGGGCGGGGTGCTCGGCGATGACGCGGTCGTTGTGCCACGCGCCGATGAGCAGCCCGAGCGCCCCGGCGACGGCGAGCGCCGCTAAGAACATGATCGCCTGGTGGAGCCGGCGGCGCAGCCGGCCCGGCCTCACCGGCCCTCCCCCTCGCCGAGGACGAGCTCGTGCAGGCGGCTGGCCTGCGTCCGGCGCGAGGCGCGGTCGGTGGCGACCTCGACGACGTTAAGCCCGCGGGGCCGCTCGGCGCGCTCGTCGAGCGCGGCGGCGAGCGCGGCGGCGTCGTCGACGAGCTCGTGGTCGACACCGAAGGCCCGGCACAGCGCCCCGATATCGGCGCCGTGCGGGGTGCCGAACGCCCGCTCGAAGGGGCCGCGCAGCGGCTCGGCGCCGACCTCGAGGGTCTCGAAGATGCCGCCGCCGTCGTCGTTCGCGACGACGATGGTTAGGTCCTCGACCTCGGGGGAGCCGACGACAGACAACAGCCCGCCGGCGTCGTGGAGGAACGCGACGTCCCCGATGAGCGCGAGCGTGCGCGGCGCGCGGGTCGCTGTCGGATCCGCGGTCTGCCGGGCGAGCGCGACGCCGATGGCCTGGGAGACGGAGCCGTCGATGCCGGCGGTGCCGCGCGGGGTGTAGACGTCGACACCGCCGAAGGGGAGGCCGGCGAGCGAGACGTCGCGCACGGGGTTGGAGGCCGCGACGAAGAGCCCGTCGCCCACGGCGAGCCCGTCGGCGAGGATCGCGGCGGCGTGCAGCCCGGTGAGCCCGCCGTCCTGGTCGGCGAGCACCTCGCGCACGGCGTCCGCGGCGAGGCTGGAGGCCTCGCGGGCGAGCGCAAGCCAGCGCTTCTCCGGGCTGCCGATGGCCTCGACGCGGGTGGCGACGCGCGCGGCGTTGCCCTCGGGGTCGGTGACGGTGCCGGTGCGGCTGAGCACGGTGACGTCGATGCCGGGGTCGGCCATAAGAGCGAGCACGTCGCGGTGGAGGGTGGGGTGCCCGACGACGACGAGCTGCTCGGGGCGGGTGGTAAGAGAGCGCTCCCCTGCCCCGATGGAGCCGCGGCGGAAGATGCCCGCGGCGAGCGGGTGGACGGGCTCGGCGGGGGCGGGCGCGCTCGGCTCGGCGATGGTGGGCACGTCCTCTAGGCCCTCGACGTCCCAGGCCTCGTCGCCGGCGACGACGAGCGTGTCGCGCGACAGATCCAGCTTCACGGAGCCGCGGTCGACCGCGGGGGCGACGGGCCGGCGCGGCGCGGGCGAGGCCTCGCCGGCGGCAGGTGGCTCCTCGGGCGCGACGAGCGGCACGTCGAGCGGCACGTTGACGTGCACGGGGCCCGCGACCTCGAGGTCGATCTCGCCCGCGGCGAGCTCCTCGCCGGAGCGGGTCGCGGCGAAGGAGGAGAAGATGCCGTCCTGCTCGATGGTCTGGCTAGCCCCCGTGCCGACGTAGCGCGAGGGCCGGTCGGCGGTGACGACGACGAGCGGGCTGTGGCTGTGGGCGGCCTCCGCGACGGCGGGCAGGCAGTTCGCCGCCGCCGTCCCGGAGGTCGTCACCACCGCCGCGGGCCGCCTCGAGGCCCTCGCGATACCGAGCGCGAGGAACGCCGCGGAGCGCTCGTCGAGGCGGGTGTGGACCCGAAGCTCGCGGCGATTGAGCAGCGCGATGCTCAGCGGCGCGTTGCGGGAGCCGGGGCAGATGACGACGTCGCGGCACGCCGCGGCGAGCCGCTCGGCGACGGCGGCGGCGAGCCGGGGCGAAGGCTGGGTGTCCATGTCGCTCATCCTAAGGCGAGGATCTCCCGGCACCGCGCGAGCCTGTCGAGCCACCAGTCGCGCCGCCCCGGCGCGGCGGCGAGCTCCGCCAGGCGCGCGGGCTCAGGCTCGACCGGCGCGGTCGGGAGCTCCCCGTCGACGAGCGGGCGGGGCTCTGCGACGTCGGCCTCGAAGAGCCGCTGGGTCGCCAGGCCCGCGGCGCGGCCCTCCGGGAGGTTCGCAGCCGCGGCAAGGCCGGCGTTCATGCCGACCGCGGTGTCGAGCGCGCTCGCCACGGTCACGGACATCCCGTGGCCGGAGAGCTCCCGGGCGATGGCGAGGAGGCGCCCCGCGCCGCCGAGCGGCGCGGCCTTGAGCACGGCGACCTCCGCGGCGCGCAGCCGCGCGACCCTAAAGGGGTCTGCGGCCTTGCGGATCGACTCGTCGGCCGCGACCGGCGTGTCGATCCTCAAGCGCGCGAGCTCCCCGCGCAGCTCGCGGAGCTCGTCTGCGCTGCGGCACGGCTGCTCGAGGTATTCCGGCTCCCCGAGGCGCGCTGCCGCCTCGGCGGCCTCCTTGACGGTCCAGCCGCCGTTGGCGTCCACGCGGATTCGCGCCTCGGGCCTCGCCTCGCGCACCGCGTTAACGCGCGCGACGTCGTCGTCGAGGTGTTGTCCGGGCTCGGCGACCTTGATCTTGAACGTGCGGCAGCCGGGGTAGCGCTCGACGAGCGCGGCGGCCTCGGCGGGCGGGAGCGCGGGGATCGTGGCGTTGACCTCGACGCGCTCGCGCCTGGGCGCCGGGAGCCCGGAGTACGCCGCCTCGAGGGCGCCGCGCAGCCACGCGGCGGCCTCCTCATCGGGGTACTCGACGAACGGGGCGAACTCGCCCCAGCCGGCCGGTCCCTCGATGAGGAGCGCCTCCCTCGTGGTGATCCCCCGGAAGCGGGCCCGCATGGGAAGCGCCACCACGACCGAGCGCTCCATAAGCTCCTCGGCGGTGGGCAGCGGCGGGGCGGGGATGTCGGCCATGGCCCCTAACGCTAGCGCGGCCGCCGGGGATCCTCGCGCCGAGCGCAGCGATGTTCGAGGCGCCGCGACGTAGGCTTGGGTGCCATGGCAGCGACAGGCAGCACGAGCGCCCCGGGCGGGGGGCAGCCCTTCGACCCCGAGCAGTGGCGCCCCGTCGAGGGCTTCGAGGACTTCAGCGACGTCACCTACCACCGCCACCGCGGACCCGGCCGCGAGTTCGGGATCGCGCGGGTGGCGTTCGACCGCCCGGAGGTGCGCAACGCGTTTCGGCCCCGCACCGTCGACGAGCTCTACCGGGCGCTCGACGACGCGCGTCGCGACCCCACGGTTGGCACCGTGCTGCTCACCGGCAACGGCCCCTCGCCCAAGGACGGGGGCTGGGCGTTCTCCTCGGGCGGGGACCAGCGCATCCGCGGGCGCTCCGGCTACCAGTACGCCGCCGGCGACAGCGACACCGAGGTCGACGAGGCCCGCACCAAGGCCGAGGGCGGCCGTCTCCACATCCTCGAGGTGCAGCGCCTCATCCGCCAGATGCCCAAGGTCGTCATAGCGCTCGTCGGCGGCTGGGCCGCCGGCGGCGGGCACTCGCTGCACGTCGTGTGCGACCTGACGATCGCCTCCAGGCAGCACGCGCGCTTCAAGCAGACCGACGCGGACGTCGGCTCCTTCGACGCGGGCTACGGCAGCGCCTACCTCGCGCGCATGGTCGGCCAGAAGCGCGCCCGGGAGATCTTCTTCCTCGGGCGGTCCTACATGGCCGAGGAGATGGAGAAGATGGGCGCGGTCAACGCGGTCGTCGACCACGCCGACCTCGAGGCCACCGGCGTCGAGTGGGCGCGCGCCATCAACGGCAAGTCCCCCACCGCGCAGCGGATGCTGAAGTTCGCGTTCAACCTCGCCGACGACGGGATGGCCGGCCAGCAGGTCTTCGCCGGGGAGGCCACCCGCCTGGCCTACATGACCGACGAGGCCCGCGAGGGCAAGGAGGCCTTCTTAGAGAAGCGCCCGCCGCGCTGGGAGGACTACCCCTACTACTATTAACCGCCAGGCCGCGACCCTTTCCCGGGGCCGCGGGGGAAGGAGGCCGCAGGACGGTGGCGCCGAGGCGATCCCACGTGCTTAGCCCCCTCGTCGTGCCCGCCGCGGACCCGGCGCGCGTCCTCGACGAGCTCGAGGCCGCGATCGCCGGCGAGGCGAGTCTTTTGCCCGTGCCCGACAACGACGAGGCGCGCGCGAGGCGGCTTGTGGACTCGCAGCTCGCCGGGCGGCCCATCGACCCGGAGGTCGCCGTCGTCGTCGCGACGTCCGGCTCGACGGGCCCGCCCAAGGGCGCGGAGCTCACCGCCGCGAACCTCGTCTCGAGCGCGGACGCGACCCACCGGCGCCTCGGCGGGCCGGGCCAGTGGCTGCTCGCCATGCCCGCCCACCACATCGCGGGCCTCCAGGTGCTCGTGCGCAGCCTGGTGGCCGGCGTCGAGCCCTACTGCCTGAACTTGAGCTCCGGGTTCTCCATTGAGGAGTTCGCGCGCGGCGCCGCGGAGCTCGACCGCACCGGCGACCGCTCGTACACCGCGCTCACCCCCATGCAGCTCGCGAAGGCGCTCGACGAGCTCGCCGGCATCGACGCGCTGCGGACCTTCGACGCGGTGCTCGTCGGCGGCGGGCCGCTCGACGAGTCCCTGCGCTCCGCGTGCGAGCGCCTCGGGATTAACGCGGTGGCGACCTACGGCTCCGCGGAGACCTCCGGCGGGCTCGTCTACGACGGCCGCCCGCTGTCCGGGGCGCGGGTGCGCGTCGAGCGAGGCTCAGGGCGCATCGTCGTCGGCGGGCCGATGGTCGCGCGCGGCTACCGCAACCGCGACTCCAATGCGTTCCCCGAGCCCGGCTGGTTTAGAACCTCGGACGCCGGGCGCCTCGACGAGGACGGGGTGCTCCACGTCGAGGGCCGGATCGACCAGGTGATCTCCACCGGGGGCCTCAAGCTCCACCCGGAGGTCCTCGAGCGGGCGCTGCGCGCGATCCCCGGCGTCGCCGAGGCCGCCGTCGCGGGCGTGCCCGACCCGCGCTTCGGGCAGGCGGTCGTCGCCGCCTACGAGGGCACCGCCGCCGCCGAGGACGTCTACGCCGGGCTCGCGGACCTGCCCCGCTGGCAACTACCCAAGCAGCTCCGCCGGGTCGAGTCGCTGCCGCGCGCGGCGCTCGGGAAGGTCGACCGCGGGGCGGTTGCCCGCCTGTTTTCCACCCCTTGAGATAATCGCGGTCATGGCACACACTCCGAGCTTCGGGCAGTGGCTCGAGGGCGCGCGCCCGCACACGTGGCCCAACGCGGTCGCCCCGGTGATCGCGGGCAGCGGCGCGGCGTACTTCGCCGGCGGGTTCTCCTGGTGGCGGGCGCTCATCGCGCTGGTGGTGGCGTGGGCGCTCATCGTCGGGGTCAACTTCGCGAACGACTACTCCGACGGGATCCGCGGCACCGACGAGGACCGCAGCGGCCCGCTGCGGCTCACCGGCAGCGGGCTCGCCCGGCCGGCCGCGGTGCGCGGCGCCGCGTTCGGCGCGTTCGGCGTCGCCGCCGTCGCCGGCGTCGCGCTGAGCGTCGTGTCCAACCCGTGGCTCATCGCCGTGGGCGCGGTGTGCATCCTCGCCGCGTGGTTCTACACCGGCGGGAAGCGCCCCTACGGCTACCGCGGCCTCGGCGAGGCCGCGGTCTTCGTGTTCTTCGGGCTGGTGGCGGTGCTCGGCACGGAGTACACCCAGTCCGGCTCCATAAGCTGGGTCGGCCTCGTCGCGGCGATCACCGTCGGGGCGCTCTCCGCGGCGGTGAACCTCGCGAACAACATCCGCGACATCCCCTCCGACGAGGCCGCCGGCAAGCGCACGCTCGCCGTGCTCCTCGGCGAGCGGCGCGCCCGCTCCCTGTTTTTGATTCTCCTCCTCGTGCCCATCCCGGGCACCGCGGCGCTGCTCTTCGCGACGTGGTGGGCGGCCTTGGGCTTCCTCGGCGCCCCGCTGCTCCTGCCCGCGGCCGCGCCGATCGTGCGCCGCGAGGCCGGCGCCCGGCTCATCCCGGTGCTCGGCGCGACCGGGCGGGCGCTTCTGGCCTGGTCGGCGCTCACCGCCATCGGGCTCGTCCTCGCCGCGACCTAGCAGCAACCCCCCGGCGGCGGGGCGCTGTCGGCCGCCCGGCGCGCGGCGCGCGGGAGCTAGCGCTCGGCGAGCTCCTCCTGGACCCAGCGCTTGCGGCGGCGGCGCACCTCCCGCCACCTCGCGAGGGAGCGCGTCGCGTCGATGCGCAGGTTGGTGAACACGAGCATCGACAGCGGGAACGCGATGAGCAGGCCGAGCAGCGCGGAGATGACGATCGGCAGGGTGATGCCGAACGCGAAGCCGATGAGCTGCACCGCCGCCGCGAGCGCGACGAAGAGGCCCAGCCTTGCGAGGCCGTACTTCAACAGAGCGCGGCGCGCGTGGCTGCCCAGCTTCGCGTCGGCGTCCGGCCCGGTGTCGGGCGAGGTGTGGTTCTCGGCCGGGGAGTGCTCGTTCATCACCCATCTACGCTAGTCATTGGGGCGGTCGTGCGGCTATTCTGGTGGGACGACAGGAGGGAGACACGTGGGCAGGTTATTGCTAATCGTTCTCATCATTCTCGCCGTCGTCCTGCTGTGGAAGGCGTTTAAGCCCAGCTCCCTGGGCGGCGGCGAGCGCCAGGGCCGCGCCCAGCGCGAGCCCCAGGTCAAGGGGCCCGACGACGACGAGGAGTTCCTCTGGACCATCGAGAAGAACCGCTTCAAGCAGCGCCGCGCGCAGGAGGCCGCGGCCCGCGAGGAGGAGGAGCGCGTCGAGCGCGCCCGGCGCCGCTACCGCCCCGCCGAGGGCGGCGGCGAGGACGCCGCCGCTAGCGAGGAGTCCGACTCCCCCGCCGAGGCGCGGGGTGAGGCCGCGGACGGCGA
>NZ_JH815195.1:111209-124253 GCF_000296405.1 Corynebacterium otitidis ATCC 51513
GCCCGGCCGCGGCGCGCAGGACAACCGCGGCGGCGCCGAGCGGCGCGGCCGCGACGAGGACTCCCCCGGGGAGGCCGCCTAGCGCGGGAGCCGACCCGCCCCCTCCCCCATGAAGCCGGCGCCGGGCGCCCGATCGTTAACGCGAGGATCGGGCGCCCGGCGCCGTCGTCTGGCCTCAGGGAGGGCGGGTTTTAGGGCCGCCCGCCGAGGGCCCGCTCGCGGGCGACGATCTCTTTGAGGTAGTCCCCGTACCCGGATGCGGCGAGCCGCTCTGCGCGGGCGAGGATCTCCTCGTCGCCGATGAAGCCCATCCGCCAGGCGACCTCCTCGGGGCAGCTGACCTTTAAGCCCTGGCGCTGCTCGATGGTGAAGACAAAGTTGCCCGCCGCCATGAGCTGGTCGACGGTGCCCGTGTCGAGCCACGCGGTGCCCCTGGGCAGCGCCTCGACGTGGAGCCGGCCGCGCCTCAAGTATTCGGCGTTGATGTCGGTGATCTCCAGCTCGCCGCGGGCGGAGGGCTCGAGCCCCCGGGCGATGTCGACGACGTCGTTGTCGTAGAAGTACAGGCCCGGCACCGCCCAGTTCGACGCGGGGTTTTTCGGCTTCTCCTCGAGGGAGAGGGCGCGGCCCTCGTCGTCGAAGGAGACGACCCCGTAGTCCTGCGGGTTGGAGACCCAGTACGCGAAGATCGCCGCGCCCTTAGGGTCGGTGTAGCGCCGAAGCCGGGTGCCCAGCCCCGCGCCGTAGAAGATGTTGTCGCCCAAGACGAGCGCGACCGAGTCGTCGCCGATGTGCTCCGCGCCGAGGATGAACGCCTCGGCCAGGCCGCGCGGCTCGTCCTGGGTGGCGTAGGTGAGCCTAATCCCGAACTGGGAGCCGTCGCCGAGCAGCCGCTCGAACTGGCCGCGGTCGGCGGGCGTGGCGATGAGCAGGATGTCGGTAATACCCGCGAGCATGAGCGTCGAGAGCGGGTAGTAGACCATCGGCTTGTCGTAGACCGGCACGAGCTGCTTGCTCACCCCGAAGGTGATCGGCCGCAGCCTGGAGCCGGTGCCGCCGGCGAGGATGATGCCCTTCACGACGCTTCTTAAGCCTCCTCGCCGGCGGCCTCGTTGGCGAGCGCCCAGCCGTCGCGCTGCTGCCGAACGAAGTCGCGGGCCTCATCAAAGGTGGGCAGCACCGCCTGGGAGGGCTCCGGGGCACCTCGGTCCTTCTCGGAGAGGATGTAGTCGCCCGCGGGCCACTCGACGCCGATCTCCCGGGAGAACGGCGTGATGGCGTGCTCGCGCTCGGGGTCGTACTCGGCGGTGGTGAGGTAGCAGACCACCGAGTCCTCGTGGGCGAAGAAGCCGTGCGCGAAACCGCCCGGGATGTAGACCCCGCCGGGGTTCTTCGAGCCGATCTCGATGGCGCGCCACCGCCCGAACGTCGGGGAGCCGGCGCGCACGTCGACGACGACGTCGGTGATCCGCCCGGCGGGCACGGTGACGAGCTTCGCCTGGGCCGGCGGCACCTCGGAGTAGTGCAGGCCCCGGATCACCCCCGCCTTCGAGGTGGACATGTTGGCCTGCTGCACGTCCAGCGGGAAGCCGGTGGCCTCCTCGAAGGAGGAGGCCTTGAACCACTCGTGGAAGCGGCCCCGCTCATCGGGGTGCGTCGTAAGCTCCAGGCGCAGCACCCCGTCGAGGCCCTCTACCGGTTGAAACATGCCGCCGATTCTACCGGCCCCGCCCTACCTAAGGCCCCGGGCGGCGCCGCGCGCGGGCCGCTCCCCCGCGGCCGGGACCGGGTCCCGCCGGGGTTCGAGCAGCGCGGTGAGCCCGGCGATCGCCGCGGCGGCCATCGCCCCGCCGAGGATCCCCGCGCCGGCGGCGGCGAGCGGCGGCCTCTCCCAGCCGCGGGCGCGGGCCAGGGTGTGCCCGGCGATCGCGGCGGCGATGCCGGCGTGGATCCCCACCAGGACGCACTCGACGGCGGGGACGGCTCCTGAGGGGTCGCGCAGGGCGCGGATGATCGCGCCCCCGTCGGTGAGGGCGGCGGAGCTCGCGAAGAGGAGGGCGACGAGCCAGAGGTGGCGGTACCTCTCCCACGCGCCGGTGGGCCGGTCGGCGTCGTCCGGTCGGGCTGTCGTCACGGGGCACCTCCTTGGAGTTTCCTGAAAAAGGACGTACCCCAGTGATAGCAGCGGCGCCGGGTAGGCGCACCGGGTGCTCCCGCGTGCAGCGACCCGCGCCGCCCGTGCGCCCGGGCTAGCCCTGAGCCCGGTAGGCCTCCTCGCTCTCCAGGTAGGACTCGCGCCACCAGTCCTCGTTGTCGCGGTACCAGGCGAACGTCTCCGCGAGCGCGTCCTCGAGGTCTCCGCTCTCCGGCCGCCAGCCGAGCGCCTCGGTGGAGCTCGGGTCGATGGCGTAGCGCCGGTCGTGGCCCGGCCGGTCGGCGACGAACACGATGTCCCCGGGGTCGCGCCCCGCGATCCGGCAGAGGGCCCGGGCGATCTCGAGGTTGCTGCGGCGCGCCCGCGCGCCGATGAGGTAGGTCTCGCCGGGCCTTCCGGCCTCGACGATGCGCCAGACGGCCTCGTTGTGGTCGGCGACGTGGATCCAGTCGCGCACGTTCGCGCCCTCCCCGTAGACCGCGGGCGGCTTGCCGTGGAGGAGCCGGATGATCTGGCGCGGGATGAGCTTCTCGGGGTGCTGGCGGGGCCCGAAGTTGTTCGAGCAGTTCGAGATCGTCGCCTGCAATCCCGCGCTGCGCACGAGCGCGCGCACGAAGTGGTCGCTCGACGCCTTCGAGGCGGCGTACGGGCTCGACGGGCGGTAGGGCGTCTCAGGGGTGAACTCGTCCGTGGAGTCGAGCGGCAGGTCGCCGAAGACCTCGTCGGTGGAGACGTGGTGGAGCCTCACCCCGTGGCGTGCGGCCGCGGCGGCGATGCGGATCGTGCCGAGCACGTTGGTCACCGCGAAGCCCGCGGGGTCCTTCAGCGAGCGGTCGACGTGGGACTCGGCGGCGAAGTGCACGACGAGGTCGCTCTCCCCGACCAGCCGGTCGACGAGGGCCTCGTCGGCGACGTCGCCCTCGATCAGGCAGAACCGGTCGGCGGGCAACCCCTCGAGGCTCTTCGGGTTCGCCGCGTAGGTGAGCTTGTCGAGGACGGTGACCTCGTGGCCGCCGGGGCGCTTAAGGCTGCGGCGCACGAAGTCGGAGCCGATGAACCCGGCGCCGCCGGTGACGAGAATGCGCATCGCTTAGCCCTCCCCCGGCCGCGCGATGGGCGGCGGCCGTCGTGGTCGTTGGTGCCGGACCGGGGACGGCCCGCGGGGCTAGTGTACGGCGTCCTTGGCGGCGGGCTCGCGGTCGTCCTCGACGAAGAGGAGCCGAAGCCCCAGCTCCCCGCACACGGCGGTGACCTTCTCCCAGCGCACGCCCGAGGAGCCGTGCTCGATGGCGTGCAGCGTCGAGCGCGACACCCCCGCGGCGTCGGCGGTCTCCTTCTGGAGCCGGCCGAGCTCCCGGCGCCTCTCGGCGAGGTGCTCGCCGAGCCTTAGGAGCTCGGGGTTGTCGCCGGCGGGCTTGCCGGTCTTTCGGCGCGGAGTCGCCGCCATCTCATCGCCCTTTCCCTCGATCGGAGCCTAGCTACTTTCGCTGAGCTTATCCTTAATGATAGCTCGATGGTAGTCCGGCCCTTATTTTCAGGGGCCCGGGTGCCGGGCGGCGCGGCTCGGGCTAGTTGAGCCCCGCGTAGGAGTGCAGCCCGGAGATCACGAGGTTGACGAAGAAGAGGTTGAAGATCATCGCGGCGAGCGCGAGGATGTTGATCCACGCGGCGCCGACCCGCCAGCCGGCGGTCGCGCGGGCGTGGAGGTAAGCGGCGTAGAGGATCCACGTGATGAACGACAGGGTCTCCTTGGGGTCCCAGCCCCAGGGCCGTCCCCACGCGGTGTCCGCCCAGATCGCGCCGAGCAGGATGCCCACCCCGAGGATGGGCAGGGTGAACACGGCGAGCCGGTAGGCGATCTCGTCGAGCCGCCGCGCGGTGGGCAGCGGCCTGGCGATCGCGCCGGCGACGCCACGCTCCTTGCCGGCGGGCTGCCAGACGCGCAGCAGGTACAGCGCCGAGAACAGCCCCGAGATGAGCCCCAGCGAGCCGCCCACCGACACGGTCGTGACGTGGAAGGGCAGCCAGTGCGACTGCAGGGCGGGCACGACCGGCGCGGACTCCGCGTAGAGCTTCGTCGAGCCGTAGAAGAGCAAAACGAGGATCGCGGTGAGCACCCACGGCCACGCGAACCGCAGCGACTTGCGCTGGATGACCAGAGCCGCGACGAGCATCGCCACCCCGGTGATGGCGAGCATGTACTCGTAGAGGTTGCCCAGCGGGAAGCGCTGCACCGCGTAGCCGCGCGCGACGATGCCCGCGGCGTGCAGGATGATCCCGAGCCACACGACCGACTGGGCGGCCTTGCCCCACGTGTGGGCGGAGTCCTCCCGCCGGTCGAGCTCCCCCTCGGTGGGCAGGTCCTCGACCGGGCGGGCCGGGTCCTCGCCCGCGCCGTCGCCGGAGCCGCCGGCGCCGACGGCGGCGAGCTCCCGGTCGTTTACCTCCTCGCGGTCCTTGAGGGCGCGCCGGTTCTTGATGACCCCCTGCAGCTTCACGTACGAGGTCAGCGACAGCACGAGCGCGACGAGGTAGGCCAGGAAGGTCCCCTGGATCGCGTAGTCCGACAGAAGCGACAGGTCGCTGTTGATGGGCATGGCTCCTCCGTTCGCGGCCGGCGGGCGGTTATCTCGCCTCGCCCGGCCGGGCCGCAGGCCCGGCGGCGCGGGGCTGGTCGCCGGCGGTTTCTCACCGAGTACACCAGGCGGCCGGCGCCCGTCGTCGCGGGGCCGGCGCGGGACGCCTGCTTATCGATGGACCCTAGCACGCGCCGCCCGAACCCAACCAACTTTCGTGGGTGATAGCATCCACCTCCCGGCTGGGCCTTTGCCGCCTGGCCTAGCGCACCAGCCCCTCGTTGGGGTCGATCCCGGAGTCCTCGTCGACGTCGTCGGGGTCGGGCAGACCCATGAGCCCGCGGTAGAGCTCGTCGAACTCGCCGCCCCAGCCGGCCTGGTCGGTGCGCGCGATGCCGGCCATCTCCAGGGCGGTGCCGCCGCCAGCGGCGGGCGCGACGCGCAGCCACACGCGGCGGCGCTTGATGAACAGCGAAAGGGTCAGAGAGCCGATCATGACGATCGCGAAGGCGAGCACCCACAGGTAGGAGTTGTTGTGGCTGACCTGGATGTTGACGTACTCCTGCGCGCCGTCGAAGCGCACCTCGGTGCCGTCGTCGAGGGTGACGGACTCGCCCTTCTCGAGGTTGACGCGCTCGAGCTTGCGCAGCTGACCGCTGTGGATGAGCGTCGGGTCGAGGTCGAAGATCGACTGGCCGCGCCCGGTGTCGAGGCCGTTGTCGCCGCGGTAGATGTCGATCGCGACGGCCGGGTCGGTGAGCGCGGGGAAGCCGGACTCGAGCAGCTGGCCGTTCTCCCCCGCCCACTCGGCGGTCGGAGCGAAGAGCCCCTGGAGGCTCAGCTGGTTCTGGCGCCGCTCGTAGAGGTCGCCGTACATACCGGCCGGCGGGTCGAAGCGCACCGCGCCCGAGGAGAGGAAGAACGTCGGGTCGTCGGGCCTGAACTGCACGGTCTGGGTGCGGGTCTCCCCGTTGGGCCACGTCACCGTGAACGTCGGGGCGAAGCCGTGGCCCTGGAGGTAGACGGTCGCCTCGCTGAGGCGCAGCGGGTGGTTGACCTCGAGGTCGTAGTCCTCCCAGCCTTCCGGGTCGGTGGTGATGTCCTCGGCCTCGGCAAACGACACCTTGGAGCGGAACATGTCGGCCTGCCCGCTGGGCAGGTAGTCGGCCTCGAAGGTATGCGCCTGGAGGCAGAACGGGTCGAGCCCGGTGCCGTCGAAGAGGGGCCCGGCGCGGAAGGAGTCGAAGTTCGCCGGCGCGGTGTTGCAGAACTCCTTGCCGTTGATCGCCTTCGCCTCGGCGGCGGAGTCGGCGGAGCCGGTGTCGGTGACGAGGATGACGTGCCCCTCGTAGAACGTCAGCCGCCCGATCGCGATGGTGACGAGCATCGCGACGATCCCCAAGTGGAAGAGCAGGTTGAAGAACTCTCGGGAAAAGCCGCGCTCCGCGGCGATGGAGGCCTTCCCGTCGCGGTCCTCGGCGGGGGCGAACTCGGCGATCTTCCAGCCCTTGAGCGCCGCCTTCGCGCGGGCGAGCATCTCGTCCGGCTCGAGGTCTGGCCGCTCGTGGGCGGCGTACTTCGGCATCCGGTCGAGGCGCTTCGGGGCGCGCACGGGCGGGGTGCGCATCGCGCGGTAGTGGTCCCGGGTGCGCGGGATGATGCACCCGATCAGCGAGACCATGAGCAGCACGAAGATGGCGTTGAACCACGTGGACTCGAAGACGTCGAAGAGCTGCAGCGAGTCGTAGATCTCCGCGATGCGGCCGTTGGTCTCGAGGTAGTCGATGACGTTGGCCTCGTTGAGGCTGCGCTGCGGCAGAAGCGCCCCGGGGATCGCCGCGAGCGCGAGCAGGAAGAGCAGCACGAGCGCGGTGCGCATGCTGGTGAGCCAGTTCCACGCGCGCCTGAGCAGCCGGCCCGCGGTGCGGGCGGCGCGCCTCGGGGTTGTCGTCACTGTTGTCACGCTCCCTCACCTGGCCGGTGGTCGTCGGTGTCGTTGTCGGGCTGGGCGGTGTCGGCGGCGGCCCGCTAGATGGGGGCGTAGCCGAACTCGACGGTCCACTGCCGCACGAGGTTGATGAACTGCTCCCACAGCCCGGTGAGCAGGAGCAGCCCGACGACGATCATCGCGACGCCGCCGAAGATCTGGATGCCGCGGGAGTGGCGGCGCAGCCAGCCCACCCCGCGCAGCGCCCCGCTCGAGCCGAGCGCCAGCGCGACGAACGGCAGGCCCAGGCCCAGGCAGTAGCCGACGATGAGGATCGCGCCGCGCAGCGCGGTGGTGCCCTCGGTGCCGGCGGCCACGGAGATGATCGCCGCGAGGGTGGGGCCGAGGCACGGCGTCCAGCCGAGCGCGAAGACCCCGCCGAGCAGCGGGGCGGCGAGCCACGTCGTGCCGCGCTTCGGGGCGCGCCTCGTGTCGCGCTGCAGCGGCTTGAACGCGCCTAAAAACACGAGCCCCATGAGCACGGTGACCGCGCCGCCGACGCGCATGAGCACCCCGGCGTTGATCGACAACGCGTTGATGAGCCCGAAGGCGCTCACCGTCGCGGCGACGAACACGACGGTGAACCCGGCGACGAAGAGCGCCGCGGCGCCGACGACCGCCCACTGGCGGGTGCGCCCCACCTTGGGGGCCTTGGCGTCCGAGTAGTCCATCTCCCCGCCGACGGCGCCGGCGAGGTAGGAGAGGTAGCCGGGCACGAGCGGCACGACGCACGGGGAGGCGAAGGACACGAGCCCCGCGAGCGCCGCGGCGAGCACCCCGGCGATCAGGGGGCCGGCGAGCACCGCCTCGGAGAGCGTCTCCGCGAGGCCGCCGCCGCTCACGACTCCCCCAAGAGCTCGTCGGTGACCTTGAGGACGTCCTCGTCGGTGATCTCGCGGAGGAACACCGCGGCCGGGCGGTGCTGCTTGTCGAGGACGATGGTGGTGGGCACCACCGAGGTCGGCACCCCGCCGAGCGCCGCGGCGTTGCGGAACGGCGGGTCGTAGATGGAGGGGTAGTCGACCCAGTTGTCGGCGGCGAAGTCCTGGGCGAGCTGCTTGTTGTGGTCGCGCACGTTGATGCCCAGCACCGTTCCGCCGCGCTCGGAGATCTCGTCGTGGACGCGCTGGAGGTCGTCGACCTCGGTGCGGCAGGGCGCGCACCACTGGCCCCACACGTTGAGCACGACGACCTGCCCGTCGAAGTCCGACAGCTTGAGGCGCTCGCCGTCCTCGGCCAGCGACTCGCCCTCGAGCTCCCCGATGGGGGCGCGCTCCTCCTCGGGGTAGAAGATCTCGAGCTGCCCGCCGGGGCTGTGGAACTGGAAGGTGCCGCCCTGGGCGACGGCGTTGTGCTGCTGCTCCTCGCCGGCCCCGCAGCCGGCGAGAAGCGCCGCGGACGCGAGCGTCGCGCACGCGGCGCGGGTGATGCGAAGCCTCATGTGCGAAAAGCCTCCTAGACCTCCTGGGCGGGCTCGGCGTAGCGAAGGTCGACGACCTCCTCGCCGCGGTAGACGACCGAGGTCACCGACGCGAGCGCGCAGCGCCGCGACTGCGGGTTGTGGGCGAGCCGCTGGCCGCGCAGCGTGCGCTGCACGGTGACGATGGGCAGCTGGTGGGACACGAGCACCGCCTCCCGCCCCTCGGCGCGGGCGCGCGCCTGGGCGATCGCGGCGAACATGCGCTCGGCGATCTCGGCGTAGGGCTCGCCCCAGCTCGGCACCGACGGGTCTTTCAGCAGCGGCCAGGAGCTCGGGCGCCACAGCACCGAGCGCAGCCCCTTGGTGCGCTTGCCCTCGAAGCTGTTGCCCGACTCGATGAGACGCTCGTCGGCCTCCGGCTCGAGGCCGAGAATCTCCGAGATGGGCGCGGCGGTCTGCCTCGCGCGCGCCAGGGGCGAGCAGCCGAGGAAGGCGACGTCGTGGCCGCGGAACGCCTCGGCGGTGCGGGCGGCCTGGTTCTCGCCGCGCGCGGAGAGGCGGAAGTTCGGCAGCCGGCCGTAGAGGATCCGGTCGGGGTTGTAGACCTCGCCGTGGCGGACGAGGTGCACGACGGTCGCGGGCGCGGGCGTCGGGGTAGAGCTCATGTGGTCCTTTTAAAAAAACGCTTCCCTTGAGGGGCGGCCGCCGCCCGCCCGGCCGGGCCCTCCCCTCCCCGCGCCCCGCGGGTACCTGCGGGCGCGGGCGGGCTAGGCGCCGGTGGCGCGGGCCGCCGCCTCCGCGGCGGGGGCGAGCGCGGCCTCGATCTGCTCGAAATCTTCGTCGACCATCGCGCTGTTGACAAACCACGTCTCGAACGCGCTCGGCGGCACCATGACCCCGCGGGCGAGCAACTCGTGGAAGAACGGCGGGTAGCGGAACGTGTCCGCCTTCGACATGTCGTCGAAGTTGCGGCCCTCCCCCTCGGCGAAGCGCACCGAGAGCATCGTCGCGGCGCGCTGGATGTGGTGGGCGACCCCGGCGCGGCTCAGCGCCTCGTCGACGAGCCCGGCGAGCCGGTCGGCGTTGGCCGCGACTCTCTCGTAGACGCCCTCGTCGGCGGCCTTCAAGGAGGCGGCGCCGGCGGCGACGGCGACGGGGTTCCCAGAGAGCGTGCCGGCCTGGTAGACGGGCCCGGTGGGCGCGAGCTGCTCCATGAGGTCGCGACGCCCGCCGAACGCGGCCGCGGGCAGCCCGCCGGAGACGACTTTGCCGAAGGTGGTGAGGTCGCCTGCGACGCCGTCGACGCCGTACCAGCCGGTCGGCGAGGTGCGGAAGCCCGTCATGACCTCGTCGATGATGAGCAGCGCGCCGTTTTTGTGCGCGATGTCCTTGAGCTTGCGGTTGAAGTCGTCGGCGGGCGCGACGGTGCCCATGTTGCCGACGGCGGCCTCGGTGATGATCGCGGCGATCTCGCCGTCGTTTTCGGCGAAGGCGCGCTCGACGGCGGCGGGGTCGTTGTAGGGCACGACGATGGTGTCGGCGGCGGTGCCGCGGGTAACCCCGGGAGAGTCGGGCAGGCCCAGGGTCGCGACGCCCGAGCCCGCGGAGGCGAGTAGGGAGTCGACGTGGCCGTGGTAGCAGCCCTCGAACTTGATGATCTTGTCGCGGCCGGTCGCGCCCCGGGCGAGGCGCACGGCGGACATCGTCGCCTCGGTGCCGGAGTTGACGAGGCGCACCTGCTCGGCGGAGCTGCGCTCGACGACGAGGCGGGCGAGCTCGGTCTCGCCCTCGCCGGGCGCGCCGAAGGACAGGCCGCGGCCGGCGGCGGCGCGCACCGCCTCGACGACGCGGGGGTGGGCGTGCCCGATGAGCATCGGGCCCCAGGAGGAGATGAGGTCGACGTACTCGTTGCCGTCGGCGTCGGTGACCCTCGAGCCGGAGCCGGACACGAGGAAGCGGGGGGTGCCCCCGACGGAGCCGAAGGCACGCACCGGGGAGTTCACCCCGCCGGGGATGTACCGGGCGGCCTCCTCAAAGAGCCTGGCGGAGGACGTGGTCTGCTGCTGCTCGTCGCTCATGGCGACCATTCTAGGGCCGCGCCGGGGCCCGCCACGCCGCCCCGGGAGACAGGCCTAGCCGAGGGCGCGATCCGCGGCGGCGAGCGCGTCGGCGAGCACCGCGGGCACGCCCACGCCGTTGGCCCACGCGCCGGTCGCCTCGATCCCGGGGGCGTCGGCGAGCGCGGCGGCTGCCTCGGCGACGGCCTCGCCGTGGTGCTCGTCGTAGCGGGGAATGCCGCCGAACCAGCGCTGGGTGAAGATCTCCTCCACCCCGAGCTCCCGGGCGTCGACGCCGGTGATGGTTTCGAGGTCGTCGAGGGCGCGGTCGACGAGCTCGTCCTCCTCGGCGCGCACGAGGGCGTCGTCGCCGAAGCGCCCGAAGCTCGCGCGCAGCAGGAAACCGGGGCGCGTGGCGAGGTGGGGCCACTTGTTGGAGGCGAAGGTGAACGCCTTGGCCGCCACGCCGGGCTGGTCGGCGGCGACGAGGATCCCGGAGTTCTTAGGCAGCCCCTCGCCGCTCGCGAGCCGCAGGCCCACGACCGCGGAGCTCGCGAGCTTGATGCGGGAGAGCTGCGCCGCGGCGCGCGGCGCGGCGTCGCGCAAAAGCAGCGCGCTCGTCGGCGCGGGCGTGGCGAGCACCACCCGGTCGTAGGTGCCCTCGCCGCCCTTGAAGGCCCAGCCGGAGCCCTTCTTTTTCAGCTCGGCGACGAACGCGTCGATGTAGATCTTCGCGCCGCGCTCGGCGGCCTTCTCCGCGAGGGTCTCGTAGAGCTCCTGGTAGCCCCCGGCGAACGTCACGAACGGCGAGTCGGGGTTGGGCTCCGCGGGGTTCGGCCGCGCCTTCGCGGACTCCTCGGAGCCGGAGGGCACCCCGGTGGCCGCGGTGCGCCCGGCCGCGCGCTCCTCTAAGGCCGCGGCGACGGCGCGCGCGAGGCTCGGGTCCTCGCCGGCCTCGACCTGCCTATCGAGCGCGGCGGCGAGCTGCGGGACGGTGGCTCGCACCCCGAGGTCGTCCGCGGCGCACGAGTAGATCCCGCCGAGCAGAGCGGAGACGATCCGGTCGGCGACCCCGTCGCCGTAGCGCTCCCGAATAAGAGCCCCGAGCGAGCGGTCCGTACCCGGCTCCCACTCCAGCCCCGCGGCCTCGGGCTCGTTGTCGATCGCGGCGGCCGCGTCCGTTCCGATGAGCTCGGCGAGGCCCTCGCCGGTGGCGGGGATGCCCATGAGCCCGCCGGAGGGGATCTCGTGGAGCCGGTCGCCGGAGTAGATGAGCGAGCGCCGGGCCGAGGGCTTCACCAGCGAGCCCTTTAAGCCCAGCTCCTCGATGAGCTGGTTGGCCGCCTCGTTGCGGGTGAGCAGCGACTCGGCGCCGACGTCGACGGGCCCGTGGTCGAAGGGCACGCTCAAGGCCTTGCCGCCGACCCGGTCGGCGGCCTCGAAGACGTCGACCTCCGCGCCCTCTCCGGCGCGGTCCGCGATCCGGTAGGCGGCCGCGAGCCCGGCCAGGCCCGCGCCGATGACTGCGTAGCGCATGCGAGAAATCCTGCCTCCCTGGCAACGACGGCTGCGAACGCCCCGCCGCGCGGGCCCACGGCGTTCGCGGGCCCGGCGCGGGGCGCGGGCGCCGGGGTGCGGCGCCCTGCGTAGTCCCATTGTGCGCCGCGCGGGGCGCTTGGGCCTAGCCCTCCTCGTGGATGACGCGAACGGCCTCGGTGATCGCGTCGGGCGGGGTGGCCGGCAGCACCCCGTGGCCGAGGTTGTAGACGTGACCTAAGGCGTGCCCCGCGGCGCGGGCGCGTGCGGCCTCGGCCTTGATGCGGGCGATCTCGCCGCGGACAACCTCGCCCCCGGCGAGCAGCAGCGCGGGGTCGAGGTTGCCCTGCAACACCTTGGGCCCCGCGGCGGTGGCGATGCGCTCGGCCGCGCGGTCGAGGGGCACGCGCCAGTCGACGCCGACGACGTCCGCACCGGCGGCTGCCATGTCGCCGAGGAGCTCCCCGGTGGTGACACCGAAGTGGATCGACGGCACCCGGCCTGCGAGCGCCTCGAAGACCTTGGTGGAGTGCGGCAACACGAAGCGGCGGTAGTCGTGCTCGGAGAGGAAGCCCGCCCACGAGTCGAAGAGCTGGAAGGCGTCGATGCCCGCGGCGAGCTGAACCTCGAGGAAACGCACGATCGTCGTCGTGAGCCTGCCCATGAGCTCGTCCCAGGCCTCAGGGTCGGTGTGCATGAGCGCCTTGGTGTGCTCGTGGGTCTTCGAGGGCCCGCCTTCGACGAGGTAGCTCGCCAGGGTAAACGGCGCGCCCGCGAAGCCGATGAGCGTCTGGTCGTCGCGCAGCCCCTCGAGGATCCCGCCGATGCCCTCCTCGAGGCCCGGCACGTCGCCCTCGAGGATCGGCACGGCGCCGATCGCCGAGCGGTCGCGCACCGGCTCGTCGACGACGGGCCCGCGGCCGGGCACGATGTCGATCGCTAGGCCCGCCGCCTTGAGCGGCACGACGATATCGGAGAAGAGGATCGCGGCGTCCACGTCGTGGCGCCGCACCGGCTGCAGGGTGATCTCGGCAAGCAGCTCCGGGTTGAGGCACGCGTCGAGCATGCCGGTGCCCTTCCTGATCTCCCGGTACTCGGGCAGCGAGCGGCCCGCCTGGCGCATGAACCACACCGGCGGGCGGGCGGGCGTTTTCCCCGCGATCGCGTCGAGCAGCGGCGCGCGCCGCAGCTCGCGGCGCGCGGGGCTAGGCGTCGTCGTCATGGCCCCAATTGTGCCCGAGGGGCCCGCCGCCCGGGAAACCCAGCTGCGGCGCCGGGCGGGACGCGCCCGCCACCGCGAGGCTCGCCGCGGC
>NZ_JH815195.1:125788-183202 GCF_000296405.1 Corynebacterium otitidis ATCC 51513
GGCGCGCACGCCGCCGGCGACGAGCGCGAGGACCGCGCCGCCGGCCGCGGCGGCGACGCCGACGATGATCTCGTCGCGGCGCGGGGCGCCGGCGGGCTGGCTGCCGGCGAGCAGGAACTGCAGCGCGGCGAAGAGGAACGCCACGGCCGTCGCCAGCAGCAGGCGGTACGCCCAGATGAGCGAGGCGGGCTTGGGGTCGGCCACGGTTAGCGCCGCGCCCTGTCCGGGCGCGCCCAGTCGGCGGACTCCTTCTTGAACAGGAGGATCGTCGCGACGATGGCGAGCACCCCCACGGCGATGATGAGGGCGCCGTCGGCGAGGAACCACGCCACGTGCAGGTCGCTTGCTCCCCCGCCCCCGCCGAGCGGCACGGCGAGCCGCACGGCGAAGAAGATCCCGAAGACGAGCAGCGCGACGCGCGCGCCGCCGGCGGACTTCGAGCGGCGGAGGTACATGCGCAGCATGACCGCGACGACGGCGACGATGACGAGGCTTAACAGGGCGCCGATAAGCGTCGCGGCGACGACGGCGGCGCGCAGCAGCCCGTCGCCGGGCACGTCGGCGCCGGCGTCCTCGAGCTGGCTGCGGGCCGCGGCGATCGGCCCGGACATGTCGAGCAGCGCCATGGTGGCCTGCACGATCTGGTGGGCGACCTCGACGACGAGGATGACGACCCACAGGCGCGCCGCGAGGCACACCGCCTCCGGGGCCTGGGGTCCCGAGCCCTGCCGGGTCGAGGTCGCTTGAGTGGCGCTCACGTCCGATCCATCCCCACGGTCGACGACAAAACTTGCCAATGCGCCCCCTTCGCGCGGGCCCGCGTGCTCAGCCGGCGCCGCGCCGAGGGCGCTACGAAAAAGGGGGCCGGCGCTATCGGCCCCCGCCGGGTGCCCAGCCTAGCCGACCGGGCCCCGGCGCCCCGGTGGTACTCCGCTAGAGTTCCTTGGCGAGGTCGATCGCGGCGTAGGTGAGGATCTGGTCGGCGCCGGCGCGCTTGATGGAGAGCACCGCCTCGGCCATGACCCGCTCGGCGTCGATCCAGCCGCGCTCGCCGGCGGCCTTGATCATCGCGTACTCGCCGGAGACCTGGTAGGCCGCGACCGGCACCGGGGAGTTCGCCGCGGTGTCGCGCAAAACGTCGAGGTACGGCAGCGCGGGCTTGACCATAACGAAGTCGGCGCCCTCCTCGACGTCGAGGTTCACCTCGAGGGCCGCCTCGCGGGCGTTGGCCGGGTCCTGCTGGTAGGCGCGCCGGTCGCCCTTGAGCGAGGAGCCCACGGCCTCGCGGAAGGGGCCGAAAAACGCGGAGGCGAACTTCGCGGAGTACGCCATGATCGCGACGTCCTCGGCGCCGTCCTCGTCGAGCGCGGCGCGGATCTCCGCGACCTGGCCGTCCATCATCCCCGACGGCGAGACGACGTGCGCGCCCGAGCGGGCCTGCTCCACCGCCATCGCCCGGTAGAGGTCGAGGGTCGCGTCGTTGTCGACGACCTCGCGGCCGAGCCGGTCGACGGTAAGAACCCCGCAGTGGCCGTGGTCGGTGAACTCGTCGAGGCAGGTATCGGCGATGAGCACGACGTCGTCGCCGAAGCGCTCCCGCACCGCGGCGAGCCCCCGGTTGAGGATGCCCTCGGGGTCGAGGCCCGCGGACCCGGTGGCGTCCTTGTCCTCGGGGCGGGGCACGCCGAAGAGATCGACGCAGCGCACGCCGGCCTCGGCGGCGCGCTCCACCTCGCTAAGGAGCGAGTCGATGGTGTGCTGGTACACCCCGGGCATGGAGGTGATCTCCCGGGGCTCGTCGATCCCGTCGGCGACGAACATCGGCAGGATGAGGTCGCTTTGGTGCAGCCTCGTCTCGCTGACGAGCCCGCGCATCGCGGGCGACTGGCGCAGGCGCCGCGGCCGGCGGCGGATGATCTTCGACATAAGTTCCTCGATCCTCTCCTCGGGACGCGTGCCGGGTCGGGCTCTGTTGCGGGCGCCGGCCCTCAAATCAAACGTAGCGGGCGGCCCGCCCGCGCGCGGGCCTTACTTAAGCGCCGGCGGCGGGCTTCCCGCCCGAGGGCTGCGGGGTCTTCGTCCCCGCGGCCGGCGCGGCGGTCTCGGCCTTCTTACGGGCGCGGCGCTTCTTCTTCGGCGGCGGGAGCTGCCCCGCGGCGCGCAGCGCCGCGACGTGCGCGGCGAGCGCGTCGACAAGCGAGGGCATGTCCGCGACCTGCGGCACGACGTCGACCCGAAGGCCCAGGTCGCGGGCGGCCTGCTCGGTGGACGGGCCGATCGCGGCGATGATCGTGCGCTGGTGCGGCTTGCCCGCGATGCCGACCAAGTTCTTCACCGTCGACGGGGAGGTGAACGCCACCGCGTCGAAGCCGCCGGTCTTGATCATCGAGCGGATGTCCGCGCTCGGCGGGGCGGCGCGCACCGTGCGATAGGCGACGATGTCGTCGACCTCCCAGCCGAGCTCCTTGAGACCCGCGACGAGCGCGTCGCTGCCGATGTCCGCGCGCGGCAGGAGCACCCGGCCCACGGCGTCGATGTCCTCGACGAAGGTGGGAAACACCTCGAGCAGCCCGCGGAGGTTCTGCTTGTCACTCGGCGGGGTGAGCTCCGGGCTAAGACCCAAGGAGCGGACCTCGTCGGCGGTCTTCTGGCCGACGGCGGCGATGTTCACCCCGGCAAAAGCGCGGGCGTCGAGCCCGAACTCGGCGAGCTTGTCGCGCACCGCGTGCACCCCGTTGACGGAGGTGAACACGATCCAGCGGTAGCGGCCCTCGACGATGCCCTTGACGGAGCGCTCCATCTGCGCGGGCGTGCGCGGCGGCTCCAAGGAGATGGTGGGCACCTCCTGGGGGATCGCGCCGTGCGCCGCGAGGCGCGCGCTCATGGGGCCGGCCTGCGACTTCGCGCGCGGCACGAGCACCCGCCAGCCGTAGAGCGGCCGGTTCTCCCACCACGAGTACTTCGAGCGCGAGTCGACCGCACTGCCGATCGTCACGACGAGCTTGCCCGCGAGCTCCGCGTCGAGCTGCGCGAGCGTTCCCAGCGTGACATCAAAGGTGCGCTGCAGGCGGGTCGTGCCGTGCGTCGTCACCGACGCGGGCGTCTCCTCGGGCATGCCGTGGGAGACGAGCTCGCCGGCGATGGTGGCGAGGTCCTCCTTGAACGCCTGCAGCACGAGCGGCTGCGGCGCGGAGACGAGGCGGGCCCAGTCGACCTTCTCGGTGGAGACGTCCGTCTCGGTGTAGGTCGGCCCGAGCGCGATGCCCGCGTACGACGGCACCGTGGAGGGCAGCGACATGCCCGGCACGACCTGGAAGTCCACGCCGCTCGCGGCGACGGCGTTGATCTCCGCGAGGATCGCCTCGCGGGTGAGCGGGTTCCCGGAGACGAGGCGCACGACCGTCTCCCCGGCCCGCGCGGTCTCGATGAGGCGTGCTGCGCGCTCCTCGGGCGGCTCCGCGGCGTCGGCGGCGGTGATCTCCGCGGCGGTGGGCGCCGGCGGGCGCGGCGGCTTGCGGCGCGCCCCGGAGGCCTTCGCCTCCTCGACTAAGCGCTCGTAGTCGCGGCGCGCGGCCTCGAGCTTCTCCTCGGGCACGGGCACCGCGGAGGCGATGATCTCCGTGACGCTGTCGAGCACGTCTCCGTCAACGACGGCTATGGCGGTGTTCGCGAGGATCTCCCGGGCCCGGACGGTGAGCAGATCGGGGTTCCCTGGCCCGGCACCGACGAACGCCACCTTGCCGGCGGGGCGGGGGGCATCGGTGCTAGTCTGTGCCGTACTTATCTGCTTGTTTATCTCGAACTCCTTTGACACTCGCGCGGCCCGCGGGGCCGTGGCCCGGCGCCCGGGGCGCGGGCGCCGCCCATGCTTGGGGGCGGCCCGGCCCGCCGGCCGGGGCGCGCGAGGCCGCCTCATAGCGCCGGCCGCTTACCGGGCGCGGGGCGGGACGGCCGTGGTCTCGCGGCGGCCCGTGGCTTCGTCCGGATGCCGTATTCGCGCGCCCCGAATCCGGGCACCCGAATACAACCGCCTTCCTCACGGTGTGGTATCCACACTTTAAAAGAGCGAAAGGGAAATGAAAAACCGCGGCGGTCCTAACCTCCACGCGCGCGGCCGGCGGCCGCGCAGATGGCGCGCGCCACGCCCGCGGCGTCGTCGACGGTGACGATGATCGCGTCGACGGTCGCGTTGGTGAGCTCGACGATGAGCGCGCGGCGGGGGCTGCGCTTGTGGCACGCGACGAAGATGATGCGCCGGTGGTCGGGGCCGGTCACCACGGTTCCGGTCGCGGTCAGCCCCTTGATGCGGGTCGCGGCGCGGCGGTGCGCGGTGGCGACCTCCGGGAGATGCAGGCCGTCGTCGATGACGCGCACCCCGGTGATCTTCCTCGTCGGCACCGTAAGATGCGAGCGCCTAGCGGCGAGCTTCTCCCACCAGCCGAGGTGGATGGTGAGTTCCCGTTCGGTGAGCTGCACCGTCGCCATCGAGGCTCCCTTAATCGTCGAATAGACACCGCCCGCGCCCCGCTCGTCGCCGGGGCGGGCGCGCCCGCCGGCTAGTCGCCGGCCGGGGCCATAATACCGGCCGCGCCCGCGTCGAGCAGCTTCTCCGCGAGCGCGACGCCGATCTCCGCGGCCCGCTCCGGCGGGCCGGTGAGCTCCTCGACGAGGCGGGTGGAGCCGTCGGTCGCGGCGACGACGGCGCGCAGCCGAAGCCCGGCCGGATCCGCGACGGCGAGCGCCCCGACCGGCGCGGTGCAGCCGGCCTCGAGGCGGGCGAGCACGGCGCGCTCCGCACGAACGCGCGCGGCGTCGCCCTCGTCGACGAGCCCGCGAAGCAGCTCCTTGGTGTCCTCGTCGTCCGAGCGGCACTCGACGGCGAGCGCGCCCTGCGCGGGCGCGGGCACGAAGCGGCGCGGGTCCAACACCTCGGTGGCGCGGTCCCCGCGGCCGACGCGGGTGAGCCCCGCGTAGGCGAGGATCACCGCGTCGAGCTCGCCGGAGTCGACCTTGCCCATACGGGTGTCGATGTTGCCGCGCAGCGGGCGGATCTCAAGATCCGGGCGCAGCGCCGCGAGCTGCCCCACGCGCCGCGGCGCGGAGGTGCCCACCTTCGCTCCTTTAGGCAGCGTCTCGAGGGTGAGCCCGTCGCGCGCGACGAGCGCCTCGCGGGGGTCGGCGCGCGTCGGGGTGACGCCGAAGACGCGCTCGTCGGGGGCGGTGGGCAGGTCCTTGTTCGAGTGGACCGCGACGTCGCACTCGCCGTTAACGAGCGCCTCGCGGAGCCGCTCGGTGAACACGCCCACCCCGATGCGCTCCACCGGGGAGTGGTTGACGTCGCCCGGCGTGGTGACGATCTCGAGCTCGGCGGCGCGGCCCGCGGCGATGAGCGCGTCGCGGATCGTGCCGGCCTGGGTGCGGGCCAGCTCGCTGCCTCGGGTGCCCACCTTGAGGGTCTCGGTCACTTGGCGCTCCTCTCCCTGGCCTGAAAGTCGCTGGCGGGCAGCTCGCTGGCGCTGACCGCCACGCCGCCGGGCGCGTCCTCCGGGGCGAGCCCGAAGAGGTCCTGGATCGCCGTGTCGTAGCTCACGCTCCCGGACTCGGCGGCCAGCTGCTTGATGCGCACGGTCGGCTCGTGGAGCAGCTTATCGACGACGCGCTGCACGGTGCGCGTCACCTCGGAGAGCTCGTCGCCCTCGAGCCCGGGGGCGCGGCGCTGGAGGCGCTCGAGCTCCCCGCGGGAGATCTCCGCGGCCTTGCTGCGCAGCGCCGCGACCGTCGGGCCGATGGCGCGGACCCGCTGGCTAGCTAAGAACTCCTGGACCTGGCCCTCGACGATCTGCTCGGCCAGCCTCCTCGCCTCCCCCGAGGCGGGGCGCTTCTCCAGGTCGCGGCCGTCCTCGTTGCGGCGCAGCCACTCGATGTTGATCAGGTGCACGCCCCTGATGCGGGCGGCCGCCTCGTCGATGTCGCGCGGCAGCGACAGGTCGACGAGCGTGAGGTCCCTCGAGCGGGCGGCGGGGATGTCGCCCGCGGTGATCGTGTAGCGGCCCGCGCCCGTCGCGGAGACCGCGAGGTCCACCGGACCTAGCGCCTCGTGGCGGCGCTCGAAGTCCACGGCCGTGGCCGGCACCCCGGCCTGCCTCGAGTGCTCGGCGAGGCGGTCGGCGCGCTCGCGGGTGCGGTTGGCGATGTAGAGCCGCTCGACGCCCATCTTGCCGAGGTGGCTCGCCGCGAGCGAGGCCATCGCGCCCGCGCCGAGCACGAGCGCGTTGCGGCCCCTAAACGGGCGCTCCCCGCCGTCGCCGGTGAGGCTCGCGGCCTCGCCGAGCGCGTAGCTCACCATGGAGGCGCCCGCCTCGTCGATGGCGGTCTCCGCGTGGACGCGCTTGCCGGCGCGCAGCGCGGCCTGCAGCAGGCTGTGCAGGGTGCGGCCCACCGAGCCGTTGCCGTCGGCGGCCTGGTAGGCCTGCCGGATCTGGCCGATGATCTGCTGCTCGCCCACGACCATGGAGTCGAGCCCGGCGCACACCGTCATGAGGTGGCGGGCCGCCTCGTCGCCGTAGCGCACGTAGAGGTAGTCCCGGAGCGTCTCGGGGCTCAAGCCAGAGACCTCGGAGAGCTCCTGGACGGTGCCCTGCACGCCGCGGTGGAAGCCGTTGACCACGGCGTAGACCTCCATGCGGTTGCACGTGGAGACGATCATCGCCTCCGCGGCGGCGCCGCTCTCCTTGAGCCGCTCCGAGACGAGGCGCACCTCGTCCTCGGTGAGGCTCACGTCCTCGAGCAGGGTCACCGGCGCCGTCTTGTAGGACATTCCCACGAGAAGGACGTTCACGACTGTCAGCTCACCGCTTTCTGCCTAGGCAGGTGCGCGGGACCGGGGTGCCTAAAAAGTCGGCGTGGTCGTCTGGCCCCGAACCGGCCGGGGCGCGGGCGGGCATTCCATCCTGTGGTTGACCACGCGATCCGTCCCGCGATGTAGCCGCCCGCCGGGTTGCCGCCAGCTTAATGGCGCCCACCTGGGCCTACAACAAAGCCAGCGCTAACTCATCATTGTCAACCTCCCAGCACGCGAACTCCTCGTCGTCGACGAGGACGACGGGCACGCGGTCGCCGAACTCCACCTCGAGCGCAGCATCGCTATCGACGTCGGTGATGGTGAGGCCCGCGCCCGCGGCCGCGACGACGGGCGCGATCTGGTGGGCGACGCGGTGGCAGGAGCCGCACGACTCGCGCACCATGAGCTCGACCTCGCGGGCCCCGGGCCTCGCCCGGCGCTCCTCGGGCCAGCCGGCGGGGACCTGGGCGGCGTCGTCGTGGTTGCTCATCGCCTCTAAAGCCTAGCGCCGCGGGCGGCCCGATCCGGCGGCGGCGGGCGCGCCCGCGGCCTAGAATCGGGGTCGATCTATCCCCACCCCCGCGGCGGGCGGCCGGCCCGCCCGCGACCCCTTATAGGAAGCTCTGATGCCCCGGTGACCAGACCCGAACCGCAGCCGTTCCCGGACTCCCCCGAGGAGTTCGTGGCCTGGTGGTCGCCGAGCCGCGGGCACCTGCGCCGCTACTTAAGCTCCAACGCGCTGCCGCCCATCGACGAGGAATCCCAGGAAGAGGCCGGGCTCGCCGCCGCCGACGAGGCGCTCACCTACCTCTACGGCGTGGACTTCCACGAGTTCCGCGCCGGCGCGCGCTCCGTGCACGGCGCGCTGCGCGCCGCCGGCGACTGGAGCCCGCCCACAGACGGCGGCACGAGGGCGGCGTTCTTCGACATCGACAACACCCTCATCCACGGCTCCTCGCTCACCCGCCTCGCCTACGGGCTCTACCACCGCGGCTACTTCAAGCTGCGCGACATCATCCCCATGGCGATCAAGAACGCCCGCTACCAGATCGCCGGCAAGGAGATCGCCCGCGACGTCGCCGACGGCCGCGAGATGGCGCTGCGCCTCATCGAGGGCCTCAAGGTCGACGACCTCGTCTCCCTGTGCGAGGAGATCGTCGAGGAGCACATGCAGTACAAGGCCTTCCCCGGCACCAAGGAGCTCGGCGAGCGCCACATCGAGGCCGGCGAGCAGGTGTGGCTCGTCTCCGCCACGCCCGTGCAGCTCGGCCAGATCCTCGCGCGCACCTTCGGGTTCACCGGGGCGCTCGGCACCGTCGCGGAGGTCAAGGACGGCCGGTTCACCGGCCGGCTCGAGGGCGACATCCTCCACGGATCCGGCAAGCGGCACGCGATCGCCGCGCTCGCCGACGCGCTGCAGCTCGACCTCGACGAGTGCACCGCCTACTCCGACTCCATCAACGACGTGCCGATGCTCTCCATGGTCGGCACCGCCGTCGCGGTCAACCCGGATAAGAAGCTGCGCCGCCTCGCCGGGGAAAACGACTGGCTCGTGCGCGACTACCGCAACGTCCGCAAGGCTTTGCGCACCTGGGGCCCGGTGGGCCTCGCCGGCGCGACGTTGAGCATCGCGGGCTGGCGGGCGCGCGGGGTCTTACGCGGCGCGGCGGGCCGCCTCGCCCGGGCCGCGTCCCGGCGCCACCGCTAGGTTAGGCGCGCTCCCCCGCCCCACGGCCCGCCGCCGGGGCGCGGGTCTGCGCAGCGACGCCTCCCCGGGCCTGGGCCTTAGAGACGCGAAAAACGCCGCCGGAGTGGATCCTCGGCGGCGTCCAGGGCGTGTGGGGCTTACTTGCCCAGCTTGCGACGCTGCACGCGCGTGCGGCGCAGCATCTTGCGGTGCTTCTTCTTCGCCATGCGCTTGCGGCGCTTCTTGATCACGGAACCCATGGAATGTCCTCGCTTCACTCTCGACTAGGGCTTGCACCTTCGCCCCGCTGCCGCGCGGCGGCGCCGGGCGAGAAACGAACTATAAGCTTAGCGGGCTGCCGGCAGTGCCGACAACCCGCCCCCGGTGGGGATCGCTCCTTAAAAGCCTAGCTTTTAGCCCGCCTCGTAGAACGACGAGTCGAGGTAGTCGCTGACCGCCTTCTCGTGCACGCGGAACGACCGCCCCACCCGCACCGCGGGCAGGTCGCCCGCGTGGACGAGCCGGTAGACGGTCATCTTCGAGACGCGCATGATCTCGGCGACCTCGGCGACCGTGAGGAACGTTCCCTTGTCTTCACTTGCCATAGAGCTTCCTAACCATCCGGGTGGCGGCGCGCTGCAGGCTTCCCCTCCCGCAGACTCACGCGCACTCATTCTTTAACAACCATAACGATAGCCCATCGCGGCCGCCACGGCCGGCGCGAGGGGCCAGAGTGACGCGCGAGCACCCCCGCGGCCCGTGGGGCCCGGGGGCCTCGCGGGGCGCGGGCTAGTCGTCCTTGCCGGCCGGCTTCCCGAGCTCCGCGGAGCGCTCCGCGCAGGCCTCGGCGGCGCGGAAGAACGCGCCGCGGATACCCGACTCCTCGAGCTCGCGCAGCGCGTGCACCGTCGTGCCGCCCGGGGAGGAGACGTTGATCCGCAGCTGGGCGGGACCGTCGCCGGAGCCGGTGAGCATGTCGCCCGCGCCGGCAACGGCGCCGGTGACGAGCTCGACGGCCTGCGCGCGCGGCACGCCGAGCTGCACGCCCGCGTCGATGAGCGACTCGGCGACCAAGTAGATGTACGCGGGCGACGAGCCCGACAGCGCGGTGACGGCATCCATGTTCGCCTCGTCGACCGCGACGACCCGCCCGACGGTCGAGAGGAGGTCCTCGACGAGCGTCAGCTGCTCGTCGCTGACGTTGTCTGCCCGGGAGACCGCGCACACGCCGCGGCCCACCATCATGGGGGTGTTGGGCATCACGCGCACGACCGGGGTGCCCTCCGCCACGGGCTCCTGGAGCGCGTCGAGGCCGATGCCCGCCGCCAGGGAGACGACCACCGGGTTGCCTGCCTCCTTCAGGGCGCCGGCAACCTCCTCGAGGACGCCGGCGACCTTCGGGGGCTTCACGGCGACGAAGACGACGTCCGCGCCCGCGACAGCCTCGGCGTTGTCGAGGGTCGTGGTCACGCCGTAGGCCTCCGAGAGCTCGTCGGCGCGCTCCTGCCGCCGGTTGGAGACCTTAATGTCGCCGGCGTTCACCTCGGAGCTCTTCACGAGCCCGGAGATGAGCGACTCGCCGATCTTTCCGCCACCTAGCACTGCGATAGAAGTCATGGCACCCATCTTGCCGAAACCCGCCCGCCCCCGTCGAGGGCGAAGCCCAGCAGCTCAGGCCCGGACGCGGCGAGCAGCGCGGGGAGAGCGCGACCCCAGACGCGCCGAGGCCCCGCCAGCCGGAAGCGGCGGGCGGGGCCTCGGTGTGGGCCTCGAGTGGAGTTCGCGGGGCTAGACGAAGACGAGCGGCAGGAACGTCGCCGCGAGGCCGACGACGCCTGCCAAGAGCATCGCCACCCCGTCGCGGGAGGTGCGCAGGAAGTGCACGACCGCGACGAAGCCCGCGGAGACCACGAGCCCGAGCGAGGCGATGATCGCGTTGTGGAGGTCGGTCTGCCAGAGCTGCTCGAAGCCGAAGAACACGGCGACGGCGACGGCGACGAACGCGACGGTGAGGAGCAACGCCCCCCACGGCCCGCCGGCGGGCTGGTCGTCCTTGTCGTCCGTGTCGGCCTCGGGGGACGCGGGGCGCTGGCCCCGGCGGCGCTCCGGGGCGGGCGCGTCGACCGCGGGCATGACGCCGGTCTCGGTGTCCTCGGGGCTCCGGTCGGCGGGCTCGTCCTCGACCCGGGGCTCCTCCTCGGCGGGCTCCTGCTGCGCCTCGTCCTCGGGGGCCTCGCCGGCGGCGCCCTCGGCGTCCGCCGGCACGGCGGGGATGACCGCGGTCTCGTCCTCGCTCGGGGCGGCCGCGTCCTCGGGCTCGTCGGCCTCGGTCTGCTCGTCCCCGGCCGGGGTCGGCGCGGCCGGCTCCTCGGCCTCCGGCTCCGCCTCGCGCTCGGCGGCGCCCGCCTGGGGCTCGTCCCGCAGCTCGGCGGGCTCGGCCTGGGCGGGCTCCCGCTCGGCAGCCTCGTCGGGGCGCTGCTCGGCCTCGGGCTCGGGGGACTCGGCGCGCTCGTGGCCGGCCGGGGCGGCCGGCTGGTCGGGGTTTTCCTCGTCGATCGGCCGGGAGGAGTGGCGCGACTCGGCGGGCTTCTTGTCGACCGCCCGCAGCGATCCGGTGAGCTCGGCGACGGAGACGCCCCCGTCCTCGGCGCGGCGGCGGCGCCGCGAACGCGAGGACGAGCCCTCCGACTTCCCGGACTTCGCCAGGAGTTCGGCGACGGTGAGCTGTTTGTCGTCGCTCATGGAGTCCTTTCCTCCTTATTCCAGACCCTTGTCGATGCGTCGCAGGATGACGCCTTCGCGCAGAGCCCACGGGCAGATGTCGATCTTATCTAGGTGTAGCGCCCGCATCGTCGCCTCGGCAACCAGCGCGCCCGCGACGATCTGGTGCGAGCGGTTCGAGCTCACCCCCTCGAGCTCGGCGCGGTCCGCGGCCGACATCCGGGACAGGAAGGCGATGAGCTGCCGCAACCCCGGCGCGGTGAGCTCCCGGGCAACAAACGGGCCCGCCGAGGAGGGCGCCGCGCCCATGAGGCGCGCGAGCGTGCGGATCGTCTTCGATGTGCCGGTCGCCACACGCGGCCGGCCGACCTTAGCGAGCTCCTTCGCCGGCCCGGCGAGCTGCTCGTCGATGTAGTCGCGCAGCTCGTTGACGCGCTTGCGCTCGGGCGGGTCGGTGTCGAACCACTCGTGGGTGAGCCTCGAGGCCCCGAGGTCGAGGGAGAACGCGGCGTCGGGCAGCTCCTCGGAGCCGGAGGCGATCTCCAGGGAGCCGCCGCCGATGTCGATTCCTAGTATCCGGCCGGCCGACCAGCCGTACCAGCGCCGGGCGGCGAGGAACGTCAGGCGGGCCTCCTCGACCCCGGAGATGATCTGCAGCCGCACCCCGGTCTGCTCCTCGACCTCGTCGAGGATCTCCGCGGAGTTCTTCGCCGAACGGATCGCCGAGGTCGCGAACGGGAGGAACTCGCCGCACTCGGTCTCCTCGGACAGGCCCTTGGCGTCCTTGACCGCCCGGCAGAGCTTCTTGATACCCTTCTGGCTGATGCGGCCCTGCTTGTCCTGGAGCTCGACGAGCCGAAGCGACGTCTTCCAGTCGTTCATCGGCGTCGGCCGGCCGCCCGGCTCGGCGTCCACCGCCACGAAGTGGACAGTATTGCTGCCCACATCCACTACACCCAGTCGCACGCGTATCAGCCTAGACGGTCTACCCTTTCGGGGTGTGAATCCGCCACGCCCGCACACCGTATTCCTCGGCTTCCCGGCCGGCACTCGTGCCGCCCGCGCCGTCGAGGCGGGCCGGGAGACCCACCCCGACGTGGAGCGCGAGTGGTTCGAGTTCACCGACCCCGCCGACGAGGACCACCTCTTCAGCGTCGACCTCACCTGGCTGGAGTCGCACTGGCAGTGCCAGTTCGGCACGCCCGCCTGCCCCGGCATCGACGCCGCGCAGCCCGACGCGGGCTGCTGCGTGCACGGCGCGTTCATGGCCGACGAGGCCGACCGGGAGCAGCTCGCGGACTCGGTGCGGCGGATGCCGAAGAAATTCTGGCAGAACCGCCCCGCCGAGACCGACGAGTTCCTCGCGGGCCGCGGCCCGGAGCTCGAGCCGTGGCTCGAGTGGGACGAGCTCGACGGGGACGACGGCGAGCCCGAGCCGGCCCTGAAGACCAGGGTCGTCGGCGGCGCGTGCATCTTCGCGAACCGCGCCGGCTGGGGAACGGGCGCCGGCTGCGCGCTGCACCAGTGGTGCCTCGAGGAGGGCCTCGACATCACCGTCGAGAAGCCCGAGGTGTGCTGGCAGCTGCCGCTGCGCCGCACCGAGGAGTGGGAGGACCTCGCCGGCCGGGAGGTGCTGCGCACGACGATCGGCGAGTACGACCGCCGCTCGTGGGGCGACGGCGGGGAGGACTTCGACTGGTACTGCACCGCGGACCCCGCCTGCCACGTCGGGGAGGAGCCGGTGTGGCGCAGCCAGGAAAACGAGCTGCGCGCGCTCATGGGCGAGGACGCCTTCGAGCTGCTCGCCGGGCGGCTTGAGGGCCGGGAGCGGCGCCGCCGCCAGGCGATCGCCGGCGGCGCGGACCCCGAGGAGCTTGTGCCCGGCCACCCCGCGACCCGCGAGGCGCTGCGCCGCCGACAGGCGGGCTAGCGGGCCCCGCTTTCCCTCTCTGCCCGGGCGCGCGCCGCGCCGACGCGGGGATACCTATATATATGCGCCGCCCAGGGGCTCGCCCGCGCCCCGGGGCGGCGCCGCCGGTTTGTTAGCTCTCGAACTTGTAGCCCAGGCCGCGCACGGTGAGCAGCTGGGCGGGGTGCTTGGGGTCGGCCTCGATCTTCGAGCGCAGGCGCTTGACGTGCACGTCGAGGGTCTTCGAGTCGCCGAGGTAGCCCGGCCCCCACACCCGGTCGATGATCTGGCTGCGGGTGAGCACCCGGTCGGGGTTGCGCAGCAGGTACTCGAGGAGGTCGAACTCCTTGAGCGGCATGTTCACCGCCTCCCCGTCGACGGTGACGGTGTGGCGGTCGATGTCCATGGCGACGCGGCCGACCTCGAGGACCTCCTCGTAGTCGCCCTCGTCCTCGACGGGGGCGGGCGCCTGGCGGCGGCGCAGCACCGCGCGGATGCGGGCGATGAGCTCGCGGGAGGAGTAGGGCTTGGTGACGTAGTCGTCGGCGCCGAGCTCGAGGCCGACGACCTTGTCGATCTCCGAGTCGCGGGCGGTGACCATGATGACCGGCACGTCCGAGGTCGCGCGGATCCGCTTGCACACGTCCGTGCCGGACATGCCCGGCAGCATGAGGTCGAGCAGGACGATGTCGATGTCCTCGGCGGCGAACTTCTCTAGCGCGGTGGGTCCGTCGGGCGCGAGCACCGTCTCGAAGCCCTCCTTGCCGAGCAGGAAGGCGAGCGGATCGGCGAGTGACTCCTCGTCCTCGACGATGAGAATCGTGGTCATTCGGTTGTGTCCTTTCGACGTATCCCCGACCGGCGCGCCGGCGCGCCGGTGGCCGGCTCGAGCTGGCGCTCCTCGCCCGAGCCCTCCGGGTGGTAAATCGGAAGCTCGATGGTGAAGGTCGACCCTGTGCCCAGTTTCGACCACACGGTTATGTTACCGCCGTGGTTCGCGACGACGTGCTTGACTATCGCCAGGCCCAGCCCGGTGCCGCCCGTGGAGCGGGAGCGGGCCTTGTCGACGCGGAAGAAGCGCTCGAAGACGCGGCGCTTGTTCTCCGGGGCGATGCCCATGCCCCGGTCGGTGACCCTGATGCGCACGATCTCGTCCGAGTCGATGGTGGTGTCGAGGATCCCCTCGCGGGCGGGCTCCGCCGCGCCGCGGCCCTCGGCGCGCTCGGGGTTGGGCACGACCTCCTGGGTGATGGAGACCGGCAGCGCGTCCTTCGAGTAGTGCAGCGCGTTCGAGATGAGGTTCGAGATCGCCGTGACGAGCAGCGACTTGTCGCCCTTGACCCAGGCGCCCGACTCGTCGCCCGAGACGAGCGAGACTCCTTGGCTCTCCGCGGCGAGCTGGTTGCGGGCGATGGCCTCCTCGACGAGGTCGTCGGCGCGCACCGGCTGCATGTCGGGCAGCGCCTCCGCGCCCTGCAGCTTAGAGAGGGAGATGAGCTCGGTAATAAGGTCGGAGAGCCTAAGCGCCTCCCGGTGGAGCCGCTGGCCGAAGTAGTCGACCTGCTCGGGGTCCTCGGCCGCGCCGGTGAGCGCCTCCGCGAGCAGCGCCATGCCGCCCACGGGCGTCTTGAGCTCGTGGGAGACGTTGGCAACAAAGTCCCGGCGCGCGGCCTCCATGCGCGTGTTCTCCGACTCGTCGGTGGAGTAGATCACCGCGAAGCGGTCGTCGACCGGGGTGAGCGGCTTGACGACGGCGCGCACCGCGACGACCCGGGAGCCGGCGCGTCTGCCGTCCATCTTCACGTTGAGGACGTGCTCGTCGTGGTCCTCCCACGCGAGCTCCGCGTAGTCCCACATCTCCGGGTGGATCTCGGAGCCGTGGATGATTCCGGTCTCGTGGGCGCGCGGGTTGGACAGCAGGATCGAGCCGTCGCGCCCGACGACCGCGACGCCGGTGGGCGAGCCCTGGACGACGAGGTGGAGCACCTGGCTGATCGTCGTGACCCGGTTGACGTCCACGCGGTCGACGCCGCCGGAGAGGGTGCGACGCGCGCGCCGCAGCGCCGGGGCCAGCGCGCCGGCCGCGACGACGCCCAGGATGAAGGCGCTCGCCAGGGCGAGGATCACTGGCCGCCCTGCGCGGCGACGGCCGCGGCGCCCGCCTCGGCGGCCTCGGGGTCGAGGTAGCGGCCCTCGCCCTGGGGCTTGCCGTCGCTGCCGATCTCGTAGACCCGCGGGATGCCGGTGGGGATGTTAAGCCCGGCGATCTCGTCGTCGCCGATGCCCTCGAGGTGCTTGACCAGCGCGCGCAGCGAGTTGCCGTGTGCGGCGACGAGCACCGTCTCGCCGGCGGAAAGCCTGGGGGCGATGGCCTTCTCGTAGTAGGGCACGAGCCTGGCGACGACGTCCTTCAGGCACTCGGTGGCGGGCACCTCATCGAGGCCGGCGTAGCGCGGGTCGTCGGTCTGGGCGTACTCGCTGGCCTCGTCGATGGGGTTCGGCGGGGTGTCGAAGCTGCGGCGCCAGGCCATGAACTGCTCCTCGCCGTACTTCTCCTTGGTCTCGGCCTTGTTGAGCCCCTGGAGGGCGCCGTAGTGGCGCTCGTTGAGCCGCCAGCTGCGCTCCACGGGGATCCACAGCCGGTCGGCAGCATCCAAGGCGATGTTCGCGGTCTTGATGGCGCGGCGCAGCACCGAGGTGAACACCCGCTCGGGCCTAATGCCCGCCGCGGCGAGCAGCGTGCCGCCGCGGGCGGCCTCGGCCTCGCCCTTCTCGGTGAGGTCGACGTCCACCCAGCCGGTGAACCGGTTCGTGGCGTTCCACTGGCTCTGCCCGTGGCGCAGCAGGACGAGCGTGCCGGGCTTCGAAGTAGTCATGGTACCAAGCATGCCACGCTACGCGCCGGCCGACCCGCTGGCCCGCCGGTCGGTGAACGAGGGGCGCCGGCGATCGAGCACGCGGCGGTAGGTCTCCTCGAGCCCCGCGGCCGTCGCCGCCCACGAGAAGCGCTTCGCATGCGCGCGGGCGCGCCTGCCCATCGCGGCGCGCGTCGAGTCCGCGGCGAGCAGCCCGCCGATCGCCGCCGCCCAGTCCTCTGGGTCGTGGCCGTCGACGAGCACGCCCGACTCCCCGTCCGCGACCGCGGTGGGAAGCCCGCCCACCCGTGCTGCGACCACCGGCGTGCCGGTGGCCTGGGCCTCTAAGGCGACGAGCCCGAAGGACTCGTTGTAGCTCGGCACCGCAACAAGGTCCGCGGCACGGTAGACCTCGGCGAGCTCCTCCGGGGGGCGCGGCTCGAAGAACCGCACCCTAGAGCTCACGCCCAGCTCGGCGGCGAGGTCTTGGCACCACGAGGCGGTCGCCGCCGCACCCGACGCGCCCCCGCAGATAAGAGCCACGACGGGCAGCTCCGGGCGCTCGGCGGCGATGCGCGCGACCGCGCGGATGAGCACCTGCGGCCCCTTGAACTGCTGCATCCGCCCGACGAACGCCACCGCCCGCGCGTTGAGCGGCACGCCGAGCTCGCGGCGCGCGCGCTCCGTGGAACGCCCCGAGCCCGGGCTGAACGTCTCAACATCCGCGCCCGGCGCGACGATGTCGATAACCCCTGGGTCGGCGTCGTAGTGGTGGCGCAGGTCGCCGACCTCCTCGGCGGTGTTGACGACGAGCCGGTCGGCGTTGTCGACAAGCTGCTGCTCGCAGATGCGCCGCGCATTCGACTCGGCGGCATCGCCCGCGGAGCGGTGCGCGTTCTTCACCGCCGCGAGCGTGTGCGCGGTGTGCACGAGCGGCACCTCCCACAGGTCGCGCAGCAGCCAGCCCACCTGCCCGGAGAGCCAGTAGTGGGAGTGCACCACGTCGTAAGACAGGTCGTTGTAGCGCGCGAACATGACGATCCCGCCGGCGAACGCGGCGAGCTGGGTGGGCAGCTCCTCCTTGGTGAGCCCCTCGAAGGGCCCGGCGACGATGTTGATCACCCGGAGGTTCTCGGAAAGCTCGATGACCTCGCCCTGGCTGGGGCGGGTCGCGCGGGTGAACACGTCGACCGCCACACCCCGGCGGGCGAGCTCCCTGGCGCTGGAGAGCACGTAGACGTTCATGCCGCCGGCGTCCCCGGCGCCGGGCTGGGCGACCGGGGAGGTGTGCATGGAGATCATCGCGACGCGCATGGCCTCATGCTATCCGCCCGGCGCGCCGGGAGAATATGACCGAGGGCTCATGTTATTATGCGCCCGCTACGATGGCGGTCGCGGCGCGCCCGCGTCCCCGGCGCCTAGCCGGCGAGGCCGGTCGCCCGGCCTCGCCCGCCGGCACCCGAAAAGAACTCGACGAGGACACGTCCTTTTATGCGGCGTAAATAAAGGAGAAGACCATGGCGGTAAGCAAGGACGCGGTGTGGCTCCAGCACTACCCGGAGTGGACGCCGCACGCGCTCGACTACGGCGAGACGACGCTGCTCGACGTTTACGACAACAACCTGGCGCGCAACCCGAACAAGCCGGCGACGTGGTTCTTCGGGCGCACGCAGACCTTCCAGGAGGTCGATAGCCAGGTGCGCGCCGCGGCCGCGGGGCTGCGCGCCCTCGGGGTGCGCGCGGGCGACCGGGTGGCGATCGCGCTGCCGAACTGCCCGCAGCACGTCGTCGCGTTCTACGCGGTGCTCAAGCTGGGCGCCACGGTCGTGGAGCACAACCCGCTCTACACCGCCCACGAGCTCGTCGGCCCGTTCAAGGACCACGGCGCGCGGGTCGCGATCGTGTGGGACAAGGCCTCCGGCGTCGCGGAGGCGATTAGGGAGCGCTCCGAGCTGGAGACCATCGTCGCGGTGAACATGCTCGACGCGATGCCTAGGGCCTACCGGCTGGCGCTCAAGCTGCCGCTGCCGAAGATCCGCTCGCTGCGCTCGAAGATCACCGAGCCCGCGCCGAACACCCTGCCGTGGGAGGTGCTGCTGTCCTCCTCGCTGGGCGGCGACGGCTCGGACATCGTCTCGGAAGAGTCTGTCACCCGCGACAGCATCGCCCTCGTGCTCTACACGTCGGGCACGACGGGCGCGCCGAAGGGCGCGCAGCTCAGCCACGGGAACCTGTTCGCGAACATCCTCCAGGGCAAGTACTGGGTGCCGGGTCTGGGCGAGCGCGACGAGCGGATGCTCGCGGCGATCCCGGCGTTCCACGCCTACGGCATGACGATGAACTTCACGCTGGCGTTCTTGATCGGCGGGGAGCTCATCCTCGTGCCCGCGCCGAACATGGGGCTGCTGCTGAGGATCATGAAGAAGCACACGCCGACCTGGGTGCCGGGCGTGCCGACGCTCTACGAGAAGATCGCCAGCGCCGCCGACGAGGCGGGCGTGGACATCACCGGGGTGCGCAACTCCTTCTCGGGGGCCTCGACGCTGCCGGTGAGCACGGTGAAGCGCTGGGAGTCGATGACCCACGGGCTGCTCGTCGAGGGCTACGGGCTCACCGAGACCGCCCCGATCATCTGCGGCAACCCCATGACCGAGCAGCGCCGCCCGGGGTATGTCGGCATCCCCTTCCCCGACACGGAGATCCGCATCGCCGACCCGGAGGACCCGTCGCGCGAGCTGGGCTTCGGCGAGGAGGGCGAGGTCCAGGCGAAGGGCCCGCAGGTCTTCAAGGGCTACCTCAACAACCCGAAGGCCACCGAGGCGTCCTTCCAGGACGGCTGGTACCGCACCGGCGACGTGGGCGTCATGGAGGAGGACGGCTTCGTCAAGCTCATCGCCCGCATCAAGGAGGTCATCATCACCGGCGGGTTCAACGTCTACCCCGCCGAGGTGGAGGCCGCGATCGGCGAGCACCCCGACATCGACGACATCACCGTCGTCGGGCTGCCCCGCAAGGACGGCTCCGAGTCCGTCGTCGCGTGCGTGACGCTTCGCGAGGGCGCGGCGCTCGACCCGGAGGGGCTCAAGGCCTACGCCCGCGAGCGGCTCACCCGCTACAAGGTGCCGCGCACCTTCTACCACTTCGAGGAGCTCAACCGGGACTTCGCGGGCAAGATCTCGCGCCGCAAGGTCCGCGAGGAGCTGCGCGAGAAGCTCCAGCGCGAGCGCTCCAAGTAGAGCCCGCCCGGCGCGGCCCGCCCACCGTCTTCACGGCCGGGGCGGGGAGGCTGCCGGGGCCCGAACGCGACCGTCGCTTTGGCCCCGATCCTCCCCGCCCCGGCCTTCGCGTATCCGCACCCCGGCGCGCCGGCGCCGCGGTTGCCGGGCGCAGCGTTTCCGAGTGTATCCTCATGTTGAAGATGAGGGATCTCTCTGTTTCGGTTCCCGGCCGGCCGCGCGGCCGCCGCGGGGCCGGGGCGGACCTGCCGCGCGAGGGGTCTCTCACCGAATCCCGGTCACAGTGGAAAGGCTCGAGACCTCTAGACATGGCTACCAACCCCTTGCAGTCCCTTCCCGCGCCGGCGCTCGTCTTCGCCGGTCAGGCCTCGCGGTGGCAGGAGTCGCTCATCGAGGCGGCGTCCAACCCGGACGTCGCGCTCGAGCTCACCACCCTGCTCGCCGCCGCTCGGGAGCGCACCGCCCCGGTCGGCCGCGAGATCGCCATCGCCGCGCCCGGCGCGGGCGAGCGCCTCGACGAGCTGCTCGCCGGGGGCGAGCCGCCCGCCTCCCGGCCCGGCGACGTGCGCCCCGCGGTGTCCGTGCCGGGCATCGTGCTCGGCCAGATCGCTGCCCACCGCGAGCTCCGCGAGCTGGGGCTCGAGCTCGGCGGCTCGACCCCGCTGGTGGGGTATTCGCAGGGCTCGCTCGGCGCGCTCGCAGCAGACGAGCCGCTCGAGGCGCTCAGCCTCGCGATCGTCCTCGGCGCGGCGCTCTCCGCTAAGACGGCGGGCGGCACGGACCGCCGCCCGCGGATGCTCGCCGTGGGCGGCGCGACCCGCGAGTTCATCGACGCCCACCGCGGGGACGCGGCGCTCGCCGTGGCCAACGGCCGCCTCCAGGCGACGCTGTCTGGCAGCCCGGAGCAGCTCGCCGAGGCGCAGTCCCGCCTCGAGGCCGCCGCAAAGGAGCACAACGACGCGCTCGAGGAGCGGCGCATCGGCGGCTCCGCGATCGAGCTCGCGATCGACCCGCTGCCCGTCGCCGGCGCCTTCCACCACCCCGACTCAGCCGCCGCCGCCGAGCTCACCCGCGAGTGGTTCGCGGCCGCCGGCTTCGACGCCGCGGCGCGCGCATCTCTTATCGAGGAGATCCTCGTCGAGCCCGAGGACTGGCCGGCGAAGGTCCGCTCGCTCATCGAGTCGGGCGCGCGCGACCTCGTCGTCCTCGACCGCTCGCTGGCCAGGCTCACCGAGCCGCTCGTCGCGGGCACCGGCGCCCGCGTCATCGACGCCTCCACCGCGGACGAGCGCGACCGGCTCGCCACCCCGGGGCAGAGCCTCCCCGAGGCGGAGACGTGGGAGCGCTTCGCGCCTCGGGTCGCGACCCTGCCGAGCGGCAGGCGCGTGCTGCACACCAAGTTCTCGGAGACCACCGGGCTCTCCCCGATCATGCTCGCCGGCATGACCCCGACGACCGTGGACGCGGACATCGTCGCCGCCGCGGCGAACGCCGGGCACTGGACGGAGCTCGCCGGCGGCGGCCAGTACTCCGAGGAGGTCTTCAACCGCAACAAGGACTCGCTGCTCCGCCAGCTCGAGCCGGGCCGCGCCGCGCAGTTCAACTCCATGTACTTCGACCGGCACCTGTGGGCCCTGCAGTTCGGCCAGCAGCGCATCGTCTCCAAGGCGCGCGCCGCGGGCGCGCCGATCAACGGTGTGACGGTCTCGGCGGGCGTGCCCGAGCCCGAGGAGGCCGAGGAGCTCGTCACCCAGCTTCAGGACGACGGCTACACCTACATCTCGTTCAAGCCCGGCACCGTCGAGCAGATCCGCGCGACCCTCGACATCGCCGACCACCACCCCGGCCTCCCGATCGTCATGCAGGTCGAGGACGGACACGCCGGCGGCCACCACTCGTGGGTCGACCTCGACGAGATGCTGCTCGCCACCTACCCGGAGATCCGGCGGCGCGGCAACGTGTCGCTCACCGTGGGCGGCGGGCTCGGCGTGCCCGAGGTCGCGGCGCGCTACCTCACCGGCGAGTGGGCCGCCGACTACGGGCTGCCCGCCATGCCCGTCGACGGCGTGCTCGTCGGCACCGCGGCGATGACCACCAAGGAGGCGAAGACCTCCCCGCAGGTCAAGGAGCTCTTAAAGAACACCCCGGGCATCCCGCGCTCCCACAACGACGGCTGGGTCGCCAGGCTTGGCGCGGACGGCGGCGTGGCGTCGAGCCAGTCGCACCTGCTCGCCGACCTCCACGAGGCGGACAACGCGTTCTCCCGGGTGAGCCAGTACCTCACCGCCATGGACCCGGCCGAGTTCGTCGACCACAAGGACGAGATCGTCGAGATGCTCGCCGGCACGGCGAAGCCCTACTTCGGCGACGTCGACGAGATGACCTACGCCGAGTGGATCCGCCACTTCGTGGAGCTCGCCTACCCGTGGCAGGACCCCACGTGGACCGACCGGTTCTTAGACCTCGTGCACCGCATCGAGGCGCGCCTCGCGCCTGAGGGCCACGGCGAGATCGAGACCCTCTTCCCTACCGAGGAGTCCATCCTCGACGGCCCCGCCGTCGTCGAGAAGCTCACCGCCGCCTACCCCGAGGCCGAGACCACCCGCGTGCTCGCCCGGGACGCCGCCTGGTGGGTGGGCCTCAACCTCAAGCACCACAAGCCCATGCCGTGGGTCACGGCCATCGACCAGGACCTCGAGCGCTGGTTCGGGCTGGATGTGCTGTGGCAGTCCCAGGACGAGCGCTACCCCGCCGACGCGGTGCGCGTCATCCCCGGGCCCGTGTCCGTGGCAGGCATCGACCGCGTCGACGAGCCCGTCGCCGACCTGCTGGCCCGCTACGAGTCCCACGCCCTCGAGCGCCTCGACGACCCGGAGGAGCTCCGGCTCGTCTCCAGGCTCGACAGCGCCACGAGCCTCGAGGAGCTCGCCGTCGCCGCGCCGACGATCCTCTGGCACGGCCGGCTCATCCCCAACCCCGCCCACGAGCTGCCGAGAGACGCGTTCGATCTCGTCGAGCGCGGCGAGGGCCGCATCGACGTCGTCGTCAACGCCGACTCCGCGTGGGACAACCTGCCGAAGGAGCAGCGCCCCTACCACGTCGAGCGCGTCTCCATCCCGCTCATCCTCGGGCCCGCCACCGAGACCGGCGCGAGCCCCGTCGTCGACCCCGAGCGCCTCGTCGGCGCGGTCTACGAGCTGCTCGCCGGCGTCGCGGGCGTGGGCTCGACCTCCCAGTCCGAGCGCGAGATCACCGCGCTCCCCGAGGCCGCCCCCGAGGCGGGCTCGCCGTTCGGGGTGGTGCGCGACCGCGTCCGGATCCCCGCGGCGCTGCTCGCGAAGCACACCACCGTCAGCGGCGCGGCCATCACCGACAACGCCTCCGGCGTGCCCGACGTGCTCGTCGGCCCGCTGTGGCCCGCGATCTACGCCACGCTCGGCACCGGCCGCATCGCCGGCGACTACCCCGTCATCGAGGGCCTCCTCAACGCCGTGCACTTCGACCACACGGTGAGCCTCGAGCGGCCGCTTGCCGAGATCGCCGACGGCCGCAAGCTCGACGTCGAGGGCCGCTGCATCGGCATCGACGAGTCGAGCTCCGGGCGGATCGTCACCCTCACCCTCACGCTCTCCGATAACGGCGAGACGGTCGCGAACCTCACCGAGCGCTTCGCGATCCGCGGCCGCGCCGAGGGCGAGGCGCTCCCCGACCCCGCAGCACCCTTCGGCGGCGGGCGGCTCGCCGATGAGATCGCCGAGACGCCACGCTCGTTTGTCGACCGGCGCACCGTCACCGCGCCCGGCGACATGACGCCCTTCGCGATCGTCTCCGGGGACTACAACCCCATCCACACCTCCACCAACGCCGCCGGCCTCGTCGGGCTCGACGCCCCGCTCGTCCACGGCATGTGGCTCTCCGCCACGGCGCAGCACCTCGCCGCCGAGTCCGGCCGCGTGATCGGCTGGACCTACGAGATGTACGGCATGGTGCAGCTGGGCGACGAGGTGGAGATCACCGTCGAGCGCACCGGGCGCGCCGGGCTTAACGCCGCGCTCGAGGTCACCTGCCGCATCGACGACGTCGTCGTCTCCCGCGGCCGCGGCATCGTCGCCGAGCCGAAGGTCGCCTACGTCTACCCCGGCCAGGGCATCCAGGAGACCGGCATGGGCGAGGCCGACCGGGCCGCCTCCCCCGCGGCGCGCGACGCGTGGCGCCGCGCCGAGGAGCACACCCGCACCAAGCTGGGCTTCTCGATCAGGAGGGTCGTCGACGAGAATCCCACCGAGCTGGACGTGCGCGGCCGCGTGTTCAAGCACCCGGACGGGGTGCTCAACCTCACCCAGTTCACCCAGGTGGCGCTCGCGGTCGTGGCTTACGCCCAGACCGAGCGGCTCCGCGAGGAGGGCGCCGTCGCGAGCGGCGCGATGTACGCCGGCCACTCGCTCGGCGAGTACACCGCGCTCGCCTCCATGGGCGGGATCTTCGGCCTCGAGGACATCATCGACGTCGTCTACTCGCGCGGCACGGCGATGGACTCGCTCGTGCCCCGCGACGAGGCGGGCAACACGAACTACGGGCTCGGCGCGCTGCGGCCGAACATGATCGGCGTGTCCGCCGCCGAGGTGCAGGGCTTCGTCGCCTCCGTCGCGGAGGACACCGGCGAGTTCTTAGAGATCGTCAACCTCAACATCCCCGGCCAGCAGTACTCCGTGGCCGGCACGAAGGCGGGCCTCGACGCGCTCGAGGCGAAGGCCAACGCCGCCAACCCGCGCGCGTTCGTGCGGCTCTCCGGGATCGACGTGCCCTTCCACTCCAGGGTCCTGCGCCCGGGTGTGGCGGACTTCGCGGCGAAGCTCGACGAGCTGCTGCCCGAGCGCCTCGACCTCGACGCGCTCGTCGGCCGCTACGTGCCCAACCTCGTGGCCCGCCCCTTCGAGCTCACCGACGAGTTCCTCGACGCGATCCGCGAGACCGTCCCCACCGAGCGCCTCGCCGGGGTCAACGCCGCCGACTACGAGCCCCACCGGCTCGCCCGCCTCCTCATGATCGAGCTCCTGAGCTGGCAGTTCGCCTCCCCGGTGCGCTGGATCGAGACCCAGGAGCTGCTCATCGGCTCCGTCGAGGAGCTCGTCGAGGTGGGCCTGGAGAACTCGCCGACGCTCACCTCCATGGCCGGGCGCACCCTCAAGGTGCTGGGTAAGTCCCTGCCGGTCTACAACGCGCAGCGCGACCACGAGGCCGTCACCTTGAGCGACCAGCGCTCCGCGCCCACCCCCGAGGTCACCGAGGCCCCCGCCGAGGAGGGCGCGCCCCAGGGCCGCGACGGCTCCGGCTCGCCCGCCGAGACCGAGCCCGCCCCCGCGCAGCCCGAGCCCGCGGCCGAGGCCGCGCCGGCGCGCGCCACCCAGGCGCCGCAGGGCGGCGGCTCGAATGCCGGCGCCCCCGAGCTGCCCTTCGACGCGGCCGCCGGCATCGACGCACTCATCGCGCTGCAGAACAAGATCCGCGTCGACCAGATCAGCGGCACCGACACCGTCGAGGACCTCACCAACGGCGTGTCCTCGAGGCGCAACCAGCTACTCATGGACATGTCCGCCGAGCTGGGGGTCTCCGCGATCGACGGGGCCTCGGACGCGGACATGGCGACCCTGTCGCAGACCGTGCGCGGCGCCGCGCCCACCTACAAGCCCTTCGGGCCGGTGCTCGGCGAGGCGGTCTCCGGGAGGCTGCGCACCCTCACCGCCGCGGCGGGCAAGAAGCCCGCCCGCGTCGCCGAGCGCGTCACCGCGGACCTCGGGCTGCCGGAGAGCTGGGTCGGCCACGTCGAGGCCGAGCTCGTGCTCGGCACCCGCGAGGGCGAGTCGGTGCGCGGCGGGGAGCTCGGCGGGATCGCCCCGAGCGTCTCCTCCGCCGCGGAGCTCGACGAGATCATCGACCAGGCCGTCGAGCGGGTCGCCCAGGCCAACGGCACCCAGGTGAGCCTTAACCCCGGCGGCGCCGGGGCCGGCGCCGGCGGCGAGGTCGTCGACTCCGCCGCCCTCAACGAGCTCGCCGAGAAGGTCACCGGCGACAACGGCGTGCTCGCGGGGCTGGCCCGGGAGACGCTCGCGCGCCTCGGGCTCGACCAGACGCCCGAGCCGGAGGAGGGCGACGACGCGGCCGCGGAGCTCGCCCGCACCATCGAGGCGGAGCTCGGCTCCGACTGGCCGGGCCTCGTCGAGCCGGCCTTCGACGCGCGCCGCGCGGTGCTCTTCGACGACCGCTGGGCCGGCGCCCGCGAGGATCTCGCCCGCCTCGCGCTGCTCGGCGGCGAGGCCGCCGGCCTCGCCGGGGAGGAGGCCCAGTCCACGGGCCGCCACGCCTTAAGCGAGGAGCCCGCGGTCGTCGCGCGCTTCCGCGGCACCGGCGAGCGGCTCGCCGGGCAGGCCAGCTGGTGGGCCGAGCACCCCGCCCCCGCCACCGACCCGGAGCTGCTCGCCCGCATCGCCACCGCCGCCGCGGAGCCCGCCGAGGAGCCGCTCGCCGCCGACGTCGCGCTGGTGACGGGTGCGGCGCCCGGGTCGATTGCCGCGGAGGTCACCGCCCGGCTCCTCTCGCAGGGCGCCACCGTGATCATCACCGCCTCCAAGGTCACGACGAAGCGTAAGGAGTTCGCGCGCCGCCTCTACGCGCGCCACGCCTCCCCCTCGGCCAAGCTGTGGCTCGCGCCGGCGAACCTGTCGTCCTACCGGGACGTCGACGCGCTCGTCGACTGGGTCGCCACCGAGCAGACCGAGACCGCCGGGGCGACCACGAAGGTCGTCAAGCCCGCGCTCGTGCCCACGCTGCTCTTCCCGTTTGCCGCGCCGCCGGTCGCCGGCTCGCTCGCGGACGCAGGAGCGCCCGCCGAGAACCAGACCAGGCTCTTGCTCTGGAGCGTCGAGCGCCTCATCGGGGCGCTCAGCGAGGTGGCGCGCGGCGCGATCGACACCCGCTGCCACGTCGTCCTGCCCGCCTCCCCGAACCGGGGCATCTTCGGCGGGGACGGCGCCTACGGCGAGGTGAAGGCCGCGCTCGACGCGATCGTCAACAAGTGGTCCGCCGAGGCCGGCTGGCCCGAGGGCGTCACGCTGGCGCAGGCGACGATCGGCTGGGTCGCGGGCACCAACCTCATGGGCGGCAACGACGCGCTCGTGCCCGAGGCGCAGCGCGCCGGCATCCACGTCTGGGATCCCGAGGAGATCTCCCACGAGCTCGTCGCGCTCGCCTCGGAGGAGACCCGCGAGAAGGCCCGCACCGCGCCGGTTGCCGCGGACCTCTCCGGGGGCCTGGGAGGCTCGGAGATCTCGCTTCCCGCGCTCGCCCGGCGCGCCCAGGAGCGCGCCGCCGAGGAGCAGGCCGGAGAGCCGGACGCGGCGCAGTCCGCGCCGCGCATCAAGGCGCTGCCCTCCATCGCTGCGGCCGCGCAGCCGAAGCCCGTCGACGTCGGGGAGGTCACCACCGACCTCGACGACATGATCGTCGTCGTCGGCCTTGGCGAGGTGTCCACCTGGGGCTCCGGGCGCACCCGCTCCGAGGCCGAGTACGGCATCGGCCGCGACGGCTCCGTTGACCTCACCCCGGCGGGCGTGCTCGAGCTCGCGTGGATGACCGGGCTGGTCCACTGGTCCGAGGACCCCACCCCGGGCTGGTACGACGCCGACGGCGAGCCCGTCGCCGAGGAGGACATCTACGAGCGCTTCCGCGACGAGGTCGTCGCCCGCTCCGGGATTAGGCCCTTAAGCGACAAGTTCCGGCTCACCGACGGCGCGTCCATCGACGAGGTGGAGGTCTTCCTCGACCACGACGTCACCGTGCCCGTCCCCTCCCAGGAAGTCGCCGAGGACGTCAAGGCCGCCGACCCCGAGCGCACCCGCATCTCCGTCTCCGAGGACGGCGAGTGGTCGATCACCAGGCTCGCGGGCGCGACCGTGCGGGTGCCCAGGCGCGCGACGCTGTCGCGCAGCGTCGCCGGCCAGATGCCCGACGACTTCGACCCCGCCCGCTGGGGCATTCCCGCCTCGCTCATCGACGGGGCCGACCGCATGGCGATCTGGAACCTCGTCACCGCCGTCGACGCGTTCGTCGGCGCGGGCTTCAGCCCCATCGAGCTCCTCCAGGCGGTGCACCCCGGCGACGTGGCCTCCACCCAGGGCACGGGTATTGGCGGCATGGAGTCGCTGCACAAGGTGTTCGTCACCCGCTTCCTCGGCGAGGAGCGCCCCAGCGACATCCTCCAGGAGGCGCTGCCCAATATCGTCGCCGCGCACACCATGCAGAGCTACGTCGGCGGCTACGGCTCGATGATCCACCCGGTCGGCGCGTGCGCCACCGCGGCGGTCTCGGTCGAGGAGGGCGTCGACAAGATCGCTCTGAACAAGGCCGACCTCGTCGTCGCCGGCGGCATCGACGACGTCTCGGTGGAGTCGCTCACCGGCTTCGGCGACATGAACGCCACCGCCGAGACCGCCGCGATGCGCGCCAAGGGCATCGACGACCGGTTCATCTCCCGGGCGAACGACCGGCGCCGCGGCGGCTTCCTCGAGGCCGAGGGCGGCGGCACGATCCTGCTGGCCCGCGGCTCGCTCGCCGCGCGGCTGGGGCTGCCGGTCTACGCGGTCGTCGCGCACGCCGCGTCGTACGCGGACGGGGCGCACACCTCGATCCCCGCGCCCGGCCTAGGTGCCCTCGGCGCGGCGCGCGGCGGGCGCGACTCGAAGCTCGCCCGCTCGCTGGGCCGCCTGGGGCTTACGCCGGACGACGTGCGCGTGGTCTCCAAGCACGACACGTCGACCAACGCGAACGATCCCAACGAGGCGGAGCTCCACGCCACCCTGTGGGGCGCGCTCGGCCGCAGCGCCGAGAACCCGCTGTTCGTCATCTCGCAGAAGTCGCTCACCGGCCACGCGAAGGGCGGCGCGGCGATCTTCCAGCTCGGCGGACTCGTCGAGGTGCTGCGCAGCGGCCGGCTGCCGCAGAACGCGTCGCTCGACTGCGTCGACCCCGCCCTGGAGGATCTCGCGGGCCCGGCGGTGTGGCTCAAGGCGCCGCTCGACCTCGGCGCCGGCGCGGTGAAGGCCGCGGCGCTCACCTCCCTGGGCTTCGGGCACGTCGCCGCGCTCGTGGTGCTCGCACACCCGGGTGTCTTCGAGCGGGCGCTCGCCAACACCGGCGGCGACCCGGAGGCGTGGCGGCGCCGCGCCACGGAGCGCCTCCAGGCGGGCGCGAAGCACCTCGAGCAGGGCATGATCGGTAGGCGCCCGCTCTTCGAGCCCATCGAGGGGCGCCGCCTGCCGGCGGCCGGCGGCCGCGACGCGGAGATCGCGCTCCTCCTCGACAAGGAGGGCCGCCTTGGCGGGGACGGGTTCTACCCCGCCCCGTAACAACGGCGCGGCGGGCGCCGATAGCCGGCGCCGCCTCTCTCCACCCCGCCCCGCGGGTCCGCACCGGGCCCGCGGGGCGGGGTCGTCTCTCCACGGATGACGCCGAGCGGCCGCGGCAGGCCCGGACCGCGCGACCCCTCCGCGAAACCCCTCGAGCGGCACCGCGGCCCGCCGGCGGGCTTCGACAGCTAGAGCACGGTGACACGGACGGCAACGGGCCCCGGCCACGCTAGGACAAGCGTGGTCGGGGCCCTTGTGTTGTTGTTATCCGGGCCGCGCGGCGGCCGAGCCGGCTAAGACTGGGGCCGGCTCACCGAGCGCAGCAGGTAGCCCGCGGCGACCGCGCCGGCGGCGAGCAGCACCAGGCCGATGAGGCCGACGCCGGTGTTGGCGAGGATCTCGCGGCTGGGGCCCTGGCCCTCGCCGTCCTCCCCGGGGCTCGGCGGCTCCTCGCCGCCCGGGGTGCCCGGCTCGCCGGGCTCGGGCGCGGGCGGGGTGGTCTCCTCCGGCGGCGTGGGGGCCGGGGTCGGCGTGTCGGGCTTGTTCTTCGCGACGACAGTGACGTCGCACACCCAGCCAGAGCCATCCGGCGCGCCCGTGGGCACGGTGACGATGAACGGCGCCGCGGAGCGGAAGGAGAACTCGTCGCTGTCGCGCTGCTGCTCGGTGACGAGGTAGGCGCCCGGCTCGAGGCCGTCGAACGTCGCCTGGCCGGCCTCGCCGGTCACGGCGGTGCGCTCCTCGCCGAGGCGCTCCTCGGCGATGCTCTCGGCCTCGAGACCGTCGAGGTCCCGCCAACCGTCCTCGGTGGAGAGGTCCACGCCCTTGATCGGGTGGAGGCTAAACGTCGCGCCGGCGACCGGGCCCGGCGGGAGCTCCCCGGCGGGAACGTCGTCGTACGGGTTGGCGGCCGGCTTGCTGACGGTCAGCGAGCCCGCGGCGCAGGAGATCTCCGCCGGGTTAAGGCCTTCCGTGTCGCCGGTGACGACGCGGGCCTGGGCGGGGGCGGCGGCCAGCGCCGCCGCGGCGAGCGCTCCGGCCATCATCGTGGCCGCGGCCGAGGTGCGGGAGCGATGGCTCATCGGTTCTCCTTGTTGTTCTTCACGATCTTTCTCAGCCACCAGATCAGCGCGGCGAGCACCGCGACCGCCAGGGCGATCGCGAGGATCATCCACCACTGCCAGTGAAGCCCATCCCGGTCGAAGGAACGCTCGTCCTCGTCGAGGGGGACCCGGTGCCCGGTGACGAGCAGCCGGTGGGTGTTGATGCCGTACGGGGTGCACGTCACCAGTGTGAGGAGGTCCTCGCCGGGCACCTCGGCGAGGGTATCGACCTCGGTGGGCTCGACGACGGTGATGTCGTGGACGACGTACTTGAGTTTCTCCCCGTAGGTGTTGACGAAGATCTCGTCGCCCTCGCGCACGTCGGTGAGGTTGTCGAAGAGCGTCGCCGTGGACAGCCCCGTGTGCCCGGTGAGCACCGCGTGGGTGCCGTCGCCGCCGACCGGCAGCGAGGAGCCGTAGAGGTGGCCGACGCCCTTCTGCAGGACCTCCTCGGTGGTGCCGTGGTAGACGGGGATCGACACGCCGATCGACGGGACCTTCAGGTGTGCCATCGCCGGCCCGTCGGCGAGGTGAGTGAGGTACTCCTGGTAGTCGTGGTTGTCCTCGCTCACCCGCGCGAGCCAGGGGTCGAGGATCGGCGCCTGGGTGCGGGTGTCGTTGTAGTGGCGGGCGTCCGCGACCGCGCGGAGGTTCTCCACGGGGTCGCGGTTCTCCAGCTCGGTGAGGTAGTCGTTGACGACCTCGTTCTGGCGCATGTTGTTCACCTGCGTGGCGACCACCGGGTAGAGCATGACCGCCAGGCCCGCGATGACGAGGAGGATGGGCAGCGCGACGCGCAGCACGAGCCGCACCGGGGAGCGCGCGTCGTCCGCGCTCGAAGGCGCGGGCGGCGCGGCGATCGCGTGCTTGGCCATGGCGGAGAGACCATCCTCCTCAATTAAAGAAGTGACGATGTGGGCTGATTCCCGTGGCGCGTCGCGCCCCGCGGAGCCCGGGAGGGACCGGCTGGGCCCCTCCCGGGGGCCGGCGCCCGCCTCGCGGCGCCGGCCGTTAAGCGAAGGGCTTGTTAGGCCTTCTTCGCGTTGCGGGCGGCGGCGTAGACGCCCGAGCCGGCGAGCAGCGCGCCGACGATGAGCAGCAGCACCACGCCGGCGCCACCGGTGTTGGGCAGGAAGCCGGAGCGGGTGTTCTCGATCTTCGCGACCTGGGTGACCGCGTCGGTGCCGTCGAGGGTGTTGCCCACCGCGGCGGTGGTGAACTCGACCTCAACCGGGGTGGAGAGCAGCTGGTAGCCCTGCGGGGCCTCAACCTCGACGAGGCAGTACTTGTACTTCTCCTCGATCGGGGCGTTGTTCTCGAAGTCGGTGACGTGCAGGCCGTCGATGGTGACCTCACCACTCTGGTCGGTGGTCCACGAGTCCTCGCCGGCAACGGTGAGGTTGTCGCCGATGAGGTTCTGCGGGTCCTCGCAGCGGTAGAGCTCGAAGGTCGCGCCCGGGAGCGGCTGGTCGTCCTCGCCGCTCTTCTCGATCTTCAGCTTGCCCAGGCGGGTCTCCACCTCGTTGGAGGGGATCTCGACGTCGGGCTCCGGGGGCTCCGGCGGCTCGTTCGGGTCGTTCGGGTCGCCCGGATCCGGGTTCTCCGGGTCGTCCGGGTCGCCGGGCAGGAAGGTCGAGCCCGAGTTGTTGATGATGTTGGTCGCCTGGTTGAGGACCTGGCCGTTGCCCTCGCCGATCTCCTTAAGGGTGGCGGGGATGGTGGTCTCGACCTCGGCGTCGGCCGGGGCGGCAAGCAGCGCGGCGCGGCCCAGGCCGGTGAAGACGACCTCGACCTCGAGGTCCTCGGAGACCTCAACGTTGTAGTGGACGCCCTTCTCGAGCTCCACGTCGCCCGCGGTCAGCGACGCGGTGATGCCCTCGCGCTGCTCGGCGGAGAGCTCGAGCTTCTCCTCGTCGAGGTCATCGAAGACGACGTACTTGCTCAGCTGGTCGACGCGCGGGATCTTCGTGGTGATCGTGTACTCGATCTCGTCGTCGACGTTCTTGTCGGCGTCGTCGACCTCCTTCTCCACGCTCGCGGAGCTGTTCTTCGGGTAGACCTGGACGTCGTAGTTCCACTCGGTCTGGTTCTCCGGGTTGGTCTGCGGGACCCACACGAGGAAGTCGCGGGCCGGGAGGATGGTGCCCTCGACGGTCTCGGGGATGGTCTCGGAGACGCGGTAGACGCCGACCGGGAGGTCGCCGAAGTGCGCGATACCGTTCTCGTCGGTGATCTTCTGCTCGGAGACGCCCTCGGGGTCGTCCTCGGCGGTCGCCGGGGTCAGCGCGCGGGCGGCGCGCAGCCCGTCGTTGGTCGACAGATCGGCCTGGACCTGCTGGATGGAGAAGACCACGCCCGGCAGCGGGGAGCCGTCGGCGAGCTGGAGGTTACCCGTCGCGTCCTGGACGCTGGCGGCGTCGAGGCGCTTGTGCAGCGTGATCGAGCCCTCCCGGTCGACGTCGATGGTCGAGGCGTTGGCCTCCTGGGCCACGGCCTGCGGGACGAGCGCGCCGGTGGCGCCGACCGCGACGGAGCTGAAGGCCATGAGGCCGGCGGCCGCGAGCGCCACGGGCCGACGGGTGAGAGAGGTGCGAGACATGGTGGTGAAAGACTCCTAAAGCTAGTTTCCGTAAAGACCGCATTCCGTGTGACGGAATCATCCGAATTGTTCGGGACGTCGGCCCTGGGATTCCGCCGCGCGGCCGTGCCGCGGGGCGGGCGGTAAACGTACGTAGTTGTGAGCTCAGCGGGCGAGAACGCGCCGCCGGGAATCCGGGCCCGCGCGGGGCCGGTTATCAGGAATCATTTATTTTCTCCGTTCGATTGATTTGTGAAGCTTATGCGTCGCGCCCCAGGCGCGGGCTAGCGCTTCCGGCTAGCCGCGCAGCGCCCTTCTGCCGAGCAGCAGGCCGGCGCCGGAGAGCAGCACCGCCGCCACCAGGGCCGGGGCCACCCCGCACCCGCCGGTCGCGGGCAGGGTGCCCTGCCGAACGTCGGCGACCGCGAGCGTCGGGTGCCCGTCGCGGACCTGCGCCTCGACGACGAGGCCGTCGTTGTCGGGGTCGAGGAGCTCGACGAAGGGGGCTTCGGGGTCCTCCTCGTGCCAGCCGATAGTGAAGGCCACCGGCCGGGCGAGCAGCTCGTAGCCCAGCGGGGAGCGGGTCTCGACGAGGAGGTAGCTCCCGGGAGCCAGGGCGGCGCCGAAGCGGCCGGCCTCCAGCTCGTCGACGGGGATCGGCTCGCCGACAGGCTCGCCGTCCGGGCCGGCGGGGACGATCTCGAAGGCCGCGCCGTCGAGGAAGTCGCCGTCGCCGTCCGGGTCGACCTTGACGATCGTCAGCCCGACGTCCTCGATGGGAGGCTCCTCCGGGTCGCAGTTGGTCTCCGCGGTGGCCGAGGAGTTGCCCTCGTCGGGGTCGGCCTCGTTGCCGATGACCCACGCGGTGTTCGCCTCGCAGACCTCGGGGTTCGAGGGCCGAGCCGAGATGACGATCGACTGCGACTCGCCGGCCGCGAGCGGGCCGAACGTCGCGGTGAGGAAGCCGCCCTCGTCGACCGCAACCTCGCCGCTGGAGGCGACGGCCTCGCCGGCGTCCTCGATCGTCGCGTCCTCGTAGCCCTCGGGGATCTCGTCGCGGATGCTGAAGCCCGAGGAGCCACACGGGCCGTTGTTCTCGGCGGTGATGCGCCAGGCCACTCGCCCGTCCTCGCTCTCGATCTGGGTCTTCTCGATCCGCATGTCGGTCTCGGCGCCGCCGTTCGCGAACGCGTTGCTCGCGGCGTCGTTGTTGTACGAGGTCGGCGACGGCGCAGCCGCGACGAGCTCGAAGGTTGGGGAATCGGTGTTCACGTTGCCCACGGCCCCGGCCACGTCACCGATGCCGCCGATGACGTCGCCGACGACGCCGGGGATGAGGTTGCCGATCCCGGACAGGATCCCGCCCGCGTCGCTGGCGGCCTGGTTCGAGCCGCCGCGCTCTGGGTCGGTGATCTTGATCTGGTAGTTGCGGCCGCGGTCGTTGGCGCCGAAGCCGAGGTTGCCGTTGCCGTAGGTCCAGGCGGTGCCGTAGATGCTCACCGGCATCGTCTCGCCGGTGCCGGGCACCTCGAGGTCGGTGATGTCGAAGGCGTCGACCGCGCCGGTGTCCATGTTGACGCGCTCGATGATGACCTTGTCCTCAGCGTCCCCGAAGGGGATGCGGATACCCCACGCGAGGTGCGGGGCCTCGCCGAGGACCGCGTGGTCGTTGGCCTGCGCGGCGTAGCGCCCCGGCGGGTTGCCGCTGAGGTCGCCGAGCCTGGAGCCCGCCGGCTTCATCGAGGCGCGCCGGTTATCGAGGTTCACCTCGTAGAAGTGGTGCGTGCCAGACCTCGAGCCGTTGGCCACCCAGTAGCGGCCCTGACCGTCGAAGAAGCCGGTCGAGATGCCGCCCCACAGGTCGCTGACTGGGCCGCCGGGCGCGTTTTCGCCGGCGAAGCCGGTGCTGTTGCCGAGGCCCGGGCGCCGCACCTTGCCGAGGTTATGCACCTCGCCGGTCTCGGGGTTGATCTGCAGCAGGTGCCCGGCCGGGTAGTCGGGGTCGTCGACAGCGCGGCCGGCGGCCAGGCCCTGGTCGGAGTTCCACGCGATGCGCGGCTGGCTGATCGCGTAGAGCCAGTTGTCCTCGTGGTTGTAGGCCAGGGCGTTGTAGACCCAGGGGCTGTCCTCGAGGATCGGCTCGAACTCCTCACTGCCCTGCACCTGCAGGTAGAGGCTCGTGTGCTGGCGGTTCGGGGTCTGGTCGCGGCTCGCGGCGACCCACACCTTGCTACCAAACTCACAGGTGTTGACCTCGCGCGGAGGCTGGCGGTTCTCCTTGCCCGGATCCTTGTTGAGGATCGCCTCCTGCTCGGGGGTGTGCTCGACCGGCGGGAGACCGTCGTTGCCCTCACCGCCGCCCGGCTGCTCGCCCTCGTTGCCGCCGCCCGGCTCCTCGGGCGGCTCGGGGGCGTCGCCCTGCGGCTCGCCGATGAGGGTGACGGTGTACTCGCGGCGGTCCCACGCGTACGGCGCGATAACGGTCACGGAGACCTGCTCGCCGGCGTTGACGTGGCGGGGCTCGTCGAGCTCAAGGCGCACGGAGTCGTCCTTGCCGTTCGGGGCAGCCCGATACATCTTGCCGCGCGCGCCGACCTGCTGGCCGCCGACGGTGACCGCGGTGGGCTTCTCCCAGGACTGCCGCGCGGGTTTCCGGTTGGAGTCGGGCTGGTTGCCGCGGATATCGATGGCGACGATCTCGCCGGGCTGGTCCGCGGTGGCGGTGACCGTCACGCCCTGCGGGCGCCCCCCCCCCGCCGGCGAGGCCAAAGTGCTCGGTCGGGTGCGTCGTGGAGGCGATCTGCGGCTGCTCGTCGCTGCCCGCGGGGGCGGGGCCCGCGGCGGAGGCCCGGGGCAGGAATCCCTCGACCACGGAGGCCGCAAGGACGAGCACCGCGACAAGCGCCAGAACGCCAGTAAGTACGAGCGCCCGTGCGCCCCGCCTCGTCGCCCCGTTTGCCCGCATCCGCAGTCACTCTCCCGTCGAGCTGAACGATGTCTGTCCACGGGGAAGCGCCCCCGCGTTTCGTTGGATGACAGCAACTTATCAGCTTCCTCAACGGTGCCCTCACGGTCGAAATGAATAAAAATGAGAACTCTACATACACTTACTCAATCCTCACGTCCGTTTTCCCAGGTGAGTCCCAGACGAAGGTTTTCACTACTAACAACACGAGACGCGGGTAACAAGGTGTTTGTGACCGGCGACATATTCCCCGTGAAATTCGCCCCCCCCCCGACGACTACCCCCTCACTATTCCAAAGTAGGAACGCGTCGCCCATACGGACACGCCAATCACACGCGACAACAACCGCCACGTCGGTCCGTGGGTCGCCAGCCCTAATCGCTCCCGGCAGCGAGTCGGCATCCGGCGCCTGCTGCGCGACAGGGGCGCCGGGGCCGCCATTCGTCAGCTTGACGCAATTGCTCACCCATCAATGGCTGTGAGGGTGGCACCGACGAGCAACGAACGCTGGGGCGGTCAGGACCACTCGCCGAGAGGGGCCGGGAGCCGCGCCTCTTCACGCACGACGAAAGCCCCGGGCCCTGCTTCGCAGCAGGCCCGGGGCAAGGAATGGAGCAGACTCGCTAACCGATCAGCGGGCGGCGGTAGTAGGGCAGGTTCCCGTCGGCGTCGAAGGCACCCATCTCGGCGCGGGTGGGTACTGGCGGCAAGGGATCGGGAGATCCGCCCGAGGTGCGCATCTGGGTGAGCTCGCGGTCGCCGAACGCGGCGTTGAGCGCGAAGATCTCGATCCCGCCGTCCTTGTAGACCATCGTGGTGCCCGGCGCCTCGTGGAGGCCCCCCATCATGCCGCCGTAGATGTTCGGGTCGTCCCAGAACGAGGGCGGGGCGAGGATGAAGAAGTTGATGCCCAGGCGGCGGGCCGCGTCGTCGACGTGGTTGGCCCGCCCGGGGTCGCCGTCGACGCCAGCGCCCAGCAGGCCGGCCTCGTTGTGGACGATACCCGCATCGGTGCCAGGCGACGTGTCGGGCAGGGTGTAGTGGCGGTTGAACGTCGGCAGGCCGTGGAGCGCGTAGGCCCAGCCCTCGCCGTCCTGCCCGGCGCCATAGATCACCCCGTCGTACGCCGCGGGCTGGTGTGAGAGCCACTCGTAGGCCCGGCGCTCCTGCTCCCGGAAGGCGAGCGGCTCGTCGTAGGGTAAACGCACCTCGTCCTCGATGCCGGGGCGCGCCTGGCCGGCGAGGTAGGCGACCACGCCCACCGTCGCTCCGAGGCCTCCGACCAGTGAGACGGTCGTCGCCAGGGTCGTCGCAGTTCGGGGGGTCACCAGTTTGGCCAGGCCGCACACGACCGCTGCGATGCCGACTCCCGCCGCGGCGAACGTGATCATCCCGAGCGGCATGACGAGGCGGTGCGGCGTGCCGTAGTGCAGCCCCGCGAGGGCGTCGATGGGCCAGGCGAGCACGCCGCCGAAGGTGAGCAACGAGTGCGCGGTGAGTGCCGCGGAGATCAGGTAGAACAGGGGCGCCCACGCGTTGCGGCGCCACCCGATGAGGTAGACGGCACCCGCCGCGGCCGCGACGAAGACCGGCCAGAGAGTCAGGTCGGGGAAGAACTGGTCGACGTGGAGGGTGCGCATCCCCAGGGCGGTCGCCCAGCTCTCCGCCCGGGAGATGTCTTGGTCCTCGGGCGACTCCTCGCGCACGGAATCGACGAACTCCCCGCCGGAAAGCACCTGCGGCAGGAGCAGGACGAGCGCCCCGCCCCCGGCCGCGGCGAGCAACCCGACGTCCTTGAGTCTGGCCACAAGACCGGCGTTGGGGCCCGCGGCGCGCTGCGCGGGCTTAAACACCAGCCTGGTCGCCCACCACAGGACGACAACAAGGACGACCGTCGTAGCGGGCGCCGCCTGGATCTGGACGACCCCGGCGAAGGCGATGATGACGGGCAGCACGGCCATCGGGTTTCCGGGAACGAGAAAGAACAGCGCTGCGACGATCCCGGATAACGCCGTGGCCGTCGTGTACGGCCAGGCGCCGACGAAGTGCCCGACCCAGAGAAACACCGGGGCGCCGAACGCCATCGTGCCGGCGATGCCCGAACCGATCTGTGCGACGAGACCGCGCGAGTCGACCATGACCCAGGCCAGCGCCGCGAGCGCGAGCGGAAAGCCGATCCCGGCCGTAACGAAATAACCGACGTTCACCACGACAACCGCGGGGATGTCGAAGAGGGACGCCGCGATCGTGAGCCCGGCGTGCCAGGCCGAGGGGTAATACTCGAAGGCGTGGGTCTCGAAGTGGCGCAGCTCGCCCATCCGTGTCGGGTCGAGCATCCCCTCCTCGAGTCCGAAGCGCACCATGTTCGTGTGCCACTGAACGTCCCAGCCGCGGAACACGCTGCCGAGGGAGTGCTGGGTGTCGGCCAGGAAGCCGACGCCGAGGCACACGGCGATGATCGAGCCGACCCCCACGCCAAGCGCCGGGATGAGCCACGGATAGTCGCTAAGAAATCCGCGCAGGCTGCGGGGGCGGCGCCATGGTCTGGGCCGCCGCCAGCCGCGAAATGCGGTTCGCCACCCGGCCGCCAGGGAGAGCGCCGCGACAAGGAACAAAGAGACGGTCGCGGGGCGATACTCGATGCTCGCCTGGCCGAAAACGTAGGCGGCGAGCCCGTAGAGCCCGAAGGACACGGGCATCGCCGCGGCGGCGGCCCACGGCAGCCGAAGCCCCGCGAGCGCACCGAAGACGAAGCCCGGGATGCTTACGACCGCGGCGATCTCCAAGACGGTCACTACTTCGCCCACGGGGCCTCCTCGCATCAATGTGTGCGCCAGCCGGTCGGTCTCGACGCGCCGGAAAGTATATCGCAGGCCCGGGGCCGAGCCCGCCAGCTTTCCCCGGCCGCGTGGGGCGCGTGGGACAATGGTGGACATTGTGATCAGCATCGGCACCGATCTCGTCCACGTCTCCGGCCTGCGCGAGCAGCTCGCGCGGCCGGGCGCGTGGGCCGACTCCGCGTTCACTGTCCGGGAGCGCCGCCGCGCCCGGCGCGCCCCCGACGAGGCCGAGCACCTGGCCGGCAGATGGGCCGCCAAGGAGGCGTTCATCAAGGCGTGGGCGCAGTCGCGCTACGGCGCCCCTCCCCTGCTGCCTAGGGACTCGTTCCCGATGAGCGCCATCGAGGTCGTCGCCGACGCCTATGGGCGCGTGGCGATCGAGCTCCACGAGCCGGTCGCGGGCGCTGCCGCCGGCCTCGGGGAGGTCAGCCTGAGCATCAGCCACGACGGCGACTACGCGATCGCGCAGTGCCTCGTGGCCCGGCCCTAAGACCGCCCGGCGCCCGCGCCGTCCTCGCGGGCCCCAGCGGCTACTCGATGCTCGCGAGGCTCGCGTGCTTGGCGACCGTCTCTCCGGGCTTGACGCTCAGCCCCGAGACCGTGCCCGCGCGGTGCGCCTTGACGGGGTTTTCCATCTTCATCGCCTCGAGCACAAGCAGCACGTCGCCCTCGGCGACCTCCTCGCCGTCGGCAACGTTGACCTTCGCGACGGTGCCCTGCATGGGCGCGACCACCGAGCCGGCGTCGGTCTTCGGCGCGGAGCGCTTCTTGCGCTTCTGGCGCTTCTTCTTCGGCCGCTCGCCGCCGCCGAGGCTGATGCCGCCGGGCAGGGCGACCTCGACCCTGCGGCCGTTGACCTCGACGACGAGGCGGCGCCGCTCGGGTTCCTCCTCGGGCTCGGCGGGCTCCGCTCCGGCGGGGGCCGCGCCCTCGGGCAGGCCGGCCCACTCCTCGTCGGTCCAGCGGGTATAAACCCCGAACGTCCCGCCCGGAGCGCTAAAGGCCGGGTCGTCGACGATGGCGCGGTGGAAGGGCACGACGGTGGGCAGCCCCTCGATGACGAGCTCGCCGAGGGCGCGCCTGGCGCGGGCGAGGGCCTGCTCGCGGTCGCGGCCGACGACGATGAGCTTGCCGAGCATGGAGTCGAACTGCCCGCCGATGACGCTGCCGGTACGCACGCCGCTGTCGACGCGCACGCCGGGCCCGGCGGGCTCCTCGTAGCGGGTGACGGTCCCGGGCTCGGGGAGGAAGTTCGCTGCCGGGTCCTCGCCGTTGAGCCGGAACTCGAGGGCGTGGCGCACCGGCTCCGGGTTGTCCGGGATGGAGAGCTCCTCGCCCTCGGCGATGCGGAACTGCTCCTCGACCAGGTCGACGCCGTAGGCCTCCTCGGTGACGGGGTGCTCGACCTGGAGGCGGGTGTTGACCTCGAGGAAGGAGATGAGCCCGTCGGAGCCGACGAGGAACTCGACGGTGCCGGCGCCGACGTAGCCGGCCTCGGCGCAGATCCGCTTCGCCGCCGCGGCGAGGCTCCCGCGCTGCTCGTCGGTGAGGAAGGGCGCGGGGGCCTCCTCGACGAGCTTCTGGAAGCGGCGCTGCAGGGAGCAGTCGCGGGTGCCGACGACGTGGACGTTGCCGTGGGTGTCGGCGACGACCTGGCACTCGACGTGGCGGGCCCGATCGAGGTAGCGCTCGACGAAGCACTCGCCGCGCCCGAACGCGGCGACCGACTCGCGGGTCGCGGACTCGAAGGCCTCCTGGATGCCCGCGCGCTCGTGGACGATCTTCATGCCGCGCCCGCCGCCGCCGAACGCGGCCTTGATGGCGATCGGCAGGCCCTCGGCGTCGGCGAAGCGCTCGATCTCCTCGGCGGTGGCGACCGGCTCGGTGGTGCCGGGAGCCATGGGCGCTTCGGCGCGCTCGGCGATGTGGCGGGCGGTGACCTTGTCGCCGAGCGCGGCGATCGCCTCGGGCGGCGGGCCGATCCACACCAGTCCGGCCTCAGTGACGGCGCGGGCGAAGTCGGCGTTCTCGGAGAGGAAGCCGTAGCCGGGGTGGACGGCGTCGGCGCCGGCGCGCTGTGCGGCGGCGATGATCTTCTCCCCGTCGAGGTAGCTGTCCTTGGCGGTCTCGCCGCCGAGCACGAAGGCCTCGTCGGCGAGCGTGACGAACGGGGCGTCGCGGTCGGGCTCCGCGTAGACGGCGACCGCCCGCTTGCCCAGGTCGCGCGCGCCGCGGATGAGGCGGGCGGCGATCTCGCCGCGGTTCGCGACCAGGACGGTGCGGATCTCGCGGCGCTTCGGGGTTGGTGTGGCCACGGCTCTTCAAACCTCCAAGACGTTTTTCTCGGCGCGGGTGGTCGGGCGGGTGGACAAGGCGGGTCGCCGGGCGAGTACCGGCCCGCCCGCCGAGCAGAATCTGAGTATAGTCTCACGTTTTCGCGGGGCGGCAAGACGCGGCCGGCCCGGGCGCGCTAGAGTCGGCAAACATGACGGATGACTCATCTTCTTCCGGGGCGGCGCCGGCCGCGCCGACCACCGCCTCGCGGCTCGAGGAGCTCAAGCAGCGCCGCGCGGAGGCCGCAGCCCCCATGGGGGAGGCCCGCCTCGACAAGGTGCGCGATGCGGGCCGGCTCCCGGCGCGGGACCGGATCGACTACCTCCTAGACGAGGGCTCCTTCGTCGAGCTCGACCGGGACGCGAGGCACCGCACCCACGACTTCGGGATGCAGACGCGCCGCCCCTTAACCGACGGGATCGTCACCGGCTACGGCACGATCGACGGGCGCGGGGTGTGCGTCTTCTCCCAGGACGGCACCGTCTTCGGCGGCGCGCTCGGCGAGGTCTACGGCGAGAAGATGATCAAGCTCATGGAGCTCGCCCAGAAGACCGGCCGGCCTCTTATCGGCCTCTACGAGGGCGCGGGCGCGCGCGTCCAGGACGGCTCCGTCTCGCTCGACCTCATCGCCCAGACGTTCTTCCAGAACGTCCAGGCCTCGGGCGTGGTGCCGCAGATCTCGGTGATCATGGGCTCGTGCGCGGGCGGAAATGCCTACTCCCCGGCGCTCACGGACTTCGTCGTCATGGTGAATAAGACCTCGAAGATGTTCGTCACCGGCCCCGACGTCATTACCACCGTCACCGGCGAGCAGATCACCCAGGAGGAGCTCGGCGGCGCGTCGATCCACATGGGCTCCTCGGGGGCCTCGCACTACACCGCCCAGGACGACGAGGACGCCCTCGACTGGGTCAAGGAGCTCGTCTCCTACCTGCCGGGCAACAACCGCGAGCTCCCGCCCCGCGAGCCCGCCGAGCCCGAGGATGGCATCACCGCGCAGGACGAGGAGCTCAACTCGATCATCCCGGACTCCGCGTCGGTGCCCTACGACGTGCGCGACGTCATCTCGGTCATCGCCGACGAGGACGTCTACCTAGAGATCCAGGAGGACCGCGCCGCGAACGTGGTGACCGCCTTCGCCCGCGTCGACGGTGAGGTCGTCGGCTTCGTCGCGAACCAGCCCACGGAGCTCGCCGGCTGCCTGGACATCGACTCCGCGGAGAAGGCCGCCCGCTTCGTGCGCACGTGCGACGCGTTCAACATCCCGCTCGTGCTGCTCGTCGACGTACCCGGCTTCCTGCCCGGCGTCGAGCAGGAGAAGGGAGGTATCCTGCGCCGCGGCGCGAAGCTGCTCTACGCCTACGCGGAGGCCACCGTCCCGAAGATCACCGTGACGATGCGCAAGGCCTACGGCGGCGCCTACTGCGCCATGGGCTCCAAGGGCCTCGGCGCGGACATCAACCTCGCGTGGCCCACCGCGGAGATCGCGGTCATGGGGGCCAGCGGCGCGGTGCCGTTCATCCACCGCCGCCGCATCGCCGCCGCCCGCGACGCCGGCGAGGACGTCGACGCGCTCGTCGCGGAGCTCGAGCGGGAGTACTCGGAGCACATGTTGAGCCCCTACCTCGCCGCCGAGCGGGGCCTCATCGACGAGGTCATCCTGCCCGAGGAGACCCGGCTGCGGGTCGCGGCCTCGCTGGACCTGCTGCGCGACAAGGCCGAGGTCCGCGCCGACCGCAAGCACGGCAACATCCCGCTCTAGCCCGAGCCCGAACCACCCAGCTACAGCGCTTCCCGCTTCAGGAAAAGGAGATCGCCCTTGTCCCCCGATATCGCAGTCACCGCCGGCAACCCCACCGACGAGGAGCTCGCCGCGCTCATCGCGCTCGCCTCCGCCGCGGGCGACGCCCCCGAGGCGCAGCCCTCCTCCCCGGCGACGCGCCGGCCCGCGTGGGCCAAGCGCGGCCCGAGCCGCTGGGTCACCTACCGCCGCGGGTAAAAGCCTCGCGCCCGCCGAGGGCGTGACGGCTTAGTCGTCGATCGAGCAGCCCACCCACAGCGGCTCCGGGTGGAGCGTCACCCCGAAGGCCGCGCGCACCCCGGCGCGGACCTCGCGGGCGAGCTCGGCGAGCTGCCCGGTCGTCGCGCCGCCGCGGTTGGTGAGCGCGAGCGTGTGCTTCGTCGAGAGCCGCACCGGCGCGCCCTCGCCCGGGTAGCCGCGGGGGAAGCCGGCGCGCTCGATGAGCCACGCCGCCGAGAGCTTCACCCCGCCGTCGACGTCGAAGGCCGGCATCGATGCGGTCTCCTCGTCGCCGAGGCGCTCGCGGGCCGCCGCGCGGACGGTCTCGGCCGCCTCGGGGCTCACGACGGGGTTGGTGAAGAACGAGCCGGCCGACCACGTGTCGCGGTCCTGATCGTCGAGCACCATGCCCTTGCCCGCGCGGAGCCTGAGGACGTGCTCGCGGACCTCGGGGGCGGGGAAGCGCTCGTCGGCGGCCTTCGCTCCGAGGCTCTTGGCCAGCGGCCCGAAGCGCAGCGGCGCAGACAGCCCCGAGGTGTCGAGCTGGAACTCCACCTCGAGGACGACGGCGCGGTGGGTGAACTTGATATTCGAGTAGCGGTAGCCGAGCTCGAGGGCGGGGACGGGCACCCAGCGCACCCGCCCGGTGTCGCGCTCGTAGAGCCGCACGCGGGTGAGAACGTCGGCGACCTCCGCGCCGTAGGCGCCGACGTTCTGCACCGGTGTCGCGCCCGCGGAGCCCGGCACCCCGGAGAGGCACTCGAGCCCGCCCAGTCCCGCCTCGACGGTGGCGTGGACGACCTCGTCCCACACGGCGCCGGCGCCGGCGCGCACGAGCCCGGTCTCGGCGTCGACGTCGACGTCGTCGTTGCCGGCGACGACGGCGACCTCCTCGCGGGGCCCATCGGCGACGACGAGGTTGGATCCCCCGCCCACGACGAGCAGCGGGATGCCCGCGTCATCGAGGCGGCGCACGGCCTCGACGAGCGCGTCGGCGCTGCGGGCGCGCACGGCGGCGCGGGGCGCCCCGCCGAGCCTTAGGGTCGTCAGGTCCGCGAACGTCTGGCCCTCTAGGGGCTCGAGGTTCTCGAGGTCGGGGAAGAGATCGTCGCTCACGACACCCAACGGTAGTCTGGCGGATAACCGGCAGGCGAGGGAAGGCGGAGGTTTAAGAGCCATGCGCACGTCTGTGAAGGTGCTTATCGGTGTGCTCGCGGTGGTCGCGGCGCTCGTCGCCGCGGAGTTCGGCGCGCGGGCCTACGCGGGCAGCCAGGTCGACAAGTTCTACCAGGGCCTCGCCGCCGCCGAGGACGCCGAGGAGCCCGGGAAGGCGGACGTCTCCTTCGGCGCCACGCCCCTGCTCCTCGCGGCGCTCACCGGCTCCGTCCCGGAGATCACCATGAGCACCCCGGACACCATGGTCGTCACCCGCGGCGACGGCCCCGCCCCGGAGGTCACCGGCATGCCCGCCACGAGCATCGACATGGAGGACGTCAGGCCCTTCGGCGGGCTCGAGATGGGCAAGGCGACGGTGCGCACCGAGATCGGCTCGGACGCGGCGCTGGGCATCGCGGAGAACGTCTTCAGCAGCGCGCTGCGCGGCGCGATCGAGGACGCCCTCCAGGACTTCGGCGGCCTCGCGGAGCTCAGCAGCCAGCTCGTCGAGCTCCTCGCCCAGCCCAGCGAGCTCACCACCGACCCGCAGGCCGGCACCATCGAGGTGGCCTTCGGCCCGGGCGCGCTGCGCGCGGTGCTCGACACCACGGGCGAGGACGTCATCTCCGTGCGGGACGTGCGCGCCATCGGCATCCCGCTGCCGGAGACGCTCCTCGACGACATCAACCAGGCCCTAGAGGAGGCGCTGGCACCCTACGTCGACCCGGGCCCGGGACACCTCGGGCTCACCGACATCGGGGTCACCGAGGGCGGCATCGAGGTCACCATCAGCGGCAGCGAGCTCACCGAGGACAGCTTCGCCGCGCTCATCGTCCCGCTCCTCAACGAGAGCGAGGAGCCCCCGGCCGCCTCCTAGGGCCGGGCGCCGGGCTCCTCGGCCGCGGGGACGCCGACGGGGCCGGGCGGTCTCCCGCCCGGCCCCGTTTTCTCTGTCTCTGCGGCGGCGCCGGCTACCAGCCGCTCGCGCCGCTGACGATCTCCTTGAGCTGCGGGCGCACGTCCCACCAGAAGACGCCGGTCGCGACGAGCGCGACCCACGGCAGGATTGGGATGATCTGGAGGATGAGCAGCACGAGCGCGCTGCCGCCCAGGATGAGCACCCAGTTGTGCTTGGGCAGCCGGTCGGCGACCTCGAAGGCGTCCTCACGGATCCGCGCCGCGCTGATCGCCCCGATGATGGCCGCGACCCCGACGAGAAAGTAGATCACCGCCGGGACGAGGTTGAGAAACGTCAGCACGTGCAGGGTCGTCGTCGTCACGAAGCCGGGCCGGTCCTCTCCACGAATGGTGCCGCCCGGCGCCGCGGTCATACCCGCGGCGCGAAGCGGCAGTTGACTGGTCTGTCCCGCCGGCCCGCGGGACGCGCGAGCTAGACGAGAATCTGGGTGACAGTATAAATCACCAGGCCAGCCAGGGCGCCGACGATGGTGCCGTTGAGCCTGATGAACTGCAGGTCCTTGCCGACTAAAAGTTCCATCTTGTCGGTGGCCTCCCGGGCGTCCCAGCCGCGGACCGTCTCGGAGATGATTCCGGTGAGCTGCGCGCCATAGCGCTCCGCGAGGTAGCGCACCGCCCCGGCGAGCCGCCGGTTCGCGGACTCGGAGAGCTCGCCGCCCTCGGCGAGCCGCCCGCCCAGCCGCGCGAGGTCATCCGCCAGGCGGCGGCGCAGCGGGGAGTCTCGCTCGGCGAGCGCCTCGTCGAGGGCCTCCCAGCCGAGCGCGAGGGCGTCGTCGAAGGCGTCGCGCACCGCCGCGCTCGAGAGCGCCTCGCGCTTCCACTCCTCGACCTTGACGATGGTCTCCGGGTCGCGCTGCAGGTCCCACGCGAGCTGCCGGATGCGGCGGCGCAGCTCGACGCGGGCGGGGTGCTCGGCGTTCGAGGCGACGTCGCCGAGCCAGCGCACCGCCTCCCGGTAGACGCGGTCGCCGACGAAGCCGTCGAGGAAGCGGGGCGCCCAAGAGGGGCGGCGCTCCTCGACGAGCGAGACGATCGTGTCCCTTGAGCCCCGGGCCTGGATGAGCGCCCAGTCGAGGAAGGCCTGGATGAGCGGCTCGGTCTTGCCGGCCTCGTGGAACTGCTCGAGCCCGCGGCCCAGCGGCGGCGCCCAGGTGGGCTCGGCGGCCTTGCGGCTCGCCAGCGCGAAGGCCGCCTCCCCGATGGCCTCCCGGTCGAGGGCCGCGAGCGCGCGCCGCGCGAGCGCCGCGATCGTGGCTGCGGCCTGCTCGGCGTGGGGGCGCTCCGCGAGCCAGCGGCCTGCCTCCCTCGGGAGCCCGGCAGCCTCGACCTTGTTGGTCACGAGGTCGGGTTTGAGGAAATTGTCCCGCACGAAGCCGGTGAGCGCGTCGCCGAGCTGGTCCTTCTTGCGCGGGATGAGCGCGGTGTGCGGGATGGGTAGGCCCAGCGGGCGGCGAAACAGCGCGGTGACGGCGAACCAGTCGGCGAGCCCGCCAACCATGCCGGCCTCCGCGGCCGCGGAGACATACCCCAGCCACGCGCCGCCGGCGCCGCGGGACTCGGCGACCTCGGCGGCGAGGTAGATGGCGGCGGCGACCGCGAGAAGCGCCGTGACGCCCGCCTTGTGGCGCTTAAGCTCCCGGCGCCGGCCCGCCTCGTTAGCGAGCCCCGGGGTGTCTCCTACAGCCACTGCAGCCCCAGGCGAATGAACTGAATCCCGGTGATCGCCGCGATGAGCGCGGTGCACACGATGATGATTTTCCTGCCCATGGCTCCCCCACCCTAGACGGCGCGGCGGCCCCGGAGACGGCCGCGCCCCGGCTCCCTCGTGGTGCGTGGAACCGGGGCGTGCGCGGTGCGCGCGGGGCGCTTGTGGCCTAGTTTAGCCGGCCGGTCTCGCGGCGGTACTTGAAGTAGTAGCGCCGCCCGAAGCGGATCGCGAGCGCCGCGGCCGCAACGAAGAACACGGTGCCGACGATGCCGATGGTAAGCAGCACCCCGAGGTTGAGGTCGCTCACGCCGGCGTTGTCGATGGTGGCCATGCCCCCGACCCACATGAGGGTTCCGAGGAACGGCGTGACCATGAGCGCGAGCCCCATGCCGATCCACGTCTCGGCGCGCAGCAGCGAGGAGTGCGGGGCCTCGTAGCTCACCGGGTCGTAGCCCTCGATGTAGCGCATCTGCCCGTCGTAGGCGGGAAAGGACTCGTTGCGGGTGTCGGCGACCTCTTCACGGGCCGCGGCCGTCGCCGGGGAGGTAGACATGGCGTGAACTCCGCTCGCTTTCTCGTTCTTTACGTGAGATCCGGCGCCCGCCCGCGCGGCCGGCCCCCTTGGGCCGCCGCGCTTTTTAGGCGCTCACGTGGCTATTCTAGTCGTCCTTGCCGCGCAGCGCGGCACGCGCCCGCTCCCTGGTCACCGCGGCGACCGCGGTGAGCGGGATGCCCGCCGGGCAGACGTCGGCGCACTCGCCGTAGAGCGAGCAGCTGCCGAAGTTCGTCTCGAGCTCGTCGACCATCTGGCGGGCGCGCTTGCCGCGCTCCTCCTGGCCGAGCGGCAGGTGCGCGAGGTGGGTGAGCTTCGCGCCGGTAAACAGGTGGGCCGCGCCGTTCGGGCAGGCCGCGACGCACGCGCCGCAGCCGATGCACGCCGCGTGGTCGAGCGCCGTCTCGGCGGCCTCGTGGTTGACGTGCAGGGTGTCCGCGTCGGGCGCGGTGCCCGCCATAATCGAGACGTAGCCGCCCTGCTGCATGACGCGGTCGAGCGCGGATCGGTCGACGACCATGTCCTTGACCACCGGGAACGCGTTCGAGCGCATCGGCTCGATCTCTAAGGTGTCGCCGTCCTTGTAGTTGAAGAGGCGCTGCTGGCAGGCGGGCGCGTTCTGCCCCGCGCCGTGCGGCCGGCCGTTGACCATGAGCCCGCACGTGCCGCAGATGCCCTCGCGGCAGTCGGACGCGAACGCGAAGGGCTCCTTGTTGTCCTCGATGAGCTTGTCGTTGATGTGATCGAGCAGCTCGAGGATGGACATCTGCTCCTCGGCGTCGTCGACGTCGATGCCCTCGAAGTGGCCCTCGCGGGTCGGGCCAGCCTGACGCCAGATCTCAAGATGCAGCTTCATTACTTGTAGTTCCTTGTCATCAGCGGGATCGAATCGAAGTACAGGGGCTCGGCGTGGCGCACGAACCGGTTCTCGCCGTCGGGCTCCCACGCGGAGACGAAGCACCAGTTCTCGTCGTCGCGCTCCGCCTCGCCGTCCTCGGAGAGGTGGTCCTCGCGGTAGTGCGCGCCGCACGACTCGTCGCGGTCGAGCGCGTCGACGCACATGAGCTCCGCGAGGTTCAAGTAGTCCTCCACGCGGATGGCGCGCTCGAGGACCTGGTTCATGTCGTCGGCGTCGCCGGGGATGCGCACGTTCTCCTTGAAGTCGGCGCGCAGCTTCCGGATCTTCTCGATGCCCTCGGCCAAGTCGTCGACGTTGCGGGCGACGCCGCAGTGCCGGTAGAGGATGTCGCCGAGCTGCCGGTGGTAGTACTCCGGCCCGTGCGGGTCGGGGCCCTCGTTGCCGATGAGCCGGGCGATCTTCTCCTCGGAGCGCTTCAGCGCCTCGCCGACGGCCGGGTCGTCCTCGTCGATGAGCTCCTCGTTGAGGTGCCCGGCGAGGTAGTTGGGCACCGTGAACGGGAGGGTGAACCAGCCGTCCACCGACGCCGAGAGCAGCGAGTTCGCGCCCAACCGGTTGGCGCCGTGGTAGGTCCACGAGCACTCGCCGGCGGCGAACAGGCCGTCGATCGAGGTCATCTCGTTGAAGTCGGTCCACAGCCCGCCCATGGTGAAGTGCACCGTCGGCGCGATGCGCATCGGGGTTTCGTGCGGGTCCTCGCCGATGGCGTCCTGATACATCTTGAACAGGTTGGAGTAGCGCTCGTCGACGGTGTCGCGGCCGAGGTTCTCCAGCGCGTCGCGGAAGTCGAGGTAGGCCGAGTTGCGCTTCGGGCCCGCCCCGTAGCCGGCGTTGATCTGCTGGGAGATCGCGCGCGAGGCGACGTCGCGCGGCACGAGGTTTCCGAACGCCGGGTAGCGGCGCTCGAGGAAGTAGTCGCGCTCGTCCTCCGGGATGGAGTTCGGCTCGCGGTCGTCGTCCTTGTCCTTCGGCAGCCAGATGCGCCCGTCGTTGCGCAGCGACTCCGACATGAGGATCGTCTTCGACTGCCAGTCCGAGTTCACAGGCAGGCCCGTCGGGTGGAACTGCACGAACGCCGGGGACGCGAGGTAGGCGCCGCGCTCGTAGGCGCGCATCATGCCCGAGGCGTTGGAGTTAATCGCCAGCGTCGTCATCCCGTAGACGTTGCCGTAGCCGCCGGTGGCCAGCACGACCGCGTGGCCGCGGAAGGCGTTGAGCTCGCCGGTGATGAGGTTGCGGGTGACGATGCCGCGCACGCGCTTCGCGGCGTTGCCGTCGGCGTCCTCCTCCTCGGTGACGATGAGGTCCTGGAGGTCGTTGTGGGTGAAGATCTCCACCGAGCCGAGGTGGATCTGGCGCTGCAGCGCCGACGCGGTGGAGAGCTGCAGCTGCTGGCCCGTCTGGCCGCGGGTGTAGTACGTGCGGGAGACCTGCACGCCGCCGAAGGAGCGGGTCGCGAGCGTGCCGCCGTACTCGCGGGCGAACGGCGCGCCGATGGCGTTCATGTGGTCGATGACGCGCACCGACTCGTACGCCAGGCGCCAACAATCCGACTCGCGGCAGCGGTAGTCGCCGCCCTTGACGGTGTCCTTGGTGTGGCGGTAGGCGCTGTCGTTGTCGACCTTCTTGCCGCGGGCGGAGTTCACGCCGCCCTGCGCGGCGATGGAGTGCGCGCGCCGAGGCGCGTCGTGGTAGGTGAAGACCTTGACGTTGTAGCCCAGCTCGCCGAGAGCGGCGGCGGCCGCCCCGCCCGAGAGCCCCGTGCCCACGACGAGCACGGTGAACTTGCGGCGGTTCAGCGGGGAGACCAGCTCCATGTGGTCCTTCTGGTGCTGCCACATCTCGCGCATGGGGACCCCGTGGGGCTCGTGGCTATCGAGAACGGAGCCGACGCTCACGCCCTCGACGCTCGACTGCGGGGCGGTGAAGCTCTCCCTGGGGTGGCTGGAAGTCTCAGTACTCAATGCTTGTCATCCTTTGCTTAGCGACGCGGCGGGGTGGTCGGGGCCGGACCCGCCGCTAAAACGGCGGCGGGCGGCCCGGCTAGTCGAGCAGGCCGGTGGCGATCGCCAGCGGCATGAGGATATTTCCGACCATGACCACGGCGGGGACGAGGTAGGCCACGACGGAGAGCACCGCGCGCCAGCGCTTGCCGGTGATGCCGAGGTCGCTCACCGCGAGCCAGATGCCGTGCGAGAGGTGGAGGAAGAGCACGAGCATGCTCAGCACGTAGAAGATCGTCACGGGCCAGCGGCTGAAGCTCGCGATCATGTTGGCGTAGACCTCGCCGTGCTCGAACACGTCGGTCGCGGCCGGCGGCACCCCGAGGGTGAGGTCGAGGATGTGGAAGATGATGAAGAGCAGGAGCACCACGCCGGTGACCATCATCGTGCGCGCCGCGAACGAGTGGTGGCCACCCATGAGGTTGGTGCGCTTGAACTTGCCGCGGGAGTGCCGCGAGCGGCCGCGCAGCGCGATCGCCCCGTAGATGTGGATGACGAGGCTCGCGAGCAGCACGAGGCGGGCGATCCACAGGAGCCCCTCGCGGGGCAAAAGCGGCTCGCCGACGGTGCGCAGGAACTCGCCGTAGACGTCGATGTCGGCTTCGCCAGCGCCGCCGTCGCCGTTGAAGACCTTCAGGTTCCCGGCCATGTGCACGAGCACGAAGCCCCCGAAGATGAGGCCCGTGATCGCCATCGCCAGCTTGAGCGCCCACGACGGGATCCGTGGCTTGTCGCGCAGCGGCTCCTCGGTGATCTTGCCGTGGCGGAGCGCCTCGGCGTTCACGTCTCTAACAGTCATCGCACCTCCAGTAGTTGGTGCCTAACTGTATTCCCGCCCCGCGAGGCCTCCTATTTGCCGGCCGCGCCACAGGCCCGTGACCGGCCCGAACCGCCCACATATGGCCAGCCTGACCTGGGTTTTCCGGCTCTCTTTACGCGCCTTGCCAGGCGCTACGCAGCGCCTCCGCGCGCCCGCCGGCGGCCCGCGACCAAATGTGTGATGCGACACGTATTGCGCGAACCGTAAGCCCACTCGCCCCGAACGGCGTCATTCTTTCGGTGGTGGCGGAGGCGCCCCCTCGGCCGGCCGTTTCGGGGGCGGCCCGGGCAGCGAAAAGCCGGGCCCGGCGCGCCGTCGCGCCGGACCCGGCCGTCGCCTTACGCTCCCCCGCCCGGGGGAAGCTGGGCCTCGACCTAGAGGTTGGTCATGTGGCCCTCAATGCCCTCGGCGGCCTCCTTGATGGCCTCGGAGAGCGTCGGGTGGATGTGAACGTTGCGCCCGATCTCGGTGGCGGTGAGATCGTAGCGCTGCGCGAGCGTGAGCTCGGCGAGCATCTCCGAGACGTTGGAGCCCACGAGGTGCCCGCCGAGGAGCTCGCCGAACTCCTCGTCGGCGACGAGCTTCGCGAAGCCGGCGGTCTCGTTGAGGCCGGCGGCCTTGCCGTTCGCGGAGAACGGGAAGCTCGCGGTCTTGATCTTGCGGTCCGGCCACTTCTCCTTCGCGGCGGCCTCGGTGTAGCCGAAGGACGCGACCTGCGGGTTGCAGAACGTCGCGCGCGGCATCATCTGGTAGTCGCCGAGCGGCTCGGTCTCGGCGCCCGCGATGACCTCGGCGGCGTGGACGCCCTGGGTCTCCGCGACGTGCGCGAGCTGGAGCTTCGCGGTGACGTCGCCGATCGCGAAGATGTGCTCGACGTTGGTGCGCAGGTCGTCGTCGACGTCGATGGCGCCGCGCTCGGTGAGCTTCACGCCGGTCTTGTCGAGCCCGAAGCCCTCGGTGCGCGGGGCGAAGCCCACGGAGATCATCGCGCGGTCGACGGTGAGCGTGTCCTTCTTGTCGCCGTCCTTCTGCTCGACGTCGACCTCGACAGAGTCGCCGTTGTCGCGGATGGCGGTGGTCTTGTAGCCGGTGAGGAGCTTGACGCCGAGCTTCTTGTACTCGCGCTTGATCGCCTTGGAGACCTCCTCGTCCTCGTTGGGCAGCACCCGGTCGAGGAACTCGACGATGGTCACCTTCACGCCGTAGTTCGCGAGCACGTAGGCGAACTCCACGCCGATGGCGCCGGCGCCGACGATGACGATGGACTCCGGCAGCTCGTCGTTAAGGATCTGCTCCTCGTAGGAGACGACGTTGTCGCTGAACTCGATGCCCGGCAGGGTCTTGACCACCGAGCCGGTCGCGATGATCGCGTTGTCGAACGTGAGGGTCGTGCCCTCGTCGTCGCCCTCGACGATCTCGATGGTGTGGTCGTCGGTGAACTCACCGCGGCCGTTGACCTCGGTGATGTCGTTCTTCTTCATGAGGAAGTGAACGCCCTTGACGATGCCCTCGGAGACCTTCCGGGAGCGCTTGTGCGCCACGCCGAAGTCGAGCGACACGTCGCCGGAGAGGCCGAAGGTCTTCGCCTCCTTGGTCACCGTGTGGGCGACCTCGGCGTTCTTGATGAGCGACTTCGAGGGGATGCACCCGACGTTGAGACAGACACCTCCCCAGTACTTCTTCTCCACCACAGCGACCTTCTTGCCGAGCTGGGCGGCGCGGATGGCGGCGACGTACCCACCGGGGCCGGCGCCGAGAATTACGAGATCAAAATGCTGCTCAGTCACGCCCTCCAGGATACGTGCGCCGCGCGGGGTTGTCCGCCCCCAATTTCCGTGTCCTCGGCCATATTCAAGACCCCCGTCCCCGCGCCCCGCCCGGAACCTCAGCCCGGGGGCGCTACAATCCCCATTTCCGAGGCCGGTCGAAAAATAATCGGCCAGATAAACGACGCCGCGGCCCGCCGGCCGCGCTCAGCAGGGAAGGGACGTGGCCGCATGCGCGCGCTCACCGCCGCGACGATCGCGGCCGGGCTCTCCGGCTTCGTCGTCCTCATGATCGCGTCCCGGGGGCTGAGCGGCGAGGAGTTCGCGGAGTTTCAGGCGTTCTGGGGCCTGTTCTTCGCGCTGGCGGGCGTCCTCGACGGGATCACGCAGGAGACGACCCGCTCGGTGGCCGCCGCGTGCGCCGTCACAGCAGAAACCGGCGTGGAGGGAAACCCCGGGCGACCCGGCGCGCCGTGGCGGCTCGCCGGCGCGGCGGCGGCGGTCGCGGCTCTCGGCGCCGCCCTCCTGGGGCCGCTGTGGGCTCCGCTGCTTCTCGACGACAATCGCGGCACAGCGGTGGGGCTCCTCGCCGCCGGGCTGGGGCTCTACGCCTACCAGGCCGCGCTGAGCGGGGTGCTCTCCGGGCTAGGCCGGTGGCGGCGCTACGCGGGGCTCGTCGCCCTGGACGCCGCGCTGCGCGTCATTGCCGCGCTCGGCGGGTTGGCCGCGGGGCTCGGGCTCGTGCCTTTCCTCATCGCGACCGTCGTCGGCGCGCTCGCCTGGGTCGTGGTGCTCGCCGCGGGGGAGACCCGCGGGCCGCTCCGTGTCGTCTGCGACGTTCCGCTCGACAGGCTCGCGCGACGCTCCGGCGCGGCGATGCTGGCCACCGGTTCGTCCGCGGCGATGATCACCGGCTTTCCGGTGTTCATCAAGGCCACCGAGGACACAGCCCAGGAGCCGCTCGCCGCGGGGCTCACGGTGCCAGCGGTACTGCTGGCGGTCTCGTTGACACGCGCACCGATCCTCATGCCGCTCCAGCGGCTCCAGTCGGCGCTCGTCGTGTGGTTCGTCGAACGCCGCCGCTCCCCGGGCCGCGCGCTCGCCCTCCCGGTCGGCGCGACGCTCGCCGCCGGCGCGGTGGGTGCCGCCCTGGCGTGGCTCATCGGCCCGTGGCTGCTCGAGGTTTTCTTCGCCCAGCAGGCCCCGGGCGTCGTGCTCGCGGCGCTGACGTTCGCCGGAGCGTTCACCAGCACGCTCATGATCACCGGCTGCGCGGCGCTCGCCGCGGAGCGCCACTCCTTCTATGTCGGGGGATGGGCGCTCTCCAGTGCGGTAGGATTCGGCGTGCTCGCGCTGCCGCTGCCGCTCGACCTCGGCGTGTGTCTCGCGCTCATCGCCGGGCCGCTGAGCGGGATGGCGCTCCACGGCGTGGCGCTCGCCCGCATGCGCCCCGCCCCCGACGCGGCGCGCCCCGCGGCCTAGGCCGCCCGATTCCACCCGACCAACGATGTAGTTAAGGAGCCGCCGTGCCCAGCCTCGCCGCCCTGGTGACCTGCTACCGAGGGACCAATGCCCCGGAGCTTCGTGGTGCGCTCGAGTCGCTGGCTCGCCAAACGCGTCCCGCCGACCGGATCCTCGTCATCGAGGACGGCCCTGTCTCCGGAGAGGTTCGCGAGGTCGTCGACGAGTTCCTTGCCGAACACTCCGAGGCGACCCGCGTCGCGCTGTCAGAGAATCGTGGCTTGGGACTTGCGCTGCGTGCCGGCCACGAGGCGGCCGGCACCGAGTTCGTCGCAAACCTCGACTCCGACGACCTCGCCGAGCCGGAACGCTTCGAGCGGCAACTCGCGTACTTCGCCGACCACCCAGAGCTCGACGTCGTCGGCACCGCGGTCCAGGAATTCGACGGCGACCGACTGCCCACCGGAGCGGAGTCCGACCCGGAGGCGCTCCACCGCGTCGCCGGCCAGGTCCGGCGCCTCCCGGAGAGCCACGAGGCCATCGCCCGCTACGCGCGCATCAACTCGCCGGTCAACCACCCCTCGGTCATGGTGCGCGCCGCCGCGGTCGCGGCCGCTGGCGGCTATCGGGATGTCCCGCTCCTCGAGGATTACGACCTGTGGGTCCGGATGATCGCCCGCGGCAGCCGATTCGCTAATCTCCCCGAGCCGCTCACCTGGCTGCGGGTGAGCGACTCCCAGTTTCAGCGCCGCACCGGGAAAAAAGTGCGGGCCTCCGAGCGGGCGCTCCAGAACACCCTCGTCGAGCTCGGCCTGGTGTCCCGACCTCGGGCGATCCTCAATCTCGCGCTGCGCGACGGCTACCGAATGCTGCCCGAGGCGGCGCTGCGGCGGGCCTACGGACTCTTATTCCACCGGCGCGACCCGAGGGACGTATAATTTTTCACCGTGACCGAGCGCACCACCCCGGCGCGACCGGGCGACACATACGCCGACACCTGGCTCATCGTTCCCTGCTTTAACGAGGACGCCGTCGTTGGCGACGTCATCGCCCAGGCCCGCCAGACGTTCCCGAACATCGTCGCCGTCGACGACGGCTCGAGCGACGACTCAGCCGACCGCGCCCGCAAGGCCGGCGCCCACCTCGTCCGCCACCCGGTGAACCTCGGCCAGGGCGCAGCCCTGCAGACTGGCGTCGAGTACGCGCGCGCCCAGGACGGCGCCCGCCGGTTCGTCACGTATGACGCGGACGGCCAGCACCAGGTCAAGGACGTGGAAAGGATGCTCGGCCGCCTCGAGGACGAGGACATCGACATCATCATCGGCACCCGCTTCGGCGACGGCCACACCGAGCCGACCCAGGTTCCGCTGCTCAAGCGGATCGTGCTGCGCACCGTGGTGGCGCTCTCCCCGCGGACGCGGCGCCTGGGGCTGAGCGACGCGCACAACGGGCTGCGCGTCTTCAACGCCAAGGTCGCCGGCGAGCTCAACCTGCGGATGAACGGCATGTCGCACGCCTCGGAGTTCGTGCGGCTCATAGACAAGAACGGCTGGCGCGTCGCCGAGGAGCCCGTCGACATCCTCTACACCGACTACTCCCGCTCCAAGGGCCAGTCGCTCTTCAACGGGGTGAACATCATCTCCGACGAGATCATCGCGGGGAGGCTCTCATGACCAACGCTATCCAGGCATTACTCCTTGTCGCGGCGGTCGCGCTCGCCGTGTTCTTCCTCCTCAACCGGCGCAAGGCCCGCGCCAAGGCGTGGGTGAAGATCCTCTTCGGGTTCTTCATCATCGTCATCTTCTGGTGCGTGCTGCGCCCCGACGACCTCACCGTCGTCGCCAACTTCCTCGGCGTCTCCCGGGGCACGGACCTCCTGCTCTACGCCCTGGCGATCGCCTTTATGTTCACGACGGTCTCGACGTGGATCAGGTTCCGGGAGAACGAGCTGCGCTACGCGCGGCTGGCGCGGGCCGTGGCCCTACAAAACGCGCTCCGCCCGGGCGAGGAGCCGCGCGTCCCGGGTGCTCCCCATCCCGAGCTCGGAAACGGTCGCGGGGAATCCGTGACCGATTCCGGTTCCTCGACCTAAGCTTCACCAAACAGCACCTGCGCCCCGCCAGACGCCGCCGCGACCATCGGGAAGGAACACCAGAGTGAGTTTTCAGCCCTACCCGCTCCTGCCGAGCGCCGCGTTCGGCGGCGCGACCGTCGCCATCGAGGGCGCGGCCCAGGGCGCGCTGTTCGACCTCCTCGACGCCGCCGCCCCCGGCCTGGAGGGCCCGGGCGGCCCTAGCCAGGCGGCCGTCACGCTCGTGCCGGACCCGGCGAGCGGCGGGCTCAAGGTGTTCCACGGCCGATCGAAGCTCGGCCAGCTGCCCGCCTCGCTGCGCGAGGCCTACCCGCAGCTCGACACGCTCACCGGCCAGCAGCTGCGCCCCCAGGCGCGCGCTCTTATCTCGCTGACGCCGGGGCGCGGCACGATCCGCGGGGAGCTCGCGCTGCCGCGGCCCTCGTTCGTCATCCCCGCGACCCCGCCGCCGGCGGAGCCGTGGGCGCTGCTCCCCGAGGGCCCGGCCCGGGAGGTCGACACCGCAACCGGCGACGCCGCCGAGCTCGAGCCGGGCCGGCAATACCTCGCCAGGGTCACCGTCATCGACGGCATCGCGGTGCTCGCCGCCGGGGAGGGCTCCCTCGGCTCGCTCGGCCCGGAGGACTCCGCGGACGTCCGCGACATCGTCTCCCACTACGAGGCTCTCGACCTCGTGGCCGTCGGCCGGGCGGTGACCAACTCCGAGGGGCGGCTCTTCCTCTTCGCCGCGGCGACGATCGACCTCGACCCCTCGGCGCTCGAGCCGCCGATCAGCCCCCTGCCCGACGCCCGGCCCGCGGCCGGGGACGAGGAGCAGGCCGACTCCCCCGACCTGGCGGAGCTCCCCGACGGGAACTGGAAGCTCACCCTGGTCGGCGAGGACGTCTCCGAGGGGATCGCCACCACCGAGACCGGCCGGCTGCGCGCGATCACCTCCCCGGTGCGCTACGCCTTGAACCCCGACGGCACGACCGTGCTCGAGGCGGGCCGCCGCACCGGCGGCGAGCCCGAGCGACCCGAGGCCGAGACCGCCCAGTTCGACGAGGGGCTCGTGCCCGCCGAGGAGGAGCCTAAGGCGGCGCCCGAAGCTTCCGGCGAGGAGCGCCCGAGGCGGAGCCCCGGCTGGATCGCCGCGCTCGTCTTCGGCATCGTCGCGCTCGTCGCGGGCGCGGGCCTGGCGATCGCCCGCGCCGTCGACCCCGAGCCGCTCGCCGAGCTCGGGGTGCCCGGCTGGATCGACATCGCGGTGCTCGCCGCGGGCACGGCGCTCACCGTGCTCGCCGCGGTGATCCTCGCCCGCGAGAACCCCTCCGGCGGCCGCTAGGGCCCAGCGCCCAGAATCCGCCCGGGGCCGCCCTGCCGGCCTCGGGCGGGTGAGCGTGCCGTAAGCTTTCCCAACGATGGACACCTCGAACACCCCGGAGCCGCGCCCCGGGCGGCCCCGCGGCCGCCGGCGGCGGGCGCGCCG
>NZ_JH815195.1:183302-188097 GCF_000296405.1 Corynebacterium otitidis ATCC 51513
GCCCGCGCCGCTCGAGGCGGCGCCGCGGCCGGCGCGGCCAGTCCGCCCCGGCGCCCCGCCAGTCCGGCGGCGAGTTCCCCTACGTGGCGCTCACCGTGCACGCCACGGGCATCCACCCAGCCACCGCGCGGGTCGTCGCGCTCGACGCGATCCCGTTCGCTGCGGACGGCTCGACCGGCGAGCCGTTCCGCCGGCTCGTCAACCCGGGCCCGGGCTCCGACATCGGCCCGCGCCACGAGCACGGCCTGAGCCCCGAGGACGTCGCCTCGGAGCCGGGCTTCGGGAAGGTGCTCAAGGCCCTCGACCGGCTCATCGACGGGCGCACCCTCGTCGTCCACGACGCGGCCCGCTCCTGGGGCTTTATTGTCTCCGAGGCGAAACGCGCCATGGCGAAGGCCGCGCGCGCCAACCGGCGCGGGCCGAAGGGCGGGCGCCGCCAGAAGGTGGGCCACGTGCCCAAGCCCGGGGCGATCGTCGACACGCTCGCGACCGCGAGGCGCCGCGAGCTCGTGCTCCCCGACAACAGGCTGGCCACGGTGGCGCGCGCCGCGGGCCTCGACGCGGAGCCCGCCGACGCGACGATCGAGCGGGCACGCTTAAGCGAGCACGACGTCACCCGCGGCGAGACCGAGCTGCTCGCCGCGCTCGGCGCGCGGTTCGTCTCCGGCGAGGATGAGGGCCTGCCGGTCTCGAGCCACCGGCCCGGCGAGCTGCGCGCCGACGAGTTCGGCCTGCAGCGCGAGTCCTTCCGCGTCGAGGCGCACGCCGCGCCCGGCGGGGCGCCCAACCCGGGCCGCTACGAGCCGGGCCGGGAGCTCGTGCCCGGCATGGAGGTCGTCCTCGCCCCGGAGACCCGCCTGCCGCCCGAGGAGATCATCCCGCCGCTCACCGCGGCCGGCCTGAACTTCAGGGAGAAGGTCTCCCGCGAGACCTCGCTCGTGGTGTGCAACGTCACCACCCACTCGGAGCTCACCGGCAAGTCGCTGCACGCGCACCGCAAGGGCATCCCGCTCATGTCGGACGTCGCGTTCCTCGAGGCGCTCTCCCGGATGCCCTAGCCTCGGCCGCCCGCCGGGTGGCCGGCGGGGGCCCGGGGCGCGGTAGAATCTGCCCCCATGAGTGCGAAGAAACGCCCCCTTTTCGGGCGGCTGCGCGAGCGGGCCGCGGTGGGCGCGGCGCGGCTGGCGACGATGGCGTCGCGGGCCACGGGCCGCGGCGCGGGCGGCATGATCGGCGGGCTCGTGGCCCAGGCCATCGACCCGACGATCATGGGCAGCCTCGCCGGCGGCCGGCCCGCCGCGCTCGTCACGGGCACGAATGGCAAGTCGACGACCACCCGGATGTTCGCCGCCGCGGTCGGCGCGGAGCACTCCGTGGCCACCAACGACGGCGGCGACAACATGGACGCCGGCATCATCTCCGCGCTGCTGGCCTCCCCGGGGGCCGCGCGGCTTGTCTTCGAGGTCGACGAGCTCCACGTGCCGAAGGTCGCGGAGCGCGTCGAGCCCGAGGTCATCGTCCTGCTCAACCTCACGCGCGACCAGCTCGACCGCGTCGGGGAGATCAACAAGATCGAGCGCGCGCTGCGCGCCACCGTCGAGGCCCACCCGGACGCGACGATCGTCGCGAACTGCGACGACGTGCTCGTCACCTCCGCGGCGCTCGACGCGAAGAACGTCGTGTGGGTCTCCGCGGGCGGCTCGTGGGTGGGCGACTCCACCTCGTGCCCCCGCACCGGCGGCACCATCGTCCACGACGAGTCCGGCTGGCGCTCGACGAAGCTTTTGCCCGACGGGCGGGAGTTCGCCCGCCCCGAGCCGACCTGGTCGGTCGACGAGGACGGGCTTCTCACGCCGAAGGGCCGCGTGCCGCTCAATCTCCGGCTGCCGGGCGCGGCGAACCGCGGCAACGCCGCGCAGGCGATCGCCGCCGCGGTCGAGGGCTTCGGCGTCGACCTCGAGGCGGCAAAGACCGCCGCCGAGGGCGTCACCGACGTCGCGGGCCGCTACTCGACGGTGCGGGTCGGCGAACACGACGTGCACCTCCTCCTCGCGAAGAACCCCGCCGGCTGGCAGGAGGCGCTCGCCATGGTCGACCGCCGCGCCGAGGGCCTCGTCATCGCCGTCAACGGGCAGGTCGCCGACGGCACGGACCTCTCGTGGCTGTGGGACGTCACCTTCGAGGACTTGGACGACGTGGCGGTCAAGGCCGCCGGGGAACGCTCCACGGACCTCGCGGTGCGGCTCGTCTACGCCGGCATCGACCACGAGCAGGTCCCCGACTCGCTCGACGCGATCGACGCCTGCCCGCCTGGGCGGGTCGAGGTGCTCGCCAACTACACGGCGTTCCGCGACCTTCGGCGCGCGATCGCGCGCCGCTCCCGCGCCGAGGAGAAGACCGGCGCCGGCCGGCAGTCTTAAGCTAGCTCACACGCTCCAGGAAGGCGGCTTACACGCACATGGACACCCTCCGCATCGGCCTCGTCCTGCCCGACGTGCTGGGCACCTACGGCGACGACGGCAACGCCCTGGTCTTGCGCCAGCGCGCCCGGATGCGCGGCATCGACGCCGAGATCATCAGGCTGCCGGTCTCCGAGGCGGTGCCCGACAGCCTCGACCTCTACACCCTCGGCGGCGGGGAGGACTCCGCGCAGATCATCGCCGCGGAGCACCTCATCGCCGACGGCGGGCTCACCCGCGCGGCGTTCAAGGGCGCGCCCATCTTCGCGGTGTGCGCGGGCCTGCAGGTCCTGGGCGAGTCGTTCCGCGCCGGCAACCGCGTCGTCGACGGGCTCGGGCTCCTGGACGTCACGACGACCGCGCTCGACAAGCGCGCCATCGGCGAGGTGGCTTCCACCCCGACGAAGAAGGGGATCACCGCCTCGCTCACCGAGCCGCTCACCGGCTTCGAGAACCACATCGGCGGCACCATCCTGGGCCCGAACGCCCGCCCGCTCGGGACGATCACCACGGGCACCGGCAACACCGACGCCAACAGCGCCGCGGCGCTGAGCGACGCGTCCGCGCAGCGCGTCGCGGAGGGCGCCGTGCAGGACAGCGTGATCGCGACCTACATGCACGGCCCGGCGCTCGCGCGGAACCCGCAGCTCGCGGACCTGCTGCTCGCCCGGGCGCTCGGCGTGCGCCCGGAGAACCTCGAGCCCTTAGAGATCCCCGCGGTCGACCGGCTGCGCCTCGAGCGGCTCCAGCACCGCTAGGAAAGCGGGCTCCCCCGCCCCGGCCCCGGACCCGCTCCACCGGGTCCCGGGGACGCGGCGACGGCCCCCGCCAGGCCCGGATTAACCGGGTCGGGCGGGGGCCGTTCTCGTCCGCGCGCCTTCGGGCGCCGCTCCTTCTAGCTAGGCGCCGACGCCGACGCGACCGCTCAGCGCGCGCGACAGGGTGAGCTCGTCGACGAACTCTAAGTCCCCGCCCAGCGGCATGCCCGAGGCCAGCTTCGAGATCTTCAACCCCGGGAAGTCCTTGAGCAGCCGCACGAGGTAGGAGGCGGTCGCCTCCCCCTCCGTGTTCGGGTCGGTCGCAAGGATCACCTCGGTGATCTCCGGGGCGTCGTCGAGGTGCGGGTTCTCGGGCGTGGAGTCGGCGAGCTCCCGGTCGGGCAGCACCCCGCCGATGCGCTTGAGCAGGCTGGAGATGTTGAGCTGCTTCGGGCCGACGCTCGCCAGCGGGTCGAGCGCCCCGCCGAGCACGTGGTAGCGGGCGTTGAACTCGCCGGTGCGCTCGATGACCTGGATGTCCTTGGGCTCCTCCACGACGCAGATCGTGCCCCGGTCGCGGCCCGAGTCGGCGCAGATCCGGCACACGTCGCCCTCGGCGACGTTGTGGCAGATGCGGCAGAAGCTGATCCCGTCGCGCACCCGCTCGAGGGCCTCGACGAGCCGGCCGATGTCCTCGGGCTCGGCGCGCAGCAGGTGAAACGCGATGCGCTGCGCCGACTTCGGCCCCACCCCGGGGAGCCGAGAGAGCTCGTCGATGAGATCCTGCAGTGGACCCTCGTACACCTTCGGGTCAGTCCTCCTTCGCTAAAGACATGACAAGCCCGCCGCCCCGGAGACCGGGGCGGCCGGCAGCGGCTAGCCGAGCAGCCCGCCCAGCCCGTCGCCGGGCAGCCCCTGGGAGAGCGGGCCCATCTTCTCCTCCGCCAGAGAGGAGATCTTCGCGCTCGCGTCCTCGAACGCGCCCTGGATGAGGTCCTGGAGCGTGTCGACGTCCTCGGGGTCGACGACCTTGGGGTCGATCTCGACGCCGCGGACCTGGCCGTTGCCGCTCAGGCTGACGGACACGAGCCCGCCGCCGGCGGTTCCGGTGACCACGGAGTTGACGATCTCCTGCTGGGCGGCCTGCAGCTGCGCCTGCATCTGCTGGGCCTGCTGGAGGATCTGCTGCATGTCGGGGGTGTCGCTCATCGGGGATGCCCTTCCTCGGGTCGTGCGTGGGCGGATGGGATTACCCGGGCCATGCTACCCGGCGCTAGATGGGTTTTCCGCCCAGCTCCCGCTCGACGAGCGAGACGGCCGCGGCGAACGGATCCGAGCCGTCCTCAGGCGCCCCGCCGGCCGGCGGGCCGGCGGGCCGGGGCGGCTCGGGGCGACGGTCCGCGGGGCGCTCCGGCTCGCTGTCCTCGGGCGGGGCGGACGACTCACCCTCGTCGGGCTCCGGGGGCAGCGGCACCCCGTCGGAGAACGCCGTCGACGCCTCCCTCGAGGCCGCCTGCTGGCCGCCCGCGGCGCGGCGCCTGGCGTTCTCCATCGCGGCGCGGGCGCGCCGCGCCCCAC
>NZ_JH815195.1:188197-220816 GCF_000296405.1 Corynebacterium otitidis ATCC 51513
GCCTCGGGGCGGGCGGGCCGGTCCTCGGCCGCGCCACCACCGGCGTTCCCTCCCGGGCGGTCGGCGCCGTTGCCGGCCTCCGCGGGCTGAGCGCCGCGGTCGGCGTCATCTACCGCCGGTCTTTCGCGCTCCCTTCGCCGCGGGGCCTCCGCCCGACCGGACGACCGGGGCTTATCGCCCCCGCCGGCCTTTGGGGCGGCGCCCTCGCCGCCGGGCCGCGCGGTGCCGACCTGGCAGTGCGCCTTCAGCGGCACGCCGGCGTGCTCGGAGAGGACGTCGACGACGGTGGAGTTGTTGTTCTCCGCGTTGAGCCTCGCCGCGAGCGCCCCCGTGTTGTGCCCGAGCAGCACCGTGCCGTCGCGCACGTCGAGGACACGCGCCTCGGTGACCATGACGCCGGCGACGCCGTTCTTCTTACGGATCGCCTCGCGGAGCTCGCCCCAGTTCTCCCGGATGGACGCGGCGAGCTCCTCGTCCGAGGGGCCCTCCTGCCGCCCGGCTTCGTCGGCGGGCTCGTCCTCGGCGGGTTCGGTGGAATCTGCGGCCTCGGCGGGGCCCTCGTCCCGGCGCTGCTCCGCGTCCTCGCCGCTCGGGGCCTCCGCGGGCCGAGCGGCGCTGGCCGCGGCCGCGGCGTCGCTCCCCGCGGCGGCTTCCTCCTCGGGATCCTCGTCCTCGGGCTCGTCTGGTTCGGGGGACGGGGCCTCGGCGCGCCGGTCCTCGCCCTCGGAGGTTCGGGCCGTGGGCTCGGGGGCGGCGTCGGACGCCCCGCCCGAGGAATCCTCGGGCGCGGATTCACGCCGGGCCTCGGCCACGTCGGCGCGAGGCGCCTCGGGCGCGGGCTCGTCAGCGGCGTACTCGTCGACCGCGTTCCCCGACGCCTCGGCGGAGGCCGCCTGGTCCTCGGCCCGCTGGGGGCGCCCGGCGGGCCGCTCGCCCGCGGCGTTGTCGCCAGCGGGGTCGGCGGCGGCCTCGTGGGGCGCGTCGACCCGGGCCTCGCCCGGGCGGGGCTCCTCTCCCGTCGCCTCAGAGGCGGGCGCGGCGCTGCCCGACGCGGGGCGGGCGTCCTCGGCGGGGGGCTGGGCTTCGGGGCGCTGCTCCCCTGCCTGCCGCTCGCCTTGGCCCTGGGGCTGCTGTTCCTGCTCGGCGGGCTGGGTCTCGCCGCGGGCGGCGCGGCGCGCCCGCTCCTTGGCCTCCCTGGCCTGGCGGGCGGCCCGCTTCGAGGGACGCTCGTAGCGCCCGGAGGAGGCCTGCTCACCCTCGGCGGCGGGCGCGGCGCCCGCGCCCTGCGGGGCGTCGGGCGACTGGATCTCCGGGGCGGGGCCTGCGCCCTCGACCAGCAGGGCGAGGTGCGCGAGCAGCACCTCGAGCAGGAGCCTGGGCGAGGTCGCGCCGCGCATGTCCGCGATGCGGGAGTTGACCTGGTCGGCGAGCGCGGCGGCCTGCGCGCCGGTGAAGCGGGCGGCCTCCTCGCGCAGCACCTCGGCGCGGTCGGCGGGCGCGTCGACGAGCCCCATGTCGATGGCCTCAGGCACGGCCTGGAGGATCATGAGATCGCGCAGCCGATCGAGCAGGTCGCCGACGAAGCGGCGCGGCTCGATGCCGGACTCGATGACGTCGTCGACGGTCTCGAAGAGGGCGGCCTTGTCCCGCCCGGCCAGCGCGTCGACCGTGCGGTCGAGGAGGCTTAAGTCCGTCACGCCGAGCAGCGGGAGCGCCTCGTCGTAGCTCAGGCCATCCTCCCCGGCGCCGGCGAGCAGCTGGTCGAGGATCGAGAGCGAGTCGCGCGGACTGCCGCCGCCCGCGCGGATGACGAGCGGGTAGACCTCGTCGTCGACGGCGACGCCCTCGCGCTCGACGGTGCGCTTAAGAAGCCCGCGCATCGCCTGCGGGGTGAGCAGCCGGAACGGGTAGTGGTGGGTGCGGCTGCGGATCGTACCGATGACCTTCTCGGGCTCGGTCGTCGCGAAGATGAAGATGAGGTGCTCGGGCGGCTCCTCGACGATCTTGAGCAGCGCGTTCGCGCCCGCGTTGGAGATCATGTGCGCCTCGTCGACGATGAACACCCGGTAGCGGGACTCCGCGGGCGCGTAGTAGGCGCGGTCGCGCAGCTCGCGCATGTCGTCGACGCCGTTGTGGCTCGCCGCGTCGAGCTCGGTGACGTCGAGGTTGCCCGGCCCGCCCGGCGCGAGGGAGCGGCACGACTCGCACTCGCCGCACGGCGTGGAGGTGGGCCCGTGGACGCAGTTGAGGGAGCGCGCGAGGATCCTCGCCGAGGAGGTCTTCCCGCAGCCGCGGGGCCCGGAGAAGAGGTAGGCGTGGTTGATGCGGCCCGCGTCGAGCGCCGCGGAGAGCGGCCGGGTCACCTGCTCCTGGCCGACTACCTCCGAGAAGCTCGCCGGGCGGTACTTGCGGTAGAGCGACACGCCCTTAGACTCTACCCGCCGGGTGGGACGGTTCCGGCTAGCGGAACCAGTCGAGCAGCTGGGTGTGCTCGGCGGCCATCGCGCGGGAGAACTCCTCGGCGCCGTGGTCGACGAAGAACTCCCGCTCGGAGTCGGTGACCATGAGCAGCTGGAGCATCGCGGTGAGGCGGCCGTTGTCCCCGGTGTCGGTCTCGTCGACGCCGGTGACCTCGCCGGGCTCCTCGCGGTACTGGGGCACCGAGCCGTTCCACATGAACGGCGGGACCAGCAGGCCGTGGCGGGCGGTGATCGCTGCGGCGTCGACGCCGGCGGGCGGCTCGAAGGTGTCGGCGAGGTCGATGAGGATGGTGCCGGGCCTGGCGGGCAGCTGCCCGCCGGCGCGCTTGAGCGCGGCGGCGGCCTTGGCGACCGCGTCGGCGGCGGCGGCGACGCCCGCGTCGGTGACGGTGAGGAGCTCCGCGCGCACGGCGATGCCCTTCTTGCCCACCAGGCCGGTGTCGACGCGGTTGAAGTCCACGGTCGCGGCGATGTCCTGGGTCTTCGTGCTGGTCACGCCGACGTGGAAGCCGTCTGCGTGGTACACCTCGAGCCGGCCGGGCAGGATCCCGCCGAGCCACGCCTCGCACTCGTCCCTCTTCATCCGGGCTTCACCCCTCCCTGATTACGTCTCGGTCGCGCGTGCCGTCGCCTCTGCCTCGCGCCGTGGGCCCCCGATGGTGGCGGGCCGCCTCGTGCGGCGCAAACCCGGGTTCGCGGCGCGGGCAGGGCCGGTCAGCCCTCGGCGAGCCGCTCGGCGGCGGCGAGGATGGCGCAGGTCGCGACCGCCTCGACGGCGTCCTCGAGCTCGCCGAGCGGCGGCATCGAGGGCGTCAGCCGGATGTTCTTGTCCTCGGGGTCGCGGTGGTGGGGGAAGGAGGAGCCCGCCTCGGTGAGCGCGACGCCCGCCTCCCTGGCGAGCTCCACGACGCGCGCGGCGGTGCCGGGCACGACGTCGAGGGAGACGAAGTAGCCGCCGGCGGGCCTCGTCCACTTGGCGATGCCCAGGCCCCCGAGGCGTTCGCTCAGGATCCGCTCGACGGTCGCGAACTTCGGGGCGAGCACGCCCGCGTGGTGGCGCATGATGGCGCGCACCCCCTCCGCGGAGCCGAAGTAGCGGGCGTGGGCGAGCTGGTTGACCTTGTTCGGCCCGATGCCGCGCGCCCCGGCGTAGCGCTTGTACCAGGCGAGGTTCTCGGCCGAGGAGCCGAAGAAGCCGACCCCGGCGCCGGCGAAGGTCACCTTCGAGGTGGAGCTGAAGCACCAGAACCGGTTGGGGTTGCCGGCCTTGCCTGCGAGCTCGGGCACGTCGACGTGCTCGGGGAACTCGCCGGTGAGCGGGTGCACGGCGTAGGCGTCGTCCCACGCGATGCGGAAGTCGGGGGCGGCCGCGGGCATTGCTGCGAGCTCCTCGAGCACGGCGCGGCTGGTGGTCACGCCCGCCGGGTTGGAGAACGTCGGCACGAGCCACATGCCCTTAACCGACGGGTCGGCGAGGTGCTCGCGCACGACGTCGAGGTCCGGCCCCTCCTCGGTGGTGGGCACGGGGATCATCTCGTGGCCGACGGTCTCGCTGATGGTGAAGTGCCGGTCGTAGCCGGGCACCGGGCACAGCCAGCGCACCGTCTCCTCCTTCGACCACGGCCGCGGGGAGTCCTGCGTGCCGAAGAGGTGGGAGAAGGACACCACGTCGAACATGATGTTGAGGCTCGAGCCGTCCGCGGCGAGCAGCCGCTCGGCCGGGATCCCGACGACCTCGCCCCACAGCTCGCGCAGCTCCTTCAGCCCGTCGAGGCCCCCGTAGTTGCGCACGTCCGTGCCGTCGGCGGCGGTGTGGTCGCCCTCGCCCGGCAGGGAGAGCAGCCGCTCGTTGTGGTCGAGCTGCTCGACCGAGGGTTTGCCCCGCGTGAGGTCGAGGTGAAGGTCCTTCGCTCGCAGCTCCTCGTAGTCGCGGCGCGCGCGCTCGGCGAGCTGGGAGAGTTCTTCGGCGTCGAGGTCTCGTAGGGCCATCGGGGGGCTTCCTTCCGCCATCGGAAAAGCGGCAGTTGACTAGTTGGGGGGACAGAAATTCGCGGCCCATCTTAGCCAGGCGTCCGCGAAAGTCCCGCAAAGCCCGCTGAAAGATCCCTGTCAGGACCGCGGGCCTGTCCGGCTCGCCCCGGGCGCGGGCCGGAAGCTCGCCCGCGCGGGGATAAAAGAAGGACCCCGCGCACCCGAGAGAGCCCGTTGACCCTTGCTGCATTCCTGCCCTGGGGGAGTTCACGGGATGCACGCCGCGCGAGATCCGATCCCCAGCCTATCCCACCGTCCCCCGGGGGCTCAACACGCCGCCGCGGCCCGCCCCGCGGGCGCCGCCCCACCCGCGGCGAGGCGGGGATTTGTTCCCCGCCGGTGGGGACTACTACACTTCTCGAACGGACGCGAAGCGCCCACTGGAGGATTCGACTAGCGGCCTATGTCACACGCCTGGAACGCGTGCGGGGAGCGATCCCCTCGTGGGTTCAAATCCCACATCCTCCGCCATCCGCCCCGGCGGCCTGCGACGAGCAGGCCGCCGGGGTTTTTCTTATCCCTCGGCCCCTCGCGCGGGGCCTTAGGCCACGAAGTCCGCCGGCCAGCGCACCGGCGGGTCGGCAAGCTCGCTCGGGTCGAAGGTCTCGGCCAGCTCGTCGAGGGAGCCCGCGCCCGGGCGGCCCAGCGAGCGCCCGATCGCCGCGAGGAGCTCTCCCGGGCCCCAGCCCTCCTCGGCCAGGTCGCGCGCCGAGGGCGCCCCGGAGCGCTTCGCGAGGCGCTCCCCGTTCTCGTCGAGGACGAGGGAGACGTGCGCGTAGCTCGGCTCCGGAAGGCCGAGCAGCGACGCGAGGTAGGCCTGCGTCGGCGACACGTCGAGCAGGTCCGCGCCGCGCACCACCTGGTCGACCCCGGAGTACGCGTCGTCGACGACGACGGCCAAGTGGTACGCCCAGCCCGGCTGCTGCCCGCCGCGGCGCAGGACGATGTCGTCGAGCGGGCGCTCGACGCTGCCGCGCGCCCGATCCTCGATGCGCCACGAGGGCGCCTGCGCGCGCAGCCTTAAGGCCGGGGCGCGGCCCTGGTCCTTCAGGCGCGCGCGGCGCTCCCGGCGCTGGCTCTCGCTTAGGTTTCGGCACGTGCCCGGGTAGCGCCCGGGGGTGGCGTGCGGCGCGGACTGGGCCTCGCGGATCTCCCGGCGGGAGCAGTAGCACTCGTAGACGAGCCCCCGCGCGGCGAGGCGCTCTGCGGCGGCGCGGTAGGCCTCGCCGCGGCGCGACTGGTAGACGACCTCCCGGTCGGATCTCACCCCGAGAGCCGCGAGGTCCTCGAGCTGCCGGGTGGCGGTCTCCTCGTCGCACCGCTCCTCGTCGAGGTCGTCGACGCGCACCGCGAAGCCCCTATCGGTGGCCGCCGCCGCGAGCCACGCGGCGACGGCGGTGCGCAGGTTGCCGATGTGCAGGTCCCCGCTCGGGGTGGGCGCGTAGCGCCCGGCGCCGCGATCGCTCGTCATGACCCTTCAGGCTAGCGGCCGGGCTGTGGCAGCATTACGGTTCGTGACGACAAACAACCCCACCCCCGCCCAGTCCGACGGTGCGAAGAGCCTCGAGTTCGACGAGACCCGGTCCGATCGGGCGCGCTTCATCCCCGTGCAGCGCACCCTCTACCCGGCGATCACCGCGCTGTTCGTCGCGACGTTCATCATCTCGAATATCACCGCGAGCAAGGGCGTCGAGATCGGCCCGCTGGTCACCGACGGCGCGTTCTTCCTCTTCCCGCTCGCCTACATCCTCGGCGACGTGCTCGCCGAGTGCTACGGCTTCCGCGCCGCGAGGCGCGCGATCTATACGGGGTTTGCGGGCGCGCTTCTTGCCGTCGTGTCGTTCTATATCGCCATCGCCCTGCCCGAGGCGTCGTTCTACGAGAACCAGGAGGAGTTCGCGCTCGTCTTGGGCCTCGTCCCGCAGATCGTCGCGGCCTCCCTGGCGGGCTACCTCGTCGGCCAGCTGCTCAACTCCTGGACGCTGGTGCTCATCAAGCGCCGCACCGGGGAGAAGAGCCTGTGGGCGAGGCTCATCGGCTCGACCGTCGTCGGCGAGTTCGCCGACACGCTCATCTTCTGCCTCATCGCCGCGCCCGTCATCGGGATCTCCACGGTGCCCGACGCGATCAACTACATCGTCGTCGGCTTTTTGTGGAAGACCCTCATCGAGGTCGTCGTCATGCCGATCACCTACTTGGTCATCGGGGCGGTCAAGCGCCGCGAGCTGCCCGGCTACGCCGACGGCGCGAAGTAGCGCCCGTTGAGGGAACCCCGGGCCCCGGATCGGCGGGCCCGGCGCGCGGCGGCCGACACGAGAAACGCCCCCGGGGACCGTTCCCCGGGGGGCGCTGTTGTGTGGCTCTGGCCCGCTAGCCGCGGCGCTCGGCGTGGTAGTAGCGGCCGAGGAACTCGTCGCGGTAGGCCTCGAAGTCGCCGGCCTCGATCGCGGCGCGGATATTCGCCACGAGCCGGATGACGAACTCGAGGTTGTGCAGGGAGCACAGCGTCCCGGCGAGCAGCTCCTTAGCTTTCAGCAGGTGGCGGATATAGGCGCGCGAGTAGGTCGTCGCGACGACGCCGCCGAACTCCTCGTCGATGCCGCGGAAGTCGCGCTTGTACTTCGCGGCGGCGAGGTTGACGCGCCCATCTAGGGTGTAGACCCCGCCGCGGCGGCCCAGCCTCGTGGGCGCCACGCAGTCGAAGGTGTCCGCGCCGGCGGCGACCGCGGCGAAGATGTCGTCCGGCTCGGAGATCCCCAGCAGGTGGCGGGGCTTGTCCTCGGGCAGCTCCTCGGTCACCCAGCGCACCATCTCGCCGAGCCGGTGCTTCTCTAGGGCGCCGCCGATCCCGAAGCCGCCAAAACCCCGGCGGCCCTCTGCCTGGGCCTCCTCGTCGAGGGCGACGAGCCCGCGGGCCGCCTCGCGGCGCAGGTCCTCGAACTGGGCGCCCTGCACCACGCCCCACAGCGACTGGCGGGGCTCATCGGCGCGCTCCCGGGTGAGGCGGTCGTGCTCGACCAGGCAGCGCCTGGCCCAGCGGCGGGTCCGCTCGACCGATTCCTCCTGGTACGAGCGCGACTCGAAGAGCGTGGTGAGCTCGTCGAACGCGAACATGATGTCGGCGCCGAGCTGGTGCTGGATCTGGATGGACTTCTCCGGGGTGAAGCGGTGCCTGCTGCCGTCGACGACGGAGCGGAAGTCCACGCCGTCGTCGTCGACCTTGGAGAGCCGCTCCCGGTGCGCGGCCCGCGCCTCCCGCTCGGAGACGTCGTCCTTCTCCATGGCGATGACCTTGCCCAGCCCCGAGCCGAGGCTCATGACCTGGAAGCCGCCGGAGTCGGTGTAGGTCGGCCCGCCCCACGCCTCGAAGGAGGCCACGCCGCCGGCCTCGTCGACGATGTCCGGGCCGGGCTGCAGGTAGAGGTGGTACGCGTTCGAGAGGATCGCCTGCGCGCCGACGTCGCGCAGCTGCGCGGGCGTGAGCAGCTTAACGGCGGCCTTCGTCGCGACCGGCACGAACGCCGGGGTGGCGATCGGCCCGTGGGGCGTGTCGATGAGCCCGGAGCGGCCCCCGCCGGGGAGCCGGCGGGAGACGCTAAACGTGAGGTCGCGGGCGTTGTCGGGGGCGGCCACGCTAGTCGTTCCCGCCCCTGCCGGGCGAGCCCTCGTCGCCGTCCTCCTTGTCGAGGAGGTCCTGGACGCTCACCGAGCCGTCCTCGTCGCCGTCGTGCTCGCCGCGCTCGGCCTCGGGCTCGTCGCCCTCCCGCTCGAGGAGCTCGGCGACGCTCACGGTGCCGGCGCGCTCGCCCTCGGTGTGCTCCGAGCCGGGGCCGGCCTGCGTGCTCGCGGCCGGCAGGTCGCGGCCCTCGTCGTCCCCGCCCGAGCCGCGGGGCTTCCCGTCGTTGGCGTCGCCCTTGTCGTCGCCGTCGGACTCGTCGTCGTCCTCCTCGAGGGAGCGCCCCTCGACGTCGAGGGAGGGCAGGATCTTATCGAGCCACGTCGGGAACCACCAGGTGGCCTTCCCGAAGAGGATCATCGCCGCGGGCACGAGCGCCATGCGCACGAAGAGCGCGTCGAAGAGCACCGCGAGGCCCAGCGCGAAGCCGAAGATCTGGATGAACGGCAGCGGCTGGTTCGTGAACGCGAAGAACACCGCCATCATGATGAGCGCCGCGGCCGTGACGACGCGCGCGCCCTGCGTGAAGCCGCCGGTCACGGACCTCACGACGGCCTCCTTCTGCGAGTCGAGGTCGCGGTTCTCGATGAACTGCTCGCGCATCCTCGTGCCGAGGAAGACCTGGTAGTCCATCGCCAGGCCGAAGGTCACGCCGATGAGGAAGATCGGCATGAACGACACGAGCGGCGCGGGCGCGTCGACGATGCCCCACAGGCCCTCCTGCCAGAACAGGATGGTCACGCCGAACGCGGCGCCCACGGAGAGCAGGAAGCCCACGCCCGCGAGCAGCGGCACGACGATCGAGCGGAACACGACGATGAGCAGCAGCACCGCGAGTCCGACGACGATGCCGAGGTAGATGGGCATCGCCCCGGCGAGCGCCTCGGTGATATCGACCTCGACGGCGGTCAGGCCCGTGAACCCGATGTCGATGCCGAGCTCGCCCTCGATGCGCTCGCCAACGTCGCGCAGCTCGTGGACGAGGTCGTTGGTCGCCTCGTCGACGGGCCCGGTCGTCGGGGTGATCTGCACCTGCCCGGCGGTGCCGTCGTCATTGAGCCCGATGAGCTGGGCGTGCTCCACGCCGTCGAGCTGGGAGATCTCGCCCGCGGTGTAGAGGTACGCCGCGAGCCTGGCGACGGTCTCCTCCGGGGCCTGGGCCTGGAGCTCCTCGCCGGCCTGAGCGGCGGCCTCGGGGTTCGCGGCGAGCGCCTGGCCCACCGCGCCACGCAGCTGCTCGGTCTCCGGGTTGGTCGGGTCGACGCCGCTGGTGTCGACGACCGCGAGGAACGGGGCGTTGGCGCCCTCCCCGAAGCCCTCGGCCATGAGGTCCGCGGCGCGGCGCTGGGTGGTGTCCTCGCTCGCGGTGACGTCGGTGGGCAGCGCGAGCTCGAGCTTGGAGACCGGGATGGTCAGCGCGCCGAGCGCCGCGATGACGACGACGAGCACGACGACGGGCAGGCGGCGCACGACGCCGATCCACCAGCCGCCCAGCGTCTTACCTTGGGAAAGCTTCGACTCGCTGCCGTCGCGCTTGGGGTTGCCGGCCACGCCGGGCAGACGCCCCTTGAAGGCCTTGTCGCCGAGCGCGCCGAGCAGCGCGGGCAGCAGCGTGAGCGCCACGAGGACCGCGATAAGCACAGTCATCGCGGCGAGCAGGCCCATCGCGGAGAGGAACTCGATGCGCGCGACGACGAGCGCCGCGAGCGCGACGATAACCACCACGCCGGCGAAGAGCACCGCGGAGCCGGCGGTGCCGAGAGCCTTGCCGGCCGCCGCCGGGCCCGATAGGCCGTTATCTCTTCGCTCGCTGCGGTAGCGCGAGAGGATGAACAGCGCGTAGTCGATGCCCACGGCCAGGCCGATCATGATCGCCAGGGTCGGGGTGACCTCGTTGAGCTCGGCCCAGGAGGTCGTCAGCAGGATCCCGGCGAGCCCGATGAGCACGCCGATGACGCCGGTGAGGACCGGCAGGCCCGCGGCGACGAGCGAGCCGAACGTGAAGACGAGGACGACGAGCGCGACGCCGATGCCGACGATCTCGCTCGTGGCGTTGATCTCGATGGGCGGGGCGAAGCCCAGCCCGCCGGCCTCGACCTGCAGGCCCGACTCGCGACCCTGCTCGAGCGCGTCGGTGATCGCCGCGCGGTGCTCGTCGGTGACCTCCGCGGCGGTGGGCACGTCGAGCGTGAAGCCGAAGTAGCCAATCGTCTCGTCGTCCGAGAGCGGCTTGAGGTTGTCGATATCGGCCTGGGTGACCTCCTCGGGCACCCCGAACTCGCCGTAGACCTGCTGGAAGACGGCGGTCATCTGCCCGGCGAGGTCGACCGGGTTGCCCAACAGCGGGGCCGGCTCGACGAGCTCGCCCTCGAGGTTCTCTTCCAGCCCGGCGACGAGATCCTGGACGCGCTGGTAGTTCTCCGGGTCGGTGAGCTTCTCCCCCTCGGGGGCCTTCACCGCGACGCGCACCGCCGCGTCCTCGACGGGGTTGCCGCCCTCGGGGAACTTCTCGACGAGGTCCTCGGTCGCCTCGATCGCGGGCGTCCCGGAGATCTCGAACTGGCTGGTAAACGGGCGCATGAACCCGGCGGCCAGGCCCGCCACGGTCGCGAAGATCACGACCCAGGCGGCGATCACCCACCACTTCCTGCGATAGGCCCAGCTACCAAGCTTGCTCAGCAGTTTCGCCACGGGCTTTCCTCTCAGTCGTCGGCGGCGGGGGCGGGCCCCGGCGCCGGCCGGCTGGCTCGCCCGCCGCGTCGTCGGGCTTTCGCGACGCGCGCTAACGGCCCGCCCGCCCCGGCGCGGCCGGGCTCTCATGCGGGCGGGGCGGCTTTCACGGCACCGCGCGTCGCCGTGCACCCTCCACCCTACCGGCCGCCCGGGCGGGCATTTCCGCCCCGACGTCGCCCCCGCTTGAGGGGCAATTTCTCAGCCCCGAAAGAGGTGGCCCGGAGGTGATGCACGGCAAAAAAAGGGGCGGCGGGCCGCGCTCTCGCGCAGGCCCGCCGCCCGGCTGCGGTGGCGAGGGGATTCGAACCCCTGGTCGGGGGTTACCCGACAAACGCTTTCGAGGCGTTCACCTTCGGCCGCTCGGACACGCCACCGCGGAGTAGGCTAACGCCTCCCCCTCCCGGGAACAAAATCCCCGCCCCGGCGCGATAGCGAGCCGGGGCGGGGACGGGGCGCGGGGAGGTTACTTGTCGTCGCCCTTGATCTTGTCGCCGATGTTGCCGACGACCTCGTTGGCCTTGTCCTTGACCTTGTCGCCGAACTCCTGGGCCTTCTCCTTGGCGTCGGAGACGGTCTGGTCCTTCTTGCCCTCGTTCTTGAGCTCGTCGTTGTCGGTGGCGTTACCGGCGGCCTCCTTGGCCTTGCCCTTGAGCTCCTCGCCCTTGTTCTTCGCCTGGTCCTTAAAGTCGGCCATGATTTCTCTAACCGTCCTTCCGAAATTCTTCTCTGCCCTCCCCGGCGGCCGCGACCTGCGGGGCGCCGGATCGGGCGTCGTGCGCTGACGCGGCCCAGTATAGGGAGAAATGCATCGGTCGTGGGGTGGAATTTCAGCCCGGGAACCGGCCGGAATTGTTTGTTTTCGAGAAAAAGCCTCTCAAGGGTCGGGCCGCCTCCTCGGCGAGGACGCCGCCGCGGACCTCCGGGGCGGGCAGCGGGGAGGCTCGATCGCGCAGGAGGTCCCAGCGCGAGCCGCACGCCCCGGTCTTCGGCTCGAAGGCGCCGAACTCCACCCGGGCGAGGCGCGCCGCCATGATCGCGCCGGCGCACATCGCGCACGGCTCGAGGGTGACGGTGATGGTGCAGCCGGTGAGGCGCCAGCCGTCGCCGAGCCGCGCGGCCGCGGCGCGCAGCGCGAGCACCTCGGCGTGCGCGGTGGGATCGCCGTCGGCCTCGCGGCGGTTCGTCGCGGCGGCGAGGAGCCTGCCGCGCGCGTCCTCGACGAGCGCGGCGACGGGCACGTCGCCCGCGGGGCAGTGGGCCTCGGCGTAGTCGAGGGCGGCGCGCATCCGGCGCCGCGCGGCCGCGAGCCCCTCCGGGGTGGGCAGGACCACCCGCGGCCTAGTCGTCGTCGTGCAGGCCGTCGAGGCCCGGCACCGCGTTGAGGAGCTCCTCGTCGAGGCCGATCTCCTCGGCGAGCCGCACGAGCTGCTCGGAGGCCCACGAGTCCTCGTCCTCGGCGATGACCTCTAAGACCTGCTCGCTGAGCCCGAAGTCGGCGAGGATGTCGAGGTCGCCCTCCGCCCAGGCCTCGGCCTCGATGAGGTCCTCGCCCTCGAGGTCGGGGACGTCCACGCCGAGCTCGTCGAGGATCTGCGCGGCGAAGTCGTCCTCGACGGCGGCGACCGCGTCGGAGAGTACGTAGTTCACGCCCTTGGGCGTGGGGCGCACGAGGACGAAATAATCGTCGTCGACGCAGAGCAGCGCGAACGCGGCGCCGGGGCTGCGGCGCGCGGCGCGCTCGGCGGTCGCGGGGTCGCTAAAGTCGTCCTCGAAGCGGCTGACCTGCCAGGCCCCGTCGACGTACGCGGCGGTCACCGCGAAGCTGAAGCCCCCCTCGGGGCCGGGGGAGTTCCACGAGCGCTCCATGGCCAGCCAATCTACTCCAAGATGTGGGATGATGGTACAGGTGACTACGACGACGCGCCCCCGCCCGGTCTGCATCCTCGGCCTCGGACTCATCGGCGGGTCGCTGCTGCGCGACCTGGCCGCCGCGGGCCGCGAGGTGTTCGGCTACCACCGCTCCCCCTCCACGGCGCGCAGCGCCCGCAAGGAGGGCTTCGAGGTCGACTCGAACCTCAAGGAGACGCTCGCCCGCGCCGAGGAGACGGGCGCGCTCATCGTCCTGGCGGTGCCCATGCCCGCCGTCGAGGGGCTGCTCGACGCCATCGCGCACGAGACCTCGACCTGCGGGATCACCGACGTCGTGAGCGTCAAGACCCCGGTCATGGACCTCGTCTACGACAAGGGGCTCGAGGACCGCTACGTCGGCGGCCACCCCATGGCCGGCACCGCGCAGAGCGGCTGGAAGGCCTCGCAGCGCGGCCTGTTCCGCGGCGCGGCGTGGGTGATCACCTTCGACCACGGCTACCACCCCGAAGCGCGCAGCGTCGACGAGCTCGCCGAGGCGGACCAGGCGACCCTCGGGGAGCCGGGGCGCGCGGCGCTCTCCCCCACCGGCCGCCCGGAGGTCTCTTCCCGGTGGCTGGACGTGTGGTCGCAGGTCGCGCAGCTCGCCGACTCGGTCGGCGCCGAGGCGATCCCCGCGCGCGTGCACGTCCACGACGCGATGGTCGCGCGCGTCTCCCACCTGCCGCACCTGCTCGCCGCGGCGCTCGCCGTCGTCGGCGACAACGGCGGGGCGCTGGCCTTCTCCCTCGCGGCGGGCAGCTTCAGGGACGGCACCCGGGTCGCGGCGAGCTCCCCGCAGCTCGTGCGCGCCATGCTCGAACGCAACGCCCGCGCGCTCGTCGGCCCCGTCGACGAGGCCATCGAGATCCTCACCGACGCCCGCGAGCGCTTAAGCGCCACGCCGCCCGACCTCGAGGCGCTCGCGGACGCGGGCTACCGCTCCCGGGTGCGCTTCGACGCCCGCTCGGGCCGGGTGCAGGGCTCGGTGAGCCCCGTGGAGGTCTCCTCCCGGCCGGTTCTGAGGCTGCGCCCCGGCGCGCCCGGATGGATCCGCACCCTCGTCCAGGCCGAGGGCCTCGGCGCCCGCATCGAGGTCTACTAGGGCCCAATCCCCGCCCCTCGCGCCCGCCCGCGGGCGGCCGGGCGGGCACGACGACCGACGGGGCGGGCCCCGGGATCGACTCCCCGGGGCCCGCCCCGTTTTTCCTTCGCACGGGCGTCGGTCGCGCGCCGCCGCCCGAGCGCGAGTACGGCTACTTCTCGTCGGGGACGAGCGTGCCGCGCAGGTGGTCGAGGGCGACGTTGACGTGCATCCGCACGCCGGTGACCATCGCCTCGTCGTCGACGTAGAACTTCGGGCTGTGGTTCGCGACGAAGCCGCGGCCGCCCTCGGTCTCCTTGAGGTTGCCGTCCTCGTCGACCTCGACGTCTTGGACGCCGAGCAGCCCGTAGATTCCGCCCCAGCGGTTGATGAACTCGCTGACGTCGTCGTAGCCGAGGCTCGCGGGCACCTCGATGACCTTCGCGTCGCCGCGGGTGGAGCGGTGGAAGCTCGGCAGGATCTTCTCCACCCACTCCGGCCGGTTGACCACCGGGGGAACCTGCTGGATGAACTCCACCTCCGCCTCGCAGTCGTAGGCGGCGGCGATGTGCTTCGCGGTGCGCTCGATGCGCTCGTTGATCTGCGCCTCGACGCCCTCCTGGAGGCAGCGCACGGTGCCGAGCAGGGTGACGGAGTTGCCCACCACGTTGAAGCGGCCCTCGTCCTGGATGTGGCCGATGGTGATGGTGAAGTCCTTCTGCGCGTCGAGCTGACGGTAGATCTGGCCCATCGCGGTGATGATCTCCGCGGCGGGGGGCATGGGGTCCTTGCCCTGCCACGGGGAGGAGCCGTGCACCTGCTCGCCGGTGATCTTAATGCTCAGCAGCTCCGAGGAGCCGTTCTGCACGCCCTGGGAGTACATCACCCAGCCCTTGGGGCCGCCGCCGACGTGCATCCCGAACGCCATGGTCGGCTCCGGGTCGAGCTCGTCGAAGAACGCCTCCTTGACCATCTCGCGCGCGCCGCCGGGCTCGTCGACCGGCGGGCCCTCCTCGGCGGGCTGGAACGCGAAGACGACGTCGCCGGGCACGTCGTCCTTCAGGTCCGCGAGAACCTTCGCCGCGGCGAGCAGCATCGCGGCGTGCGCGTCGTGGCCGCAGGCGTGGGTGACGGGGAACGGGCCGCCCGGGTAGTCCTTGTCCACGACCTCGGAGGCGAACTCGACGCCGGACTTGTCCGGCACGGGCAGGGCGTCGATGTCGGCGCGCAGGACGATGGAGCGCCGCTTCCCCTCCGGGGAGCCCCCGCCGTGGAGGACGGTGGCCACGCCGTGGCCGCCGAGCCCGGTGACGACGTCGTCGTAGCCGAAGTCCTCGAGGAGGTCCGCGATGTACTTCGCGGTCTTTTCCTCCCGGTTGGAGAGCTCCGGGTTCTGGTGAATGTGGTGGCGCCACTCGATGAGGTCGTCGTGGACCTCCTCGACGGCCTTATCGATTTTGTCGAGCCATTCCTGGGGGAAATCGTCTGCCATAACTCCTCCTGTCGCGCGCTCGTTCGACGGTGCGGCCCCGCAGGCAGCGCGCCCCGCGGGCCCGGCCCCATGGTACGTGCCATTAATGTTTTGCGGCCACAAGTTTCCCTTACCAACCCACCCCAGGTGCGCCTTCCCGCGGCGATAATTCGCCGCAGAATTCCCCCGCCAGAACGCTATTGATTAACTTTTTCGTTAATGGCCCGGGCTAGGATGAGCACGCGCCCTCCCGCACCGACGCGGGAGCGCGGCCGCACCGACGAGCACCGTCCATAGAAGGAGCCCTGAGCGCAGCCATGCCGCCGACGACCGCCTCGACCCCGCACATCGACCCCCAGGGCGCGCCCATCGCGCGCACCGTGTTCCTCCCCGGGGACCCGCTGCGCGCCCGCTTCATCGCCGAGACCTACCTCGACGACGTCGTGCAGTTCAACGCCGTGCGCGGGCAACTCGGCTACACGGGCACCTATCAGGGCGAGGAGGTCTCCGTCATGGGCAGCGGGATGGGCATCCCGTCGATCTCGCTCTACGCCCACGAGCTCATCGAGACCTTCGGCGCAACTAGGCTCATCCGGGTCGGCAGCTGCGGGGCGCTGCGCGGCGACCTCGCGCCCTACGAGATCGTCGCCGCGCAGGGCGCGTGCACGGACTCGCGCTTCGCACACCACTACAACGTGCCCGGCACGTTCGCGCCGATCGCGTCGTTTTCGCTGCTCGCCGAGCTCGACCGGCTGTCCCGGGCGCGCGGGAGCGAGCTGCACGTCGGCAACATCCTCTCCTCCGACGTGTTCTACGGCGACGACCCCGACGCGCAGAAGCAGTGGGCGAAGCTGGGCGTCCTCGGCGTGGAGATGGAGTCCGCGGGCCTCTACGCGGTCGCGGCGCGCCACGGCGTCGAGGCGCTCGGCGTGTTCACCGTGTCCAACAATCTCGTCACCGGGGCGCACACGAGCCCCGCGGAGCGGGAGCGCTCGTTTACCGAGATGATCGAGCTGGCGCTGCCGCTTGCCGCGCTGCCGCACCCCGCGGCCCCCGCGGAGCGCGGTTAGGACCGCGCCGCGGCCGGCCGGGCGGTTCGGCGGGCGCGGTGCGGCTAGAGCAGCCCGGAGACCGCGGACTTCAGCTCCGCGAGGCGCTCCTCGGCCTCCGGACGGGTCTCGGCCCTCGCCTCGAGGTAGCACTTGAGCTTCGGCTCCGTGCCCGAGGGCCGGGCCAACACCCGGTCGCCGCGCTCGGTGATCACGAGCCAGCCGCTCGCCGGCGGCAGGCCGAGGTAACCCTCGTCGAGGCCGTGGGCCTCCGCCACGACGCTGCCCGCGACCGAGTCCGCGAGCGCCTCCCGCAGCCGAGCGGAGACCTCCTCGAGGCGCTCCCTGCTCTCCGAGGCGACCGACAGCTGGCCGGTCGCGACCGCGCCGTAGGCCTCGTCGAGGTCGGCGAGCCGCTCGGTTAAAGGCCGGCGCTGCGCGAGATCCGCGAGCGCGAGCGCCGCGGTGATGCCGTCCTTGTCGCGCACCCGGGCCGGGTCGGCGCAGTAGCCCAGCGCCTCCTCGTAGCCGAAGACGAGCCCCTCGGTGCGCCCGATCCACTTAAAACCGGTGAGCGTCGGGCGCCACTGAAGCCCGTGGCGCTCGGCGATGTCCTTGAGCCTCGTCGCAGAGACCACCGAGGACGCGAGCGCGCCCTCCTCGTGGGCCTTGGCGGCGCGCTCCCCGAGCAGGCCGCCGACCTCGTCGCCGGTGAGCCGGCGCCACGAGCCCTCGTCCGTGGGGTCGCCCTCCGGCACGGCGCAGGCGCAGCGGTCGGCGTCCGGGTCGAGCGCGAGGACGAGGTCCGCGCCCTGGCGGGCGGCCTGCGCGATCGCGAGGTCCATGACGCCGGGCTCCTCGGGGTTGGGGCGCGGCGCGGTGGGGAACGCCGGGTCGGGGGCGAACTGCTCCTCGACGACGGAGACGGACCCGAAGCCCGCGCGGTTAAGCGCGCGCAGCGCGATGTTCCCGCCCACCCCGTGCACCGGGGTGAGCACGATCTCCAAGTCGCGGTCCTCCTCCCCGATCGTCGCGACCGCGGCGTCGAGGTACTCGCTCACGAGCTCCGGGCCGACGGCGCGCAGCCCCCGCCCGTCGCGCGGGATGCGATCCGGCCAGGGGGCGCGCTGGATCGCGGCGGCGATCTCCTCGTCGGCGGGCGGCACGAGCTGCACACCGCGCTCCTCGTCTACCTCGACGACGCGGCCGCCGAGGTAGACCTTGTAGCCGTTGTCGCCGGCCGGGTTGTGCGAGGCGGTGACCATGACCCCGGCGTCGGCTCCGAGGCGGCGCACCGCGAACGCGGTGAGCGGGGTAGGCAGCTGCGCGGGCAGGAGGTAGACGGTGAGCCCCGCCGCGGAGAACACCTCCGCCGCGGCCTTTCGGAACGCGTCCGAGCCGTAGCGCGCGTCGCAGCCCACGACGACGGAGGGCTCGTCGACCTGGGAGGAGAGCCACTCGGCGAGCCCGGCGCTCGCGATCGTCACGGTCGCGAGGTTGAGTCTGGACTCTCCGCCCTCGACGCGGCCGCGCAGCCCCGCGGTGCCGAATGTCAGCGGCCCGGCGAAGCGGGACTTCAGCTCCGGGTCGCGGGCCTCGATGAGGGCCTCGATCTCGGTGCGGGTCACGGGGTCGGGGTCGTGGGCCGCCCAGTCGCGGGCCCGGGCGAGCACCCGCTCGTCGGGGGCGCTCATCGGCCGGCCGCCTCGGCGAGCAGCGCCGCCGAGCCCGAGCAGCCGAGCCTCGTGGCGCCCGCGTCGAGCATCGCCTCCGCGGTCGCGACGTCGCGGATCCCGCCCGAGGCCTTGATGCCGAGGCGCCCGCCGACGGCGTCGGCCATGACGCGCACCGCCTCGACCGTGGCGCCGCCGGAGGGGTGGAAGCCGGTGGAGGTCTTCACGAAGTCCGCGCCAGCGCGCTCCGCGGCGAGACAGCACTCGCGCAGCTCCTCCTCGCCAAGCGCAGCGGACTCGAGGATGACCTTGAGGACCGCGCCGCGGGTCGCCTCCCGCACCGCGCGGATGTCCGCTTCGACGGCGGCGATGTCGCCGGCCTTCGCCGCGCCGAGCGGGGCGACCATGTCGATCTCGTCGGCGCCGTCGGCGACGGCGCGGGCCGCCTCCGCAGCCTTGATCGAGGAGTGGTGCGCCCCGGACGGGAAGCCCACGACCGCGGCGACGGTCAGGGCCTCCGGCGCGTCGAGCGGCAGCTGGTTCGGGGAGACGCACACGGCGAGCGTCCCGAGCTTGGCTGCCTCCTCGACGTGGCGGGCGACGTCCGCGGCGCTCGCCTCGGGCTTGAGCAAGGTGTGGTCGATGACGGCGGCGAGCTGGCTGGCGGTGCGCGTCACGGGCGCTCCTTTCCTTTAACGGCGGTGCTGAGTTTTTGGTGGTGTCGGTGCGGGGCGGGCTAGCCCACCCGCCCGAGGATGAGCGGGCGCGGCTCGGGGGCCTCGTCGGCGATGGTCACGCCCGGCTCGATGGCCTCGAGGGCGCGCGGCACGCGCTCGGGCGTGTCGGTGTGCAGCGTGAGGATCGGGTCGCCGGCCTCGACGCGCTCGCCCGGGCGGGCGTGGATCTCGATGCCGGCGCCCGCCTGGACGGGGTCCTCGCGCCTCGCGCGGCCCGCGCCGAGCCGGCGGCTCGCCACCCCGAGCGCGAGCGCGTCGAGCCCCGCGACGACCCCGGAGCGGGGCGCGGCGAAGACCTCGGTGTGGGAGGCGACGGGCAGCTCGGCGTCCGGGTCGCCGCCCTGGGCGGCGACCACCTCGCGCCAGACCTTGAGCGCCCGGCCGTCGTCGAGCGCCGCGGCGACCTCGTCGTCGGTGACCTTCACGCCCGCGGCGTCGAGCATCTCCGCGGCGAGGGCGACGGTGAGCTCGCGGACGTCGGCGGGGCCGCCCCCGTTGAGCACGTCGACGGCCTCGCGGACCTCGAGCGCGTTGCCGATGGTGCGGCCCAGCGGCACGGACATGTCGGTGATCAGGGCGCGGGTCTCGACGCCCGCGTCGCGCCCGAGGGCGACCATCGTCTCGGCGAGCTCCCGGGCGGCGCCGGCGTCCTTCATGAACGCGCCCGAGCCGACCTTGACGTCGAGGACGAGCGCCGGGGTGCCCTCGGCGATCTTCTTCGACATGATCGAGCTCGCGATGAGCGGGATCGACTCGACGGTGCCGGTCGCGTCGCGCAGCGCGTAGATCTTCTTATCCGCGGGCGCGAGCCCCGAGCCCGCGGCCGCGACGACGGCGCCGGGGCCGGCGAGGATGTCGCGGATCGCCTCCGGGGAGAGGTCCGCGCGCCAGCCGGGGATCGCCTCGAGCTTGTCGAGGGTGCCGCCGGTGTGGCCGAGGCCGCGCCCGGAGAGCTGCGGCACCGCCGCGCCGAGGCTCGCGACGAGGGGCCCCAGCGGCAGGGTGATCTTGTCGCCCACCCCGCCGGTGGAGTGCTTGTCGACGAGCGGGCGATCGAGCCCGGGGTAGCTCGCCCGCTCCCCGGAGCGGATCATCGCGTCGGTCCACGCGGAGAGCTCCCCGCGGCTCAGGCCGTTGAGGAAGACCGCCATGAGCAGCGCGGAGAACTGCTCGTCCGCGACCGCGCCGCGCGTGTAGGCGTCGATGACCCAGGCGATTTCCTCGCCCGAGAGTTCCTTCCCGTCGCGCTTCTCCGCGATGACGTCGACCGCGTCGAACGGCTCCACCGCGCCTGCCGCCATGGCCCTCACCCGCCCCTTCTAACCGTTTACCCGGTGTTAAGCTACCGGCGGCTTTGAGCCGCCGTCACCCGGGCATTCTACCGCGCCCGGCGACCGAAAGGACCCCCATGGAGACCCCCACAGCCACCCCCGATGCGCAGCTGCTCGCCGCCGCCCGGCGCGCCGCGGGCCGCGCGTACGCCCCCTATTCCTCGTTCTCCGTCGGCGCCGCGGCGCTCGCCCCGAGCGGCGCGGTGACCCTGGGCTGCAACGTCGAGAACGCCGCCTACGGCGAGACGATCTGCGCCGAGCGCAACGCCGTGACCACCCTTGTCGCCGACCGCGAGCCCGGCGAGGCGCCCGCCCTCGAGGCGGTCGCCGTCGTCGGGTTGAAGGCGAACCCGTGCTGGCCGTGCGGCGCGTGCCGCCAGGTGCTGCGCGAGTTCGGCTGCCGGCGCGTCGTCGTCGAGGGACCCGACGGCGAGGCGCTGAGCGTGCCGTTCGAGGAGATCCTGCCCCACTCGTTCGGGCCCGAGGCCCTCGAGGGGAGGTAAGGGCTTAGCCATGGAACGCTTTCAGGGACTCATCGGCATCGCGCTTATCGCCGCGATCGTCATCGGATTCTCCGCTCACCGCAAGCGCATCAAGTGGCGCACCCTCGGGGTGGGCTTCGCGCTGCAGGTGGCGTTCGCACTGCTCGTGCTCACGTGGGAGCCCGGCGCGAAGGCGCTCGGCTGGACGGCCGACGTCGTGCAGAAGCTCATCGACTTCACCGCGGAGGGCACCGCGTTCGTCTTCGGCCCCCTCTTCGAGGACGCCGACGGCTTCATCTTCGCGCTCAACGTCCTGCCGGTGATCATCTTCCTCGGCGCGCTCATCGGCGCGATGTTCCACGTCCGCGCCCTGCAGTGGTTCGTGGAGATCGTCGGCACCGCGCTCAACCGCATCATGGGCACCTCGAAGGTGGAGTCGGTGTGGGCGTCGACGGTGATCTTCCTCGGCCAGTCGGAGGCGCCGCTGGTCATCAAGCCGTGGCTCTCGAAGCTCACTCGCTCGGAGCTTTTTACCTGCATGTCCGGCGGCTTCGCGTCGGTGGCGGGCTCGACGCTGGTGGGCTACTCACTGCTCGGCGCGCCGCTTCCCTACCTCTTGGCCGCCTCGATCATGAACGCGCCCGGCTCGCTGCTCATCGCGAAGGCGCTCATGCCGGAGACGGAGGAGTCCGTCGCGAGCGCGAACGTCCGCGAAGTCCGCGACACCGAGAACCGCAACCTCATCGAGGCGCTCGGCACGGGCGCGCTCAACGGCGGGCGCGTCGCGATCAACGTTTTGTGCATGCTCATCGCGTTCGTCGCGCTCATCGCGATGCTCACCGCGATCATCGGTGGTATCGGCTCACTCTTCGGGCAGGACAACTGGTCGCTCGAGGGGCTCTTCGGGCTGCTCTTCGCGCCGGTGGCGTGGGTGATCGGCGTGCCCTGGGACGAGGCCGCCCAGGTCGGCAACTTCATCGGGCTCAAGACGATCCTCAACGAGTTCGTCGGCTACACGGCGTTCTCCGAGTACGCGGACGTGCTCAGCGACAAGTCGGTGATGATCTCGACGTTCGCGCTCGCGGGGTTCGCGAACCTCTCCTCGATCGCCATCCAGATCGGTTCGTTCGGGGCGCTGTGCCCCGAACGCCGCGGCGAGGTCGCCTCCCTGGGCGTGAAGGCGCTGTGCGCCGGCGCGCTCACCAACCTCCTTAACGCCGCGATCGTCGGCGTCGTCGCCCCGATGTAGCCCCTCCCCGGCCCGCCGCTCGGGCCGGGGCCGCGCGCCCTGTTTCTGGGCCGTCCGGGGGTTACCCCCCCGCCCCGCCCGGGCCGAGGCGCCCCACCGCCCCGCCGGCGGCCGCGGGCGTAGGACGGGGAGCGCCGCGGGCGAAACACGAAGGGCCCTCCCGGCTGAACCGGGAGGGCCCTTCAATGTGTGTCTGTGGTGCGCCCGGAGGGATTCGAACCCCCAACCTTCTGATCCGTAGTCAGATGCTCTATCCGTTGAGCCACGGGCGCGCGCTCACTGTCCTTCGCGTGAACACTCGGGAAACTGTAGCGCCGCGGGGGCCGGCGGGCAAACCGCGAGGCCAGCGCCCCGCGGCCGGGCCGCGGGGCGGGGTGTCGCCGCTAGAGGACGATGCCGAAGACGGGCACCGCGATGAAGTAGGTGACCAGCGTGACGAGCACGACGGCGATCGCGTTGAGCCAGACGCCGCCCTTGATCATCTCGGAGATCTTCACGTACCCCGAGCCGAAGGCGATGGCGTTCGGCGGGGTCGCGACGGGCAGCATGAACGCGCACGTCGCGGCGAGCGCGACCGGGATGGTGAGCAGGAGGATGTTCTGCTCCTCGCCGCCGGAGTTGAGCCCGATGCCCATTGCGACGCCCGCGAGGATGGGCAGGAACGTCGCCGCGGAGGCGGTGTTCGACGTGAACTCGGTGAGGGCGAGGACGATGAGGGCGACGACCGCGATGAACACGATCGTCGGCACGCCCGCGAGCCCCGCGGTGAGGCTGCCGATCCACAGCGACAGGCCCGACTCGGAGAACATGCTCGACAGAGCGAGCCCGCCGCCGAAAAGGAGCAGCACGTCCCAGGGCAGCTCCTTGGCCGCGGCCCAGTCCATGAGCTTCACGCCGGGCTTCGTGCCGGCGGGCACGAGGAAGAGCAGCACGGCCGCGGCGATGGCGATGACCGCGTCGGCGACCTTGATATCCGAGCCGACCGCGTCGATGATGACGGGCACGAAGATCCACGAGAGCGCCGCGGCGACGAACACGATGGCGACGCGGATCTCGGGGGCGGACATGCCCTTCATCGCGGCGAGCTCGTTCTTGATGAGCTCCCGGCCGCCGGGGATCTCGTCCATCTCGGGCTTGAAGACCGTCACGAGGACGAGCCAGGCGAGCAGCATGAACACCACGGAGAGCGGCACGCCGACAAGCATCCACTGCCCGAACCCGATCTCCACGCCGTGGTTCTCCGACATGTAGGCCACGAGCAGCGCGTTGGGCGGGGTGCCGATGATCGTGCCCACCGAGCCGATCGACGCGGAGTACGCGATGGCGAGCATGAGCGCGGTCGCGAAGCGCTTCTGGTTGCCCATGCCCCCGACCTGGTCGGCGGTGAGCTTGAGGACCGCGATGCCGATCGGGAGCATGACCACCGCGGTGGCGGTGTTGGACACCCACATCGACATGAACCCGGTGGCGATCATGAAGCCGAGCACGAGCCGCCTGGGCCTCGTGCCCACGGCGAGCACCACCGCGAGCGCGAGGCGGCGGTGCACGTTCCAGCGCTGCAGCCCCAACGCGAGCACGAAGCCGCCCATGAACAGGAAGATCGTCGGCTCGGCGTACTTGCCCGAGATGTCGCCCACGGCGATGACCTGGGAGAGCGGGAAGGCCACGAGCGGGACGAGCGCGGTCACGGCAAGCGGGATCGCCTCGGTCATCCACCACACCGCCATGAGCACCGCGACCGCGGCGGTAATCCGCATCGCGCCAAGCGAGTAGTCGGCGTCATCCTCGGCGGCGTCCCCGACCTCGCGGACGACGTCCATGGCGTTGTCGGGGAAGAGCAGGAAGACCGCGACCGCGGCGACGATCCCGACGATGAGCCCGATGATGCGGCGGCGGTTGACCCCCGGCTCCGGGGCCTCGGCGGCGAAGCCCTCGGCCTCGCGTTGGGACTGATGCACCTCTGGCGTGGTCATGACCCGTCCTTTTTGTTCACCGTTTAGTAAATTTTCTGCGGTGAACGGTACCACACCATTAGGGTGGGACGGTTATCGATTACAGCCGGGCGCAGGTTTGACGGGCGGCACGCCGGCCGCTAGATGCCGAGAACGGTGCGGGCGATGAAGAAGTAGATGATAAGCCCCGTGGCGTCGCAGAACGTCGAGATGAACGGGTTGGAGAACACCGCCGGGTCGGCGCCGCACGTCTTCGCGATGAGCGGCATGATCCCGCCGACGGTCGCGGACATCGTGCAGATCGCCAGCAGCGTGGTGCCCATGACGATGCCCAGCGGGAGGCTGTAGATCACCGAGGCGAGCACGAAGCCCAGGATGCCGAGCAGCGCGCCTAGCGTGAAGCCGACGCGCACCTCGCGCCACATCACCGAGAGCACGTCCCCGGTGCGCACGTCGCCGAGCGCGAGCGCGCGCGTCACCGTCGTGGCGGCCTGGTTGCCGGTGTTGCCGCCCGTGCCGGTGAGCAGCGGGATGAACAGGGAGAGCACGATCGCCTGCTCGAGGGTCTCCTCGAAGGTGTCGAGCACCTTGACGGTCAGCAGCGCGGAGACCGCGAGCACGAGCAGCCACACCACCCTCGAGCGGACGATGCGCATGAGCGGGGTGGAGAGGTAGGGCTGCTGCAGCGGCTCGGAGCCACCGATGCGCGCGGAGTCCTCGGTGTCCTCCTCCTCGACAATGTCGTGCGCGTCGTCCGCGGTGAGCAGCCCGACGAGCCGGTTGGAGTCGTCGACGACCGGCAGCGCGAGGAAGTCCAGCGGCAGGAACCAGCGGGCGGTCTCCTCGGCGTCGTCGTGCGCGTTGGCGACCACCGGCTTGGTGACGATCTCCTCCAGCCGGGTGCCGGACGGCGCGGTGAAGATCTCGCGGAGGGAGCAGATGCCCTCCAGCCGGCGGTCCCTGGAGATCACCGGCAGCGAGTAGATCGTCTCGACGTCGTCGGCGCTCTTCTTCAGCACGGTGAGCGCCTCGTCGACGGTGAGGTCGACGAAGAGGGAGGGCACCTCGGGCGACATGCGCCGCCCCACCGAGCCCTTCGGATAGCCGAGCACCACGCCGGTGATGTCGCGCTCGGAGGGCTCGAGGTTGCGCATGAGCCGCTCGGCGATCTCCGCGGGCAGCTCGTCGAGCAGGGAGACCCGATCGTCCGGGTCGAGCTCGTCGAAGAACTCGAAGACCTCGCGGTTCTGCAGCGCGCCGATGAGGTCCGCCTGGTGCGCGGGGTCGAGCGCGTCGAACACCTCGATCGCGCGGCGCCGCGGCAGGAGCCGAAGAGCCACCGCCGCGCGGCTGCCCTGGTAGCGCTCGACGAGGCGGACGATGTCCTGGATCGGCGGGTCCTCGAGATAGCGCTGCAGGGTCTTCGCCTCGGCGGGGGAGATGCTCTCGTCCGAGCGGAGCAGCTGGTCGAGGGCGTCGATAGAGTTCTGAGCGTCCATCCCGGGGACCTCCGGTTTCTCGGTCTGACACGTTCCCGGCGGCCGAGCGCGGCCGCGGACACATCATAGAGGCTCGCCCCGGGCGAACAAGGCGAACGGCGGCCAGCGCGCCCCGCGGCGGCACTGGATACGGGCGAAGGGCCCGCCCGGCTCCGGCCGGAGGGCCCTTCGGCTATTCGTTATTGCGAATGAGAGTGGTGCGCCCGGAGGGATTCGAACCCCCAACCTTCTGATCCGTAGTCAGATGCTCTATCCGTTGAGCCACGGGCGCCTGGCGGAGACGAGAGGATTTGAACCTCCGGTCCTCCGTTAAGAGGACAACTCATTAGCAGTGAGCCCCATTCGGCCGCTCTGGCACGTCTCCAGCCCGCAAGACGAGACCTGCGAGTCTCGCCAAGCTGCCTGGCATGCTACCCCGCGCGCCCCACGGGCCGCAAAAACCCACCCTCCCCGCCGGGAGGACCCCTATGGGAAGGCCATCCCGCCACGTAGACTCAATTGTCATGCTGCGCGAAGACCTCGACGCCATCCCGGCCTACGTGCCCGGCGCCCACCTGCCCGAGGCGGTCGCCCTCTCCTCGAACGAGTCGCCGCTGCCGCCGCTGCCCGCCGTGCGCGACGCCATCGCCGGGCTCGCCGGCGCCGCGAACCGCTACCCCGACATGGGCGCCGCCGACCTCAAGGCGGCGCTGGGCCGGCACCTCGACCTGCCGGCCGCGCGCGTCGCGGTGGGCTGCGGTTCCTCGGCGCTCCTCCACCAACTCATCCAGGCGACCTGCCGGCCCGGCGACGAGGTCGTCTTCGCGTGGCGCAGCTTCGAGGCCTACCCGATCCTCGCGCGCGCCGTGGGCGCCCGACCCGTCGAGGTGCCGCTCGACGGGGAGCACCGCCACGACCTTCCCGCCATGGCCGACGCGATCGGCGAGGACACGAGCCTCGTCATCGTCTGCAACCCCAACAACCCCACCGGCACGACGATCTCGGCCCACGAGTTCGAGGACTTCCTCGCCCGCGTGCCGGAGTCGGTGACGGTCGCGCTCGACGAGGCGTACGCCGAGTTCGACCTCTCCGACGCCTCGCCGAGCGCGCGGCGCCTCATCGACTCCCACCCCAACCTCGTGGGGCTTCGGACCTTCTCGAAGGCCTACGGGCTCGCGGGGCTTCGGGTGGGCTACGCCTTCGGCTCCGAGGAGATCGTCGCCGCGCTCGACAAGGTCGCCATCCCCTTCGGGGTCAACGCGCTCGCCCAGGCCGCGGCGCCGATGGCGCTCGCCGAGCAGGACGAGCTCCGGGACCGGGTCTCCCTCATCGCCGCGGAGCGGGAGCGCCTCGCCGCCGAGCTCGGGGCGGTCGCCTCGCAGGCGAACTTCGTGTGGCTGCCTGCCAGCGACCTCGCGCCGCTCGAGCCCGCAGAGATCGCCGAGCGCCTCGCGGGGCGCGGGGTGCTCGTGCGCGCCTTCCCCGAGGGCGTGCGCGTCACCGTCGGCACGCGGGAGGAGAACGATGCGCTGCTCTCGGCGCTGCGGGCGGTGCGCGGTGGCGCTTAAGGACGACGCGCTCACCGCGTTTCGCTTCACGCTGCCGGTCGCCGCGGCCTACGTTCCGCTCGGCATGGCGCTGGGCATCTTCGCGGTCGACGAGGGGCTCGCCTGGTACTGGCCGGTCATCGCGGCGACGATCCTCTACGCCGGCTCCGCGGAGTTCTTGGCGATCGGGATGATCGCCTCCGGGGCGAGCGTCGTGCAGGCCGCGGTCAACGCGTTCGTCGTCAACTACCGCCACGTCTTTTACGGGCTGTCCTTCCCCCTGCACCGCATGAACGGCCCCGCGGCGCGCGCCTACGGCGTCTTCGCGCTCACCGACGAGGCCTACGCGGTGACCTCGGCCGGCGCGGGTGCCCGCATGACGGGCCGCCAGCTGCTGCTCTTCCAGATCTTCATTCAGGTGTGGTGGGTCTCCGGGGCGGCGGTCGGCGCGCTGCTCGGCCAGTTCATCCCCGACGAGATCACCGGCTTCGATTTCGCGATGACCGCGATGTTCACCGTGCTCGCCGTGCAGGCCGCGCTGCGCGTGCCGCACAAGCTGTTCTACGGCGCGATCACGGCCGTCGCGATCGCCGCGGCCTTCGCCGCGGAGCGCCTCGTCCACCCCGACCTGTTCCTGCTCGCCGGGCTTATCACCTACCTCGCGCTGATCAGCGCCGGCTACGCCTACGCCCAGCGCGAGGAGAGGGGAGGCCGTACCCGTGTCTAGCCTCTACCCGCTGGCGATCATCCTCGCCATGGCCGCGGTGACGTTCCTGCTGCGGCTCGCGCCCTTCGCGCTGCTCAGCCGCGTCAAGGACGCGCCCTACCTGCGCTTCCTCGCCGAGACGATGCCGCTCGGGGTGATGGTGCTGCTCGTGGTCTACTCGGTGCGCGACACCCCGGTGAGCGAGCCGCCCTACGGGCTGCCCACGCTCGCGGCCGTCGCCGTGGCGGTGGGGCTCTACCTGTGGCGCCGCAGCGCGCTGCTCGCGATACTTGCGAGCATCGCCTGCTACGTCGCGATCACCAGCGCGCTCTAGGCCGCCCCGGGACCCGCGGATGTGCCTAGAGTCGGGGGCATGGCACACGCGATTCTCGTCTCGAAGAACGATAAGGGCGAGCTCTCCCCCGCGCTCGTCGAGCCCGGCACTAACGGCGCCCCGGACGCGGCGGAGCTCGAGGGCGACGGCGACGTCCTCGTCGAGGTCACCCACTCCTCCCTCAACTACAAGGACGCGCTCGCGCTCGGCGGCTCCGCGCAGATCGTGCGCCGGCCCCCGCTGGTCGCGGGCATCGACGCCGTCGGCACGGTCCTCGAGGCCACCGGCGAGGCGGCCGAGCGCTTCTCCCCCGGCGATAGCGTCACCTTAAACGGCGAGGGGCTCGGCGAGACCCACCACGGCGGCTACCAGACGCGGCTTCGGCTCCCGGCCGAGAAGCTGCTGCGCCTGCCCGAGGGCATCGACCGCTGGCACGCCGCCGCGATCGGCACCGCCGGCTACACGGCGGCGCTGTCGGTGAACGCGCTCGCCGAGCGGGTCGAGCCCGGCGACGGCACGATCGTGCTCACCGGCGCGACCGGCGGAGTCGGCTCGGTGGCGCTCGCGCTGCTCTCCACGCTGGGCTACCGGGTCGCGGCCGTGACCGGCCGGCGCGAGGAGTACGGCGACTACCTCACCGGGCTCGGCGCCGCGGAGATCCTCGACCGCGCGGAGTTCTCCGAGCAGGGCAAGCCGCTCCAGAGCGCGCGCTTCGCCGGCGGCGTCGACACGGTCGGCTCGCACACGCTGGTCAACGTGCTCGCGCAGGTTCAGTGGGGCGGCACGGTCACCGCCTGCGGCATGGCGCAGGGCAACGACCTGCCCGGCACCGTCATCCCGTTCATCCTCCGCTCGGTGCACCTCGCGGGCATCGACTCGGTCACCGCTCCGCTGCCCGTCCGCGAGGCCGCCTGGGAGACGCTCGCGAAGCACCTCGACCTCGACGTGCTCGAAGGGCTCAGCCAGACCATCGGCCTGGGCGAGGTCATCGACGCCGGCGAGAAGCTCCTCGCCGGGCAGTGGCACGGCCGCACCGTCGTCGACGTCGCCGACTAGAGGCCCCTCGGGTCGCCGCCGCGCGGCGGCAAGGAAAGAGCCCCCGGCCCCACGACGCGTGGGGACCGGGGGCGCTACTTTCGCTCGGGCGGAGGCGGCGGGATTTGAACCCGCGGATGGGAGACCCATCGCTGGTTTTCAAGACCAGTGCATTCGGCCGCTCTGCCACGCCTCCCTCTGCCGCCGCCGCGCCCGGGCAAAAAAGAGCCGGGCGCGGCGCGACGGCCCATCATCCTAGCCCGGGCCCGGTGCCGCGGCGAACCGCCCGCTATGCTCCGGGAGTATGAAGGCTGTCACACTCAAGGACCAGGACGATCCCTCCTCGCTCGTCGTGGGCGAGGTCGACGCCCCGACCCTCCGCCCCGGGGAGGCGCTCATCAAGGTGCGGGCCTCGGGCGTGAACCGCGCGGACCTCGCGCAGGCGCGCGGCAACTACCCGCCCCCGCCGGGCGCCTCCGAGATCCTCGGGCTCGAGGCCTCCGGCACCGTCGCCGACCCCGGCGACACCGGGCTTAAGCCGGGCGCGGAGGTCGCGTGCCTGCTCGCCGGCGGCGGCTACGGCGAGTACGTCGCCGCCCCGAAGGGCCAGATCGCGCCCGTGCCCGAGCCCTTAAGCCTCGTCGAGGCCGGCTCCGTCATGGAGGTCGCCTGCACCGTGTGGTCGAACCTCGGGATGGTCGCCGGCATTAAGTCCGGCCAGCGGGTGCTCATCCACGGCGGGGCCGGCGGCATCGGCTCCATGGCCATCCAGGTCGCCAAGGCCACCGGCTGCGAGGTCGCCACCACCGCGGGCTCGAAGCGCAAGCTCGACCACTGCGCCTCGCTCGGCGCGGACATCCTCATCAACTACCGCGAGGAGGATTTCGCCGAGGTCCTCGGGCGCAGCGTGGACGTCATCCTCGACGTCGTCGGCGGCGAATACCTCGAGCGCAACCTCAAAGTCTTAAACAACGACGGGCAACTCGTCGTCATGGGCCTGCAGGGCGGCCGCAAGGCCGAGATCAACTTGGGCGCGATGATGCCTCGGCGCCAGAGCCTCCACGCCCGCACCATCCGCGCCCGCGGCCTTAAGGACAAGGCCCGCATCGTCGCCTCGACGGTTGAGCACGTCTGGCCCTGGCTCGCCGAGGGCAAGATCCGCCACCACGTCGACCGAGTCTTTCCCCTCGAGAACGCCGCCGACGCGCACGCCGCGCTGCTCGACGGCTCGCTCGTGGGCAAGGCCGTGCTCGACCACGAGGCGGCCGGCGCCGGGGATCGGGGCTAGGCGAACCGGGCGCGCGGGGAAGCCCCTAGGCTTAGTCTTAAGATCGACGCGGCGGACCGGCGCGCACGACGCGCCAGGGCCGCCGAACCGCACGCGTCGGCCGGGCCCGGCCGGGCCCGCCGCCTCTTGTCCAGAAGGATCCGCCCATGTCGCTCAACGACTCCATCGCGGCCGCGGTCGCGAAGAAGGACCAGCTCTTCTACCAGGACTTCGCGCGCTTCGCGATCCGCGCGATCCTCGCGGGCGCGTACCTCGCCATAGGCACGGGCTTCGGGGTCGTCGCCGGCGACGCCGTCGCCCAGTACGCGCCCGCGCTCGGCCCGGTGGTCTTCGCGCTGTTCTTCGGGCTCGGGCTGTTCTGCATCATCCTGCTCGGCGCGGAGCTCGCGACGGGCGACATGATGTACTTCTTCTACGGCGCGACCCAGCGCAAGGTGAGCTGGCTGAAGTCCGCGGGCGTCATCGTCGCCGCGACGCTGCTCAACCTCGTGGGCGTGCTCATCGTCGCGCTCATCCTCGGCTACTCGGCGAAGCTCTCCGGGGCGGGGCCGGACCACCTGCTCGTCAGCCTCACCGAGGGCAAGCTCGAGAAGTCCCCCGGCCAGCTTCTCGCCGAGGGGATCCTCGCGAACTTCGTCGTCAACATGGGCGTGCTCGGCTCGACGTTCGCGAAGGACGTCGTCGGCAAGTTCGTCGTCATCGTGCCGATCATCGCGATGTTCGTCGGGCTCGGCCTCGAGCACGTCATCGCGAACTTCTGCCTCATGCTCACCACCCTCTTCGCCGCCGACCCGCTGCCCGACTCGCTCACCCTCGGCGCGGTGCTCACCAACTGGGGGATCGTGTGGGTCGGCAACGTCATCGGCGGCGGGCTGCTCATCGGCGCGGTGTACTCGACGCTCAACAAGGGCGAGAGCGCCTACCGCGACTAGCCCTTCGGCGCTATTACCCGGGGGCGCGGAGCAACCGGCCCGGTCCTCCCCGCCCCGGCGGGGCGGCGGGCGCACGCCGCGCGGACGAGGCCACCGCGGGCGCCGCAGGCCCCTAGGCCAGGGAGGCGACCGCGCGGGTGAGGTGCTCGACGTCCTTGACGCGGTTGAACGCCGCGAGCGACACCGTCACCGCGCCGCCGGCCTCCCGGACGCCCATCGCGTCGAGCAGCAGGCTCTCCGGCGCGAGCGTGGTGAGCAGCCCGTTGTCGGTGAGGCGGCGCTGCACCGTCTCGGCGGGCACGCCCTCGACCATGAAGCTCAGGCGCGGGAGCCGGTCGGCCTCGAGATCGAGGCCCTCCTCCCCGGACACACCCAGCACGTGCACCGCCGGCAGCGACGCCAAGAACGTCACGAGCTCGCGAGCGAGCTGCGAGAAGTGCCGGCCCACCTCGCGGGCCGAGGCCTTGAGCCGGGCGCGGCGCGGCCCGGACTCGCCCACCCCGCCGAGGCGGGCGATGTGCTCCACCAGCGGCGCGACCCCGCCGGCGAGCGCCGCGGAGACCGGCGACTCGAGCGCCAGGACGGAGCCCTCGGGGGCGGCGGGGTTGAGCGCGTCGAGGCGCCTGACCATCCGCGGGTCGCGGAACACGAGCGCCCCGAGCTGCGGCCCACCCAGCGCCGCGAAGTCGAGCCCGATGATGTCCGCGTCCCAGTCCTCCGCCTCGACGAGCCGGTAGCTCGCGTACGCGGTGGCGTCGACCAACACCCACAGCCGCGAGTGGGCGTGCGCCCGGGAGACGATCTCCTTGACCGGGGTGATCGTGCCGAGCAGGTCGTGCGCGGCGGGGAAGGACACGAGCCTCGTGGTGCGGTCGACGATGTCGTCGTACTGCCCAGCGGGAAGGAGCCCGGTGGCGAGGTCCGGCTCGGCGACGACGGTGCGCGCCGCGGGCGTGTCGAGCGCCCGGTGGAGCGCCGGCCGGTCGTGGCGGGAGAGCACGACCGAGGAGTCGTAGCGCAAAACGGGCCGCATCGCGCGGATCAGGTCGCGGTAGAGGTGCTCGAGGCTGGGGCCTAAGACCACCCGGTCGGCGGTCGCGCCGACTAGGTCGGCGACGGCGGCGCGCGCCGCCGCGAGGTAGAGGTCCCCCTCAAATCGGGGCCTCGCGGAGAGCCGGCGGTGCGAGCCGGACTCCTCCCGGCTTAGGCGGTTGTTCGCGGTGCGCAGGGCGCGCACGATGCCGCCGTCGACCTTGACGGGCACCTGCGGGGCGTCGTGGGCGTTGAGGTAGGTCCACTCCTCGCCGAGCGACGCGTAGAGACCACGGACGCTCGCGACATCAAAGCCCATTAGCCATCCTTTCCTCTGGCGCGACTGGCCGCGCCCGGACTCCGCCCTGGTGCTCCCCGGCGGCGGGCCCGCTCGCGCGGGCGGCCCGCCGCGCG
>NZ_JH815195.1:220916-232621 GCF_000296405.1 Corynebacterium otitidis ATCC 51513
GCGGCGCCGCGGCCCGGGCTCAGCCGGGCGGGCGCCGCGGCCGACGGGCCCGCGGGGACGCCATGGCTCCACAGACTAATCGACCGCGCCGATCGGCGACGAACCGATCGCGCCGCCCCGCCCGGGCGCGGGGATTCCGGGGGTTTCGGGAGGGGCCGCTAGGCTACCCGATGTGGACGACCGTCATTCCGAACCCCAGCTCCGCCGCGACGTCGCGCGCATGGTCGACGGTGAGGCGGAGCCGACAAGCCCCTCGAAGAAGCAGAGCTTCTCCGCCGCGTGGCAGGACCTCGCCTCGGGTGTGAAGCGCCACCAGCTGTGGCTCATGCTCGGCCTGCAGGACATCAAGCAGCGCTACCGCCGCTCGGTTCTGGGCCCCATCTGGATCACCATCGCCACCGGCGTCATGGCGCTCGCCCTGGGGCTGCTCTACTCGGTGCTCTTCGACATCCCGATCGCCGAGTTCCTCCCCCACGTCACCGTGGGGCTTATCGTCTGGACGTTCTTGTCCGGCTGCATCATCGAGGGCTCGCGCATCTTCACCGACAACGAGGGCCTCATCCAGCAGCTGCCCGCGCCCCTGTCGGTGCACGTCTACCGGCTCGTGTGGCGCCAGCTCCTTCTGCTCGGCCACAACATGATCATCTGGGTGATCCTCGTGGCGATCTTCCCGAGGCACCTCGGCTGGCAGGTGCTCCTCGCGGTGCCCGCGCTCGCGCTGTTCGTCCTCAACGGGGTGTGGGTCGCGACGCTCTTCGGGATCCTCGCGACCAGGTTCAGGGACATCACCCCGCTGCTCGAGTCGCTCGTGCAGCTGTGCTTCTACCTCACCCCGATCGTGTGGATGACCGACACCTTAGAGGAGAACGCCGCGACCGCCGGCCGCGCGAAGCTCGCGGAGCTCAACCCGTTCTTCCACTACCTCGAGGTCATCCGCACCCCGCTCATCGGCGGGCACGTCGAGGCCTACCACTGGTACGTCGTCATCGGGTTCACCGTCGGCGGTCTGCTGCTCGCCCTGTTCGCCTTGAAGAAGTGGCGCTTCCGCGTCTCCTACTGGGTCTAGAAGTTTTTCGGGAAGGACCGGTTAGCACCCCATGGTTTCCATCGACACGTTCGACGCCTGCGTCGACTTTCCCATCTTCGACGCGAAGTCCCGCTCGCTGAAGAAGGCGTTCCTCGGCGCCGCGGGCGGCGCGATCGGCCGCACCGAGAGCAACCTCGTCGTCGTCGAGGCGCTGCGCGGCATCAACCTGCACCTCCGGGAGGGCGACCGGGTGGGCCTCGTCGGCCACAACGGCTCGGGGAAGTCCACGCTGCTGCGCCTGCTCTCCGGGATCTACGAGCCGACCCGCGGCTCGGCCGAGGTCCGCGGCCGCGTCGCGCCCGTCTTCGACCTCGGCGTGGGCATGGACCCGGAGATCTCCGGCTACGAGAACATCATCATCCGCGGACTGTTCCTCGGCCAGACCCGCCAGCAGATGAAGAAGAAGATCGACGAGATCGCGGAGTTCTCCGAGCTGGGCGACTACCTCAACATGCCGCTGCGCACCTACTCCACCGGCATGCGGGTGCGCCTCGCGCTCGGGGTAGTGACCTCCATCGACCCGGACATCCTCCTCCTCGACGAGGGCATCGGCGCCGTCGACGCCGCGTTCATGGAGAAGGCCCGCGGCAGGCTGCGCGACCTCGTGCGGCGCTCCGGCATCCTCGTCTTCGCCTCCCACTCCAACGAGTTCTTGGCGCAGCTGTGCACCACCGCGCTGTGGATCGACCACGGCAACATCAAGAAGGCGGGCCTCGTCGACGAGGTCGTCGAGGCCTACGAGGGCCCCCAGGCCGGCGACCACATGCGCCGCATGATCGCGAAGTACGCCGCGGAGGACGCCGCCGCCTAACCCGGTTCGCCGCGGGCGGTGGCACAATGACCAACCATGGCCACAACGCCCGATCTCCCCCCGCTCTCCGCCGGCGACCGCGTCGTCGCGGTCATCGTCACCAAGGACCGCGTCTCCCTTTTGCGCGACTCGCTCGCCTGCGTCGCGGCCCAGAGCCACCCCGTCTGGCGCATCGTCGTCGTCGACAACGGCGCCGACCCGGCAGTGCAGGAGCTCCTCGACGAGCTCGCCGGGGAGCGCGGCGTCTACCTGCCGAGCCGGACGAACCTCGGCGGGGCGGGCGGCTTCGCTTACGGCTTCCTCCACGCGCTCGCGCTCGGCGCGGAGGCCATCTGGTGCGCCGACGACGACGGCACCCCCGCCGACGAGCGCACCCTGGAGGCGCTGCTCGACCAGGCCGAGCGCCGCGGACTTCACGAGGTCTCCCCCGTCGTGTGCTCCCGCGAGCACCCCGAGAAGCTCGCGTTCCCGCTGCGCCAGGGGCTCACCTGGCGCCGAGAGCGCTCGGAGCTTTCCGGCGAGTTCCTCCCCGGCATCGCGAGCCTCTTCAACGGGGCGGTGTTCTCCGCCCGCGCGCTCGAGGTCCTCGGCGTGCCCGACTACCGGCTCTTCATCCGCGGCGACGAGGTCGAATACCACCGCCGCCTCCAGCGCTCGGAGCTGAGATTCGGCACCGCGCTCAACGCGACCTACCTCCACCCGGAGGGCGCCTCGGAGTTTCGGCCGATCCTCGGGGGGAGGATGCACACCCAGTACCCCTCGGACGAGAACAAGCGCTACTTCACCTACCGCAACCGCGGCTACCTCATGAACCAGCCCGGCATGCGCCGCCTCCTGCCGCAGGAGTACCTGCGCTTCGCGTGGTTCTTCCTCGTTCAGCGCCGCGACCCCAAGGGCTTTGTCGAGTGGCTGAGCCTGCATCGCCGCGGCCGCCGGGAGCACTTCGAGCGCCCCTAATTAGCCCCGGCTGTCCGCCATGTGTGTTAGCCGTTGACGTCGAGGCCCTCCCACTGTATGGTTGCTTATTGAGAAGGTCTCCAATTTTCTCATCTCTTGACGGCGTCCTCTCCGCCCCTGGCGGGGAGGACGTCTTCATGCTGTCGGCGCCCCAATCACCCGCCTCGTTTTCCCGCGCCGACGACGACCTTCGGCGCCGCGGCCCCGCGAGACCAAACCCGGAATGCCTCCCGCACGCGCGGCGCGCCCGTTTCCCCAGGCCCGATGGGCCCCCTCCCCTTGTCGATGCCGGGCCGCCATCCCCTGCGCGGCGAAAAGGCATCCGATGGCGTTACGCATGGCGCCCGCCGCACACTACTTAGCAGTGCTTAGTTTCCTGGGAAACGCCTGCGGATTAGGAAAAAGACACGATTCGTTCGGCCCAGGTTTCTCTCAATTTTGCGTGCTATTCTCCATCGGCTGAGCGCGGCGCGCGAGGTGGCCATTCAGCCGCCTCGCAGGGGCGCGAGCCGAATGCCTCCCGGGACGCGTGAGCCCCGGGGACTCGCCGCGGATATCGGTCGCGCTCGGGGCTATTCCAGCCCGTACTTCTAGAGCAAGGATGTGTTAGTTGAACACTTCATCCTCGGCGCCGGCCTCCCGGCGCCGTGTCCTCGCGCCGGCGGCCGGCGGGCAGCGCCTGTCCGTCGTCGGCGCCGTCGTCGCCATCGTCCTGGCGATCGCCGCGGGGTTCCTCCCCGCGGCCGCCCACGCGGCGGAGCCCGAGTCCAAGGTGGAGGTCGTCGACGCCCGCCTCGAGGCCCCGGAGCCCCTCCACCCTGACCAGCAGGAGATCCTGCGCTACTCCGCGCAGCTGCGCGTCAAGGACGACGTCAAGCCGGGCGACACGTTCACCGTCGCCTACAGCCCGCACCTCAACCGCTACGGCACGGCCGCGCCCGGCACGAGCGACAACCTCACGATCGAGCGCGACGGCAAGCCCTTCCTCACGGAGAGCTACGACCCGGAGAGCAACGTCTCGACGTTCACCTTCGGTGAGGCGGTGGACGGCCTCAAGGACCGCAACGCGCAGTTCGAGATCCCCCTGTTCCTCGACCCCGCCGTCGTCCAGAAGAGCGGCCGCACCGAGGTCGCGGTGATCGTCGACGAGCACCAGCTCCTCCAGAAGGAACTCGACGTTGACTACCTCGACTACGTCGACCGGTCGCTGAGCCTCAAGTCCCACCTCTACAACGTGGATCCCGAGGCGGGCACCTACACGGTTAATTCCGTGGTCAACCCCTACGGGCAGAAGATCACCAACGCCGTGCTGTTCGGCGGCCCGCAGCCCGACCGGGAGACCAGCGCGGTCTTCGGCGGCGACGTCGACGTCAAGGTCTACCGGATCGACGATCCCAAGGACGTTCCCGACAGCGTCGTGACGGACGACGTCTCGGAGTTCGTCGACGTCACCGACCAGGTGAAGAAGAACTCCTCGCGCGGCGAGGGCTACGAGATCCACTTCCCCGAGACGATCGACACGCCGTACCTGGTGGTCTACAACGGCACCTTCGACCCGTCCTCCGATGTCCCGCTCAACACCCGGCACACCTTCGAGGGATGCCACGAGTTCGCTGGGTTCGATTTCATGTACTGGGATAACGAGAACGCCCCGTTCGGCGGCAGCGGTTCCGGCGAAGGATACATGCGCACCGGCGACGTCACCGTCGAATATGTCACCGTCGACGGCACGGTCCTCGAGGAGACCTCCGCGGTGAAGACCCAGGCCCCCGTCGGGGAGGCCTACACCACCGAGCAGAAGACCTTCGAGGGCTACGAGTTCGTCAAGCTCGCCGACAACTCCGCGCCCGCCAACGGCACCGTCACCGAACAAGCCCAGCACGTCATCTACGTCTACAAGCCGATCGAGCCGACCCCGCCGACGACGCCTGAGGAGCCCGGCGATTCCCCCCCGCCGACCCCCCCCGGAAACCCCGGCGAGCCGACCCCGCCGACCACCCCGGGGGAGCCGACCCCGCCGACCACCCCGGGGGAGCCGACCGAGCCTAGTGAGCCGGCCGAGCCGAGCGAGCCTCAAAAGCCCGAGCAGCCCGCCGAGCCCATGACACCCGAACAGCCCCAGAAGCCGGGCGCCGCGCAGACCCCGGCGCCGCCCGCGGCCCCGCCGGCGGCCGCCCCGGCGAAGCCGACCGCCTCGCTGGCGAACACGGGCGCCTCGGTGCTGTGGATCGCCGGCCTCGGCGCGCTCCTCGTCGCCGCCGGTGCTCTCGCGCTGCGCCGCAGGAACTTCTAGGAGCGCCGACCGTGACCGCACCTGACTAGCGGCCACGCTAAAGGGCCCCGCCCGCTGGTTATTCCCAGCGGGCGGGGCCCTTACTTGAGCTTCTGCGGCGCGGTGCCAAAAGCGCCCTAGGGGTTCTTGAAGATGACGAGGCGTTGGAAGAAGAAGTTCACGACCGAGGCGGTGCCCTGGGCGACGACGAAGGCCGAGGCGATCGACAGCCAGTCCGGCCAGCCCCATCCCTCGAGAAGCTCGAAGCCGTAGCGGTAGAGCCCGTAGTTCACCGCGAACATCGCCGCGTAGAGGACGAGAACCTCGACGAAGCGGCGCAGCGAGGGCGCCGCGGCGAACGTCCAGCGGCGGTTGATCGCATACGCGGTGAGCGTGCCGAGGATGAACCCGCCGGTGCGCGACGCGCCCGGGGTCGCGCCGAGCGCCTGCTGGAGCACGAACGTCACGGTGAGGTCCACCGCCGCGGAGATCAGCCCCGAGATCAAAAACCGCAGCCCCTGCGTGCCTACCCCGAGTGTTGTCGCCTCCTCGGGCGTCGGGGCGACGGGCTCGTAGGGGTTGGCGATCGGCTGCTCGACGGGCGGTTGCTCGCCGCCGGCTGGGCTACTCACGTCGGGCCGGGCCTCCTTCACTGAAGCTTCGGGTGTCGTTGCGGCTCCGGCCGCTGCCCCACCGGGCGGGGCGCGGCGGGCACCGAGCATAGCCGCCGAAGGCCGGCCTGAGAAGCCGCCGAGCCCGCGGGGGCCTGGCGTTTCGCTGGGAGAACCTCGGGATTCAGGGGTGCCGGTCGCGCCCGGGCAGCTCGTCGAGGCGCGCGTTGATGGCCGCGAGGTCGGGCTCCCCGCCCCCGGCGATAGATCCTGCCCCGCCCACGCAGCGCGCCCACGCCGTGCCCTCGGAGCGCTCGAACGTGCCGAGGGACTCGACGTCGATGGTCCACAGGCCCCAGTGGTAGACGAGCACGTCGCCGGAGTGGAAGAGGTGGGCGGCGACCTCGTCGGATCCGGCGACGGGCTCCTCCCCCTCGGGGGTCGGCGCAGCGAAGCGCCACACCATGCCCGCCTCCACCGAGGAGAGCCCGAAGCAGGTCACGAGCGTCTCGTGGAGGTCGCGCACGTGGTATTCGGCGCCGATGCCGACCTGCCGGAACGTCGCGCCGTCGCGGTCGCGCACGCACGCGCGCAGCAGCACCGTGTAGCGGCGGTGGGCGCGGGCCCGACGCACGCGCTCCGCGCCGAGGTCCACCACCCGCCAGGGTTCGCCGCGCTGCGCCATGGCGCCCCAGGATAGACCTTTAAGAGATTCGGGCGGCCGGGCGTGGCACCGCGGGGCCCCTGCGCTGCGGCGACGGGGAGGGGCGCCGGGACCCGGTTAGGGCAGCGGGAGGGGGCGGATCTCGGGGCCGAGGGCCTCGCTGAGCCTGCGGCGGGAGCGGCGGCGCCGCTCGATGTCGTGCCACTGCGCGGCGAGCTGCCCGATCGCCTGCGCGACCGACCAGGCGCGCCGACCGCGCTCCTCACCGCGGTACGCGCCGGCGAGCTCCTCGGGCTCGGGGGTGGCGACGGCGGGCAGGCGCAGCGCCTTGAACGCGGCGGACTCCTCGGCGGCCTTCGCGGCGGCGCGGGAGATCTCCCCGCGGGCGTCGTCGATCGCGGCCGCGAGGTCGGAGACGAAGCGCTCCCCGGCCTCGGTGCCGAGCCGCACGGGCACGGTCCTGGCGAGCAGGTCGTCGAGCCGCTCGGCGGGGACCTCGCCGGGGCCGATGAGCCACGCGCCGCTGAGCACCGCCGCGGCGGAGGTGTAGGCCGGGTCCGTCTGCACGTGCCACAGGGCGGCGGGCTGATCCTCGTCGGGCGCGGGGTCGAGGACCGCGACGACGGGGTGGCTAGCGGGGCTCGCCATCGGTCCCCTTCGCGCGGTTGACGCGCTGGCCTACCTCGAGGATGGCGAAGAGGCCCGCGCCGGCGGCGACGCCGAGGAGGGTGTGGGGGCGCTTGACGCCGCGCTTGTTCAGCCAGCCGGCGAGGGCGCGCTGGGCGCGCGCGCCGAGCCAATTGAGGCCCGCGGACGCGATGAGCGCGCCGAGCACGGTGGCGATGCGCTGGGCGCGGGTGAGCCCGCGGAGCCGCTCGGTGAGCCCGGAGTCGGGCGTCGCGTCGAGGGCCGCGGCGGCGGCCTCGGGGTAGCCGGTGGCGGAGCGCGCCTCGTCGAGGAACTCGCTGAGCTGCGCGTAGGCGTCCTGGGCGCGGCCGCGGTCGAGGTAGTAGGTGTAGGCCACGACGGCGGCGGTGATGCCGGCGTCGACGCCGAGGCGCCCGAGCCACGAGTCGACGTAGTCGTGCTTCGCGATCGAGGCGGCCACGGCGGCGGCCTGCGCGGCGCGGCCGGCGACCGTCCCGTCGATGGGGCTCTGCTCGCGGCGCGCGGGCCGGGTGGCTGTGCGGTGCTCGTCGTTGGTGCTCATGGCTGCCAGACTACCGGGCGGCGCGCGCTAGACTTCGGGGGATATGAGCGCCTTCGAGGAACCCACCGACGGGGCCGTCCACGAGGCGGCCCGGCGCACGAGCGCGCCGCTGTCCGACTTCATGGTCCGGCTCGTGGCCGAGGAGCTGCCGCTTCTAGATTCCGCGTCGCGCGGGGTGGTATACCGGGCGCTGCGCGAGCACGCCGAGGCCGGCGGGGAGACCATCGCCCGCCAGGAGGACCTGCCGTCCGTGGTGCGCGAGCTCCTCGACCTTCCCTAGCCGCGGCCCGCCGGCCCGGCGGCGGGGGAGATCGGCCCGGGGCGGGCTAGAATATGGGGCCGTATCTGTCCGCAGCCGCCCGACCGTCCCGGGCCCGCCGGGGCCGTGAACATAATTCGCGGGGCGGGGGCGCGCGTAGGGAAAGACAGGACTGACTCTTTATGTCCCTGAAGACGACGAGGACCTCGCTGCACGGCTGGGGGCGCACGGCGCCCTCCACCGCGGAGGTGCTCTCCACCCCGGACGTCGAGGAGATCGTCGCCGCCGTGGCGCGGGTCGCCGACGAGAACTCGGAGCTGCCGCGCGTCGACCGGCGCGGGGTCATCGCCCGCGGCATGGGCCGCTCGTACGGCGACCCGGCGCAGAACGGCGGCGGCCTGGTCATCGACATGCAGCCGCTCAACCGGATCCACTCGATCGACCCGGACACCGCGCTCGTCGACGTCGACGGCGGGGTGACCCTCGACCAGCTCATGCGTGCCGCGCTGCCCTACGGGCTGTGGGTGCCGGTGCTGCCGGGCACCCGCCAGGTGACCGTCGGCGGGGCGATCGGGCCGGATATCCACGGCAAGAACCACCACTCGGCCGGCTCGTTCGGCAACCACGTCGTCTCCATGGAGCTGCTCGTCGCCGACGGGCGGGTGCTCCACCTCGAGCCGGAGGGCTCCTCGGACGACCCGGACGGGGAGCTGTTCTGGGCGACGGTCGGCGGCATGGGGCTCACCGGCATCATCCTTCGGGCCACGATCCGCATGACGAAGACGGAGACGGCCTACTTCCTCGCCGACACGGTGCGCACCGACAACCTCGACGAGACGATCGCGGCGCACTCCGACGGCTCGGAGGCGAACTACACGTACTCCTCGGCGTGGTTCGACGTCATCAGCCCCGCCCCGAAGCTCGGGCGGGCGACGATCTCTAGGGGCTCGCTCGCGACGCTCGAGCAGCTCGAGGAGTTCGCCCCGAAGCTCGCGAAGGACCCGCTGCGCTTCAAGGCGCCGCAGCTCATGACCGTGCCGGACGTGTTCCCCTCGTGGACGCTCAACAAGCTCACGCTCTCCGCGGTGGGCCAGGCCTACTACCTCATGGGCGGGCCGGCGAAGAACCAGGTGAAGAACCTCACCGAGTTCTACCAGCCGCTCGACCTCATCGGGGAGTGGAACCGCGGCTACGGCAAGGCCGGCTTTTTGCAGTACCAGTTCGTCGTGCCCACCGACGCCGTCGAGCCGTTCAAGGACATCATCCGCGAAATCCAGGCCTCCGGGCATTACTCGGCGCTCAACGTGTTCAAGCTCTTCGGGCCGGGCAACCGGGCGCCGCTGTCCTACCCGATGCCGGGCTGGAACGTGTGCGTCGACTTCCCCATCCGCCCGGGCCTGGGCAAGCTCCTCGACCGGCTGGATCAGCGGGTCCTCGAGTTCGGCGGCCGGCTCTACCTCGCGAAGGAGTCCCGCACCTCCCCGGAGACGCTCCACAAGATGTACCCCAGGCTCGACGACTGGCTGAAGGTGCGCCGCGAGATCGACCCCACCGAGGTCTTCGCCTCGGACCTGGCGCGCCGCCTCGAGCTCAACTAGCCCACCCCCGCGGCGCCCCGCGCCGCCTTCATCCTTCTCTTCTTTTTTCGGCACCAGCGACTCCTCGAAGGAGGCCCTCCACCCTCATGCGCAACGCAGTGGGCAAGAACCAGCACATCTTCCTCATCGGCGGCACCTCGGACATCGGTCTCGCGATGGTCGAGAAGCTCCTCGAGCGCGGCGAGGCGACCGTCACGCTCGCGGCCAGGCGCTCCTCGTCGCGGCTCGACGACGCCATCGCCCGCGTCGAGCGCGCCGGCGGCAAGGACGTCGAGGTTCTCGACTTCGACGCGACCGACTTCGGCTCCCACCCCGAGCTCGTCGAGCGCGCCTTCGAGCGCGGCGACGTCGACACCGCGATCGTCGCGTTCGGCACCCTCGGCGACCAGGACCGCCTGTGGCGCGAGCACGACCTCGCCGTCGAGTCCGCGCAGACGAACTACACCGCCGCCGTGTCGGTGGGCGTGCTGCTCGGCCAGCGGCTCGCCCGCCAGGGCCACGGCAACCTCGTCGCGCTCTCCTCGGTAGCGGGCATGCGGGTGCGCGAGTCGAACTTCGTCTACGGCGCGTCCAAGGCGGGCCTCGACGGGTTCTACACCCAGCTCGGCGAGAAGCTGCGCCGCAGCGGCGTGCACGTGCTCGTCGTTAGGCCCGGCCAGGTGCGCACCCACATGACCGAGGGCATGGACCGCGCGCCGCTCACCGTCGACCCCGAGCGGGTCGCCGCCGACACCGTCGACGCACTCGACAAGGGCAAGTCGACGATCTTCGTCCACCCGCTCTTCAAGCTCGTGACGTTCGTCTTCGGGCTCATCCCGCAGCCGATCTTCCGCAAGCTGCCCTTCTAGAAGACCGCCCCCACCCCGCGAAAGGACGCCCCGCGCCGCCGATGACCGCCCCGGAAGCCCCCGGCACCGCCGACCCGACTCCCGCTCCCCCGACCCCCAGCCCGGGACCGCCCGGGCGGGGGGCGACGATCGCGGGGCTCGCGGCCGCCGCGCTCGGCGGCGGGGCCGCCACGCTCGCCGCCTGGTTTGTCCTCGACCGGCTCGACCTGCCTGCCGCCAACACCTCGGAGATCGCCCAGGCGCTCGCGACGCTGAGCCTCGTCGCGCTCGTCGCCGTCGTCGCGCTCGTCGTGTGGCGCAGGCTCGCTAACCCAGCGGCGCCGCGCTGGCTCTCCGGCCTCGCGGAGGCGGCCGCGGCGCTCGCGCCGGCAGGCCTCATCGTCGCCACCCTCGCGGTGCCGCTCTCGGCGACGCCCTTCTACCTCGAGGGGCTGCGCATCGACCAGGGCTTCCGCACCGAGTACCTCACGCGGCTCACCGACACCGCCCGGCTCGAGGACATGTCCTACGAGGGGCTTCCCACCCACTACCCGGCCGGCTGGTTCTGGCTCGGCGGGCGGCTCGCGAACCTCCTCGGCCTCGAGGCGTGGCAGGCGTTCCAGCCGTGGGCGCTCGCCTCCATCGCGGCGGCCGCGTGCGCCGGGGTGGTCGCCTGGCGGCGGATCACCGGCTCCCTGCCGCTCGCCGCGGCCGCGGGGCTCGCGACCACCGCCACGGTCATCGCGCTCAACCCCGAGGAGCCCTACGCCGCGATCGTCGCGCTCGGCGCGGCGCCGGCCGCGGCGATCGCGCTGCGCGCCCTGAGCGGCGGCCGCTTCGCCGCAGCCGGCCTGCTCGTCTACCTGGGGCTCTCCGCGACGATCTACACCCTGTTCACCGGGGTCGTGGCGGTCTCGCTGACGGTCCTCGCGCTCGTGCTCGCCGCGCGCCGCCGCAGCCTCGCGCCCATCGCGCGCGTCGCGGTCATCGGCGCGGGCTCGCTCCTCATCGCCGCGCCCGCGTGGCTTCCTTACCTCCTCGCCGTGGTGGGCGGGCACCCCTCCGCGGAGAACGCCGCCCAGCAGTACCTGCCCGAGGAGGGCACGGTGCTCTCCACCCCGTTCTTCGAGTTCGACGCGTTCGGGCTGCTCTGCCTCGCGGGGCTCGTGACGATGCTGCTCGCCCGCAAGCGCCCGGCCATCGCCTCGCTGGGGGCGATGACGGCGCTCTACTACGGCTGGGAGGTCGCCTCCATGCTCGTCACCCCGACGGGCACGACGCTCCTCGGCTTTAGGGTCGGGCTGCTCATCGCCGCGCAGTTCGCCGCCGCCGGCGGCCTCGGCGCGGTGTACGCCGCACGCTGGGCGCTGGGGCGCCTTGCCGCCGTGCGGCCCGAGCCCGCCGCGCCC
>NZ_JH815195.1:232721-239678 GCF_000296405.1 Corynebacterium otitidis ATCC 51513
CGCGGGCGCCGGCCTGGAGCGGAGCGTGCTCGCCGGCGCGGCGGTCGTCGCGATCGCGGGCGGGGCGCTCGCGCAGGCGGTGCCCGCGGCCAACGAGATGGGTATTAACCGCGCCTACGAGGAGACCGCGCCCGGCGGGGAGCGCGCCGACCGGCACGAGCCCGGCTCCGCGGCCTACTACGACGCGGTCGACGAGGAGATCCGCTCCCACGGCTACGAGCCCTCGGAGACGGTCGTGCACACCGCGGTGAAGGGCTTCGCGTCGCTCTACCCGTACCGGGTGTTCCAGGCCTCCTCCCCGCACTACGCCAACCCGCTGGGCGAGCACCCGGCCCGCAACGAGGAGCTCCAGAAGTGGGCCGAGGCCTCCTATTCGGAGGCCGCCGACCCGGCGGAGTTCCTCTCCCTCATCGACTCCTCGCGGTGGCGCGCGCCCGACGTGTTCATCTTCCGCGACGCGACGAGCGAGGACGTGCCCGAGGGCAACACCGCGCCCGGCGACCGCGACGAGCCCGCCGCCGGGGTCAACCCCGACGACCCCAACGCCGGGGACGTCGACGCCGGCTTCGGGACGAGGGACGAGCTCGCCGACCACGACGACCAGCCGATCGTGCCCTCCGAGCAGGACGCCGACTACGGCTACCGCACAGAGATCAACGTCAACGACTACCCCAGCGTGCTCAACGTGCGCACCCACGAGCTGCTCTTCAACCCGGCGGCCTTCGACGACGAGGCGCTGTGGCACCGCGCCGAGATCGGCCCCTTCGTCGTCCTCACCCGCGCCTAGGGCCGCGGCGCGCGGCTGTGGCAGCCCGGGCGGCCGGGCGCCCCGCGCCGCGGGGGAACCGTCCCGGCCGGTCGTTGCCGGTCGGCGGGGCCGCTGGGATAGCCTTAGCCGATGTGCGTGACTACAGCTCGGCGCCGCCGGCGGACCCGCCCGCGGCCCGCCCGCCCGAGTGGCTCAAGCCGCTAGCGATCGTCTCGGGGCTCGTGGGGCTCCTCGCGTTCCTCGCGGTGCCGTTCCTCCCCGTCAGCCAGACCCAGTCCTCGCTGAGCTGGCCGCAGGAGGGATCCACCGCGTCGGTGCGCGCTCCCCTCATGTCCTACGCCCCCGAGTCGCTCGAGGCGACGGTGCCGCTCGCGGCGGCAGACACCCTGCCCGAGGGCGAGGACCTCCTCGTCGGCACCGTCCCCGAGGGCGCAGAGCGCTACCAGGCCCAGGGCCTCACCGTGCGCGCCACCGACACCGGGCTTACGGTCACCTCCCGGGGCCAGGCGTTCTTCGACCTCGATAGGGAGGAGCTCGACGAGGCGGCCGCAGCGGGCGCCTCGCTCGAGGTGTCCCTCACCGCGGACGAGGCCATAGCCCGGGTCTCTGGCTTCGACTCGGAGATCCTCGACGAGGACCTTCGGCCCATGTCGGTGGGCGTGTTCTCCGAGATCCCCGAGGAGGAGGCCGCCGGCCTCATCGACTCCGGATTAAGCCTCGAGCAGGAGATCAACTCCCGCTTCACCCTTTCCGCCACGCCGGTCAAGGCGGCCGCCATCGCGGTGGGGCTCGTGGCGCTCGCGGTGGCGCTGTGGTGCCTCTACCGCATCGACAAGCACTCCTCCGTGCCCAGGGCGCGGATCATGCCGGCGGGCGCGTGGCGGCCCCGGCTCCTCGACGGGGTCGTCGCCGCGGCACTCGCAGTGTGGCACCTCATCGGCGCGAACACCCCCGACGACGGCTATATCCTCACCATGGCGAGGCTCGCCGGCGAGTCGGACTACATGGCGAACTACTACCGGTGGTTCGGCGTGCCCGAGGCGCCCTTCGGCTTCCCGTTCTACGACCTGCTCTCCTACATGGTGCAGGTCTCCACCGCGTCCGTGTGGCTCAGGCTGCCGACGCTCATCGCCGGCCTGGCGATCTGGTTCATGCTCTCCCGCCTCGTGCTGCCCGCCCTCGGGCCCGCGGTCGCGGGCCGCGGCGTTGCGCGCTGGACGGCCGCGCTGCTCTTCCTCGCGTTCTGGCTGCCCTACAACAACGGCATCCGCCCCGAGCCGGTCATCGCCGCGGGCGCGCTGTTTACCGTCGTGTGCTTCGAGCGCGCCATCGCCACCCGCCGCTTCCTGCCCGCCGCGGTGGGCGTCGTCGCGGCGACGCTCTCCCTGGGGGCGGGCCCGACCGGGCTCATGGCGGTCGCGGCGGTGCTCGTCTCCCTGCCGAGCCTCATCACCCTGCTCTACGAGCGGCTCCCGGAGCTCGGCGCGCCGCACGACGGGCCGCGCGGCCGCGCCGTCGCCGCGTCCGCCGCGGTGCTTCTGCCGTTCTTCGCGGCCGGCACGGCGATCCTCTGCGGGGTGTTCTCCACCCAGACCATCGCCACCGTCTTGGAGGCAACGAGGGTGCGCTCGGAGATCGGGCCGTCGCTGCCGTGGTACGAGGAGTTCAGCCGCTACGAGGCGCTCCTCGACGTCGGCGGCGCCGACGGGTCGTTTACCCGCCGCTTCCCGGTGTTCATGCTGCTCGCCGCGTCGGCGATCGTCGCCGTCTCGCTGCTGGCGAGGCGGCGCATCTCCGGCGTCGCAAGCGGCCCGACGCTGCGCATCCTGCTGGTCGTCTTTGGAGCGTTCTTCTTCCTCATCTTCACGCCCACGAAGTGGACCCACCACTTCGGCGCGTTCGCCGGGATCGCGCCGGCGCTCGCCGCGGTCGCCGCGGTGGCGCTCAGCCAGATCTCGGTGCGCTCGAAGCCGATGCGCACGTTCGTCCTCGGCGGCTTCCTCATGATCTTCGCGCTCGCGCTCGCCGGCACGAACGGCTGGTGGTACATCTCCAGCTTCGCGGTGCCGTGGTGGGACAAGCCCCCACAGATCGGCGGGGTGCTCGCGTCCTCGGTGATGCTCGCGATCTCCGTGGCGGTGCTCGTCGTCGGCGTGGTGCAGAAGTTCCGCCAGACCCTCGACGAGGCGCGCGTCGCCGCGGGCGAGGAGCCCCGGCCCGCGAAGGAGCCGCGCAAGGAGCGACCGAGGACGCTCGGGCTTATCGCCGCGCCCATCGCGGTGCTCTCCGCGATCACGGTCGCGTTCTCGTATGCGAGCCTCGCGAAGGGATTCGTCGAGCAGTACCCCTCCTACTCCGTCGGCGAGGGCAACCTCCGGGCTTTGGCGGGCCGGCCGTGCGCCATGGCCGAGGACGTGCTCGTCGAGCGCGACACCAACGACTCCTTCCTCGAGCCGATCGGCGACGTCGACCTCGCGGACTCCCTCGACGCCGAGGGCAACGAGGGCTTCGGTCCGAACAACATCCCCACGGAGATCTCCGACCAGCTCGGCGACGACGCGGAGGAAGAGGAACCCGCCTCCGGCGGGAGCCTCGCCGAGTCCGACCCGGGCAGCAACGAGGCGGCCGTCGGCGGCGGGACCGGCAACGGCACGGGCAGCGACTCCAACTCGGGCACCTCGGGTGACTCCGCCGACGGGCAGTCGGATTCCTCCGCGGCGAGCGCGACGGGAGAGACCGAAGGGCTGCGCCCCGACGAGGGCGCTAACGGCTCGCGCCACCTGCTGCCCTTCGGGCTCGACTACGCCTCGGTGCCGGTGCTCGGCAGCTACAGCGACGACAACCCCGCCCCCGGCGAGCTCACCAGCGAGTGGTACGCGCTGCCCGACCCCGCCGAGAAGGACAACGCCCCACTCGTCGTCGTGTCCGCGGCCGGGCGCATCGCCCACGAGGACATCAACGGCATCGATCAGAGCGGCACGAAGCTCAAGCTCAGCTACGGCAAGCGGCTCCCCGGCGGCGGGGTGCGGGAGCTCGGCACCGCAACGATGGAGAGCACCGGCTCCGACCCCAGCTGGCGCAACCTGCGCCTCCCCCTCGAGGACCTCCCCGGGGAGGCGGACGCGGTGCGCCTCGTGGCGACCGACCACCTCGTTGAGGAGAAGATGTGGCTCGCGGTGACCCCGCCACGCGTGCCCGAGCTGGAGACGCTCCAGGACGCGGTCGGTACGAGCGTGCCCGTGCTCGTCGACTGGCCGGTCGGCCTGCAGTTCCCCTGCCAGCGGCCCTACGGCCACTACGCCGGCGTCGCGGAGATGGCCCGCTACCGGATCCTGCCCCGCCACGACGAGCGCCCCGCGCTCACCCCAGTGCAGGACGCCACGGGCGGCGGCGCGACCGGCCTGCCGGACGCGCTCGCCACGAGCTGGGAGGTGCCCAGCTACCTCAAGGACGACTGGGGCCGCGACTGGGGCGCGCTCATGGCCTACGACCTGCGCCCCGACTCGACCGGCGCGAAGCCTTCTCCCGCGGAGATCGACACCCGGGAGATCACGCGCTCCGGCTGGTGGCACCCGAGCTCCATGCCCACCGGCGAGGAGGACGACTAACCGCTAGGGGGCCGGCGGCGGCGCCAGGGCGCCCGCCGCGCCGGCCGCTTCGCGTCGGCCTGCGGTGATCGCGCCGCGCCACCGGGGCCGGCGTTACACGGCTCCTCGCGGGGAGCCTCCTCGGGTCCCGCGGGCGCGACCCCAGGCCGGGCGCCCCGCCGACCGTCGGCCAGTTTCCGGGGCCGCAGGCCGGACAGCTCGGCAAATCGGGCCGGCTAAGAAGAAGGACGCCGCCACGACCAGTGAGTTGGTCGCGGCGGCGTCCTTTTTCCTCGGCACTCTGTTAATTAGAGTGCCTGTTTCTTTTGGCCCGTAGGCGGGGCTGCTACCCGCGAGCCGGCTCTGGTGCCGGCGCGGCGTTCGCCTCCTCGCTCTCGTCCCGGGCGGGCGCGGGCCGGGGCGGGAAAACACTGGGAGGATTGGGGTTCTTGCGCGTGCGGCGCCTCCTCGACTCCGCCTCGGCGAGCGCGCCGACCGACTCGAGGGGGGCGCTGAGCGCCGAGAAGGAGAAGTCGCGGCGCGCCCGCCTCGCGCTCAGCACGATCGCCGCGAGCACGAGCGGGTAGCCGACGCCCAGGGCGACGATTTTCGGGATGATGGTCAGGGCCAGGTTGTCCATCGCGGTGATGTTCCACCCAAAGTGCATGGCGAAGGCCACGAGGTACCAGAACACCGCGATGCCCACCCGCGCCAGCGCGTTGCGGCGCCGTCCGGTGAGCGCCAGCCCCACGCCCCAGCCCGCGACGGCGGTGAAGGTGATGTGGAGGAAGGGCCCGACGATCATGCGCAGCGACCACATCTCCAGCGCGCCGGCGAGGTCGTTGTTGGGGTTGAGCATCGCCCCGGTGCCCGAGTAGACGACGTTCTCCGCGGCCTCGAAGCCGAGCCCGACGATAAGCCCGGTGATGAGGCCGTGCCAGGGCCGGCTCAGCCGCTGGAAGGTGAGCACGATGACTGCCACGCCCACCGTCTTGATGGTCTCCTCGGGGATGGCGCCGGCAAAAGACATGACGTAGTCCTCGAGGCCCAGGCTGTTCGCCATGAAGATCGCGCCCGGGGCGGCGATGAGGGCAAAGAGCACGGAGACGCCGCCGCCCCACGCGAGCGAGGCGGCCACCCACGCGATTCCGGGCGAGGGCTTCGGCCAGATGGGCAGCGCCCGAAACAGGGCGAGCATGATCGCGACGTAGCCCGCGCCGATGACGACGCTGGCGGCCAGCCCGCCGGGGGCGACGAGCGAGCTCGCCGCGACGTAGAACGCGCTAACAGGGATGCCCACCGCCAGGCAGGCGATCAGCGTGATGCCGAAGAGCCGGTTCATGCCAGTTCCCCCTCGTCCTCGTCGGGGCCGTTAGCCTCGTCCGGCCGGGCGAGCTGCGCCTCCGCCTCGTCAGGGAGCTCCCCGAGGCCGAAGGAGCGCCACACCATCCGCGCGGCGTCCTCGATCTCGTCGCCGGAGATCACCACGACCATGAGCTCGCCCTGGATCTGCTCGTCGACGGGGTCGTCGTTGCGCAGCGAGAGGCTGATGACCTCCTTGTCCGGGTCGTAGAGGAACTGCCCGGCTCCCGCCTTCACGACGGAAAGGTCCTCGCCGGGCAGGTCGAGGGTCGCGATCCGCGTCATGCGGCGAAGCGCGACCTCCTCGTCCATGTAGCCCGAAGCCGGGATGCCGGCCATGACCCGCGAGGGATCCTCGCACGCCCAGTTCGAGACCGGCAGGTCCTCGGCGAGGGGCTGGCACTCGAGGCCCTCGACGGGGATCTCCCAGCCGGACTCGTCGCTGGAGAACACGACCGGCTCGGGCCCGACGTCCTCACCGACGCCGCCGTCCTCGGCGACGTCATCGGTGCCGCCCGGGGACGCCCCAAACGCCACGCCAAGCGGCACGGCGACAACGAGGACCAGGAAAAACAGCAGGCCGAGCCACACTAAGACCCCCCGTCTGGGGATGGGTTGATATCTGCCCATGGGCTCATCGTAGCGGCCCACGCGCGCGGGGAGAGCGGGCCAACCCCGATCCGTCAAGTTAGCCTCTATGAATAACACGCGTGTGATTGTTGGGACACTCCATCGGGGCTGGCAGAGCGCCCGCCCCCAATCGATCGCCCGCGGCCGCAACCCGAATCTCACTCTCGCAGGGAACCCGCCAAGGAATTTTCTGACCGCGCTGCGCCGGGATGGGGAGCAACCCGGCACGATGTTCATAACAACCTGAAAGAATGCATGCGCGAAACTAGCTATGCTAGGAATTGCATGCAGGGGTCGATGCTGGGTCCGCCGTACGACGCAGCGGACCCACCACTCCCCTGTGAAGAACCTGTTCGAGAGATAACTGAGGAGACTTCTCGCTATGGCAACGTTCTCTTCGCGTTCCCGCGCGAGCCGGGCCATCGCCGGCCTGCCGCTGCGCCGCGCGCTCGTCGGTGGCACCATCGCCGCCGCGCTGACCGCCACTGCTGGCATCACCGCCGGCATCCCCTCCTTCGCTCCGACCACCAACGCGCAGGAGCAGGAGCACGGCCCCGCGACCAACGACGGCCTCCCCGGTGACGACGAAGGCGAGGGCGACGGCCTGCC
>NZ_JH815195.1:240509-252922 GCF_000296405.1 Corynebacterium otitidis ATCC 51513
GGCCTGCCCGGCGAGGGCGACGGCCAGCCCGGCGAGGACGAGGACCAGGGCGACGAGGCCGGCCAGGTGCCCGGCGCCCAGGCGCCCGCCCCGAGCGCTCCGGCCGAGCAGGCCCCGGCGCAGGGTGGCCAGCAGCAGGGCTCTGGCCTTGCCAACACCGGTGTGAGCGGCGTTCTCACCGGCCTCGGCCTCGGCCTGGCCGCGCTGGCGCTCGGCGGCGTTGCGCTCTTCGCTGCCCGCCGCAACGACCGCTAGGACACTTAGCCGGTTCGGCGCCTTCTAGGTGCCACCTGCGCTGCCGGGTGTAAGTATCCGGAAGCGCAAATCCCCCGACCGGCCGCTTTCCGCGGCCGGCCGGGGGATACCTCTATATACAGGACGGCTCGCTCGCGGGCGGCCCTTTTCTCGTGTCGGCGCGCGGCGTCCGTCGTCCTCCGAAGCGCCGCGTGTTTTTCCGTCTTCATGGCGGCTTCCCGCCCTCCCGGCTGGTCGGACCGAATAGCATGGGCGGTCATGAAGGATCTTTATCACTACGTCAACGGCCCCTGGTTAGAGAAGCACGTCATCCCGGATGACCGGGGCGTCGACGGCACGTTCCACGCGCTGCGCGACCGCGCAGAAAGCGACGCCCACGAGATCGTCTCCTCCTCCGAGGGGCTTCCCGGGAAACTCTTTTCCTCGTTCATGGACGTGGCCGCCCTCAACGAGGCGGGTGCCGCGCCCCTCGACGAGGACGTCGAGCCGGTGCTGGCCGCCTCCTCCCCCGCCGAGTTCGAGGAGGCTCTCGGACGGCTCGACCGGGAGGGCGTGCCCTCGCCGCTGGCGTGCTGGGTAGAGAAGGACTCCGACGGTTCTGACTCGGTGCTTTATATCGCGCAGGGCGGGCTCGGCTTGCCCGACGAGGCCTACTACCGCGAGGAGGGCCACGCGGAGGTCTTAAAGGCCTACCGCGCCCACGTCGAGCGGATGTGGGATTTCCTCATCGAGGGGCAGCGCGGCGGCGCCTCGCCCGCCGAGGCGGCCCGCCGGGTCGTGGGCCTCGAGGGGGAGATCGCCGCGGGGCACTGGGACGTGGTCGCCTCCCGCGACGCGGTGCGCACCTACAACCCCACCCCGCTCGGGGAGATCCCCGCGGGGCCGCGACGGATCCTCACGGCCTCGGGCGTGCCGGACGGGACCGTCGTGGCGATGATGCCCTCCTTCCTCGAGCACCTCGACTCGCTTCTTACCGAGGAGCGGCTCGACGACTGGAAGCTGTGGGCGGTCTGGCAGGCGCTGCGCGCCCGCGCGGGCCTGCTGACCGAGGAGATCTCGAAGGTGAACTTCGAGTTCTACGGCACGGCGCTCTCCGGGGCGACGAGGCAGCGCGACCGCTGGAAGCGCGGCGTCGGGCTCGCCGAATCTTACGTCGGCGACGAGGTGGGCCGCGAGTTCGTCTCCCGCCACTTCCCGGCGTCCTCGAAGGAGCAGATGCAAAAGCTCGTCGGCTACCTCGTGGCCGCCTACCGGGAGCGGATCTCTTCGCTTTCGTGGATGACGGAGGAGACTCGCGGCCGGGCGCTCGCGAAGCTGGAGAAGTTCCAGGCGAAGATCGGCTACCCGGAGCGCTTCCGCGACTACTCGGGCCTCGAGTTCTCCCCCGAGGGCTCGGAGCTTGTCGCCAACGTTCGGCGCGGCGCGGCGTTTAGCCACGACTACGAGCTTTCCAAGATCGGCCGCCCGGCCGACCGCGGCGAATGGGTCACCACCCCGCAGACCGTCAACGCGTTCTACAACCCGGTCGTCAACGACATCACCTTCCCCGCGGCGATCCTCAGGCCCCCGTTCTTCGACCCCGAGGCCGACCCGGCGGAGAACTTCGGCGCGATCGGCGCGGTCATCGGCCACGAGATCGGGCACGGCTTCGACGACCAGGGCTCCCGCTACGACGGGGACGGCAACCTCAACTCGTGGTGGACCGACGAGGACCGGGCGAGCTTCAAGCGGCTCACCGACCGGCTGGTCGGCCAGTTCGACGGGCTCACCCCGAGCGTGCTCAAGGAGCAGGGCTCGGACGCGGGCGTCAACGGCAGCTTCACCCTGGGCGAGAACATCGGCGACCTCGGGGGCCTTGGCATCGCCGTGGTGGCCTACCGGGCCTACCTCGCCGACCAGGGCGCGGGCCTCGGCGACACGGACGAGAAGCCCTTCGACGCGCCCGACGCCGACCCGGAGCTCGCCGACCGCTCGTTTAGCGGCCTGCAGCGGCTCTTCCTCGCCTGGGCGAGGGTGTGGCGCACCGCGATCCGCCCGGAGCTCGCGAAGCAGTACCTCGCGATCGACCCGCACGCCCCGGCCGAGTTTCGCTGCAACGTCATCGCCGCGAACATCCCGGAGTTCTACGAGGCGTTCCCCGACGTCGATGAGTCCAACCCGATGTTTGTGCCCGAGGCCGAGCGCGTCACCATCTGGTAACACGACGCCGCCTGCGCGCCCGCGGCCCCGCACATCGGCGGGCCGCGGGCGCGGCCGCGTCGACGACGAGCGAACCAACCGAGTCGAGGAGGTGCCCAGCAGGTGGGCGAAGGATCAAGCAGGCCCGGCGAGGACGAGGAGCGCGCCGCGTTCCGGGTGGGCGGCGTCGCCCGCCGGCTGAGCAAGGAGGAGGAGCTCGCGCAGCTGGGGTCCTATATCGACGCCCACCACCCCGCTCCCTCGGAACCAACGCCGTGGGTCGACGGCGCCGGCGACAGCGAGATCGCGCGGCGCCGCGACGAGCGCGACCGGTGGGCGGGCCACCTGCCCGACCGGCTCACGCACGCGGCGATGCTGCAGCTCGGCTCGGGCCGCGACCACGCCATGCCCGGCGTGGCCTACGGCCGCGACGTCGCCGCCGAGGACATCCCCGGGATCGGCACGCTGCTCACTCCCCCGCCCGACGCGCCGAGCTCGCGTTCCCGCGGCGCGGCGGTCGCCCTCGGCCCGGGCGGGCTGTGGGCGGGCCGGGCGCAGGACCGGGAGCACAACTGGCTCCCCGAGCTCGCCGCGCTCGCCGCGCGCAGCGGCGTGGCGATCCTCGACGTGGCCTATCCCCGCGCCCCCGAGCACTCGCTCGCCGACATGTCCGAGGCCGTGCGGGAGGGGCTCGCCCGCGCACGGGAGCTCGCCGGCGGGAAGCCGACCCTGGTGGGGTTCTCCGCGGGGGCGGCGCTCGCCGCGCTGCACGCCGAGGAGGCGGGCGCGCTGCTGCTCATCAACCCGGACCTCGAGGCGCTAGCGCGGCTGCCGGAGGAGCTGCGCGGCGACGCGGCGCTCCCTGAGGTATCCCGCTGGCCGGAGACGCTCGTGCAGCTCGCGACCGAGGACGAGGTCGCCGACCACCCGACCGGACTCCCGGAGGGGGCGACGGTGCAGCGCTTCGTCGCGCGGCACCGGATCGCCACGCCCGCCGAGGCGCGGCGCCGCGCGCGGGCCGGGGCCGCGTTCCTCACCGGCGGGGACATGGCGGCCGCGCTCGCCGAGGAGCCGGAGGAGCCCCTCGAGCAGGGCGGCTAAGCCCCGCGGGCGGGCGCTCCGCGCCCCGAAAGACTCGGAAGGCCCCGCGCCCAATCAGGGCGCGAGGCCTTGTGCCGCGTTAAGAGCCGCATTCGGGCGGCGTCGTTCCCGCTGGGCGAGCCGTTTTAGGAGACCGTCACCGGCGCGCCGCCGCCGAAGAACTCGCCGCCGGGGATCTCCCGGGCGGGGAGGTCGGTGACCTCGCGGGCGGCGCGGTCCTCGGGCGGCTCGCCCTCGGGGGCGGGCTCGCCGGGATCGGGGGCCTGCTCCTCGCCCTCCGGTGCGGGGGCGGGCGGCTCCTCGGGCGGCGCGGGCTCGCCGGCCGGGGGCTCGGCGGGCGCGGCGTCGCCGGCGCCGCAGTCGGGCATGTGGTCGACGAGGAAGGCGGGCACGAGGATCTCGGGGTCGGTGGCGGCCCACACGCCCTGCGGGTCGACGCAGGAGACTCGCTCGGCGACGTCCGCGGCGCGCACCGCGGGCAGCGCGCGCCCGTCGACGTTGAGGACGGGCTGGCCCTCGTGCCACTGCGCGGAGTCCACGAGCGCCTCGATGGCGGCGGTGTGCTCCTCGGCGGTGCCGAGCGTCGCGGCGCTGATGACGAAGCCCACGCCGTAGGAGGCCGAGGAGTGCTGGTCGCGCTCGTCGGACCAGCCGAACTTCGTGCCCACAACCCCGGGCACGTGGGCGGTGCCGAAGTCCTGCGCGTACCCGTCGGCCGCGATGGGCTCTGCCTCGGCCATGCCGCTAAAAAGCGGCGCGGCGACCGGGTCGTTTCGCACCTCGTGGAGGAAGCGCGCGACGTCGGCGGGGGCGCTCTCGACGTAGCCCCAGCGGCCATCGTAGCTCGTCGCGCCGAGCCGGAATTCGTCGATGACCTCGCCGATGGCCTGGGGGTACTTCTTCTCGAGCTCGGCGGCCGCGGCGTCGGAGGAGGCGCGCATCATCTCGTCGACGAGCGGGGCGTCGTCCTCCTCGCCGTGGTGGAGGACCCAGTAGCCGAGGTAGAGCTTCGAGAGCGACAGCGCGGGCGCGGGCTGGCCGCCGTTGTCGCTGCCGACGAGCCAGCCGTTGCCGAGCACCGCCGCCCACGCTGTGGGCGGCGCCGCGGGGGCGGGCTCCGCCGCGGCGAGCGGCGCGGCCGTCAGCCCGAGGGCCACGGCAGCCGCGGGCAGGGCGCGGGAAAGGGACATGCGGGAAACCCTATCGGCCGGGCGGGCGCGCCCGACCGCGCCACGCCGCGCGGTAGAGCTGGGTCTTCCCAGGGCTCCCAGGCGGTGTTAAGCTCACCCTAATTTTTCCCGCCGGAGTGCCCGAGGAGCAGCGTCTATGTCCGCACCAGCCCAGTCCCCGCCCACCGGGGCCGACGTCGTCCAGTCCCTGCCGTGGCGGTGGAACACGCAGGGCCTCGTGTTCCTCGTCGGCGGGCTGGGCTTCATGTTCGACGCGTGGGACGTGTCGCTCAACGGGGTGCTCATCCCGCTGCTGTCGGAGGAGTGGGGCCTGGAGCGCTCCCAGGCGGCGCTCATCGGCACGGCGAACCTCATCGGCATGGCGGTCGGCTCGATCGTGTGGGGCACGATCGCCGACCGGGTGGGGCGCCGCCGCGCGTTCGCCTGGACGCTGGCGGTGTTCTCGGTATTCACGGTCGCCGGGGCGCTCACCTCGGGGCTGGGCTGGTTCCTCGTGTTCCGCTTCCTCGCCGGCTTCGGGCTGGGCGGCTGCATCCCCGTCGACTACGCGCTCGTCGCGGAGTTCACCCCGCGCCGGCACCGCGGCCGGGTGCTCAGCGCGATGGACGGCTGGTGGCCGATCGGCGCGGCGCTTGCGGGCTTCGTCTCCGCGGGGCTCGTCGCCGCGTGGAACGACTGGCGCCCGCCCCTTATTGTCATGGTGCTGCCCGCGCTGCTCATCTTCGCGGTGCGCCTCGCGATGCCGGAGTCGCCGATGTTTCTCGCCTCCCACGGCCGCGAGGCCGAGGCCCGGGAGGTCATCGACGGGCTCGTGCAGCGCACCGGCGCCACCCCGGTCGACTATCGCATCGAGCCGCCCGCCGAGGCCGCCTCGGGCGGGCTGGGCGCGCTCACCGGGCAGCTTGGGGAGGTGTGGTCCTACAGCTGGCGGATCACCGCCTCCTCGTGGGCGCTCTTCGCCGCGATCCTCACGACATACTTCGTGGCGCTGCAGTGGCTGCCCACCTTCCTCATCGGGGCGGGCTACGCGAGGGAGAGCGCGTTCATCCAGAGCGCCGGCATGGCCGCCGTGGGCGTGATCGGGGTGGTGGTCTCCACCGCGCTCATCGAGGCCACCGGCCGGCGCTGGCTGCTCGCGGTGAGCGCCCCGGCGGCGTGCCTCCTGCTCGTCGCGCTCGGCTTCGCCATCGACCTGCCCGCGGTGGGCCTCACCCTCGTGCTGGGCTTCGGGCTGGTCGTCCAGGTCGCTATCCCGGTGCTCTACACCTACGTCTCCGAGCTCTACCCCACGCGGCTGCGCGGCTCGGGCTTCGGCTGGGCGTCGACGGTCTCCCGGGTCGGCGCGGGCATCGGCCCGCTCGTGTTCGTCGGCTGGCTCGAACCGAACCTCGGGCTGCCCGGCGCGTTTACCGTCTGCCTCGCCGCGGTCCTCGCCGCGGTGGCTGCGATGTTCGCGCTCAGCCCAGAGACCCGCGGCCGCGCCCTCGACTAGGGCCGCGGCGGGCCGCCGCCGGTGACAAAAAAGGGGCCGGCCGCTCCCCTCGCGCCCGCCCGGAAAGGCGGCGGCGAGGGAGGCGGCCGGCCCCGCGATTCGCGGTCGGGCTTAGGACCGCTGCCGGGTCTTAGACGTCGGCGACCTTGACGCGCTCGGGCAGGACCACCGGGCGGGAGCCGGCGATCTCCTCGACGAGGCGCACCACCTGGTTGGAGTAGCCGAACTCGTTGTCGTACCAGACGTAGAGCACGAGGTTCTTCCCGTCGGCGATGGTCGCGAGCCCGTCGACGACGCCGGCGTGGGTGGAGCCGACGAAGTCGTTGGAGACCACCTCGGGCGACTCAACGTAGTCGATCTGCTGGCGCAGCTCGGAGACCAGCGAGATGCGCTTGAGGTACTCGTTGACCTCGTCGCGCTCGGCGGGCTTCTCCAGGGTGAGGTTGAGCACCGCCATCGACACGTCCGGGGTGGGCACGCGGATCGCGTTGCCGGTGAGCTTGCCCTCGAGCTCGGGCAGCGCCTTGGCGACGGCCTTCGCGGCGCCGGTCTCGGTGAGGACCATGTTGAGCCCCGCGGCGCGGCCGCGGCGCGCGCCCTTGTGGAAGTTGTCGATGAGGTTCTGGTCGTTGGTGTAGGAGTGCGCGGTCTCCACGTGGCCGTGGACGACGCCGTAGCGGTCGTTGATGACCTTGAGCACCGGGGTGATCGCGTTCGTCGTGCACGACGCGGCGGAGACGATGTCCTTGCCGGCGGCGGCCTCGTGGTTGATGCCGTAGACGACGTTCGTCAGCGAGCCCTTGCCCGGCGCGGTGAGCACGACCTTGGCAACCCCCGGCCGCCCGAGGTGCTTGGCGAGGCCCTCCTCGTCGCGCCACTTGCCGGTGTTGTCGACGACGACGGCGTCCTTAATGCCGTAGGCGGAGTAGTCGACCTCGGAGGGGTCGTTGGAGTAGATGACCTGGATGGCGGTGCCGTTGGCCCAGAGGACGTTGTTGTCGGTGTCGACGCTCACGGTGCCCTCGAAGGGGCCGTGGACGGAGTCGCGGCGCAGCAGGTCGGCGCGCTTGAGGAGGTCGTTTTCGCCGTTCTTGCGCACGACGATGGCGCGCAGCCGCACGCCGCGCTGGAGGGACTCGCGCTGCAGGAGGAGGCGCGCGAGCAGGCGCCCGATGCGGCCGAAGCCGTAGAGCACGACGTCGGTGCGGTGCGGGGTGGCCCCCGAGTCGACGACCGGCGCGAGCTCCTTAGCGAGGTAGCGGCGCAGCTCGGAGACCTCCGCGCGGTCGGGGGTGGTGCCGGTCTCCTCCGCGAAGTCCGAAGCGAGGCGCCCGATGTCGACCGACGCGGTGCCGAGGTTGAGCTGGGTGAGCTGCGCGATGACCGCGAAGGTCGCCTCGAGGGAGAGCTCCTCGTCGGTGATGCGGCGCGCGTGCCGGTGCGACTTGATGATGCCGATCGGCGAGGGGTGGGCGAGCAGCCTGCCGAAGACGGAGAGGTCGACGTTGTTCTCGCGGTGCAGCTGCCCGATGAGCGGGATCATGCGCTCGGCGAGCGCGAGCTTCTCCGTGAACTCGGTGTGCACGGGCGAGGGGATAAACTCGGACATCTTTCTCGCTTCGCTCCCTTGGGGTGTGAATCGTGCGGTCGGCTAGCCGGGCGCCGGCGCGCCGACCCCGGGCGCTCGGCCCTTTTTCAGGGCCGCCGCGCGGGGCCGCGCCGGCGGCCCGATGCGGCCCCAAGTTTAGCGCACCCTGGCCGGCTAACCCCGGCCGCGCGCCGCGGCGCGATCGGCGGCGCCCAGCACGTCCTCGGCCTCCTCGGGCTCCTCACCAGGGGATTCGGGCTCGGGCACCTCGGCGACGCTGAGCACCGCGCCGGTCGGGTCGGCGAGCTTCGCGAGCCTGCCCAGGGGGCTCTCGACGGGCCCGTCGAGGACCCGCCCGCCGGCCGCGCGCGCCGCGTCCGCCGCGGCAGAGGCGTCCGAGACGCCGATATAGGCCGCCCAGCCGGGCCCCTCGGGCAGGCCGGCAGGCGCGGGGAAGAACCCGGCGAACGGGGCGCCCTCGGCGGCCGCGACGGCGAAGGCGGGCGCCGCACCCCCGCCAGGGTCGTCGACGGAGACGTCCCAGCCCAAAAGCTCGCCGTAGAAGCGGGCGGTCGCCTCGAGGTCGCCGGCGACGGGCAGCTCGTGCCACACGGGGGTGCCCGGCTCCCCGGCGGCGACGAAGTCCTCGCCGCCCGGCGCCATGAGCCCGAAGACGCCGCCCTGCGGGTCGGCGGCGAGCAGCAGGTCCCCGCCGGACGGCGTGCCGGCCGGGAGGATGGGGCTAAGCAGCCGCCCGCCGAGGCGCTCGACGGCCGCGGCGGCGCCGTCGAGGTCCGGGTGGTGGAAGTAGACCACCCAGCTCGGGGTGCGGCCCGGCTCCGCCTCGCGCAGGCCCGCGACCGGCAGGCCGCCGCGCCGTGCGGCGCGTAAGCCCCCCTCGCCGGGTGCGCCGACGTCCCAGCCGAGCACCCGCTTGAAAAACCCGGCGGAGGCCGCCGCGTCGGCGGGCAGGAGGTCGAGCCAGAAGGGCAGGCCACTGGTCGCGCGGAACGCCGGCATCGCCTACAGCCCCCGCTTCCCGAGGTGGAAGTCGTCGGTGGTGACGAGGTTCTCGGTGATCTCGTCGAAGACGTCGCCGCCCTCGTCGCTCTCCTCGCGGGCGACGCGCGCGCACTGCTCGTCGACGCAGACGACGTCGCCCTCGTGGAGGAGCTCCCCGCGGGAGCCCGACGGCTCGCCGTTGAGGGTGACCGCGCCGTCGGCGACGAGCTCCTTGGCCATGCCGCCGGTCTCCGCGAGGCCGGAGAGCTTGAGGAACTTGCCCAGCGTGATCGTCTCGGTGGAGATGGTGATCGCCGGGGGCGTGGGCTGGCTCTCGCTAGTCATGGCGCCCAGTCTACGGGCCGTCCCCCGCCCCGGCCCCGCGCCCGCCCGCGCGCCCAGCGGTTGCGGGACCGCCGACGCTCGGCTAGCGGGGCCGTTGGGCCGCCTGGGCGGAGACTTGGCGCTACGGCACACCCCGCCGCCGGGCCGCCCACGGACCCGTGCCGCGCAAACGTTACACAATCGTTATGGCACCTTTTCATTCGCTCCTCACCTGGGGTTTTAGCGGCGCCGTTGGCGGGATCGGGCGCCTTCGGCCCGATCAGGTTTTCTGCAGCTCTTGCGGAGGAATTGATATGGCGTACGTTGTGGCCATGGCACAGGTGAAGCGTAAGTAAGCCTGAGTTTCTTGCCTGAATTGCGCCCCCGCCCGGCGACGGGCGGGCAATTCGTTTCGTCGCGCGCTACCTCAGATCAAAGGAGTAGGGACATGCGTATTCGTCGAGCCCTGACCGGGCTGGCCGCAGCGCTCGCCGTGGGCGCCGCCGGCGCGGCCGCGCCGCTCGCGGGCGCGGCCACCTTCGTGGAGAAGGGCCCGCAGACCCCGGAGAACAACGACAAGCTGCCGGTCGTCGAGACGACCCGCAACTCGCCTCACCTCAAGGCGAACATCCTCAACCCGCACCCGGTGTGCAACTCCGCGGAGGACTTCCGCACCGTCGTCTACGAGGTGCGCGACAACTTCGCGCCCGTGGGCACGATCTCGACGACCAACAAGTCGAACAAGCCCGTCGAGCTCACCCAGGAGCTCAGCAAGTCGCAAAGCATCGGCATCTCCGTCAAGGGCGACCGCACCCAGGAGACCTCCGTCAACCTGGGCGGCGACGTCAGCGGCGACAACAGCACCGGCTCGGTGGGCATCGCCTCGTCGATCGCCCACACCCTCGGCTTCGACATCTCCTACGAGCTCTCCTGGTCCGCCGGCCAGACCATCGGGCCCTACGAGGTGGACCCGGGCTACACCGGCGAGGCCACCTACGGCTTCCGCACCGTGACCCTCGACGGCACGCAGCAGTACTGCAAGCCGAACGGCACCTGGTCGAACCCGCTGCCGTGGCGCGTCTTCGCCCCGGTGAAGAACGAGGTCGAGTTCAAGCTCTACGACGACCCGGTCGACTCCTGGCAGGGCACCGTGCCGAAGGACCAGCAGCCCGTCGACGTCGCCGGCGACGAGATCGTCGACGGCGAGACCGTCGAGCCGGACATCTCCTCGACCCCGCCGAGCGACCCGATCGAGATCCCCGCCGACCAGGTGGTCCCGGCCGAGGACGTGGAGCTCGCCGCCGCCGAGGAGAACCTCGACGCCGAGGCCTCCCAGGAGGCCGGCCCGGCGCAGTACGACCTGCAGCCGTACTTCACCTCCGCCGCGGGCAAGGCGCCCGGCTTCGCCGGGCTCGTGGCGCTGCGCGTGAAGAACGTCGGCACCGAGCGCTACTACGAGGACGACCTGGCCACCTCCTTCCGCGTCGACGTCAAGGTCGACGAGGGCCCGGAGCACGTCGATCGCCTCATCACCCCGGGCAACTTCAACGGCGCCCACATCCGCGACCTGGGCTTCGACAAGGAGAACAGTGTCCGCAGCTTCCAGGTGAACCTCGCCAACCCGATCAACCCGGGCGAGGAGGTGCTCATCGCGAACTTCAACTTCGGCGACGGCCTGACCAAGGAGGGGCGCCTCTACAACTACCTGGAGGTCACCCAGACCGGCCGCGTCGACGGCGACGAGTCGACCCACAACGACCAGCACGTCGACTCCCGCGAGAACACCTTCACCCACATCAACACCCAGCACCCGGGCGTCTTCTAAGCCCGACAGCCTCTCAGCGTGGCTCGACGTAGCCAGGCGCCCTCCCTTTAAGGCCCCGCTCCCGCCGGCACCGCCGGCGGGAGCGGGGCCCTCATGTGTCTCCCCCGCCGCGGGCGGGCCCGGGCGTCGGCGGCGGGGCTCCTGAGAGACTGGTGGGCATGAGTGCGAACGACGGCGTCTTCGACCTTGAGGCCATCGGCGCGGGCCTGCCCGTCGCCGATCGCCTCGGGGAGCTCTCCGAGGCGGTAGCCAACCACGCGGCGGTCGTCGTCGAGGCGCCGCCCGGCACGGGCAAGACAACACTCGTGCCCCCGGCGCTCGCCAACGCGGTCGCCGCCGCGGGCGCGCCCGGAAGGGTCATCGCCATCGCGCCCCGCAGGGTCGCCGCGCGCGCCGCAGCGCGGCGGCTCGCGAAACTTTCGGGGCTGCGGCTCGGCGAGGAGGTCGGCTTTCGGGTCCGCGGCGAGACCCGCCCCGGCAGCCTCGTCGAGTTCGTGACCCCGGGCGTCATCATCCGCATGCTGCTCTCCGACCCGGAGCTCCCCGGTATCGCCGCGGTCGTCGCCGACGAGATCCACGAGCGCCAGCTAGAGATCGACCTCGCGCTCGCTCTCTTAAGCGAGCTTTCCGCGCTGCGCGATGACTTCCGGCTCGTGGCGATGTCCGCGACCCTCGACGCGGGGGCGTTCTCGAGGTTCTTAGGCGGCGCGCCCATCGTCGCCGCTCAGGCGCCGACCTTCCCCGTGGAGACGACCTACGCCCCGCACCCGGCGCGCCTCGGTGCCACCCGCCGGGAGCGCGCCGACTTCGCCCGGCACCTCGCGCGGCTGGCGGTGGGCGAGGCCCGGCGGCGCGGGGAATCCGCGCTCGTGTTCGTGCCCGGCGTGCGCGAGGTCGAAGACGTCGTCGCGGCCGTCGCCGCCGAGGGCGATATCCCGGCGCTGCCGCTGCACGGCCGGCTCGGCGCCGCGGAGCAGGACGCCGCGCTCGCCGACCCGGGTTCCCCCGGATCGTGGTGGCGACGTCCGTGGCGGAGAGCTCGCTGACGGTACCCGGGGTGCGCATCGTCGTCGACTCGGGCTTAAGCAGGGTGCCCCGCAGGGAGGCGGCCTCGGGTTTGAGCGGCCTGGTGACGCGCTCCTCGGCGCGGGCGACGTCCCAGCAGCGCGCGGGCCGCGCCGGCCGCGAGGGCCCCGGCCTGGTGATCAAGGCCTTCGGCGAGGAGGAGGAGCGCCGCCACCCGGAGAACCTCGCCCCGGAGATCCTCACCGCCGACCTCACGCAGGCGGCGCTGTGGCTCGCGTGCTGGGGCACGCCCCGCGCCCGGGGCTTAAGGCTCCTCGACGAGCCACCGGCGGGCGCGCTCGACGAGGCGGAGGGGACGCTCTCCCGCCTCGGCGCGGTCGACGAGGCCGGCGCCGCGACCGCGGCGGGCCGCCGGCTCGCCTCCCTGCCGCT
>NZ_JH815195.1:253022-318420 GCF_000296405.1 Corynebacterium otitidis ATCC 51513
GGGCCCGGCGCGGCCGGCACCGTCGCGGCCTTGAGCCAGGGCCTTGGCGGGGACCTCGCCCGGGCCCGGCCCGAGCCCCGCGAGGCCCGGCGCCTTCGGCGCCTCGCGGAGAGGCACTCCCAGCCCGGGCAGGCGGAGCCGTCGCCAGGGCGGGTCGTCGCGGCCGCGTACCCCGAGCGCGTCGCGCGGCTCGTCGGGGAGGACACCTACCTGCTCGCCGGCGGGGCGCGCGCCCGGCTCTCCGGGGACGTGGGGCTGGCGGGCTGCGCGTGGCTCGCCGTCGCCGAGGCGACCCGGCAGGCCTCGCGGCAGGGCGGCGCCTCGGCGCTCATCCGCTCGGCCGCGCGGCTCGACGAGGAGGACGCCCTCGAGATCGGAGGCGTGTCCGAGGACCTCGAGGCGGGGGTGTCCGGCGGGCGGCTCAAGGCCCGGGCCACGAGGCGGCTCGGCGCGATCGAGCTGTCCTCCCGCCCCGCGGAGGTGCCTCCCGCGCGCGCCCGGGAGCTCGCGGCGCGCGCCGTGCGCGACGCGGGCCTTGGCCTCTTCGAGCCCTCCGAGAAGGCCCGCTCGCTTATCGAGCGGCTGCGCTTCCTTAGCGCCCGGCTCGGCGCACCGTGGCCCGATATCGACGCCGCGGATCCCGAGGAGTGGCTCGCCGGGCCCATCGGGGAGCTCGCGCGGGGCAAAACGGCCGCCAGCATCGACGTCTACCCCGCGGTCCAGGGGCTGCTCCCCTGGCCGGAGGCCACCCGGCTCGAGGAGCTCGCCCCGGAGCGCCTCCCGGTGCCCAGCGGCGGGCGGCCCAGGGTGGATTACTCCTCCGGGCGGCCAGTGGTGCGCGTCAAGCTCCAGGAGTGCTTCGGGCTCGCGGCCTCACCTCGGCTCGCGGGAGAGGCGGTGCAGTTCCGGCTGCTCTCCCCCGCCGGCCGGGAGCTGGCCATCACCGACGACCTCGAGGGCTTCTGGAACGGCGCGTACCCGCAGGTGCGCGCCGAGATGCGCGGGCGCTACCCCAAGCACCCGTGGCCCGAGGACCCGTGGTCGGCGACCGCGACGGCGCGCACGAAGAAGGGGCGCCGCTAGATACGCGGCGCCCCTTGATCCCCCTTTCGCTCCCCGGGCCGGGGAAGCTGGGACGGCCTAGTCGGCCTCGTCGAGGACCTCGCCGCGCAGGATCGACATCGGCATGCTGCCGAGCTTGAGGGCGCGGCTGTGGAACTCGGCGAGCGACTGCCCCTCGGCGAGCGCCTCGTCGCGGATCTGCTCCCACATCCGCTGCCCCAGCGCGTAGGAGGGCGCCTGGCCCGGCCAGCCGAGGTAGCGCTCGAGCTCGAAGTTGAGGTTCGCGTCGTCCATCGCGGTGTTCTCCCGAAGGAAGGCCCTAGCGATGGAGGAGTCCCACACGCTGTTGGCGTCGGGCAGCTTCTTCTGCAGGTGCACCCCGATGTCGAGGACGACGCGCGCGGCGCGCAGCCGCTGCGAGTCGAGCAGCCCCATCCGGTAGCCCAGGTCGTCGAGGTAGCCGAGATCGGCCATGAGCTGCTCCGCGTAGAGCGCCCAGCCCTCCCCGTGCCCGGAGATCCAGCACGCCGAGCGGCGCCAGAAATTCAGCGCGCTCGCCTCCGCGAGCGTCGCGCCGCACTGCAGGTGGTGGCCGGGCACGCCCTCGTGGAAGACGGTGGTGAGCTCCTGCCACGTGTGGAAGGTCGTCTGCCCCTCCGGCACGGACCACCACATGCGCCCCGGGCGCAGTAGGTCGTCGCTCGGCGGGGTGTAGAAGATCGCCCCGGTTCCGGCCGGGTCGATCTTGCACTCGATGGTGGCGATCTCCGGGGGGATGTCGAAGTGATCACCGTCGATGCCGGCGATCGCGTCGTCGGCGACGTCCTGCATCCACTCGCGGATCTCGTCGACGCCGTGGACGAGGTAGCGCTCATCCTGGTTGAGGTTGTGCAGCGCCTCGCGCACCGAGGTGCCCTCGCCGTAGAGCTTGCGGGCGATGGCCTCCTGCTCCGAGCGGATCTCCATGACCCGGTTCATGCCCCACTCGTAGGCCTCGTCGAGGTCGACCTTGTCGCCGACGAACTTCCGCGAGAACAGCTCGTAGCGGTCGCGGCCCACCGCGTCGTGGTGCGGGGCCTGGGGGCCGAGCTCCTCGCCGAGCCAGTCCGCGAACGCGCCGAACGCGGCCTTCGCGTCGACGACCTCCTTGGAGTCAGCGGGCAGCCCGAGGCCCTCGAGCATGGAGTCCGAGTCCGCGAGGTCCTCGCACTGGTTGACGAGGTTGTCGACCTGGCGGTGGGCGGCGACGTGCCCGTGCGCGGCGGCCTCGATGAGCGACTCGCGATACCCCTCGAGCGCGGCGGGCACCTTCGACATCCGCGAGCGCAGCGCCTCGAGCTCGTCGTCGGTGTCGGTGTCCATGAGCAGGAACGTGTCCCTGATGGTCTGCACCGGCGAGTCGATGTTGTTGAGCAGCCGGAGGTCCTCGCCGTTGTGGTGCAGGTCAAGGTCGAGGTAGAGCCGGTCGCGCAGCACCTCGGCGGTGACGTGGTCGACGTCGTCGAAGTCGTCCTCGTCGTCCGAGGCGTCGGTGCTCTCGTCGAAGGCGTCGACGTCCATGCACATCTCGCGGTTGCGCTCGGCGACGTCGTTCCAATAGTCGGGGGAGAAGTCCTGCAGCTCGCCGTCGAAGCCGTCGATGCCCCACGCGGTGGCGTCGGTGGGGCTCAGCGCCGCCAGATCGCCGACGAAGGTCTCGCAGGCGCAGTCGAGCAGCGAGGGCTCTCGCTCGCCTGCGACCTCGTCGTTCGCGGAAATCTCGGAACTCATAGCTGGGTATCTTAAACCTCGAGCAAAGACGGGTGCCACCCAGCTAAAAACTTCCCGCGACCTGCGCTTTCCACCCCGCCTTAGGGCCGGGCGCACCGGCCCGACCTGCGCCTCTTCCTCCCCGCGCCCGCGCCGGCACGCACGCGCGCTACCCCCCGGCCTAGGGTGTCCCAAGGTCAGGGGAGCCCGCCGCGGCCTGCCCCGGCCCCGCCGGCGGGCGGGCGCTCGGCTCCGGGCGGCGGACCGATCGGGACGCGGGGAATGGTCAAAGAGGTCCGCCCCGGTCGGGGCCCTATTAGACTGCCTTGTCTATTTGTCCTTAGAATGTAATCCATGCCAGCTCTCACCGCGGTCGCCCCCTTCACGCGGCCGAGCACCCCGGTTTCCCAGTGCTTCCACAAGCTGCGCCAGACGGACCTCGCCTCGCGCACGGACCTCGTCGCCGCGACGGGGCTCTCCCAGCCGACGGTCACGCGCGCGGTGACGACGCTGATCGAGGCCGGGCTCGTGCGCCCGCGCAACGACAAGCGCCAGATCAAGGGCCGCGGCCGGCCCACCATCCCCATCGAGATGGTCGACCAGCCCGTCGTCTTCGCCGGCATCGCCGTGGGCACCTCGGAGACGTACTTCGCGATCTACGACCTGCGCGGGCGCACGCTGCGCGACATCTCGCTGGACATCAACGTCGCCGAGTTCGACCAGAACTCCTTCCTCGAGCACCTCGCGGCGGGCCTGCACCGCATCACCACGGGGCTCAAGCGCCCGCTCGCGCACGTCGGGGTGACGACCTCGGGCTACGTGAGCCCGGACGGGGTGGTCAACGCCCCCAACCTCGGCTGGCACGACGTCGACTTCGCCGGCCGGCTCAACTACTACTTCTCCGTGCCCGTGACCATCGCCGGCGCGGTGCCCGCGATCCTCGGCTCGGAGATGCAGCACACCGAGCCGCGCCCCAAGGACGAGCCCCGCAAGAGGCAGCTCGCGCTGTTCGCCGACGACTCGCTCAGCGCCGCGCTCTCCGACCCGGAGGGGGTGCGCCAGGTCGACGCGCTGCCCGCCGCCGACGGCGGCGAGCCTGGCGGGGAGCGCCCCGAGAACACCCTCATCACGCAGGGCGTTATCGAGCGCGCCCGCGAGCGCGGCGCGCGCGGCGAGACGTTCGCCGACGTCGTCGCGGAGGCCGCGCGCCAGCCCGGGGTGCGCGCCGTGCTCGACGAGCGCGCCCGCCTGCTCGGGGAGATTAGCGCCCAGCTCATCGACGAGCACCGCGCCGAGTCGCTCGTGCTCGCCGGCTCCGCGTTCACCGAGGACAAGCGCGCCCGCCCCGTCTTCGCCGAGTCGGTGCGCGCGGCGCTCGGCCGGGAGATCGAGCTGCGCCTCATCCCCACCCACGCGGAGATCGTCACCTCCATCGCGCGGGCCGTGGCGCTCGACGCGCCGATTAAAGACCCGCTCGCCTACGCCGCACCCATCCCCCACGACGTGAACTAGGGCTAGCCCTCCTGCGGCGCGGCGCCCTCCCGCCGGCTTCCCGGCCGGGTCGGGATATTGACCCGCCCGCGGGCCGGTGTCATACTGACCTGTCTAGACAAGATAGACCGGCCCGGGAGGCGTGGGGCGCCCGGCGGGCCGGCGCGCGCGTTGGTTGCAAGGAGGGCTCATGGCTGGGGATTCCCCCACCGCTGACACCACCAATCTCACCGAGGGCGGCAGCCGCCCCCTGGCGAGCCGCCTGCCGAAGTGGATGACGAGCTTCGGCGTCCAGATCGTCGCCGGGCTCATCGTCGGGCTCGCGCTCGGCTTCATCGCCCGCTCCATGGAGCCCGCCGAGCCTGAGGAGACCTCGTGGCTCGGCGGGCTACTCGACGAGGTGGGCGGCATCTATGTGCAGCTGCTCATGCTGCTCATCCCCGTGCTCGTCTTCACCGCGGTGGTGACCTCGGTGGCGAACCTGCGCAAGGTCGCCAACGCCGCGCGCCTCGCGGTCTCGACGCTCATCTGGTTCGCGATCACGGCGTTCTTCTCCGTGCTCGCGGGCATCCTCGTCGGCGAGGTGCTCCGCCCGGGCGAGAACAGCACCGTCGACCCCAGCCTCGCCGAGGCGCCCGACACGCACGGCAGCTGGACCGGGTTCTTGGAGTCGATCGTGCCGGTCAACATCCTCGGCCTCGACGGCTCGGCGGACGGGGACGGCTCCGTCGAGCTGAACTTCAACGTGCTGCAGATCCTTGTCCTCGCCCTGGTGTTCGGGATCGCCGCGATCAAGGCGGGCCGCGCCGCGGAGAGCTTCATCGAGTTCAACGAGTCCTTCCTCAAGGTCATCCAGAAGATCCTGTGGTGGATCATCCGGCTCGCACCGATCGGCACGGCCGCGCTCATCGGCGACGCGGTCGTCTCCTACGGCTGGGAGGCCCTCGGCTCGCTGGGCATGTTCGTGCTCGCGATCTACCTCGGCCTCGCGATCGTCATGGGCGTGATCTACCCCGCGACGCTGGCGTTCAACCGGCTGCCGGTCTTCGGCTTCTTCCGCCGCGTGTGGCCGGTGACCTCGCTGGGCTTCTTCACCCGCTCCTCGATGGGCGTCATGCCGGTCACCCAGCGCACCACCGAGGAGAACCTCGGCGTGCCCACCGAGTACGCCTCGTTCGCGATCCCGCTGGGCGCGGCCTCGAAGATGGACGGCTGCGCCGCGGTCTACCCATCGGTCGCCGCGCTGTTCGTCGCGCAGTTCTACGGCATCGACCTCAACATCACCCATTACCTGCTCATCATCTTCGTCAGCGTCATCGGCTCGGCGGCGACCGCGGGCACGACCGGCGCGACGGTCATGCTCACGCTCATGCTCTCCACGCTGGGCCTCCCGCTCGAGGGCGTGGGCCTGCTGCTCGCGATCGAACCGATCATCGACATGGGCCGCACCGCGACCAACGTCACCGGCCAGGCGCTCGTCGCCGCCGTCGTCTCGAAGCGCGCCGGCATCATCGACGAGGCCACGTGGCGCGACCGGGACGAGCAGCTCCAGGACGCCTAAATCCCGGCCTCCCGCGGGTTAGAATGGCCCGCGACAGCCGCGCGCCCCTCCCCTGTCACCGGCGACCGATCGCCGGGCGCCCGGGGCGGGGCGCGCGCCGCTACTACCTCAAGGGAGGCCGCCGCTTTCGATGGGATGCCTGTGGAACCTGCTCGTCCGCTCGGCGGGCACGGCCGTCGCGCTGTGGGCGGCGACCGCGCTGATCGACGGGCTCGCCGTCGCAACCCCGATCGAGCCGCTCGTCGGGGACGGCGGCTACGACCGGCTCATCGTGTTCCTCGCCTCGGCGGGCATCATCGTGCTCGTCAACATGACGGTGCGCCCGGTGCTCCACCTACTCGGCCTGCCGCTCACCATCCTCACGCTGGGGATCTTCGCGCTCGTCATCAACGCCATCGCGCTGCTGTTCGCCGGGGCGGTCGCCAACGCGGTGGGCCTGGGCCTCTATATCGACGGCTTCGGCGCCGCGTTCTTAGGGGCGATCATCCTCGGGCTCGTCAACTGGCTCCTCGGCCCGCTCGTCGGCGCCCTGAGCGCCCCGCGCTAGCGGTGCGCGCGCAGCGCCCCGCCCGGGCGCGACCAGACCCGAAGCCCGAGGGAGGAGGCTCGCCGATGATCCTCGCCGGCATCGACCTCGGCCAGCCCGCCGACCGGGTGGCCCCGCAGCTGCTGGGCTGCGTCCTGCGGCTGGGCCCGGTCGCGGTGCGCCTCACCGAGGTGGAGGCCTACCTCTCAAGCGGCGACCCGGCCGCCCACTCCCACCGCGGGCTCACGAGAAGCAACGCGCAGCTCTTCGGCCCGCCGGGGCGGCTGTACGTCTACATCTCCTACGGCATCCACCGGGCCGGAAACCTCGTGTGCGGGGCAGAGGGCACCGGGCAGGGCTGCCTCATGCGCGGCGGGGAGATCATAGGCGGCCTCGCGGAGGCTAGGCGCCGGCGCGGAGACGTGCCCGACGAGCGCCTCGCACGGGGCCCGGGGAACCTCGGCAGGGCGCTCGGGCTCACCACGGACCTCAACGGCGAGCCGCTCGACGGCTCCGGGGCGGCGGGCCTCGAGCTGCGTGCCCGCGAGGCCGAGCCGGAGTGGGTGCAGGGCCCGCGCATCGGGATCTCGAAAAACACCGAGGCGCCGCTGCGCTTCTGGCTCCCCGGCGACCCGACGGTCTCCTCGCCGCGGACGCGGCGCGCCGCGGTCTAGCTAGCGGATCGGCTCGAGGCGGCGAAGGATCCAGCCGCGCAGCAGCAGCACGACGAGGCCGACGACGATGGTCGCGCCCGCCGCGGTGGTGAAGAAAGCGGCCTCGCCCGCGTCGGTGGACATATCGAAGATCGAGCCGAACGAGCCGGACAGGGAGCTGCCCACCGAGACGCTCATGAGCCACACGGCGAACAGCCGGGAGGAGTAGTAGCGCGGCGCGACCCTCGTGGCGAGCGAGTTGCCCACCGGGGAGAGCAGCAGCTCGCCCATGACGAAGAGGAAGATCGCCGCGACGACGAGCCACACCGGCGTGGCGTTCGCCCCGGAGCCGACGAACGGCACGAAGAGCAGCAGGCCGAGCCCGATGAGGAGGTTCGCCGCGCCGAACTTCATGGGCGAGGACCACTGCCTATCGCCGAGCTTGGTCCACATGATGGAGAACGGCACGGAGAACACGACGACGAAGAACGGGGAGATCGAGTCGAGCTGCGCGGGCGTGATCTCGATGCCGAAGACCTGGAGGTCGACGCGGCTCTCGAAGTAGACGGCGAGCATCGTGAACTGGGTCTGGTAGATCGCCCAGAACGCCGCCGAGGACACGAGCAGCGGGATGAAGCCGATGAGCCGGCGCCGCTCCTCGGGCGTGACCTTCGGGGAGCGGTACATACTAATAAGCATCGCGGCCGCGGCGAGGGCCGCGGTGGCCGCCATGATCGTCGAGAGCCACTCGAGGCGCACCACGCCGGTGGCGATGAGCGCGACGACGACGATCGCGGCGGCCGCGACGCCGAGGCCCCAGGGCAGGTAGCGGTTCTTCGGCAGCGGCGAGGGCACCTCGCGGCCGGCGGTGCCGAGGTTCTTCTTCCGGGTGAGCAGGTAGTGGATAAGCCCCACGGCCATGCCGACCGCGGCGAGCCCGAAGCCCCAGTGGAAGCCCTCGCGGCCCCACACCCAGCCGGTGAGCAGCGGCCCGACGAGCGCGCCGATGTTCACGCCGAGGTAGTAGAGGGTGAACCCGCCGTCGCGGCGGCGGTCCTCGGCGGAGTAGAGCTGGCCGAGCACGACCTGGGAGGCGGTCTTCACGCCGCCCGAGCCGAGCCCGATGGAGATCAGCCCGATCGCCAGGCCGGTGAGCCCCGGTACGAGCGCGAGCGCGAGGTGGCCGAACATGACGAGCACCGCGGCGTAGCGCACGGTGCGCTCCGCGCCGAGCAGCCGGTCGGCGACGAACGACGCCGCCACGGAGCTTAAGTACACGAACCCGCCGTAGACGCCGACGAGCGACAGGGCGGTCGCCTGCGGCAGGCCGAGCCCGCCGTCGGCGACGGAGAAATACAGGTAGAACGTGAGGATGCCCTGCATCCCGTAGAAGCTGAAGCGCTCCCACAGCTCGATGCTGAACAGGCTGGACAGCCCGATCGGGTGGCCGAAGAACGTGCGCTCCGGGTCCACGCCGGCCGGCGGGACCGCCCCGCCGTGCGCGTCGGGTGGGGTGTGGCTTCGCTGCGGCCCGCGGCCGTCCTCGGTGGTGGACATTGCCGCATTATCACGCCGGCTAGATCACTTTTCCAAGTCCACTTAACCCACATCCCACCCGCTCCCCGCCCGCCGGGGAGGCGCCGGCCGGGCGCCGAGCCGGCCCCACCGGCACGAACAAACTTGTTGCCCGTTATATGATTTCTTCTACGTAATCTGCGACACACCCGTCCCCGGGGCTCCCCGCCCCGCCACCCCGGGCGGGCCGGGCCGGCGCGGGTTTAGGGGCACGCGAGGAAGGACCGGGAGGCACCATGGCGATCCTGTCGAGCCCGCCGCGCGGCGGGCGCGCCGAGCGGGGCGGCTGGCGCGCGAGCCCGTGGCGGCTCGCCTTCTACGGGGCGATCGGGATCGCCGCGTTCTTCCTGCCCGTGCCCATGGACGGGAAGGTCTCCATCCCCGTCGACCACGCGGTCACCCTCGTGCGCGAGCACCTCTCCGTCCTGCTCCCGCCGGCGTTCCTCGCGCTCATGGCCTACGGCGCGATCCGGGAGGCGCGCCGCGGCGCGTGGCGGCGCGGGGTGCTCGCGGCGCTGCCGCTGGTCCTCAGCGTCGCGGGGCTCGCCGTCGGGGCGCTCGCCGTTGTCGGTGCGCTGCCCGGGCCGCTCGCGCGGGAGGACCTCGTGCCCTTCCTCGTCGACAAGCTCGTCGTCCCCGTGGGCCTCATCGTGCCCATCGGCTCGGCGGCGCTGGCGTTCCTTTTGTCCTTCGGGCTCATGGAGCTCCTCGGGGTGCTCGCGCAGCCGGTCATGCGGCCCCTGTGGCGGACCCCGGGGCGCTCCGCGGTGGACGCCGCGACGAGCTTCGTGGGCAGCTACTCGCTCGGCCTGCTCGTCACCGACCGGGTCTACCGCGACGGCGGCTACACCAAGCGGGAGGCCGCGATCATCGCGACGGGCTTCTCCACGGTCTCGGCGGCGTTCATGGTCGTCGTCGCGCGCTCCCTCGGGCTCATGGGGCACTGGGCGCTCTACTTCGTCACGACTCTGATCGTCACGTTCGCGGTCACCGCGATCACCGCGCGCATCCCGCCGCTCTCCCGGATCCCGGACGAGACCTGCCCCGGCGCGACGCCCGAGCCCGAGCGCCGCCCCGAGGGCTCGCTGATCAAGGCCGCGTGGGCAAGCGCCAGGGAGACGCTCAAGACTGCCCCGCCGCTGCACCGCGCGATCGGGCAGAACCTCTTAGCCGGGGTGCGGATGTCCGCGGCGATCACCCCGTCGATCCTGTCGGTGGGGCTCGCGGCGCTGCTGCTCGCTACCTACACCCCGGCGTTCGCGTGGCTCGGGCTGCTCTTCGCGCCGCTCGCGTGGCTGGTGGGCCTGCCCGACCCCGCCGGCACCGGGGAGGCGCTGGCCTTGAGCATCGCGGAGATGCTCCTGCCGGCGACCCAGGTCGGGGACCAGGCCGACCCGGTCACGGCGTTCGTCGTGGGCGTGACGTCAGTGAGCGCGATCGTGTTCTTCTCCGCGCTCGTGCCCTGCATCCTCGCCACGAGGATCCCCGTCTCCGTGCCGCAGCTGGTCGCCGTGCGGGCCGAGCGCGTCGCGCTCACCGTGCTCATCGCCGGGCCGCTCGCGCAGGGCTTCGCGGCGCTCGGGTGGCTGGGATAGCTGGCCTTCCCGGGGGAGGCGGGGCCTAGGTGCCCTCGCCCGGGCGCGCGGGAAGCGCGCCGACGGTGTCGTCGACGAGGCGCGCGGCGACCTTCGCGGTGCGCCCGTCGACGTCGAAGCGGGGGCTGACCTCGACGACGTCGAGGAGCGCGAGCTTGCCCGTCGCCGCCGCGGCGCGCACGAGCGCGCGGATGCGGCCCAGCGCCACTCCGACGGCGGCCGGGGCGCTCACCCCGGGCGCGACCGAGGCGGGCAGCACGTCCATGTCGATGCTTAAGTGCAGCCGGTCGACGCCGGCCGCGGCGTCGTCGACGAGCGCGCGCAGCTTCTCGTCGGTGGCGTCGTTGGTCTCGTCGTCGGTGAGGTAGCGAACCCCGAGGCGCTCGGCGGTCTGAAAGAGCACGCGCGTGTTGTTCGCCGGGGAGATGCCGGCCACCGCGTAGCGGAACTCGTCGCCGGCCTCCTCGTGGAGCCCCGCGATCTGCAAAAACGGCGTCCCGGAGGTCGCCCGGGGCTCGTCTCGCAGGTCGAAGTGGGCGTCGAGGTTGAGGATGCCGACGCTCTCGCCGGCCTCGCGGGCGACGCGGTAGAGCCCCCGGTGGGAGGCGAACGCCGTGTCGTGGCCCCCGCCGAGCACGACGGTGAGCGCGCCGCGCCGCGCGTGGGCGGCGACCCGGTCGCTCAGCGCCTCCTGGCCGCCCTCGAGGTCCTCGCCCTCGTAGGTGACGGTGCCGGCCTCGTAGGCCCGAAGCGGGCGGTGCACCGCGAGCCCCGCGAGCGCGCCGCGGATCTCGTCGGGCGCGGCGGCGGCGCCGGGGCGGCCCTGGTTGCGGCGGATCCCCTCGTCGCTCGCGAAGCCCTGGACGACGACCGCGCCGTTGAGGTCGCGCCCGCCGCCGGCGGGCGGGTCGGGAAGGGCGGCGACCTCCGTCGCCCAGCGGGCGTTCTCCGCGCCCGGGCCGTCGTCGCGCGCCTGCCAGCGGTCGAGTGCACTGTTCTCCAAGCCAGCCATGGCGCCCACCCTAGGCGGCGCGCGACCCGCCGCGCCGTGAACCGCGCCGTGCGGCGAGGCTTATATGTCGCGTATTACGATGGCGCTCGGCAGTGACGGGCCCCAAGCGCGGCAGTGTCCACGCCCCAGGCCGGGCCCGCATCGACACCACACGTTGGGAAGGGTGACCGGGCAGATGTCTCAACCACGCGAGGTGCGCGCGCCGCGCGGCACGGAGCTCACCGCGAAGTCCTGGCAGACCGAGGCGCCGCTTCGGATGCTCATGAACAACCTCGACCCCGAGGTCGCCGAGCGGCCCGAGGACCTCGTCGTCTACGGCGGCACGGGGCGCGCCGCCCGCAGCTGGGAGGCCTTCGACGCCATCGTCGAGACCCTCAAGCGGCTCGAGGGCGACGAGACGCTGCTCGTGCAGTCCGGCAAGCCGGTCGGCGTGCTGCGCACGAGCGAGTGGGCGCCCCGGGTGCTCATCGCGAACTCCAACCTCGTGGGCGACTGGGCGAACTGGGAGCACTTCCGCGCCCTCGAGGACGAGGGCCTCATCATGTACGGGCAGATGACCGCCGGGTCGTGGATCTACATCGCCACCCAGGGCATCCTCCAGGGCACGTTCGAGACGTTCGCCGCGGTCGCGAAGAAGCGCTTCGGCGGCACGCTCGCCGGCACCCTTTCTCTTACCGGCGGCTGCGGCGGGATGGGCGGCGCCCAGCCGCTCGCGGTGACGCTCAACGGCGGGGCGTGCCTCATCGCCGACGTCGACCGCGCCCGCCTCGAGCGGCGCGTCGCGAAGCGCTACCTCGACGAGGTCCACGACGACCTCGACGAGGCGGTCGAGCGCGCCGTCGCCGCGAAGCGCGCGGGCGAGGCCCGCTCCATCGGCGTGGTGGGCAACGCCGCCGAGATCTTCCCCGAGCTGCTGCGCCGCCACCGCGCGGGCGATCTCGAGATCGACATCGTCACCGACCAAACCTCCGCCCACGACCCCTTGAGCTACCTCCCCCGGGAGATCGCGCTCGAGGACTGGGCCAGGGAGGCGAAGGCCGACCCGGAGACCTTCACGAAGAAGGCCCGCGAGTCCATGGCCGCGCAGGTCGAGGCGATGGTCGGCTTCCAGGACGAGGGCGCCGAGGTCTTCGACTACGGCAACTCCATCCGCGACGAGGCCCGCCACGCGGGCTACTCGCGCGCCTTCGAGTTCCCCGGCTTCGTGCCCGCCTACATCCGCCCGCTGTTCTGCGAGGGCATGGGGCCCTTTAGGTGGGTGGCACTCTCCGGGGACCCGGAGGACATCAAGGTCACCGACGACGCGCTGCGCGAGCTCTTCCCCGACAACGAGCACCTCCACCGGTGGCTCGACGCCGCCGAGGAATACGTCGAGTTCGAGGGCCTGCCCGCGCGCATCTGCTGGCTCGGCTACGGCGAGCGCCACCGCGCCGGCCTGAAGTTCAACGAGCTCGTCGCCGAGGGCAAGCTCAAGGCCCCCGTCGTCATCGGCCGCGACCACCTCGACTCCGGCTCCGTGGCGAGCCCCTACCGGGAGACCGAGGGCATGCTCGACGGCACCGACGCGGTCGCCGACTGGCCGCTGCTCAACGCCCTGACCGCCGCGTCCTCGGGCGCGACGTGGGTGTCGATCCACCACGGCGGCGGGGTGGGCATGGGCCGCTCCATCCACGCCGGTCAGGTCACCGTCGCCGACGGCACGGAGCTCGCCGCGAAGAAGCTCGAGCGCGTGCTCACCAACGACCCGGCCATGGGGGTTATCCGCCACACCGACGCCGGCTACAATCGCGCAGCCGACGTCGCCAAGGAGCGCGGCGTCGACATCCCCATGGACTTCCACTCGCGGGAGGACTAGATGACAGCCACGATCTTCACCGGAATCTCCGAGCTGCGCACCGTCTCCGAGGCGGGCACGGTGAAAGACGCGGCGCTCGTCGCCGAGGACGGGGTCGTCGCCTTCGCCGGGCCCGCCGCCGAGGCCGAACACCTCGGCCCCGCGGACGAGCGCGTCGATCTCGGCGGGCGGGCCGTCGTGCCCGGCTGGGTCGACTCCCACACCCACCTCGTCTTCGCCGGGGACCGCGGCGAGGAGTTCGAGGCCCGCATGGCCGGCGAGGACTACGCCGCCGGCGGCATCGCCGTGACCATGGGCGCGACCCGCGAGGCCGGCGAGGAGGAGCTCTCCCGGCTCGTCGCCGAGCGCGTCGCGCTCGCCAACTCCGGCGGCACGACCACCCTGGAGACGAAGACCGGCTACGGGCTCAACACCGAGGCCGAGGAGCTCAGCGCCCGCATCGCCGCACAGCACGCCGACGACGTCACCTTCCTCGGCGCGCACCTCGTGCCGCCGGGCGCGGACCCCGGCGAGTACCTCGACGAGGTCACCGGCCCGATGCTTCAGGCGGTCGCGCCGCACTGCGGGTGGATCGACGTGTTCTGCGAGCGCGGCGCCTTCAACGAGGAGCAATCCCGCCGCGTGCTCGAGGCCGGCAAGGAGGCCGGCCTGGGCTTGCGGGTGCACGGCAACCAGCTCGGCGAGGGCCCGGGTGTGCGCCTCGCCGTGGAGCTCGGGGCGGCGAGCGTCGACCACGTCAACTACCTCACCGACGACGACGTCGAGGCGCTCGCCTCCTCGCAGACCGTCGCCACCGTGCTGCCGGCCTGCGACCTGTCGACCCGCCAGCCGCTCGCCCCGGCCCGCCGGCTGCTCGACGCGGGGGCCACGGTCGCGATCGCCTCGAACCTCAACCCGGGCACCTCGTACACCCCGTCGATCGCGTTCTGCATCACCACCGCGGTGCTGCAGCAGCACCTCACCCTCGACGAGGCGATCGAGGCCGCCACCGCCGGCGGGGCGCGCGCCCTTAACCGCCACGACGTGGGCGGCGGCAAGGACCCTCAGGGCCGCCCGGCGCGCGGCACCCTCGTGCCCGGGGCGAGCGCGGACATCCACGTGCTCGACACCGACCAGGCGATCGATCTCGCCTACCGGCCGGGCGTGCCGCTGGCGTGGCGCACCTACAAGGCGGCGCGGCGCGTCGCCTAGCCGGCCGCGCCCCGCGGCGCTACCCCCCGCCAGCCGCCCCCGCCCGCGGGCGGTGGGTGGCGGGGAGGCGCATTTCAGTCTCCCGGGACTTAACTGGCAACCCCGTCAACTACCTGCGGTTTTTATAACGAAAAGATAACGGTGCAGCTCAGCGGCTGGAAAATGGCAGGCTCGGCGATTGGTGCGCGGCGGCGGTTTTCGTATTCTTAGCTGAGCACGACGCCCACCCGGGCGCGGCTTTTCCCTTACGCATGAGAAAGCAGGACTCCATGAAGCTCCGTTACGCCCTCCCCGCCGCGGCCGCGGCGCTCGCCCTCTCCCTCCCGGCCACCGCGATCGCCGAGGAGACCAACGACCCCGAGGCCACCCAGCAGCAGGTCGAGAACACCCAGCAGGAGGGCACCCAGCAGCAGGAGAACGAGAACCAGGAGCCCACCCTCCAGGAGCAGATCCAGCAGGACCTCGCCGAGGTTCCGGGTCTGAGCGAGGAGCAGATCGCGCGCTTCAACGCGATCCTCGAGCAGGTCGCCGCGGGCGCCCTCGACGAGGACGGCGCCATCGAGGCCGTCACCGCCGGCCTCGAGACCAACGGTATCTCCCGCGAGACCGCCGACTACCTCCTCGCGGAGGCCCGCGCGATCATCGACGAGAACGTCGCCGCCGAGGGCATCGACGAGGAGACCGTCGCCGGCTACTACGCCATCGTCGAGAGCGAGCTCGACCGCCTGGTCGCCATCCACGAGGCCAACCAGGCCCCCGAGGAGGAGCCCAAGGAGGCGGAGATCTCCGAGGAGGAGAAGACCGAGGGCGAGGCCGCCGAGGAGTCCGAGAAGAAGGACGAGGAGGCCGCGAAGAACGAGCAGGCCCAGCCCGCTTCCGCCGAGCAGCCCGCCAAGCTCGCCAACACCGGCGTGAGCGGCGCCCTCGCCGGCGTTGGCGCCGGCCTCGCCGCGCTCGCGCTCGGCGGCACCGCGCTCGTCGCCGCGCAGCGCAAGAACGCCTAGCACGCGTTTTCGGCCCAGGCCCACCCGCCCCACGCACCGCGCAGGGTGGGAGCCGTAGCCGAGAATCTCTCGCGCCGCCGCGATCCCGTTACACAGCCCCGGTCAGGGGCGGGGGTCGCGGCGGCGCTTCGTCGTCTCTCCCGAACGGCGGCCCCCATTTCCTCATCACTCACGACGCGGCGGGAACACGAACGCGTTCACCACTTTTTATAGCGTTCTAGTTATACGTTTTTCGGGGGCTCCCCCGTTATTTCCGCGAATAGAGAAACCCTTATTTCTCTGCCAGCTTCCTCTTAGGATCGTCGGCATCCGAGCCGCTACGGCGCCCCGGCACCGCCCCGCGAGGCGAGAACCTGCGGCGCCGCCGACCGGCCACGCGACACGAATACCGAAGTAAGGAAGGCACCCTCATGACCGCCAGCACCCCCGCCCGCACGAACGCTCCCGCCTGGCGCCGCGCCCTGATCGGCGCCGGCGCGGCCACCACCCTGGTGCTCGCCGCCGGGCTGGGCGCCGCCGGCGCCGAGGAGACCCAGCCCGCGGGCGCCGGGGACGCCGCCGCCACTTCGCAGCAGGGCGGCGTCCCGGAGCTCGGGACGGGCCCGGTCACGCCCCGCCCCGACGTGCACGGCCACTTGGCCGGCGACGCCGCCGCAACCGGCGGTGGGGCGAACATCGCGCCAGTCGCCAACGAGGAAGAAGACGAGACCGGTCAGACCAACGGCGACGGGGCGGACGACGACCCGGACGAGACCACCGCCAACGAGGACGGCTCCCCCGCGAACGGCGACACCACCGAGGGCAACGGCAACGCTGAAGGCGAGAATGGCGACGGCGCCGGCACCGACGGCAACGCCGAAGACAACGGCGGGGCCACCGAGGAGAGCGCGACCGGCGGCGAGGACACCGAGACCGACGAGAGCGGCAACAGCGACGCCGAGGACACCGAGGGCAACGGCGAGACGACTGAAGAGAACGGAGAGACCACCGAGGACAACGGCGAAGCGACTGAGGACGACGAGACCACCGACGAGGACGAGTCCGGCTCCGCCGAGGAGGGCCCCGAGAACAGCGAGGGCGCCCCGGAGGAGAACGTCGGCGAGGGCGCCGCGGGCGACGGCGCCGAGGAGCCCGCCGGTCCCGTCGACGAGGCCCCGGCCCAGGACGCGGGCGAGGCGAACGGGCAGGGCCAGGCACCCCAGGGAGCCGCTCCGGCCCCCGCGCAGCAGCCCGCCCAGCCCGCGCCGCAGGCCCCGCAGGGCGCTGCCGCGCCCCAGCAGCTCGCGAACACCGGCGTGAGCGGCGCTACCGCCGGCGTCGGCGCCGGCCTCGCCGCGCTGGTTCTCGGCAGCGCGGCGCTCTTCGCCGCGAAGCGAAAGAACGCGTAGCAGCCTTAACCGCCCCGCACTCCGGGGCGCGCGCTTCAGGCGCAGCGCGATTCGACCCCGCGGGTGGGTTTCCCCACCGGCGGGGTCCTTTGCTGTCTCGGTTCGGGTCTAGAGCCCCGGGCGCTTACGCGACGCTCGCGCGGGTGGCCTGCGCGAAAAACTCGCGCTCGTAGTAGGCGGCGTAGAGGTACTGGCGCAGCGCCTCCGCGCGGGCCTTCGGGCCCGCGCCCGCGAGCGCGCGCTCGACGCGCTCCACGGCGGCGCGGGTGTCGTCGAGGAACTCCCCGTCGCCGTAGGCGCTCAGCCACTCCGTGTACGGGTGGTCCTCGGAGTTGTTCTTCGCGAGGTCGAGGCCCACCTCGGCGTAGATCCAGAAGCACGGCAGCACCGCGGCCGCGCCCACCGCGTAGTCCCGGCCGAGCGTCGCGGCCTTGAGGCTGCTCGTGTAGGCCAGCGTCACCGGGGAGAGCGGGACGTGGGTCTCGCCGTGGAGGTAGGTGCGGTGCAGCTCGGCCTCCTCGTCGAGGCACTGCTGCGCGGAGCGCGCCCACGCCACCCCGTCGGCCGGGTCGAACGCCCGCGCCGTGAGCGCGGCGAGCGCGCCCGAGTACTCCTCGAGGTAGCGGGCGTCCTGCGAGAGGTAGAACCGGAACTGGCTCTCCGGGAGGGAGCCGTCGGCGAGCTGCCGGATGAACTGCAGCTCTAGGGTCTCGCGGTAGACGCCGCGGCCGGCGCGCCACAGCGCCTCGGTCCACGGGCCGGCGGCGAGGACGTGCGGCTCGGGGCCCTCGCCGCTCAAGTCCCCCACCTCGGCGGGGTCGTCGATCTCCTCTGGCGCGGCGGCGATCGCCGGCCACGGGCTCGTGTCCGCCGCGGCGGCGAGCCGCCTGCTGCGGTGGCTGTGGTCGAGCGGACCGTTGCCCTTCCCGACGCCGAGCTCCTCGCCGGCGGCGAGCGCCTCGTGAACGAGGCGGGTCGCCCACTCCAGCGCCGCGCCCGTCTCCTCGCCGGCGGCGAGCCTCGTGGCGAGCGCGGAGCTTAGCGTGCAGCCCGTGCCGTGGGTGGTGGTCGTGTCGATGCGGCGGGCGGAGACCGCGCGGGTCGAGCCGTCGGGGGCGACCGCGACGTTGCCGGCCTCCCGGCCGGTGAGGTGGCCGCCCTTGACGACGATCGTCGTGCCCCACTCGGCGGCCAGGGGCTTGGCCTGGGCGACGCCCTCGTCGAGGCTCCCTGCCTGCTCGGCGCGGGCGAGCACCGCGAGCTCCTTGAGGTTCGGGGTGATGACGTCGACCCTGCGGCACAGGTCGATGACCTCGCCCTCGGCGTCCTCGTCGAGGAGCCGGTCGCCGCTCGTGGCGACCATGACGGGGTCGAGGACGACGACCGGGAAGTCGTGCTCGTCGAGGAACTCGCCGACCGCGCGGGCGGTCGCTGCGGTGCCGAGCATTCCGATCTTCACGCCGTCGACCTCGACGTCGTCGACGACGGCGCTAAGCTGCGCGCCGATGGTGTGCTCGTCAATGCCGTGCACCTCGCGCACGCCCCGGGTGTTCTGGGAGACCACGGCCGTCACCACCGAGAGGGCGAAGCCGCCCGCCTCGGTGATGGCCTTGATGTCGGCCTGGATGCCGGCGCCGCCGGTGGGGTCGGTCCCGGCGATGGTGAGCACCCGGGGCACCGCGCGGCGCGCTGGGTTCGAAGCTGGCGTGGACTGGGTCATCATGTTCTCGGCCATCCCTTCGCTAGTGCTAGCTAGAGCAGGTTCCTCGTTGCGGGTGTGTTCTCAGCGCGCCGCCGCTCCCCCACCTCCGTCGGGCGGCCGCCGGGGTGAGAGGTTTCGGGGCGCGCACCCCGTGCCTTGCGTGTCTCCAGGCTAGCAACACGAGGCGAGGCTCACATCGGGCCACAAAACCACGGGGAGGGCCCAGAGACGCGAAAGGCCGCCCGGGCGGCCTCAAAGGAGGCGCCGCGGGCGGCGGAAGGGGATCGCCGAGGGCTACCCGGCGGGGTTGTGTGCGGCTTAGCGCTCGCCGAGCTCGGCGTCGATGCGCAGGATGCCGGAGCCGTCGTTGCCGACGATGTCGAGGCGGTCGAGGATCTCGGAGACGGTGGACTCCTCCTCGATCTGCTCGTCGAGGAACCAGTCGATGAGGCCGCGAGAGTCCCAGTCCTCGACCTCGGCCTGGATGGCCGCGAGGTTGCGGATGGCGTTGGTGACCTTGCGCTCGTGCTCGAGGGAGGCCTCGAACGCGTCGCGCGCGGAGTTGATGGTGACCTTCGGGGCCGGGATGTCGAGGATCTGGGTGCGGATCCCGCGGTCGAGGAGGTGCTGCGAGAACTTCGCGGCGTGCTCGAGCTCCTCGTCGGACTGCTTGCGCATCCAGTCGCGCATCCCGGTGAGGCCGAGGTCGTCGAGCGCGTAGGAGAGCTGGAGGTAGGTGATGGCCGCCTCGAGCTCGAGGGTGACCTGTTCGTTGATGGCGTTGGAAAGCTTCTCGTTGAAGGACATGGCCCAAACAGTACCGGTGTTTTTTGAGCGTGTCAGCTAAGGAAAGGGCCCTCTAAGCAGGGGTTTCTTAAGGAACCCACATCTGACCCGGTGCAGAATCGCGAACATGAGAGGCCGATTCCCGGCCCTTATGTTCGGGCATATAGACATGGATCGCGTCCTGTTACCGGCCCACACCTCAATGTGTTATTAGTCACATCTTCTTCGTGGTGAGGCTGGCCTCGGCGGCGAAAGGGGACCCCGCCGGGCCCCGCGCGGCCGGCGCGGTCGACCGCTACCGGCCCCGCGACCTGCGGTTTCCCGAAACCGCGGCCCGAGAGCCCGCGCCGCCCCGGCCCACGTGGTGCGCGGGCCGGGGCGGCGCGGGGATTGTCCCCGGCGCGAGGAGAACCCCGCGCCAGGGGATGCGGCTAGTCGTCGTCGCCGTCGAGGCGGTCCTTCTCGAGCCAGGCGGCGACGTCGGGCACGTAGGTCTGCTTGCCGCGCGGCGGGCGGTCGTAGCCCTCCTTCGGCGGCCGCTCGGGCACCGGGGGCTTGTCGTCGTGGCTGTGCTGGTAGGGCACGGAGTGCAGCAGGTGGGAGATCATGTTGATCCGGGAGCGCTTCTTGTCCTCGCTCTCGACCGTGTACCAGGGCGCGTGCTCGGTGTCGGTGTAGTGGAACATGACGTCCTTGGCCTTGGAGTAGGCCTCCCAGCGGGAGATCGACTCCATGTCCATCGAGGAGAGCTTCCAGCTGCGGCGCGGGTCGTTGCGGCGCGACTCGAAGCGGCGCAGCTGCTCCTCGTCGGAGACGGAGAACCAGTACTTGCGCAGCATGATCCCGTCCTCGACGAGGAGGCGCTCGACCTCCGGGGCCTGCTTGAGGAAGAGCTCGTACTCCTCGTCGGTGCAAAACCCCATGACGCGCTCGACGCCGGCGCGGTTGTACCACGAGCGGTCGAAGATGACGATCTCTCCCGCCGTGGGGAGCCGCTCGATGTAGCGCTGGAAGTACCACTGGCCGCGCTCCCGGCTCGTGGGCTTCGGCAGCGCCTCGACGCGGCAGCTCCGCGGGCGCAGGTACTGGGTGACCCGCTTGATCGCGGAGCCCTTGCCGGCGGCGTCGCGGCCCTCCATGAGGAGGACGAGCCTGCCGCCCGTGTCCATGATCCACTCCTGCATGGCCACGAGCTCGGCCTGCAGGCGCTTGAGCTCCGACTTGTAGGCCTTCTTCTTCAGCTTCGGCGGCCGGGTCGGCTCGTCGCCGCGGGCGGCGCTCTCTTCGCTCATACCCCGATCTTAGGACGCGAGCTGCTCCCGGAAGAACGCCGCGGCCTTGTCGAGGTAGCGCACCGAGGTGGGGATCGACTTCAGCGAGGTGAACAGGCTGTGCGCGTAGCCCACGAGGTGGGCGTAGGTGAGCTCCGCGCCGGCCTGCGCGAGCCTCGCCGCGTACTCGGCGCCCTCGTGGGCAAGCGGGTCGTTGTCCGCGGTGACCAGGTAGGTCGCGGGCAGCCCCTCGGGCAGGTCGTGGAGCAGCGGGGAGATGTCCGCGGCCGAGGCGTCCGTGCCGGCCGGCAGGTACGTGCTGGAGAAGACCTCCATCGTCTGGGCGGTGAGCGGGAAGCCCCGCGCGATCCGCTGGTAGGACGGGGAGGACTCGCGGTGCTCCTTGGTGAGGTCGACCGCCGGGTAGAAGAGCACCTGCGCGCCGAGCTCGACGCCGTGGGTGTTAAGCGAGCCCGCGGCGATCTCGTTGGAGAGCACCGCGGTGAGCGTGCCGCCCGCCGAGTCGCCGCCGATGCCCAGCCGGGTGGCCTTCAGCCCGTGCTCGGCCGCCGCGTCGGTCACCCAGGAGACCGCGGCGCGGGAGTCCTCGACCGCCGCGGGGTAGGGGTGCTCGGGGGCGAGCCGGTAGTCCACGGAGACCACCGGCAGCCCCGAGACCGCAGACAGCCGCCGGTTGAGGGGGTGGTGGGTCTCGAGGTCGCCGATCACCCAGCCGCCGCCGTGGAGGTAGACGATCACGGGGGTCTCCTCGCCGGCCTCGGCCTCAGGGCGCGGGTCATAGAGCCGGGCGCGCCACGGGCCGACCTCGAAGTCGCGGGTCCTGGGCTCGGCGGGCACGTCGACGGTCTCGACGAGGCTGGTCTTGCGGTAGTTCTCCCGAAGCTCCGCGACGGTGGGCGCGGGCGCCCCGGAGGCCGCCGCCTGGGCCTCCTGCTCGCGGCGGGCCTCGATATTCGGCCACGAGTCGGCGGCGATCGGCCGGCCGGAGTACTCGTCGCTTAAGGTGTGGAAGGTTGTCTTCGCCATGGAAATGGGTCCTCTTAATTCTGTGTTGGTGTGGCGCCGCGGCCCGCCTCGCGGCGCGCCCGGCCCAGCCCGGCGCGCGCGGCGACGAAGTCCGCGGCCTCGTTGATGTAGCGCTCCCCGGTAGGGATGACGCCCGCCGAGGAGAAGATGCCGTGCGCGTAGCCGGGCAGGTGTTCGTGGTAGACGTACGCGCCGGACTTGGCGAGCTTGCCCGCGTAGTCGATGCCCTCGTCGGCGAGCGGGTCGTTGTCGACGGTGAGGACGTAGCTGTCCGGCAGCCCGGCCGGCAGCTCGTGGAGCAGCGGGCTGATGTCGCGTGCGGTGCGGTCGACGCCCTCGGGCAGGAAGCTGTCCGAGAAGAACCCCACCGTCTCGGTGGTCATGGGGAAGCCCCGCTCGAGGCGGCGCTTCGAGGGGTTCTCCGCGCCGCCGCGCGACGCGTCGACCGCCGGGTAGATGAGCACCTGGCTGTCCAGCGGGACGGCGTCCCCTCCCGCGGCGGCCGCCGCGGCGAGCTCGTTGGTAAGCACCGCGGCGAGCGTCCCGCCGGCCGAGTCGCCGCCCAGGCTCACCGACGTGACCTTCAGGCCGTGCTCGGCCGAGTGGTCGAGGAACCAGGCGAGCCCCGCCCGGGAGTCCTCGATCGCCGCCGGGTAGGGGTGCTCGGGCGCGAGCCGGTAGCTGATCGCCGCGACCGGCAGCCCGGTACGCGCCGCCCAGCGGTTCGCGATCGGGTGGTGGGTGTCGACGTCGCCCATCACCCAGCCGCCGCCGTGGAAGAAGAACACCCCCGGCGTGGGATTATCGGCCTCGATCTCGGGGCGCGGGTCGTAGACCCGCACGACGAACTCGCCCCGGTCGAAGTCGCGCCACCGCGGCGCGGGCAGGGTGGGGTCCTCGCGCAGCGGCGCGTCGACGGCGATCTTCGCGAACGCGGCGCGCAGCTCGTCGAGCGGGAACTGGTGGTAGGAGCGCGAGCCGTGCTGCCGGAAGAACTCCAGCGGGCCCGCGGCGTCCTCGGCGACGGGGCGGCCGGTGTGCTCGTCGGCGCCGGGCAGCAGCCGGATCGGCGTGGTGCCCGGGCCGGGCGCGGCGCTCGGGTCTGTCATCGGGCGGCGTCTTCCTTAAGGTAGGGCGAGAAGTCGTGCGGGTTGACGAGGTCCTCGTACTCGCGCACGGTGCCCGACCACATCGTCGTCACGCGCCCGGCGGAGTTCTTGTACCAGGAGGAACAGCTGCCCGAGTAGGCCACGCCCTCGAGGTCCTTCTGGGTCTTCTCCACGAAGTCGTGGACGGTCTTCGCGCCGACCTCGAGGGGCGTCTCGGGGTGCGCGACGGCCCGCTCGACGGCGTCGGCGACGTAGCGGTTCTGCGGCTCGAGCATGAGGATGACCGAGTGGTGGTTGAGCGCCGTGTTCGGCCCGAAGAGCACGAACATGTTGGGGAAGCCGTCGACGGCGATCCCGAGGTAGGCCTCGGGGCTGTCGCCCCACCGCTCGTCGAGCTCGATGCCGTCGCGCCCGACGACGCTCGTCGACCCCTGGGAGCGCTGCGTCTGGAAGCCGGTGCCGTAGACGATGACGTCGAACTCGTGCTCCACGCCGTCGGCGGTGCGCACGCCCTTGGGCGTAATCTCCTCGATGGGGCTGGTCTCGAGGTCGACGTTGTCCCGGTTGAAGGTCGGGTAGAAGTCGTTCGAGCGCAGGATGCGCTTGCAGCCGAACTCGTAGTCGGGAACGAACTTCTCCTGCAGCTCCGGGTCGTCGATCTGGGAGCGCATGTGGTCGATCGCGATGCCCGCGCTCTTCTCCGCGAGCTCGGTGCCCTTCTTGACCCGGGAGAACTCCGCCTCGCGGGTCTCGAAGATCTCGTCGCGCAGCTTCATGAACGTCTCGGGGCGCTCCTCGTGCTCGCGGAGCTCCTCCTCGGAGAAGATCACCGGGTCGCGCGGCATGATGTAGTTCGCGCTGCGCTGGAAGACCGTGAGGTTCGATGCGACCTTCGCGACCTCGGGGACGTACTGGATCGCCGACGCCGCCGCCCCGATCGAGGCGACCCGCTTGCCGGCCAGGTCGACGGAGTGGTCCCAGCGCGACGAGTGGAACGAGTCGCCCTCGAAGCTCTCGACCCCGGGGAAGTCGGGGATCTTCGGCACGCCGAGCTGCCCGAAGCCCAACACCAGCGCGCGGGCCCTGTAGGTCTCGCCCGACTCGGTGGCGACGTACCAGGCGCGGTCCTCCTCGCTCCACTCGGCGCGGCTCACTGCCTGGCCGTAGCGGATGAACCGCTCGAGCCCGAAGTGCTCGGCGAAGTCGTTGAGGTAGCCGATCATCTCGTCCTGCCCGGCGTAGAGCCGGGTGGCCTTGACCATCGGGTAGTAGCTGAAGCAGTACGTCGGCGTGGGCGTGTCGCACGCGGCGCCGGGGTAGGTGTTGTCGCGCCACACCCCGCCGAGCCGGTCGGACTTCTCGAGGACGAGGAAGTTCTCCCGCCCGGAGCGCAGGAACTCGGCCGCCTGGCCCAGCCCGCTGAAGCCGGCGCCGACGATGAGCGCGTCGAGGGTCGTGGTGGGGGTCGTGGAGGTCGTGTCGGTCATGTGGTGGGAAAGCCTCTCGGTGTCGTGGGGCGTGGGGCGGGCCGCGGCGACGCCGCGGCCACGCGGCCGGGCGGCGCGCCCCGGCCACGTGGGCGGGCTCGGGGCGCGCGGTCCCGGCGTCGCCTACCTAGTCGAAGTGGATGATCTGGCGCAGCGCCTTGGCCTGGGAGAGCGTGTCCATCGCCTCGTTGATCTCGTCGAGGGTGATCGAGGAGGAGATGAGCTTCTCCGCGTCGAGGCGGCCCTCGCGCCACAGCTGCTCGTAGCGGGGGATGTCGTTCTCGGGGATCGCGGAACCGAGGTAGCTGCCGACGAGCCGGCGGGCCTGCGCGGTGAGCTGGAAGGGCTTGATCTCCAGGGTGGCGTCGGGGTGGGGCAGGCCGATCGTGCACGTCGTCTGGCCCGGCGCGGTGATGTCCCACGCGGTCTTTAAGGCCGAGGGGTGGCCCACCGCCTCGAGCACCGCGTCGGCGCGCACGCCCTCCTCGACGGCCTCCTCGGGGCTGTAGACCTTCGTGCAGCCGAAGTCGAGGGCCTGCTTGCGCTTCTCCTCGGAGAGGTCGACGCCGATGAGCTCCTTGATGCCGAGCGCCTTGGCGACGAGCACGGCGGCCATGCCGACGCCGCCGAGGCCGACGACGGCGACGGAGTCCTCGGGGCCGGGCTTAAGAACGTTGAGCAGCGCCCCGCCGCCGGTGAGGAACGCGCAGCCGAAGACGCAGGCGATCGCGGGCGGCACGTCCTTGCCGATCTTGACGACGGAGTGCCGGTCGACGACCGCGCCGGTGGCGAACGCGGAGACGCCGATGAAGTGGTCGACGGTCTCGTCGCCGCGCTTGAGGTGGCGGGTGCCGCGCAGCAGGGTGCCGTTGGCGTTGGAGACGCCGCCCTTCTCGCAGGGGAAGCGGCCGCCGCCGCGGCAGCCCTTGCACTCCCCGCAGCGCGGCTGGAAGGTCATGACGACGTGGTCGCCCACCTCGAGGTCGTCGACGCCGGGCCCGAGCTCCTCGACGACGCCGGTGGCCTCGTGGCCGAGCAGCAGGGGCAGCTCGCGGGGGCGGTCGTTGTTGACGACGGAGAGGTCGGAGTGGCACACCCCGGCCGCGGTCATCCGCACGAAGATCTCGTCCTCGCCCGGCGCCTCCACCGACAGCTCGGAGACGGCGAGCGGCTTGGACTCGGCGTAGGGCTGGGCGGCGCCCTGGGTCTCGAGGACGGCGCCGCGAATGGTGCGCCGGCCGGCGTCGTCGGGTGCGAGCGCTTGGGTCATGATGCAAACCTCCTGAGATTGTTTCTGTTATGCGACTCACGGTAGCAATCAAAAGAAGTGTGCGCCATCCCGACTAGTGAAAATGCATTCCTCTTTTTGCGGGAAAATAATTCCGGGCCGCGCCCGGCGGCTCTCCGCGGCCGGCCCCTGGCACGAAAAAAGCGGGGCCCGGCGTGGTGCCGGGCCCCGCGGGAATCGAGGCGTTGAGCCTTGGGAGTGCTACTTGCGCGCGGCGGCGTAGCGCTCGGCGGCGTCGTCCCAGTTGAAGACGTTCCACACGGCCTTCACGTAGTCGGCCTTGACGTTGTAGTACTGCAGGTAGTAGGCGTGCTCCCACATGTCGAGCAGGAGGATCGGGGCCAGGTCGATGCTCAGCTGGCCCTGCTGGTCGGTCATCTGCTCGACGACGAGGCGCTCGCCGATCTTGTCGTAGCCGAGCACCGCCCAGCCGGAGCCCTGCAGGCCCAGCGCCGCGGAGGTGAACTGGTCCTGGAACTTCTCGAACGAGCCGAAGTCGCGGTCGATCGCCTCGCCGAGCTCGCCGGTGGGCTTCCCGCCGCCGTTCGGGGAGAGGTTCTTCCAGAAGATCGAGTGGTTGGTGTGCCCGCCGAGGTTGAACGCGAGGTTCTTCGACAGCGCCCGGATCTGGTCCGGGTTGGTGCCCTCCTCGCGGGCCTTCTCCAGCGCCTCCAGGGCGGCGTTGGCGCCCTGGACGTAGGTGTTGTGGTGCTTGTCGTGGTGGATGCGCATGATCTCGCCGGAGATGTGCGGCTCGAGCGCGTCGTAGTCGTAGGGCAGGTCGGGCAGCTCGTAGACGGCCATCGCTCTACCAGTCCTTCCTAAGGTTGCTTGAGGCGCCGCCGCCGAAAAGCCCGGCGGCGGGTCGAACAGGTCTGGATCGCCCGGCAGTGTGCGTTGGGCGGTTGCCGGCCGCCGGTAACTGCGGCGGCCGCGTGCCCCCGGGGCGCTCGTACCCGCCCCGGATCGTCAGGGTTAATCCGCGCGATCCTTGGCCGCGATTATAACGTGAGCGGCGGCTCGCATACGTGAGATAGCGCACGTCAATAGCGGCGCCTCACTTCCCTTTTCGAAGGGAGGGGCGCCGGCGCGCGTCCCGGGCCGCCGGTCGGCGAGCGCGGGGTACGAGTCCCGCTGACCTGTTCTCTGCCTCAAGATGGAAGGACTGCCCGATCCCGGCGGCCCGGGCGCCGACGAGGCACGTCTGGCGTGCGCTCGCCCGAAGTATAGGCATGGAAACGGAGAGACCGCAACTTATAAGTTCGTCTACCCGAACTTCTCGGGCGCGGGCGCGGCGGCGCGCCCGGGGGCGCTCGCGGCTAGGGATAGGTCCCGGCCCCGGTAGGTTTAAGGGGCACAACCCGCGCAGCGTTCGATTGGAAAGGTGGCACGACCGCACATGAAGGTCCTCATCACAGGGGGCGCCGGCTTCATCGGGAGCACGGTGGGCTCCGCGCTCATCGACCACGGCCACGAGGTCGTCGTCCTCGACGACTTCTCCACGGGCCGGGAGGAGTTCACCGAGGGACGCCCCACCTACCGCGGGGACATCGCCGACCGGGCGGTCGTCGACCGCATCTTCGCCGAGCACCCGGACATCGAGGCGACCCTGCACTGCGCGGCGAAGATCGTCGTGCCCGAGTCGGTGGCCGACCCGATCGGCTACTACCGCAACAACGTCTCCGGCACCCTGGAGCTCGCCGACGCGCTTCTCGCCAACGGCTGCACGAAGCTGCTGTTCTCCAGCTCGGCGTCGATCTACGCCGTGCCCGAGGACTTCACCGTCGACGAGGACTCCCCGCTCGCGCCGACGAGCCCGTACGCGCGCACGAAGGCCGTCGTCGAGGCGATGCTCCAGGACGTCGCCCGCGGCACCGACCTCACCGTCGTGTCGCTGCGCTACTTCAACCCCATCGGCTCCGACCCGAAGCGGCGCACCGGCCTGCAGCTGAAGTACCCCTCGCACGCCCTGGGCAAGCTCATCGAGGCGCGCAACGCCGGCGAGGCCTTCACGGTCACCGGCGCCGACTACCCGACCCGCGACGGCTCCGGGATCCGCGACTACATCCACGTCTGGGACCTCGCCGACGCGCACGTCCGCGCGCTGGAGAACTTCCCCGCGGCGCTCGTCGGGGAGGACAGCGCGGTCATCAACTTAGGCACCGGCTCCGGCACGACCGTCTTCGAGCTCGTCGAGGCCTTCAACGAGGTCACCGGCGAGAAGCTCGAGACCGTCGTCGGCCCGCCGCGCCCCGGCGACCAGGCCGGCTCCTACACCCGCAGCTCGCGGGCCAAGGAACGCCTCGGCTGGGAGGCGAAGCACACCATCGCCGAGGGCATCCGCGACACGCTCGCCTGGTTCGACGTGCGCGGCGAGAAGCTCCCCGACCTCGCGGACTAACCAACACCGCCCGGGCCCACGGCCGCCGCGCCGGCCGCGGGCCCCACGAGTCGGCCCCCGGTCGCTGGGTAAATCCCGCGGCCGGGGGCCGTCGCGTCTACAGGGGCGCGCCCGGGAAGGCCGGGCGCGCCGCCTGGGGGCGTCTTACTCGCCCATCTTCACGAGCACCTTGACAGTGGACTCGGTGTCGTTGATGAGGCGGTCGAAGCCCTCCTCGACGATGTTCTCGGGCTCGATGCGGGCGCTGATGAGCGGGCTGACGTCCATGCCGGCCTCGTTGATGAGGCGGATGGACTCGTCGTAGTCCTCGCCGGTGTAGCCCATCGTGCCGCCGATGGACTTCATGCCCTTGTTGAGCAGGTCGCCGTCCACCTCGATCTTCTTGTTGTGCAGCGCGACGATCTGCAGGTGCCCGCCGGGCTTGAGCACCTCGAGGAGCTGCCCGACCACCGGGCCGACACCGGTGCACTCGATGGCGACGTCGGCGCCCTTGCCGTCGCTGACCTTGTCGACGAGCTCGCCGAGGTCGTCACTCGTCGGGTCGATGACGTGGTCGGCGAAGCCCGCGGACTGGGCGGTCTCGCGGCGGGTGGTCGACGGCTCGGAGACGATGACCGTCGCGCCGCGCGCCCCGAGGATCGCCGCGGCGAAGAGCCCGACCGGACCGGCGCCGCCGACGACGGCGACGTCGCCCTCGCCCGCGCCCGCGGTGCGCACCGCGTTGGTCGCCACGGACATCGGCTCGATCATCGCGGCCTGCTCGAGCGGCATGTCGCCGACGCGGAAGGCGTTGGCGGCCGGGATGTTGAGCCGCTGCTGGAGGCCGCCCTCGCTGCGGCTCAGGCCGAAGCCGGTGATGTTCTTGCACAGGTTGGTGCGGCCCTCCTGACAGGGCGCGCACTCCCCGCAGGAGACCGGGTCGAGCACGGCGACCGCGTCGCCCTCGGAAAGACCCTCGACCCCGGAGCCGACCTTGGTGACGGTCCCGGAGAACTCGTGGCCGAATGTGATGGGAAGGGTCGCGCCGCTGATCGGGTTGGCCTTATCCGCCGTCGGCACCGAGCCGCGCGGGCCCTCCTGGTAGATGTGCAGGTCGCTGCCGCAGATACCGACCCAGGCGACCTCGACCTGGACCTCGCCCTCGGCGGGATCGCCGGGCTCGTCGATGTCCTCGACGCGGAGGTCTTCCTTACCGTAGAACCGAACTGCCTTCATCTCGCGCTCCTTTAATGAATATTGTTGTCATATTCGGAACTGGGTTTCTCACGCCCAATTACCAAACATACGCGCCGCTTCCACGAGGATTTCAAGAAGGCATTAACGACAACATTTATCACTAAAAGAGGGCGGCGGCAGGCGGCCTTCGGGTCGCGGCGGCGGCGTCGCCGTAGACTCACGAGGGACGCGACCCGCGCGGGCGCGGCCCGCCCGCGCCGACCGAGACGAGAAGGAGGGCGAGCGCCCGTTGAGCACCACCCGCGACCTGCCCCGCGCCCGGGGCCTCGACGACGAGGAAGCCGTCGCCGAGGCGGCCCGCCGGCTCGCCCAAACGGCGCTGGCCGAGGACCTCCTGCCCGGCGGGGACCCCACCTCAGCCGCGATCCCCGCAGGCCACGAGGCCTCAGGCGTCATCGCGGCGCGCTCCGGCGGGGTGGTCAGCGGCCTCGAGGTCGTGCCCGCCGTGCTCGCCGCGGCCGCCGAGGAGCCCGTCGCGGGCCTGCTGCCCGGCGCGGGGCGCCTCTCCTGGTCCCCCGCGGCCGCCAACGGCGACGAGCTCGCTGCCGGCGCCGCGGTCGGCACGCTCTCCGGCCCCACGGCCGCGCTGCTCTCCGTCGAGCGAACCGTCCTCAACGCGCTCACCCACCTCTCCGGGGTGGCGAGCTACACCCACTCCTGGGTGGCCCGCGCCGCCGACGCGGCCAGTCAGGCGGGGGTGGCCCGGCCCGCGATCCGCGACTCGCGCAAGACCCTTCCCGGGCTGCGGCTCCTCGAGAAGCGCGCCGTCGCCCACGGCGGGGGCAGCCCGCACCGCTTCAACCTCTCCGACCAGGCGATGGTCAAGGACAACCACGTCGCCGGCGCCGGCGGCGTCGTCGAGGCGCTTACCCGGGTGCGCGCCGCCCACCCGGGCCTGTGGTGCGAGGTCGAGGTCGACTCGCTCTCGCAGCTCGAGGAGGTCCTCGGCCACGAGCCCGACCAGGTGCTGCTCGACAACTTCTCCCCCGCCGAAGTCGCCCGCGCCGTCGCGCTGCGCGACGAGAAGGCCCCCGGCGTGCCCCTCGAGGCCTCCGGCGGGATCGCGCTGGAGACGCTCGCGGGCTTCGCGGCCACCGGCGTCGACTCCATCGCCGCCGGGGCGCTCACCCACAGCGCGCCCGCGCTAGACCTCGGCCTCGACCTCGGCTAGCTCGGTCACAAAGCCGGTGACGTGCGGCCGGGCCGGCCGGCCGCGCCGCGGCGGGCGCCAGGCCAAAAGCTCCACGTCCTCGCCGGCGGGTGCCACGCGCGCGGCGACGGTGCCGGGCATCGGCACGGGCGCGCCGAACTCGACGCGCCAGCGGTGCGGGCGCTTCAAGGCCGCGCCGCCCATCGACGCGAGCCGCGAGGCGAGGTTCATGCCGTGGACAATGGGCTGGCGCATCCCCCCGAGCCTGGCCGCGGCGCGGCTTAGGTGGATGGGGTTCCAGTCCCCGGAGGCGCGCGCGTACTCGCGGTTGTCCCGGGGCCCAAAGCCGATCGTCGCGGTCGGCTCGGGCGGGACGAACTCGGGGCGCTCGGGCCGGTCCGGGTGGCCGGCGAGCCACACCCCGCGCGCGAGGTACTCCGCGGTCTCTCTGAACACCCGGCGCCCGGCCTGGTAAATCTCGGCGCGGGCGACGACGACGGTGCCGGCGTGGTGCTCCTCGAGGCGCTCCAAAAGCGCCACGCCGTGAAGCTCCTCGCCCGGGCACACCGGCTCCTCGAGGGTGGCCTCGTTGCTTAAGTGCACGATCCCCGCGGCGGGGAACGGCGCGTCCGGGCGGGTGAGCAGCCACGTCACCAGCGGGAAGACGAGCGCGTGGAGATAGCCGGGGTGCAGGGCGTCGGAGACGCCCGCGCCGACCGCGCGGCTGAACGCGGCGTGGCGCGCGGGGTCGACGCTCAGCGGCGCGTGGGCGCTCTGCCGGCGGAACTCGCCGCGCCGCTTCCCGGCGAGCTGCCGGGCGGCGGCGATCGCGAGCGCCCCCGGTCCTGGCGGGCGGGACAGCTCGGTGTGGTCCATGGGTTCGTGGCCTCCGATTCCTTAAATTGGGTCGTCGTGTCGGTCGGTCTCCCGCCTGCCGGCGAGCGCACCGAGGGGCGGGGCGCGGCCTCTCCCTAACGGCCGACGGGGTTGTCGCCGCAGACGCGCAGCGTCTCGCCGCGCAGGCCGGTGGCCTCCGGGGCGGCGAGGAAGCCCACGGCCTCGGCGACGTCGAGGGGCAGCCCACCCTGCGCGAGGCTGTTGACCCGGCGCGCGATCTCCCGCTTGGGCTGGGGGATCGCCGCGGTCATGTCGGTCTCGATGAAGCCGGGGGCGACGGCGTTGGCGGTGGCCCCCTCCCCGAGGCTCGCCGCGAGCGCCGCGACGAACGAGCTCACCGCGGCCTTGGTGTAGGCGTAGTTCGCCTGACCGGCGTTGCCCGCGATCCCCGAGGTCGAGGACAGCCCCACGAGGCGAACGTCCGGGGCGAGCAGCCCCGCCTCGGCGAGCCCCGCGGTGAGCGCGAGCGGGGCCTCGATGTTGACGTCGACGACGTCGGACCACTCCTTCTCACTCATCCGCGCGATCGAGCGGTCCCGGGTGAGCCCCGCGTTGTGGACGACGACGCCGAGGTTCTTCGCGCCGGCGGGCAGCGCCTCGGCGACCTGGCGGGCGGCAGCCGGGTCGGTGACGCTCGCCTGGACGGGGGTGGCGCCGATCTCGTTGGCGAGGGCGGCGAGCCCCTCCCCGGCGGCGGGCAGGTCGAGGACCACGAGCTCGGCGCCGAGCCTACGCAGCACCCGGGCGATCTCCGCGCCGATGCCGCGGGCCGCGCCCGTCACGAGCGCGAACTCCCCGTCGAGGGGCTTCTCGGGGTCGGCGGACGCGCGGCCCGGCGCGGCGACGCGGATGCGCTGCCCGGAGACGAACGCCGAGCGCGCGGAGAGCAGGAAGTCCACGGCGGCGCCCACCGCGGGCGCGTCGAGCGGCACGCCGTCGGCGACGAGCACCTGGTTCGCGGTCGAGCCGTGGCGGGCCTCCTTCGCGGCTGTGCGCACGAAGCCCTCGACGCCGCCGAGCGCGGCCGCCCGGGCGAGCGCCGCGGCCCGGTCGGGGGTCCCCTCGCTTAAGGGAGCGGGCTCGCGGGTGAGCGCGACGACCCGGCCGCCGCGCGCGAGGCGCACGAACGCCTGGGGCAGCCCGGCGATGAGGTCCTTCATGTCGCGGGGCCGCTCGAGGTCGTCTGCGACGACGACGATCGCCCCGACGGGGCCGTCGCGCAGCGTCTCGACGTGGCGGTGGACCTCGGCGCCGCCGTCGACGAGGCGCTGGGCGAGGCCCTCCGCGGCCGCGCTGCGGCCGAGGAGAACCACGGGCCCGGGCACGGGCCCGGGGCGATCGGCAAGCCGGGGCAGCTCGGTGGGCACGGGCAGGCCGAGCCGCTTCGCGAGCAGCCCGCCGGGCGGGGTCGAGGCGAGGTAATCATAGGTGCTCGTGTGGGTCATCTCGTGGCGCCTTCCTAGGCGAGAGCTCGTCTCGCCGTCGTTCGCGATCAGAGTGGGTCCTGGTTGCTCGTGCCCGCGGCGGGCCTTAGGCCGCGGAGCGCAGCAGAGCGACGGCGCCCTGGCCGCCGGCGGCGCACACGGAGATCAGCCCCAGGGCGCCGGGGCCGCGCTGGTAGAGCGCCTTGGCCAGCGTCGGGAGGATGCGCGCGCCCGTCGCGGCGAAGGGGTGGCCGGCGGCGATCGAGGAGCCGTGGACGTTGAGGCGCTCCTCCTCGATGGGGCCGAGCGCCCCGTCGAGGCCGAGGCGCTCGCGGCAGAACTCGTCGGAGGCCCACGCCTTCGTCGTCATCGCGACGGTGCCGGCGAAGGCCTCGTGGATCTCGACGAGGTCGATGTCCGCGAGCGAGACGTCGTTGCGCTCAAGGAGGCGGGGCAGCGCGAAGATCGGCGCGGAGAGCAGGTCCGCGCCGCGCACGAAGTCGACCGCGGCGGTCTGCACGTCGACGACGTGCGCGAGTACTCGAAGCCCGCGCTTCTCGGCCCACTCGTCGCTGGCGAGCAGCACGCTCGCGGCGCCGTCGGTCATGGGCGTGGAGTTCCCGGCGGTCATCGTGCCGTTCTCCCCGCCGAAGGCGGGCTTGAGGCGCGCGAGCTTCTCCATGGAGGTCTCGCGGAGGTTCTCGTCGCGCGAGAGGCCCTGGAAGCTCGTCGCGAGGTCCGAGAAGAAGCCCTCGTCCCACGCGCGGGCGAGGCGCTCGTGCGAGCGCAGCGCGATGGCGTCCTGCTCCTCGCGGGTGATGCCCCACCGCTCGTTGGAGAGCGCCTGGTGCTCGCCCATCGACAGCCCAGTGCGCGGCTCCCCGCCGCCCGGCGCGGCCGGCAGGAGGTCCCGGGGCCGGAGCCCGGCGATCGCGCGGGCGCGGTCGCCGGCGGAGCGCGCGGCGCCGAGCCGGTGGGCGGCCCGCCGCATCCCGGGGGAGGCCTCGAGCGGCGCGCCGGAGACCGAGTCGGAGCCGGCGGCGACGCCGACGTCGATTTGGCCGAGCGCGATCTTGTTGCCCACCAGGGTGGCGGCCTCGAGGCTCGTGGCGCAGGCGCGCTGCACGTCGACGGCGGGGGTGGCGGGGTCGAGCGCGGAGCCGATGACGGACTCGCGGGTGAGGTTGAAGTCCCTCGAGCTCTTGATGACCGCGCCGCCGGCGACCTCGTCGAGGCGCTCGCCGGCGAGCCCGAAGCGGGCGGCGAGCCCGTCGAGCGCGGCGGTGAGGAGGTCCTGGTTGCCGACGTTTCGGTAGGCCTTATACGCCCGGCCGAAGGGGACGCGGTTGCCGCCGAGGATCGCGACGCGTGGGCTCATCCCTCTGTGGTCCTTTCCGCTCGGTCCGCGGGCTTCCCCCGCGGATGTTTTGTGAGTTAGAAGTTTTTCTCCATGTATTGTGAGTTATAGCACTTATCAACATTGCTTGCTACGGTGCACGCCACACCACCCCGACCGAGGAGGCTGAACCGATCATGACCCTTCGTCACCGACCGCAGGCCGAGGCCCGACCCGACCAGGCGCGCCCCGAGCGGGGCCTCGACGTCGAGGCGCTGCGCGGGCTGCTCGACGGGCGCTGGCGAGAGAGGCGCGAGGCGACCCGCGAGATCGCCGCGCGCCCCGAGTTCCGCCGGCCCGCCGCCGCGAGTATCGCCGAGCACCGCGCCCAGACCCTCGCCGCGCTCCCGCTCGTCGCGGAGCTCGCCGGGGAGGGCTGGCCGCTCGACCTCTCGCGCGAGGCCCCGGTCGGCCCGGACGACCTCGGCACCAACCTCGCCCACTCGCAGGAGCTCATCGCCGCCGACGCCTCGCTCCAGGTCAAGGCGGGCGTGCAGTGGGGGCTCTACGCCGAGACGATCCACCGGCTCGGCACCGAGCGCCACGAGGAGGCCTACCGGAGCGCCCACCGCCTCGAGACGCTCGGCTGCTTCGCGATGACCGAGTGGGGCCACGGCTCCGACGTCGCCTCGCTCGCGACGACCGCGACCTTCGACGGGGAGGCAGGCGAGTTCGTCGTCGACACCCCCACCGCCGCGGCCGCGAAGCGCTTCCTCGGCAACGCCGCCGAGGACGCCACCTCGGCGGTGGTGTTCGCCAAGCTCGTCACCCGCGGCATCGACCACGGCGTCCACGCCCTCATCGTGCCCATCCGCGACGAGCACGGCGCCCCGCTGCCCGGCGTGGAGATCACCGACGACGGGGCCAAGGCCGGGCTCAACGGCGTCGACAACGGCCAGCTGTCCTTTAACCGAGTACGCGTCCCGCGCGAGAACCTCCTCAACCAGTACGGCGACGTCGACGAGGAGGGTCGCTACCACTCCCCCATCGAGTCCCCGGGCCGGCGCTTCTTCACGATGATCGCCTCGCTCGTCCAGGGCCGGATCATGCTCTCGGGCTCGGCTCTTAACGCCGCGCAGTTCGGGCTCGGCATCGCGACGACCTACGCGCTCGAGCGGCGCCAGTTCTCCAAGCCCCGCGGCGGCGGGGAGACCGCGATCATGGACTACCAGGCCCACCAGCACCGCCTGCTTCCCCTGTTCGCAAAGACGATCGCCGCCACCCTCGCCGCCCGCGAGCTCGAGGAGCTCTTCGCCGAGACCTTCGCCGCCCAGGAGCGCGACGACGACAAGGTCAGCCGCGTGGAGACGGCGGCTGCCGGGCTCAAGCCGTACGCGACGTGGCTCGCACTCGACGCGCTCCAGGAGTGCCGCGAGGCGCTCGGCGGGGCGGGCTTCATCGCCGCCAACCGGGTCGCCCAGCTGCGCCAGGACATCGACGTCTTCGCCACCTTCGAGGGCGACAACACTGTCCTGCGCCAGCTCGCCGGCAAGCGCATCCTTGAGGACCACGCCCGCGCGCTCACCGGCGGCGGGGCCGCCTCGGTGGGCGCGCTCGTCGCCAGCCGCGCCCGGGCGCTTCTTGCCCGCCACACCCCGATCCCCCGGCTCGCGGGGCTCGCCGCGAGCGGCGGGAAGGACCTCGGCGGGCGCGCCCGGCTCGCCGAGCGGGAGGTCCAGGCCGGCCTGCTCGCGAGGCGGGCGCACGAGGCGACCGAGTCGCTCGTGCTCGCGCTGCGCTCCGCGGGCCGCGACAAGGCGCTGCGCAACGAGAAGGTCGCCTTCGAGCACCAGGTCGAGCTCCTCGAGGCCGCCGAGGCCCACACCCACGTCGCGCTCGAGGAGGCCTTCGCCCGGGGCATCGAGCGCCTGCCCGAGGGCGAGACCCGCCGGGTCGCCGAGGAGCTGCGCTCCCTCTTCGCGCTCGCCACCATCGAGGAGCACGCCGGCTGGTACCTCTCCCACGGCTACCTCTCCCCCACCCAGGGCCGCGCGCTGCCGGGGCTCGTGCGCGAACACTACCCCAGGCTGCGCCCCCACCTCTCCGACATCGTCGCGGCCTTCGGCTACGACCGGCGGCACTGGGCCGCGCCCGCCGTCGACGGCTCGGAGGACGAGCGCCACGCCGAGCAGGAGGAGCACGCCGCGCGCTCCCGGGCGAGCGCCGCGGGGCCGGTCACCGAGCGGGAGCTGCGCGCCGCGGCCCGGCGCGCGAAGCGCCGCTAAAGGCTCAGGTCCCGGCTAACGCCGGGGCCCGGGAGGATTCCACTCAGCGTGGATCGATGCCTTCCCCGCCGACTAGACCGCATGGTCCAGTTGGGGAATGACTGAGATCACGCTGCACTGGTTTCTCCCCACCTACGGCGACTCCCGAAACATCATGGCCGGCGGCCACGGCAGCGGGCTCGAGGCGGGCCCCCGGGAGCCCTCCCTGGCCTACCTCAAGCAGATCGCGCTCGCCGCGGAGACCAACGGTTTTGAGTCCATGCTCGTGCCCACCGGGCAGTGGTGTAACGACGCGTGGGTCGCCTCGAGCGCGCTCATCCCCGAGACCTCGAGGCTGAAGTTCCTGATCGCCTTCCGCCCCGGGATCATCAACCCGGTGCTCATCGGGCAGCAGACCCAGACCTTCCAGGACCTCTCGAAGGGCCGGCTGCTGCTCAACGTCGTCATCGGCGGGGAGGACTCCGAGCAGCTGACCTTCGGCGACGACACGACGAAGATCCAGCGCTACGAGCGCGCCGACGAGGCGCTAGAGATCACCTCGCACCTGTGGCGGGAGAACACCCCGCTCGACTACGAGGGCGAGTACTACCAAACCCGCGGCAGCCAGCTCGCGCGCCTACCCTACGCGGTGCCGCCGATCTACTTCGGCGGGTCCTCTAAGAAGGGCATCGAGGTCGCGGGCAAGCACTCGGACGTCTATCTCACGTGGGGCGAGCCGCTGCCGGCGGTCTCGGAGAAGCTCTCCCGCGTCGCGGCGGCCGCCAAGGCCGCGGGGCGCGACGAGAGCGAGCTCGAGTACGGCATCCGGCTGCACGTCATCTCCCGGGAGACCGAGGACGAAGCGTGGGCGGAGGCCCAGCGCCTCCTCGACGGCGTCGACGAGGAGAAGGTCCGCGAGATTCAGAAGAAGCTCGCGACCTCCCAGTCGGAGGGGCAGCGCCGCATGACCGAGCTGCACAACCAGGGCTCGGGCTTCAAGACCGGAGACGACGCCCGCTCGCTGGAGATCGCGCCGAACCTCTGGGCCGGGGTGGGGCTCATCCGCGGCGGCGCGGGCACCGCTCTGGTGGGCTCCCACCGGCAGGTCGCCGAGCGCATCGCCGAGTACCGCGAGGCGGGGCTCAAGCACGTCGTGCTCTCCGGCTACCCGCACCTCGAGGAGACCTACGCCGTCGGCGAGGGCGTCGTCCCCGAGCTGCAGCGGCTCGGCTATTCCGTGACCAACCACCCGGACGCCGCGGATAATGGAGCCCATGACAACGACTGATCTTTCGCTCTACGACGATGTGCTCAGTCTCTTAACCGAGCTCATCGGCAACGCCTGCGTCAACGACCTCACCGCCGACTCCGGCGAGGAGTACCGCAACGTCGAGACGCTCGAGCAGTTCTTCTCCCCCGTCGCCGACGAGGTCGAGTTCCAGCACTTCGAGCCGCACCCGGGCCGCCAGTCCCTCGCGGTGACGGTCCCGGGACGCGAGCCCGAGGCCGCCGAGCCGCTGACCTTCCTCGGCCACATCGACGTCGTGCCCGTCAGCGAGGAGCAGTGGACGAAGAAGCCCTTCGCCGCGGAGATCGCCGACGGGAAGCTCTACGGCCGCGGCTCGGTCGACATGCTCTTCATCACCGCGACGATGGCGGGCGTGACCCGCGCGGTGGCGCGGCTCCCGAAGGACCAGCGGCCGCGCGGCACGCTCACCTTCGTCGCGCTTGCCGACGAGGAGGCCCGCGGCGGGCTCGGCGCGAAGTGGCTCTCGGAGAACGAGCCGGACGCGTTCAGCTGGAAGAACGCGCTCTCCGAGACCGGCGGCGGGCACCTGCCCATCGCGAAGCTCGCGGGCCACGACCGCGACGCCGTGGTCATCAACGTCGGGGAGAAGGGTGCCGGCCAGCGGCGCATCCACGTCTCCGGGGACGCCGGGCACGGCTCCACCCCCCGGGGCAAGCGCTCGACGGTCGCGCTGCTCGGCGAGGTGGCCCGCCGCATCGACGCCATCGAGCCGAAGGTCACCGACAACGACTACTGGCAGGGCTTCGTGCGCGCCTTCGGCTTCGACGAGGAGACCGAGCGAGCGCTGCTCGAGGGCACCGACCGGGACGCCTACGAGCGCTTCGGCCCGCTCGCCGCATACGCGGACGCGTTCTCGCACTTAACGATCGCGCAGACGGTGGCGCGCGCCGGCGGGCCGATCAACGTTTTGCCCTCGAGCGGCTACCTCGAGCTCGACATCCGCCCGCTGCCCGGGCAGACCCAGGACGACATCGACGAGGTGTTGAAGGCCGGCCTCGGGGACCTCGCCGACGAGGTGGAGATCGAGCACCTCATCACCGAGCCCGCCTCCGAGTCGCCCGCGGAGGGCCCGCTGTGGGACGCCATCGTCGAGACCGTCCACGAGACCTTCCCCGACGCCGAGGTCGTGCCCGTGCTCGCGACCGGCGGCTCGGACCTGCGCTTCGCGCGCCGGCTCGGCGGGGTGGGCTACGGCTTCGCGCTCCACGGCGGCGGCCGCACCCTCGCCGAGGTCAACGGGCAGCTCCACTCCCACGACGAGCACCTCTACCTCGAAGATCTCGAGCTCACCGTCGGCGCGTACGCCCGGCTCACGGCCCGGTTCCTCGACACCCCGCCGCTGGCCTAACACCCCTCGCGACCCGGCGCGCCTCCGGGCCGTGCGAGTCGCCCGCCTCGTTAGTGACGAGGATCACAGTTTTCCGGGCGGCCACTTCCCCGCTCCCGCTGCAGTGTCGTAGCACACAGTGATGTGATGTAGACGACACATTTTCAGCGACCCGCGGGCCGCCCTGCGCGCCCGGGAAAGGAAGCGGGATGGCAGCATCCACCGACTTCGAGCCGAAGAGCGCGACGGTCGACGGCACCGAGATCACCTTCTACGACTCCGGCGACGAGCACGGCCGCCCCGGCGACACCGTGGTCCTCGTCCACGGCACCGGCGGCACCGCGAGGTCGCACTTCGGCTTCCTCTACCCGGTGCTCGCCACGAAGCAGCGCACCATCGCCGTCGACTGGGCGCAGACCAGCGAGGGTGCAGGCGACCTCACCGTCGAGGCGCTCGCCGGGCAGGTCGCCGGCGTCATCGAGCGCGCCGCCCCCGGCGGCAAGGTCGTGCTGCTCGGCTACTCGCTCGGCGCGGTCGTCGCGGCGCAGCTCGCCGCGGCCCGCCCCGACCTCGTCGGCCGGCTCGTGCTCGTCGCCGGCTGGCAGAAGACCGACATCCAGCAGATCCTGCGCAACGACACGTGGTGGGCGCTGCGCAAGGCCGACACCACCGGGCTGCAGCGCTTCACAGGCTTCTGCGTCTACAGCGGCGCGTTCCTCACCGGCCAGCCCAAAGAGCAGCTCGAGGAGGCCCTCGGGCGGATCTCCTTCGGGTCCTTCGGCGACCAGCAGATGGACCTCAACCGCCGGGTGGACATCACGGAGCTCACCCCGACCATCGAACAGCCCACGCTCATCGTCTCGGGCACCGCGGACATCATGGTGCCCGCCCACCACCAGCGCGCGCTGTTCGGCTCGATCCCCAACTCCCGGCTCGCCGACGTCGACTCCGGCCACGGGATCGTCCACGAGCGCCCCGCGGAGCTCAGCCACCACGTGCAGCGCTTCATCGACGACCCCGAACGCCACCCGGCCGGCACGATCATCCCCCGACCCGGGTCCTAACGACCCCCGCGCCCGCCCGGCCACCCGGGCCGGGTGCCGCACCCTCCTAGGAGGACGACCCCATGACCACCAGCCCGACCACGACGACCACGACCACCACGACACTCATCGTCGGCGCCGGATTCGGCGGCCTGGCGCTCGGCGCGCTGCTCAAGCGGCGCGGCGAGGACGACTTCACCATCATCGAGCGCGCCGACGAGGTCGGCGGCACGTGGCGCGACAACCGCTACCCCGGCGCCGCCTGCGACATCCCCTCCCACCTCTACTCGTTCTCGTTCCGGCCGAACCCCGACTGGTCGCACGTGTTCTCCCCCGGCCCGGAGATCCTCGACTACCTCAAGGAGACCGCCCGCGAGGAGGGCCTCTACGAGCACGTCGTCTTCGACGCGCCGATGGAGCGCGCCTGGTGGGTGCCCGAGGAGGCCCGCTGGCACGTCGCCACCCCCGCGGGCGAGTTCGTCGCGCAGTTCCTCGTCACCGCGACCGGGCACTTGAGCGACCCGAAACTGCCCGACATCCCGGGGCTGGAGAGCTTCACCGGGGAGGTCTTCCACTCCGCGCGGTGGGACCAGGACGCCGACCTCTCGGGCAAGCGGGTCGCCGTCGTCGGCACGGGCGCCTCGGCGATCCAGATCGTCCCCGAGATCGCCAAGGTCGCCGGCTCCTTGACGGTCTTCCAGCGCACCCCGGCGTGGATCGGGCCGCGCGTCGAGGACTCCTACTCGCAGCAGGAGAAGACGCTCTTTAGGCGCGACCCCGCGACGATGAAGAGCCTGCGCGACCGGCTGTTCTGGAACAACGAGCGCACCTTCGCGGCCCGGCGCGGGATCCCCGAGTTCCTCGAGGAGGGCCGCGGCCAGGCGCTCGATCACCTGCGCCGCCAGGTGCCCGACCCCGAGCTGCGCGAGAAGCTCACCCCCAACTACGAGCTGGGCTGCAAGCGCCGGCTCATGAGCAACACCTTCTATCCGGCGCTGCAGCAGCCCAACGTGGAGCTCGAGGCCTCGGCGCTCGAGTCGGTCGAGGGCTCGACGCTTAAGGCCGCCTCTGGCGAGACCTACGAGGCCGACGTCATCGTTTTCGCCACCGGCTTCGAGATCACCGAGCCGCCCTACGCGGCCCTCGTGGAGAACGCCGCCGGCGAGACGCTCGCCGACCAGTGGTCGCGCCGCGGGATGCAGGCCTTCCACAGCACGACGGTGGCGAACTTCCCCAACCTGTTCTCCATCAACGGGCCGAACACGTCGCTGGGCCACAACTCGATCGTCCACATCATCGAGTCGCAGGCGGCGTTCGTCCTCGGGGCGCTCGACCACATCAGGGCCCAGGGCGCGGAGGTCATCACGACGCGGGAGGACGCCGAGTCGGCCTACGTCGACGAGATCGACGAGCACGCCATGGGCACCGTGTGGCTCGAGGGCAACTGCGACTCGTGGTACGTCGATCCGCGCAGCGGGAAGCTCACGACGATCTGGCCGGACTTCGCCTACGCGTTCCGCGACGAGAACGGCGAGTTCGACCCGGAGGGCTACGAGTTCGCGCCCGCGCCGGCGGCGAGCGCCGCCTCCTAGCGCCGGCCGCTACTACCTAGCGCCGCAGCCCCCGGCTCAGACGCCTCAGGCCCCGCCCGGTCATCCTGCCGGGCGGGGCCTGGTCGTGCGTTGACCGGCCCCGCGGCGCGGGGCCGGCGCCCGGCGCGGCGCCGGGCGGGTGGCGCTAGTTGTCCTCGGAGCGCTTGGCCTCGGCCTTGCGCTTCTTCTTGCGGTCCTTCTTCGCCTTCTTCTTGTCCTTGAGGAAGAAGAGGGCCAGGCCGATGGCGAGCAGCCAGCTGTCCTTGGCGAGCGTGACGCCCTTGGCGCTCGGGCGGATCCCGTCGTCCTGGGTCATCTCGTCGTTGCGGAAGTACATGGTGAGCATGCCGGCCGAGAAGGCGGTGAGCCCGAGGCCGGCGAGCCGGTTGGAGACGACCGGGGTAAGGAGCGCGCCGCCCAGGCCGAGCTCACCGTAGGCGAGCACCTTGCCGAAGACCGTCGGGTCGAGGTCCGCGACCTGGGGAACCCCGGTCTTGGCCATCTCTTGCAGGCCCTCGTAGCCCTTCTTAGGAAGATCCTTCTTGCCCCAGCCGGACTGGAGCAGGAAGGCGCCGGCGGTGCCGCGAAGGATGAGCGCGGGCAGGGACATAATCAATCAGTCCTCTCGTTCGTCGTCGCCGGGGAGGCGCCCCTCGAGGGGCGCCTCCCCGGCTTTCTTAAAGCCTCCTTATCAAGGCTAGCGCCGCCCGGCGCACCCCGCCACGACCCGCGGGCCGGCCCCCGCCGCGCGTCGGGCTGGCGCCACCCCCCGAAAGTTCATTGCATTGGACTTTTAAGATTCTTACGACATATCTTTCTCTCGTGGCCGCCCGGCGCGGGCGGGACCCGAGCGGAGAGGAGCGTGCGTTGACCGCGAAGGACGAGGCGCCGGGCAGGGGCCCGGCGCCGGTCGTGGAGATCCCGCCGGAGGAGTCGCCGAGGGTCGTGTACTTCTCCAGCGCGAGCGAGAACACCCGCCGCTTCGTCGAGAAGATCGGCATCCCGGCCGCGCGCATCCCGCTGCGCCCCAAGGTCGAGGGCATGATCCGGGTCTCGCGCCCGTTCGTGCTCATCCTGCCCACCTACGGCGGCGGCTCCCGGCGCCGCGCCGTGCCGAAGCAGGTCATCGCGTTCCTCAACGACGAGACCAACCGCTCGCTCATCCGCGGGGTGATCACCAGCGGGAACCGCAACTTCGGCGCCGACTACTGCATCGCCGGGCCGATCGTCGCCGCGAAGTGCGGCGTACCGGAGCTCTACCGCTTCGAGCTGCTCGGCACGAGCCGCGACGTCGAGCGGGTGCGCAACGGCATCGAGCGCTTCTTCGCCGAGGGCGCCCCCGGCGCGAGCTAGCGCCCCAAGACTCTCCCCCAACAGACCCCACGTCCCACCTGCCGCCTCGGCTCGGCGCCGCGGCCGCAGGCGGGGCGACCTCACAGAAAGGACCGCGATGAACCCGAGCCCCCGCAACCCGCTCGCCGAGATCTCCATTACGCCGCCGGAGTTCCGGCGCCAGCCGGAGGGCAAGATGCGCCCGATCAACTGGAACCGCGTCGAGGACGAGAAGGACCTCGAGGTGTGGAGTCGACTGACGTCGAACTTCTGGCTGCCGGAGAAGGTGCCGCTCGCCAACGACCTGCCCGATTGGAAGCGGCTCTCAGACATCGAGCGCCGCCAGACGATCCGGGTGTTCACCGGGCTCACGCTGCTCGACACGGTGCAGGCGACCGTGGGCGAGGTCTCCCAGATCGCCGACGGGATGACCGAGCACGAGCAGGCCGTCTACACCAACATCGCGTTCATGCAGTCGGTGCACGCCCGCTCGTACTCGTCGGTGTTCTCGACTCTGACATCCACCCCGGAGATCGACGAGGCCTACCGCTGGGCGGTGGACAACGACGAGCTCCAGGCGCGGGCGCGCGCGGTCATGGTGCACTACGTCGGCGACGACCCGCTCAAGCGCAAGGCCTCCGCGACGCTGTTGTCCTCGCTGCTGCTCTACGCCGGGTTCTACCTACCGCTGCACTTCGCGGCGCGCGGCCGGCTCACCAACACCGCCGACCTCGTGCGGCTCATCCTCCGCGACAAGGCCGTGCACGGCTACTACTCGGGCTACAAGTTCCAGCGCGGCCTCGAGCGCCACGAGGAGCGCCGCGGGGAGCTCGAGGACTTCGTCGGTAACCTCCTAGAGCGGCTCTACGAGCTCGAGATGGCCTACTCCGGCCCGCTCTACGAGCCGCTGGGCATGGCCGACGACGTCGCCGTCTTCGTGCGCTACAACGCGAACAAGGCGATGCAGAACCTCGGCCAGCCCGAGCCCTTCACGCCTAAGGAGACCGAGGTGCGCCCGGAGATCCTCACCGCGCTCGCGCCCGGCTCGGACGAGAACCACGACTTCTTCTCCGGCTCGGGCTCCTCGTACGTCATCGGCCGCGCGGAGGACACCGCCGACGAGGACTGGGACTTCTAGCTGGCAGTCCCCCGCGGCGCTAGGTCGTCGAGCACGGCGCGCGCCGCGCCCTTCGCGCTGCGCCCGACCCCCACGATCGTCGCGGACATGGCGCCGGTCCACTGCCCGTAACCCACGAAGTAGAGGCCCGGAATCTCGGTGGAGCGGGTGGGCTGCGCCTCGTCGGTCGCGGGGTGCGGCTCCAGGGTGAGGCCCTCTTCCTCGAGCCCCTCGAGATACCCGAGGCTCGGTCGGAAGCCGGTGCACAGGATCACCGCGTCGACCCGCTCCTCGGCGCCGCCGGGCCACACCGCCCCGGCCTGGGTGAGGCGCTTAGGCATCGGCACCCGCGCAACGAGACCGCGGTCGCGGGCCCGGCGGACCGGGCCGGTGGCGACGATGCTCCCGGGAATCGTCCCCACGTCCTCCCCGGCGAGCCACCGGCTAATGTGGGCGAACAGCTCGCGCCCGCCGATGCCATCGGGCATGAGCTCGGGCGGCTCCGTAGTCGCCCACCACACCTTCTCCGCCGCGTCCGTGAGGTCCGCGGCGATCTGCGCGCCGGAGTTACCCGCCCCGACAACCATGACGCGCTGGCCGGCGAACTCCTCCGGCGTGCGGTAGTCGACCGTGTGGCAGATCCGCCCAGCGAACTCGTCCGATCCCGGCAGCCGAGGAATATGCGGGTTGGTCCACGTGCCGGTCGCGCTCACCACCACCCGCGCGCCCCACTGGCCGCGCGGGGTATCGACGACGAAGCCCGGCCCGCCCCGGGTGACGGACAGCGCCGGGGTGGCGCGCACCACCGGGAGGTCGTAGCGATCCTCGTAGGAGGAGAAGTAGTCGACCACGTCGGCGGCCCTGGGGTTCCCACCGCCCGGGGGCTGAGACATGAGCATCCCGGGAAGCGAGCTCATGCCCGCCGGGGTGAAGATGCGAAGCGAGTCCCAGTAGTGCTGCCACGAGCCGCCGGGCCGCGACTCCGCGTCGAGCAGCACGAAGCTCGGCGGCTTCCCCGGCCGGCCGTCGCGCGCCCAGCGGCGCGCCGCGCGGCGCAAGTGATAGCCCACGGCCAGGCCGGCCTGGCCGGCACCGATGATGACAATATCGACGCTCTCCACGCCTCCACCGTAGAACCACGGCCGCGGGCCCACACCTAACCTGGGGTGCATGAAACTCACTGTGCAGCCCGGCGATATCACCACCACCAGGGCGGACGCGATCGTCAACGCGGCGAACTCGGGGCTGCTCGGCGGCGGGGGCGTCGACGGCGCGATCCACCGCGCCGGCGGCCCGGAGATCCTCGCCGAGTGCCGGCGCCTCCGCGAGACCGAGCTGCCCGACGGGCTGCCGCGCGGCCAGGCGGTGGCCACCACCGCCGGGAAGCTCCCGGCGCGCTGGGTCATCCACACCGTCGGGCCCGTCTTCGCCAAGGGCGAGGACCGCTCCGAAATCCTCGCGTCCTGCTACCGCGAGTCGCTGGAGCTCGCGGCCAGTCTCGGCGCGGCCTCAGTGGCGTTCCCGGCGATCTCCGCGGGGGTGTACGGCTGGCCCATCGACGACGCCGCGCGCATCGCGGTGGAGTCCTGCCGCGCCGCGGCGAAGGACGCCGGCTCTCCGGCGGGCAGCGTCGAGGAGGTCGTCTTCGTGCCCTTCGGGGACAACGCCGAGGCGGCGTTCCGCGCCCAGCTCGGCGAATAACTGTCCGGTACCCGCGGACCAATCGCCGCCGAGGCCGGCCGCGAGCGCCTAGTCGAGCGTGCGCCACACCTCGCGCCACCGATCGGCGAGCGAGTCGACCGTCTCGTGGGCGTTGAGGCCGCTCGGGTTGGGCAGCACCCACAGCGCCGAGCCCCCGGGCCACTCCTCGCCGCCGGCCTCGAGGCCTTCCGTGTCCTGCCTCCCGAGGCTCGCCTTGGGCCGGCGAAACGCCGTGCGGAAGGCCGTCACCCCGACCACGGCGACCGCAGCGGGATGGCGGCTCGCCGCCAGCCGCGCGAGCCGCGCCGCGCCGTCGCACTGCTCCTCGTTGGTGAGCTCGTCGGCGCGGGCGGTCGCGCGCGGCACGAGGTTGGTCATCCCGATGCCCAGGCCGAGGATCATGGCCTCGTCCTCGTCGCTTAAGCCCCGGGAGGCGTCGACCTCCCGCTCGGTGATGCCGGCCGCCGCGAGCGAGGGCCAGAACCGGTTGCCGGGCCTGGCGAACGGCGCGTTGACCGCCGCGGTCCACAGGCCTGGGTTGATGCCCACGATGAGCAGCCGGATCGGCTCGCCGGTCTCGGGCAGGAGGTCGTCGGCGGCGGGCCCGGGCCGGCCGGCGAAGCGCTCGAGGTCGGCCTTGGTGGGGCGCGCGCCGCGGAGCGGTGAGGGTCGCGCGGTACTCATACCCGCCCCAGGCTAGCCGCGTCGGCCGCGCGGCCCCGGCCGCTCGCGCGGGGACGCGCGGCGGCCTATCCTCCGGGCCAGATTATTATTCGCCGGATCCGGGGAGGGGTTGATGGCGGTGGGGCGCGGCGCGGAACCGGCTACGGGCACCAGGCGCATCGCGCGGCGGCTGGGCCGCGGGGCGGCGGCCGCCGCAGGCGGGCTGCTCGCCGGCTGCGGGCTGGTGGCCGGGTGGCTCGCCGCGTCGCCCTATCTCCCGCGCGTGCCGTACCTCGGGGTGGGAACGCTCGTCACCCCGCAGTACGCGGGCCCGCTGACCGTCGGCGCCGCGGGGCTCGCGGGGGCAGCCGGGCTCGTGACACTCGCCGGGGCGCGGCGGCTGGGGCTCGCCGCCGGGGCGCTCCTCGTCGCCTCGACGGTGGGCTTCGCGACGCTTTTCGGCCAGCAGGTCGCCGCCGCGCGGGACCTCGGCGTCGACGTCGACCCGCTCGCGGCGCTTCGCCCCGCGGGCCTCGACGAGGGCGCCGCGCCGGACGAGACGGTCGTCTACGACTCGGGCCCCGACGGGGAGCTGCTCATGGACGTCTACCTCCCCGAGCACCGGCCGGCGGCGGGCGCGCCGGTGCTGCTCTATATCCACGGCGGCGGCTGGGACTCGATGGACCGCTCCTCCCAGGCGCGCAACATGCGCTGGGCCGCCGAGCAGGGCTTCGTGGCGCTCGCGCCGGACTACACGCTCGCCACGCACGAGCGCCCGACGTGGCGGCTCGCCGCCGGTCAGGTCTCCTGCGCGCTGTCCTGGGTCACAGAGCACGCCGCCGAGCTCGGCGGGAACCCGGGCCGGCTCTTTACCTACGGCGAGTCCGCGGGCGGGGCGCTGGCCATGGCCGCGAGCTACGACGCCGCCTCCGGGCGCACGCGGCCCGACTGCGGCGGCGAGCCCGCCGTGCCCCGCGCGGTCTACGCCGACTCCCCCGCGATCGACCCGCGCGCCATCGCCACCAACCCCGACCCGGCCGCCGGGCCCGGCTCCCGCGAGACCGTCGAGAAGTACCTCGGCGGCCCGCCCGAGGAGCACCCCGACCGCGCGAACGCCGTGACGGTCGCGAACCTCGTCGACGACAACTCCCAGCCGACGTTCCTCGCGCGCAGCGACGCCGACCGGCTCGTCCCTCCCGAGAGCTACCCCGCCTTCCGCGAGGCGATGGCCGCTCACGGCCGCGAGCTCACCGAGATCGTGCGGCCGCGCGCGGACCACGCCTCGGCGCTGAGCTTCCACGGGGTGTGGAACCAGGTGCTGCGCGAGACGATGCTTCGATTCTTCGCCGATCACGGCGCCTTCGGGCCCGGCGCGGGCCCGGAGGGCTAGCCGGGGGCCCGGCCGGCGGCGCGCGCTGCTGCTATAAAGGCCACAAGAGTTCAACCGATTGGAAAGGTAAGTTCGTGGCCTACAAGATCAGCGTCATCATCGGCAGCCTGCGGCGCGGCTCCTACGCCCGGAAGATCGCGCACAACGTCCTCGGCCTCTTCCCCGAGGGCTTCGAGCCGGAGATCGTCGAGATCCGCGACCTGCCGCTCTACGACTTCGACTACGACGACCCCGAGGTCACCGACAAGGAGACCCCGGCGGAGTACACCGCCTTCCGGGAAAAGCTCAAGGCCTCCGACGGGGTGTTCTTCGTCACCGCGGAGAACAACCGCACCATCCCCGCCTGCCTGAAGAACGCCATCGACATCGGCTCGAAGCCGAACAGCGACGTCGCGTGGAAGGACCTGCCCGTGGGCATCATCAGCCACTCGGTGGGCCGCATGGGCGGCTACAGCTCGCAGAAGAACCTCAGGCTCGCGCTGTCGTACTTCGGCGTGACGAGCCCCGGCCAGCCCGAGGTGTTCCTCGGCCAGTCGCCGACGCTGCTCGACGAGGACGGCCGCTTCAACAACGAGAAGACCCGCGACTTCGTCGCGGACTACGTCTCGCGCTTCGCGGACGTCGTCAAGGAGCACACCCCGCGCAAGTAGGCTCCGCCGACCAGCAAAGAATCCACCCCGCCTCCCCTGCGGCGGGCGCCGCCGCGGCGTTCCGGCCGCACCCCGAGGGAGGCGGGGTGGTGTGTTCTCGAGCCCCGTGCGCCAGGCCCTGCCGGGCCCGGGGCGGCGGTGATTTCTTAGACGGCGTTGTAGCCGCCGTCGAGGAGGTAGTAGCCGCCGGTGCTAAACGACGCCTCATCGCTGAGCAGGAACGAGGTGAACGCGGCGACCTCATCGGCGGTCGCGAGGCGGCCGAGCGGGTGCTTCGCGATGAGCCCCTCGCGGTAGTTGTCGTCGAGGTCCTTAAGCAGCGGGGTGTCGACGTAGCCCGGGGCGAGCGCGTTGACGCGGATGCCCTCCTTGCCGTACTCGGCGGCGGCGTTCTTCGTCAGGCCCACCACCCCGTGCTTGGCGGTGGCGTAGGCCGCCGCGCCCGGCACCGCGGTCTGCCCGTGGATCGAGGACATCGTCACGATCGACGCCCGCGACGGGTCCTCCTGCGTGGCCATCTGCTTGAGCTGGTAGTGCAGCCCGTAGGCCACGGCGTTGAGGTTGAGGTCGATGACCTTGTCCCAGTTGTCGAGGTCGGTCTCCCCGACGCGGGCCGGCTTCGGGGTGATGCCGGCGTTGTTCACCGCGTGGTGGAGGGCCCCGAAGCGCTCGACGGTCTCGGCGACGGCGGCCTCATTGTCCTCCTTGGAGGTCGCGTCGAGCTTCAGGGCGATGGCCTCGCCGCCGGCGTCCTCGATCTCCTTGGCAACCTTCGTCGCGGCGTCGAGGTCGATGTCGGTGACGACGACCGTCGAGCCGTCGGCGGCGAGCCGCCGGGCGATCGCCGCGCCGATCCCCGAGCCCGCGCCCGTAACCAGCGAGACCTCTCCGTTGAACCTGCTCTTCTCGGCCATGATGCTGACCCCTCCCTAGCGAGTGTTCTTAGGTGTTGCTCTCGCCAGTCAGTCTAGGGATCCTTAAGCCCTCCGGGCCGGGCGCCGCTCGCGCGGGAAGGAAGCGCACGACAAAAGGCCCCGCCCCGGTTACCCCCGGGACGGGGCCTCAATCGGGAGATCTCTGTCTCCCCGCTGTGGGCGAAGGGGGACTTGAACCCCCACGTCCGTAAAGGACACTGGCACCTGAAGCCAGCGCGTCTGCCATTCCGCCACTCGCCCTCGGACGGCCCAACGAAGTAAGCCTGCCGGCTCGGTCTGTCTCGACCGTGGGGCACACCTTAGGACCACCCGCCCCAAAGCGCAAACCACCAGGTGCGCGGGGAACCCGCCGGTCAGGCTCGGTGCGGGCCGCGGCCGCGGGCCCCGCGGCGCGCGCCGGCGATATCAAAACGCCCCGCCGGACCCTATAATGTGTGGAACATGTGCCTACCAGCGGGTTGACCTGGGCGCGCCGCCGGCGCGCGGCGGGCCCCGCGACAGACCGAGCCGAACGCCGACGAAGGAAGACGAGTAAAGGAGGGCGTCGATGTCGATCTTGGGCAAGTTCGCGCGGTTCGACAGCGCCCTCCAGCGGGGGCTGGATAACGGCTTCGCCCGCGTCTTCGGCGGCCGGCTCGTACCCGCGGAGATCGAGGAGCTCCTCAAGCAGGAGCTCGAGGACAACCTCGTCCTCGACGAGGGCGTCGAGTACGGACCCAACGTCTTCCAGGTCGGCGTCTCGGCGAAGGACCTCGACGGCCTCGAGGAGGAGTCGCCGCGCCTGCCCGAGGAGCTCGCCGGCCGGCTGGGGCGCTTCGCGCGCAACAACGTCTGGACCCTCGACGGGCCCCCGGTGGTCATCATCGCCGAGGAGACGGGCATGCACACCGGGCAGCTGCGGGCCTCCTCGTGGAGCGACCCCGACCCGGAGGACGTCAGCGGCTTCCAGACCATCGACACCGACGACAACGACGGCCCCGAGGGGGACGACGACGTGCCAAGCGGGGACCGCGGCGACTACCGTGGCCCCGTCGAGCCCGGCACGGGCAGCGAGACGACAGACGGGAGCAGCCCCATGGCAGACGAGTCCGGCACGACGGACGGCCCCGCCCCCTCCCGCGGGGGCTGGGGCAGCGACGAGCAGGCCGCGCAGGCCGCCACGGAGCTCATGGCCGCACGCCAGGGCCCCGCGGCCGAGCGGGGCGACTCCCCCGCCGGCGACGCGGACAAGAACGCCGCCCAGGGCCCGACGGTGAGCCTGCTGCTCCAGGACGGCTCCTCGCGCAGCTACCTCGTCCGCGAGGGCTCCAACATCATCGGCCGCGCCAACGGCACCGACTTCCGCCTCCCCGACACGGGTGTGTCCCGCCAGCACGCGGAGATCACCTGGGACGGTAAGGACGCCGTGCTCGTCGACCTGAAGTCCACGAACGGCACGACCGTCAACGAGATGCCCATCGACAACTGGCTCCTCGCCGACGGCGACGTCATCACCATGGGGCACTCGCACATCGAAGTCCGCATCATCTGGCCCAACCAGCAGTAGACCCGGGAGGCACACATGGATTCACTCGTGGTCACGGGCTTCCGCATCGGGCTGCTCGTCTTGCTGTGGCTGTTCGTGTTCCTCGCGGTGCGCGCCATGCGCCGGGACTCGACGAAGGCCGTCGGCTCGAGCGGCCGGTCCCGCTCCGGGCGTCCCTCGAGGAAGCAGCCGCGCGCCGCCGCGCAGCGGCGCGGCGAGCCCGCCACGCGCATCACCATCGTCGAGGGGCCGCTCGCCGGCTCCCACATGGACATCTCCACGATCGACGAGCTCGTCCTGGGTCGCAGCGAGGACTGCGACTTCGTGCTCGGCGACGACTACGCCTCCTCCAGGCACGCGCGCGTCTTCCGCCGCGGCAACCACTGGTTCGTCGAGGACCTCGACTCGCGCAACGGCACCCACCTCTCGGGCGCGCGCATCGACCAGCCCGAGCGGGTCGACGTCGGCCAGGACATCCGGGTGGGGCGCACGACGGTGAGGTTGGCCTCGTGACGCTCGAACTTCGCTTCTCCGCCTACTCGGACCGCGGGCTGGTGCGCTCGAACAACGAGGACTCGGCCTACGCCGGCCCGCACCTCCTCGCGCTCGCCGACGGGATGGGCGGCCACGCCGCGGGCGAGGTCGCCTCGCAGATCCTCATCACCCACCTCGAGCACCTCGACCGCGACGTCACCGAGCTCGTCGAGGAGGCCGCCAATAAGGCCGGCCGCGACGCCGCGGCCGCGGCGCGCACCGGCGACGAGCAGCCCGGCGAGTCGATGCTCGCGCTCATGGCTGGCGCCGCCGAGGCCGCGAACCGGGCGCTTGCCGAGACCATCGAGGAGCGCCCCGAGACCGAGGGCATGGGCACCACGCTCACCGCCTTAATGTTCGACGGCACCCGGCTGGGGCTCTGCCACGTCGGCGACTCGCGCGGCTACCGGCTGCGCGACGGGGAGCTTACCCAGATCACCATCGACGACACCTACGTCCAGTCGCTCGTGGCCTCCGGGCAGCTCGACCCGGAGGAGGTCTCCACCCACCCGCAGCGCTCGCTCATCCTCAAGGCCTACACGGGCCGGCCCGTCGAGCCGACCCTTCAGGTGCTCGACGCGCGCCCCGGGGACCGCTACCTGCTGTGCTCGGACGGGCTCTCCGACCCGGTCACCCCGGACACCATCCGGGAGGCGCTCGGCGAGGGCAGCCCGCAGCACGCCGCGCAGCGGCTCGTGGAGCTCGCGCTGCGCTCGGGCGGCCCGGACAACGTCACCGTCGTCGTCGGGGAGGTCGCCGAGCAGGGCGCGACTGAGCCCTCTCCCCAGCCGGGCGAGGGCCGGCCGCTCAAGGTCGGCGCGCTCGTCGACTCCGACCAGGAGCCGGCCCGCCCCGACACGGCGGCGAGTAGGGCGGCCGCGCTGCGGCGCATGCCGAAGACCATCGCCGCGAGCGGGGAGGTCCGCGACCACCCGCGCAGCAACCGCGTCGCCACCGACGACGACGGCGACAGCGAGGACGACGAGGAGCCTCACCCGCGCCGCAAGGTGACCTGGGCGATCATCGTCGCGCTCCTCGTGCTCATCGCCGTCCTCGGCGGCGGCTGGGCGGCCTTGAGCTACGCGCAGGGCAACTACTTCATCAGCGCGAACGCCGAGGGCGAGCTGCAGATCGAGCGCGGCATCGACTCCTCGCTCTTCGGCCGCGACCTCCACGAGCCCTACCAGAAGGCGTGCCTGACCAAGGACGGCTCGCTGCGGATCACGGGCGCCGAGTCGAGCGGCGAGGCCTCCTGCCCGACGTTCACGCTCGACGACCTGCCCGACTCGGCGAGGCGCTCGGTTAGCGGGCTGCCGGGCGGGAGCTACGAGGAGGTCACCGGCCAGCTGCGCCGGCTCGCCGACCAGGCGCTGCCGCCGTGCGTGGCCACCGAGTCCGGGGAATCCCCCTCGGGCTCCGGGTCGCCGGCTGAAGACGACCCGACCGAGTCCGAGAAGCCCCGGCCGAGCAGCGGGGCCGACTGCCGGGAGGTGAACTAGATGCAGGTGCTCAAGACTCTGGTCTCGAGGCGCATCGAGATCGGCCTGCTCATCGCCGCGGCGATCGTCGTCACGGTCATGCTCGCCGCGCTCGAGGTGTCCTCGGGCGAGGCCGTCATCAGCGAGCTCGCCGGGCTGCTGGCCGGGTTCGTGGGGCTCTTCGCGCTCGCGCACGTCGCGCTGTGCTTCATCGCGCCGCACGCCGACCAGATCATGCTGCCGGTCACCGCGCTGCTCAACGGGATCGGGCTGGTCATGGTCTACCGCATCGACCTCGCCAACGGCTCGACGCTCGCCTCTAGGCAGGTGCTGTGGAGCTTCGTCGGCGTCGTGCTCTTCACCCTCGTGCTCACGCTGGTGCGCGACCACCGGCCGCTGGCGCGCTACTCCTACCTGTTCGGGCTCGTCGGGCTCGTGCTGCTCGCGCTGCCGCTCGTGTGGCCAGCGGCGATCAACGCGGACGCCCGCATCTGGATCACCATCGGGCCGTTCAGCCTCCAGCCGGGCGAGTTCTCGAAGATCCTCCTGTTGCTGTTCTTCGCGCAGCTGCTCGTCAACAAGCGCGCGCTGTTCACCGTGGCGGGCTACCGGATCTTCGGCATCGACTTCCCGCGGCTTCGGGACCTCGCGCCGGTGCTCTTCGTCTGGGCCGTCGCGATCGCGATCATGGGGGTCTCCAACGACTTCGGGCCGGCGCTGCTGCTCTTCGTCACGGTTTTGGGGATGATCTACCTCGCGACGTCTCGGGCCTCGTGGCTCATCATCGGCGTCGCGCTCGTCGCGATCGGCGGGGCGGGGATCTACTTCATCTCCGACAAGATCCAGGACCGCTTCTCGAACTTCATCGACCCGCTGGCGAACTTCGACAGCACGGGCTACCAGCTCTCCCAGGGGCTCTTCGGGCTGTCCTGGGGCGGGTTCACCGGCACCGGGCTGGGCGAGGGCTACCCCGAGCTCATCCCCGTCGTCGAGTCGGACTTCATCCTCGCGGCCGTCGGCGAGGAGCTCGGGCTCTTCGGACTCACCGTGATCATCCTGCTCTTCGCGGTGCTCGTCACCCGGGGGCTGCGCGCCGCGGTGCAGGTCTCCGACGGCTACGGCAAGCTCGTCGCCTCGGGCCTGTCGCTCACGCTCATCATCCAGGTGTTCGTCGTCGTCGGCGGGATCAGCGCCCTGCTGCCCATGACCGGCCTGACGACGCCGTTCATGTCGGCAGGCGGCTCCTCGCTCATGGCGAACTACATCCTGCTCGCGATCCTCATGCGGATCTCCGACTCGGCGCAGCGCCCTCAGCCCAGCGCCGAGGAGCAGGCCGAGCGCGCCCAGCGCCAGGACGCCCAGCCGGCCGCCGGCGAGCGCCACGACAGCCCCTCGACGGGCTACATCCCCCGCGTCCCCGATTCCTCGAGCTCGGAGTAGGTGATCCCCGGTGAACAAGGCGATCTCGCACACGGCGACGTTCTCCTTCGTCCTCGTCCTCGCGCTCATCCTGCAGCTCACGATCGTGCAGGGCTTCTCCCAGGAGAAGTACGCCCTCAACGCGGCGAACCAGCGCAACTTCCTCGAGGTGAAGTCCACCCCGCGCGGGCAGATCATCGCCGGCGGCGCGACGCTCGCGTCGTCGTACCAGGACGCCGACGAGCTCTACCAGCGCGAGTACGGCGACCAGGCCGTGGAGTTCAGCCCGGTGACGGGCTACGTCTCCGACGTGTACGGCACCTCCCAGCTCGAGGAGACCTACAACGGGGTGCTCAACGGCACGGACTTCTACGCCCGGCAGCTGCTCGATCACCTCACGCGCGACAACCCGGCGGGCAACAACGTCGAGCTCACCCTCGACCCCAACGTCCAGCAGGTCGCCTACGACCAGCTCGCGAGCAACGGCTACGAGGGCTCGATCGTCGCGATTCGGCCCTCGACCGGCGAGGTCGTGGCGATGGCCTCGACGCCGTCCTATGACCCGAACCTGCTCGCCAACGGCGACACCGCCGAGCAGGCGTGGGAGGAGCTCAACGCCGACCCGTCGAACCCGCTGCTCAACCACGCGGCGCAGGAGACCCTCCCGCCGGGCTCGATCTTCAAGATCATCACCGCCGCCGCGGGGCTTAAGGGCGACTACACGGTCGATAGCCAGCTCACCGGCGCCCCGCAGATCACGCTGCCCAACACGGAGACCGAGCTGACGAACTACAACGGCAACGCGTGCACCGACGGCTCGGACGTGAGCCTCGAGACGGCGTTCAAGCTCTCGTGCAACACCGCGTTCGTGCAGCTCGGCCTCGCGGTCGGCGAGGACGAGTTCCGATCCACCGCCGAGGACTTCGGCGTGGGCGAGAACTACGACTTAGGCCTTCCGACCTCCTCGGGCGAGCTCGGCGAGCTGCCCGACCAGGCGGCGGTCGGCCAGTCGGCGATCGGGCAGCGCGACGTGACGATGTCGGCGCTGCAGGCCGCGGTCATGGCCGCGACCGTCGCGAACAACGGGCACCGCATGGAGCCCCACGTCGTCAGCCGGATCACCGGCCCGGACCTCAACGAGATCGACGCGATCGAGCCGAAGGAGCTCAACGCCCCGGTCGATGAGGATATCGCCGGCCAGCTGCGCGGGCTCATGATCGAGTCGGAGAAGAACACCACCGGCTACAACGGGGAGGACATCGCCTCGAAGACGGGCACCGCGGAGCACGGCGCCGAGGGCGAGGCGCCCCACACGTGGTACGTGGGCTTCGGCCCCACGGAGGACGCCGACATCGCCGTCGCCGTCGTCGTCAAGGACGGCGGCGGGCAGGGCCAATCCGCCACGGGCGGGAAGGTCGCCTCGCCGCTGGGCCGCGCCGTCATCCAGGCGGCGCTCGGCTAGCGGCCGGGCACGGTAGAACGGGAAACGACGAGTGAGGAGTTGAGAAGGAGGCGACGTGGCTAGCGACGACACCGAGATCATGGCCGGGCCGGGCCGCGACCCCGAGCGCGAGCGCCTGCAGCTCCTCCTCGGCGAGGACTACCGGCTGCAGTGGGTCATCGGCCACGGCGGCATGTCCACCGTGTGGCTCGCCGACGACGTCGCGCGCGACCGGGAGGTCGCCGTCAAGGCGCTGCGCCCGGAGTTCTCCAACGCGCCGGAATTCCTCGAGCGATTCCGCAACGAGGCGAAGGCCGCGACCGCCATCGACTCCGACCACGTGGTTGCGACCTACGACTACCGGGAGGTCACCGACCAGGCGGGCACGACGCACTGCTTCATCATCATGGAGTACGTGCGCGGCGAGACGCTCGCCGACCTGATCGCCCGGGAGGGCTCCCTCGACGAGGAGCTCAGCCTCGACCTTCTCGAGCAGGCCGCCCACGGGCTCTCGGTCATCCACCGGCTCGGCATGATCCACCGGGACATCAAGCCCGGCAACCTTCTCGTCACCCAGTCCGGGCAGGTGAAAATCACCGACTTCGGGATCGCCAAGGCCGCCGAGGCCGTGCCGCTCACCCGCACGGGCATGGTCGTGGGCACCGCGCAGTACATCTCCCCGGAGCAGGCCCAGGGCCTCTCCGTGGGCCCGCCGACCGACGTCTACTCCCTCGGCGTCGTCGGCTACGAGGTGCTCGGCGGGCGCCGCCCGTTCAGCGGCGACTCGTCGGTCTCCGTGGTACTCTCCCACATCAACGACGAGCCGCCGGCGCTGCCCACCTCGATCAGCGCGCAGGCCCGCGAGCTCGTCTCCATCGCGCTGCGCAAGGACCCGGCCACCCGCTTCGCCTCGGGCGACGAGTTCGCCCTGGCGATCAAGGAGGTCAGGGCCGGGAACCGCCCGCCGCAGCCCGCGTCCGCGGCACTGCAGGGCGAGGCCGAGGAGCCCACCCCGTCGGCCACGACCGAGCTGCTCGGCCAGGCCGCCCGCCCGACGACCATCCTCCCGGAGGCCACCCGCGTGGCCCGCGCGCAGGAAACGCGCGCGGCCGCCGCCGGGGCGCGGCGCGGCGGAGCCCCGGGCGCCAAGCCCTCGGCCAAGAAGAAAGCGAAGAAGTCCGGCCGCGGCGCGGGCATCGCGGCGGCCGTCGCCGCCGCGGCGCTCGTCGCGGCCGGGGCATGGGCGTGGTCCGCGGGCGTCTTCGATTCAACCGGGGGCGAGGAGCCCTCGGAGACGATCGTCACGACGACGCTGCCCGGCGAGACGGAGACCACCACCGTGCGCGAGACCGCCCCGCAGCAGCCGAGCCGGCAGCAGGAGCCGGCGCCGCAGCAGCCCAGCCAGCAGCCCGCGCCGCAGCAGCCGCAGCCCAGCCCGACCGCCCCGATTCAGCCGCCGCCCACCCAGCCCGGCGACGACGAGGACGACGGCGGCGACGAGCAGACGCAGGGCAGCCACCAGCCCACCCAGCCGACGGCGCCGGCGCCGACCGAGGGCTCCTCCCCGGCGCCCACGAGTGCGCCTTCCGGCCTGGACGGCGATAGGATGCACGATTATCTTGACTCCGAGCGCGGCCTGGGCGGCCTCTACGGGGCGCTTCCTAGGGAGAGAAGGTAAGTGAACACAATCGCAGACCGCTACGAGATTGGCGAGGTGATCGGCACCGGCGGCATGTCCGACGTCTACGAGGCCGAGGACCTGCTGCTCGGGCGCACGGTTGCGCTCAAGATGCTCAAGGTGGACCTCGCGCGAGACGTGAACTTCCGCGAGCGCTTCCGCCGGGAGGCGCAGAACTCCGGGCGCCTCAACCACCCCGCCATCGTCGCCGTCTACGACACCGGCGAAGACCAGCGCGAGGGCGTCAGCGTGCCCTTTATCGTCATGGAGCGGGTGTTCGGCCACACGCTGCGCGACATCGTGCGCGACAACGGCCCGTTCCCCCCGGCCGAGGCCGCCGAGACGCTCCTGCCGGTCTGCCAGGCGCTCCAGGCCTCCCACGACGCGGGCATCGTCCACCGCGACATCAAGCCCGCGAACATCATGATCACCAACACCGGCGCGGTGAAGGTGATGGACTTCGGCATCGCCCGGGCGCTCGACGACCACACCTCGGCGATGACGCAGACGGCCGCGGTGATCGGCACGGCGCAGTACCTCTCCCCCGAGCAGGCGCGCGGCAAGACCGCGGACGCCCGCTCGGACGTCTACTCGCTGGGCTGCGTGCTCTACGAGGCGCTCACCGGGCACCCGCCGTTCGAGGGCGAGACGCCGTTCGCGGTGGCCTACCAGCACGTGCAGGAGGAGCCGGAGGCGCCCTCCCACTTCATCCCGAACCTCACGCCCACCGTCGCGGTCAACGTCGACTCGGTGGTGCTCACCGCGATGGCGAAGCATCCGGCCGACCGCTACCAGTCTGCCGAAGAGCTCGGCGAGGACCTCGAGCTGTTGGCCCGGGGCGCGGTCACCCACGCGGCGCGCAGCCACGTCGCCGTCGCCGGGGAGGGCGCGGCCGAGTCGACGACGACGCTCGAGCCGGTCGAGGAGCCCGCCCCGCCGAAACCGGGCGCGCGCCACCGGCCCAAGCAGGAGAAGAAGAAGCGCTCCCGCTGGCCGGTGTGGCTCGCGGTCATCCTCGCGGTCATCGCGCTCGCGGGCGTGGGCGTGGTGGGCTACCGCGCGTGGCAGGCCGCCAGCGACGCGGCCCGGGAGCAGGAGACCGTCGCGGTGCCCGACCTCGTGGGCCTCGACCGCTCGGAGGCGGTGCACAAGCTGCGCGAGGCGGGCTTCCAGGACGAGATCGAGGAGCGCCCCGACCCTGAGGTGCCCGAGGACCAGGTGCTCGCCACGAACCCGGAGGCCGGCTCGCAGCTGCAGCGCGGCACGACGGTGACGCTCGTCATCTCCTCCGGCAAGGAGCAGACCGAGGTGCCGGACTTGAGCGGCCTGACGATCCAGGAGGCGCAGGAGGCGCTCGCCGAGGCGGGCCTCGAGCTCGGCGAGCCGGTGCGCGACGAGCCGTCCGCGGACGTGCCCGAGGGGCAGATCATCGAGCAGAACCCCACCGCCGGCATCGAGCTGCCCAAGGGCTCGGAGGTGCGCGTCACCCGATCGGCAGGGCCGGACACCACCCGCATCCCGGACGTCACGGGCCTGCAGCTCCACGAGGCGGAGGCGACGCTCACGAGCCTCGGCTTCGAGGTCGCCGTCGACCGGGTCGACTCGACCCGCCCCGAGGGGGAGGTGCTCGCGCTGTCCCAGCCGGGCGAGGAGGTCATCAGCGGCTCGACGATCACGGTGCGGGTCTCCAACGGCAACCTCATGGTCATGCCGGACCTCTCCGGGCTCACGAAGCAGGAGGCCGTCGACGCGCTGAAGCGCGAGGGCTGGCGCGGCGAGTCCGGCGACATCGAGGAGCGCGAGCCGCGCCCGACGAGCAGCAGCAGCGCCGACCGGACGATCGCCTCGGCCTCCCCGGCCGCCGGCGACGAGGTCGACAAGTCGGTGCACGTGGAGATCACGCTCTACGAGAAGCGCTCGACGTCGACGTCGTCCTCGCGCTCCAACGCGGACGGGCACACGGCGCTGCGCGAGGCGCTGCAGCGCTGACTCGCCGGCGCCCGGGGCGGGGCCGGGTTGCTAGACTGGGGCCCCGTTCGGTAAGGACACTTCCCTTAAGACAACCCACGACGACCTGAGGTACGACGAAGCATGCCGAAGTCAAAGATCACGAACTCGGGCGACCTGCCGCAGGCCCCGGGGACGGACTCGTCCGCCCAGCGCGCCCCGGTGCGGATCAACATCGGCGGCACGCCGCTGTGGTACAAGATCCTCATGTTCGCGCTCCTCGGGCTGGGGCTCGCGTGGCTCGTGCTCTCCTACCTGCTCGGGGACACGGTGCCCCTCTTCGTCGAGCTCGGCCCGTGGAACTACGCCATCGGCTTCGGGACGATGGTCGTGGGCCTGCTCATGACGATCGGCTGGAAATAGCCGCCGGGTCTCAAGAAGGCCCCCTGACGATCGCCGGCCGCCGCCGCGCGGAACTTTTCTCCCCGCCGCGGCGGCCGACGCGTATCCGCAGCACCCCGCACGTTTCTCCGGCACCCGGCGGGCGGCCGGGGACCGCGCGGCTAGCCCCGTTTGAGGTCAACCAAGCTTAAGAACATTGAGGCTACGTTTAACTCGGTGTTAGCCTTCGCTCATGCTTGCCAACACCAATGCCGGGGGGCGCGCCGCCTCCCTCGCCCGCCTGTTCGCAGTCCTCGCCGCGCTGGCGGCGCTCGTTAGCGTCCTGGTCGCCTGCTCGAACTCCGAGGAGGAATCCACCGAGGGCGAGGCCACCACCTCCGAAAACGCCGGCGACGAGCCGCGCGTCGTGGCGCTCGACTGGCGCTACGAGGAAATCCTCGTCGACCTCGGCATCGAGCCGGTCGGCATCGCCGAGATCGGCGACTCCAAGCTCCCGCCGACCCTCGAGGGCAAGATCTCCGAGGATGTCGAGTCCGTCGGCCAGGCGAAGCAGCCGAACCTCGAGGTCATCGAGTCGCTCGAGCCGGACCTCATCCTCGCGAGCCCGACCCGGCACGCCGATATCCTCGACACGCTCGAGGGGATCGCCGACACCGAGGCCTACGACGACTCCACCTTCGAGGCCGTCCTCGACTCCGTCGACGAGATCGCCGCGAAGGTCGGCAAGGAGGACGAGGCTAAGGAGATCCGCGAGCGGATCGAGTCGAAGATCGAGCAGGCCTCCCAGGTCGTCGAGCCGGGCACCCGCGCCGCGGTCATCGGCTGGACCGACAACACCCTTTATACCTGGGTGCGCGAGTCCTTCCCGGGCTCCCTGCTCGAGGCCGTGGGCTACGAGTACGGCTACGACGGCGAGAAGTCCAACATCGAGTCGAAGACCGACGTCGCGGAGCTCACCGGCGACAAGCTGCCGGACATGAACCTCGACATCATGTACCTCTACAACGACCAGGAGGGCTTCCGCTCCTCCCCGTGGGCCGACGTCGTGGACAACGTCGTCGACGTGGACCAGGACGTGTGGTCCCGCGCCCGTGGCACCCTGTCGGCGGAGGCCATGCTCGACCAGATCATCGAAGAAAACTCCTAAATGACCGTCTCCCGAAAGTGGGGGATCGCCCTCGTCATCGGGGTCTCGGTCGCGGTAGTCGCCGCCACGTTCGCGTGGCGGCTGCTGCGCGTCGAGGGCCCGGAGAGCGCCCCCTGGCTCGAGGGGGAGGTCTTCGCAGTCACCCGCGACCGCCTCATCGCCGCGACCGTCATCGGCGCCGGCCTGGGCATCGCGGGTCTCCTGCTGCGTACCGCGACCTCCAACCCCCTCGCGGACCCGAGTATCACCGGCGTGAACTCCGGCGCCTCGCTCGGCGCGGTGCTCGGCACGACCCTGCTCGGCGGCGCCACCGGCGCGGCGATCCTGCCCGGCTCGCTCATCGGCGCGAGCATCGCCATCGCCATCACCGTGGGCATCGGGCTGCGCGGCCACGTCGCGGACCCCTCCGGGGCGATCATCGTGCAGCGCATGGTGCTCCTCGGCATGGCGGTCTCCGCGCTGTTTAGCGCCCTGACCTCGATCGTGCTCGTCCTCGACGAGGCACAGCTCGCCACCGTGCTCTCGTGGCTCTCCGGGCGGCTCGGCGGGGTGGGCCTCGACGACCTTATCCCCGCGATCGTCGCGCTTCTCGTCGTCGCCCCGCTCGTCATCGCGGGCGCGCGCGGCCTCGACACGCTCGCCGCGGGCGACCTCGTGGCGAGCTCCGTGGGCGCGGACCCGCGCCGGCTGCGCATCGGCGCGGTGAGCGCCGCGGTCGTGCTCGTTGCCAGCGGCGTCGCCGCCGCCGGGCCCATCGGCTTCCTCGGGCTCATGGCCGCGGTGGTCGTGCACCGGGTGTGCGGGCCGCGCCACCGCATCGGCATCGTCGTCGCGGCCGCGGTCGGGGCCGCGGTCCTCATCGTGTCCGACTCGATCGCCCAGGCGCTCTGGGCCCCCGCGGAGACCCCCGTCGGCATCGTCACCGCGCTCGCGGGCTTCCCGCTGTTGCTCTGGGGCATCCGAAACCTCACGCCGAAGAGGCCCACGGCCGCCGCGGCGGCGCCGGGAGGTGAGCGCCCGTGACTCCGAAGAACGCCGCCGCGGGCCGTGCCCGCTTCGTCGCCGTGTTCGTTGGACTTCTCATCGGCCTGGCGGCCGCCGCGGTGCTCGGCATGGCGATCGGCGCGGTGACCATGTCGCCGGCCGAGGTGCTCTCCGGGCTCGTCGACGGCGACTCGCTCATCTGGCGCTACCGCGCCCCGCGGATCCTCGTCGGCGTCGTCGCCGGGGCGTCCATGGCGGTGGCCGGCGCGCTGCTGCAGTCGGCGCTGCGCAACCCGCTCGCCGCGCCCGACACCGTCGGCATCACCGCCGGCGGCGGGCTCGCCGCCGTGGCCGCACTGCTCGGGGTGGGCACGGTCCCCGCCTCGCAGCTCACCGCGGTCGCGCTCGTCGGCGCCCTCATCGGCGCGGTGGTGGTGTTCCTGCTCGCCGGCCGCGGCATCGCCGACCCGGTGCGCCTCACGCTCACCGGCGTGACGGTCTCTGTGGTGTTCTCCGCGCTCACGCAGCTCCTGCTCGTACGCGCCGCCCCCGAGGCCGGCGCGGCGATGACGTGGCTGCGCGGCTCGCTCTACGCCCGCACCGTCGCCGACGCGGAGATCGTCGCGCCGTTCGTCGCGCTCGGCGTCGTCGCCGTCATCGTCGTCGCCCACCACCTCGACATGCTCGGCCTCGACGACTCCTCGATGCGCGGGGTCGGCGTGAGCCCCCTGGCGTGGCGCGTCATCGCCGTCGGGCTCGCCGTGACGCTCGGCGCCGCGGCCGTCGCCGCCGCCGGGGTGCTCGGCTTCGCCGGGCTCATCGTGCCCCACGCGGCGCGCATGCTCGTCGGCTCGACGATGCTGCGCCAGGTGCCCGTCGCCGCGGTCGGCGGCGCGGCGCTCGTCGTCGTGTGCGACGCGATCGGGCGCTGGGCCTTCGCCCCCACCGAGATCCCCGTCGGCGCGCTCATCGCCGTGGTCGGGGCGCCCTACTTCATCTACCTGCTCCTCAAGATGACGAAAGTGAAGGACTAAATAGCCATGACGACCGGCCTGTCCTGCCGGGGGCTTTGCGTCGGATACGGCGGCCCCGAGATTCTCCACGACGTGGACCTCGACATCGAGCCGGGGAAGGTCACCGCGCTCATCGGCCCCAACGGCTGCGGCAAGTCGACGCTCCTTCGCGCGCTCGGCCGCCAGCAGAAGCCCACCTCCGGGGAGATCACCCTCGACGGGGAGCCGGCCTCGGCGCTCTCGGCGCGGGCTTTTGCCCGACAGCTGTCCTTTTTGCCGCAGGACCCCGCCGCGCCCGACGGCGTCACCGTGCGGGAGGTCATCGGCTATGGCCGCTACCCCTACACCGGCGCGTTCGCCGCGCTGCGCCGCGCCGACCACGAGGCGGTCGCCACCGCCGCCGAGCAGGCGGGCATCTCCCACCTGCTCGACGAGCCGGCCCGCGCGCTCTCCGGCGGGCAGCGCCAGCGCGTGTTCATCGCCATGACGCTTGCCCAAGACACCCCGATCGTTTTGCTCGACGAGCCGACGACCTACCTCGACCCGGCGCACCAGCTCGCGATCCTCGACCTCGTCGCGACCCTCAACGAGGCGGGCAAGACGATCGTCATGGTCGTCCACGACATGGCCCACGCCGCGCGCTTCGCCGACCGGGTCGTCGCGATGGTCGACGGCGCCATCGTCGCCGACGGCGAGTCCGAGGAGATCATGACCGCCGCGCTCATCAGCCGGGTCTTCAACGTCGAGTGCCTCACCGTCACCGACCCGAAGACCGGCCGGGAGCTGCCCGTGCCCTACCACAACCTCGCCCTCGTGCGAGACCGCGTCGCGTAGGAGATCCTTTAAAGACACGACGGGGCAAGCCACCGTAGATAAAGCGGCGCGGCGCGCCGCTGGGGACGAAAGGATCAGCTGACATGCCCGACACCCCCGGCGCGGCCAGCACCGTGGCCGACCGGATCTTCGACGCGCTGCTCAAGGAGAGGATCCTCGCCACCCCGGCGCGCGGGCTGCGCGCCCGGCTGCGGGCGGACCCCGCGGGCACGCTCGCCGCCCTCGCGGAGGCGGGGGCGCTCGACTGCGAGGCCCCCAACCTTAAGCGGGCGCTCGCGGAGATCGAGGACGGCGTCGTGGGGCTCGAGCGGGCGCGCCGCGGGATCGCCGAGCGCTGGGCGGCGGAGCGCGCCGCCCACGACCCGGAAAGCGCCACCGCGTTTAGCGACCTCGTCGAGGCCGCGCGGCGCCGCTGCCCGGCGGGCGACCGGGGACCGTCGGCGCTGCTCGCGCGCCTCGAGCAGATCGTCTGCGAGGGCCACGGCGCGCACCCGGCGGCGAAGACGTGCCTGGGCCTCGGCGACGCGTGGCGCGACGTGCTGCCCGAGCAGGTCGAGCGCGTCGAGCTGCGCTTCGTGGCGCTCGATCCGGGGCTCGTCGAGGAGACGGGCGCGGGCGTGCTCGGCGCGCTGAGCGACGTCCTGCCCGAGACGGCCGCGAAGCTTCGCCGGGAGCTCGCGGAGCGCGGCATTCCCGGCTTCGCGGTCGTCGCGGCGCACCCGTGGCAGCTCGAGCACGTGCTGCGCGACGAGTTCGCGGCCGAGATCGCCGCCGGTTCCCTTGTTGTTCTCTCCACCGCCGCCACCGCGGAGCCGCTCATGAGCGTGCGCACGATGCGCGTCGCCGACGGCTCGGGCGCGGCGCACGTGAAGCTCGCGCTCGAGGCGCAGCTCACCGGCGCGGTGCGGGGCTTTTCCGCGGGCGCGGCGGCCGGCCCGCTGCTCTCCGCGGAGGCGGCCGACGTCCTCGCCGTGGACGCGGGGCTCTCGCCGCGCACGAGCCTCGACGAGCCGGCCTTCGACGTCGCGCGGGACCTCGGGGCGACGAGGTTTTCCGCCTCGTCCGGGCGGCGGGCGCGCTGCCTGGGCTCGCTCGTGCGGCGCGACCCGCTCGCCGACGCCCGGGACGGCGACGTCGCGCTTCCCGTCGCGGCGCTCACCGCCGCGAACCCGCTCACCGGCCGCCCGGTGCTCGCCGATCTTCTTTACGAGCTGCGCCACCGCGGCCGGCTCGGCGAGTCGGCCGAGCCGTGGTTCCGGGCGCTCGCCGACGTGCTCGTCGCCCCCGCACTGGGGCTTCTCGCGAGATGGGGCATCGCGCTCGAGCCGCACCCGCAAAACGTCGTGCTCGTGCTGAGAGACGGGGTACCCGCCCGCGCCGTGGTGCGCGACTTCGGCGGCGCCCGCCTCGTGCCGGGCTCCCGGGCCGCGCGCCGGCCCGGCGCCGCAGCGCGCCTCGCACCCATCGCCGGCACCGCGCTCGAGGCCACGGGGCTTTCCGCCGCGATCGACAAGGTCACCTACCCGCTGCTCGTCAACTTGGTCGACTCGCTGGCCCGGGTGCTAGGGCGGGACCGCCGGCCGGCCGAGGCGTGGGCGCCGGTCGCGCTCGCCGCGGGCGACGAGCTGCGCCGCCTCGCGATCTGGGAGCGCGCCGTCGACGGATGTCCCGGGCCGGCGGCCGCAACGCTTAATCGGGTGTTCGCCCCGGAGCTGCCGCGCAAGCGGCTGCTCGCGATGCGGCTGTCCGGCGCGGTCACCGAGCAGGCGTACGCACCGTGGGCCAGCCCGCTGCACGAGGCGGCCCGCCGGCTCGCCTCCGACGCCGAGGCCGAGCGCCGCGACGCCGACGCCGGTGCCCGCGAGACGGTCGCGCGG
>NZ_JH815195.1:318520-341342 GCF_000296405.1 Corynebacterium otitidis ATCC 51513
CTGCGGGGCCTGGACACCGGCTGGGCGGGGCGAGTGGCGCTCGCCGCGCCCGGGCTGCGCGGCGTCGCCGCGGACGCGCTGGCGGCGGAGGGCCACAGCGTCCACCCGCTCTCGAAGCTGCGCCGGGGATTGAGCGAGGACGAGATCTTCGCCTACTCGCCCGAGCAGGGCCGCGTCGTCGATCTCGTGCTCCTCGCGGTCGAGCGCGGCCTCGTCGAGGACGCGGCCGGCAGGCCGACCCTCGGCGAGACGCTCGCCCACCACTTCCCCCGCCACTGGGAGCTCGCCCAAGACGAGCTAGACGCGGCGGGCCCGCCCCCGTCCGGCGGCTGGGCGCTCGTGCCGGTGCACCCGTGGCAGCTCACCCACGTGCTGCGCGGGGAGCTCGCCGACGCGCTGTCCGACGGGACGGCGCGGGTCGTCGACTCGGTCGTGCTGCCGGCCCGCCCGACGATCTCGCTGCGCACGCTCGTGCCCCACGCGCCCGGCGCGGCCGGCGCCCGGCCGTTTGTGAAAGTCGCGCTCGACGTGACGCTCACCTCCACGAGGCGGAGCATCTCCCAGCACTCGGCGCTGGGCACCCCGGCCGTCGCCGACGCCGTCGCCAGGATCCTCGAGCGGGCCGGCGCCCCGGTCGGGGTTCTCAAGGAGGTCGCGGGCGTCGCCTACCGCGGGGACTCCGGCTCCACGGCGCTCAACCGGGGGCTCTCCGCGCTCGTGCGCGAGCCCACCCCGGGCCTCGGGGCGGACGCGGCGCTCATCAGCGCGTGCGCGCTGCGCGGCCTGCCCGAGGGCGAGCCCAGCCCGCTCAAAGCCCTTGCCGGGGGCACGCGCGGCGGCGCTCTCGAATTCTTCCGCTCCTACGCCCGCGACCTGCTCGGCGCGGCGCTGCCGGCGATGTGGCTCGACGGCGTGGCAATCGAGGCGCACCTGCAGAACACCCTCGTCGAGGTCGCCGGCCTCGCCGGCCGCGCGGCCCGGCCCCGCTACCGGGGGCTGTGGCTGCGGGACTTCTCGGGGCTGCGGATCTACCGGCCGCGCTACACCCGCGGCGGGCGGGCGCTGCCCACGAGGCCCGGCGCGATCACCGCGACCGACCGGCTCGACGAGTTCCTCGACAAGGGCCACTACGCCGCGATCTTCGGAAACCTCGCCGGCATCGTCGATGAGCTCGACTCGGCGCTCGGCGGGGGCCTCGCCGACGAGCTGTGGGCACTTGCCCGCTCGGAGGCCGCCGCCGTGGCGGACCGGCACCGCGGCCGCGCCCCCGAGGGCGACCTGCGCGCCCTCGAGGCCGAGAGCCTGCGCCAGAAGGCGTTCGTCACCATGGCCCTCGAACCCGAGGCCGGGGACCGCTACGTCGCGATCCCCAACCCGCTGGGCGCCGCCCGGTGAGCCGCGGCGCGGCGGCCCGCGCGTACCGGGGGCTTTTAGTCTCCGTCGCGCTGTCGCGCTTCGGCGGCGCGGCGGAGCTCGTCGTCCTCAACTGGTGGGTCCTAGAGATCACCGGCTCCGCCGCGGCGGTGGGGATCACCACCGCGGCGCGGCTCGTGCCCATCCTCGTCGCGGGCCCGGTGATGGGCGGGCTCGCCGACCGGCGCGACCCTGCCGCGCTGCTCACCCTCATCACCGGAGTCGCGTCGACCGTCACGGCGACGATGGCGGCGATCGTGGCGCTCTCTCCGCCGCACGGCTTCCTTATAGCTACGGCGCTGCTCGCGGGGCGCTCGCTCATCACCGCCGCGGAGCCCACCGTGCGCCAGGTGCTCATCGCCCGCGTCACCGGCGGCGGGGAGCTCTTGAGGGGCATGGCGGACCTCTCGACGGTGCTCACGCTGTGCCAGATCGCCGGCCCCGCCGCGAGCGGCGCGCTGCTCGCCGCCGCGGGGCCTGGCGCGGCCATCGGGCTGGGGGCCGCCCTGCAGGCGGCGGCCGCGATCCTCTCCTGGCGGGTGCACGTCGCCGGCGTCGCCGCCGGCCCGCCAGAAGGCGCCCGCCGCCCGCCGCTGCTCGCCGGGCTGCGCCACCTCGTCCGCGACAGGCGGCTTTTCGCCCAGGTGGGCCTCGCGTTCGGGCCGATGCTCGCCGTGTTCCCCTACACCGCGCTCATGCCGGTGGTGTTCGCGCCGCCGCTCTTCCCCGGCGGGGGCGTCGGCGCGGCGATCGGCTCGTTCGTCGCGGCGCTCGGCGCCGCCGCGGCGAGCATCGGCATCCGCCGCCGCCGGCTCCCGGACCCGCCCCGCACCGCCCTCGTCGGGGCGCTTGGCGCCTCCCTGCCGCTTATCGTCGCGGCGCTGGTCGCGGCGCTCGCGCCGAACCAGGTGGCGCTCGCGGCGTGCTTCCTCCTGCTCGGCTTCCTCGCGCAGATCTACCGCACGACCAACCGCGCCGCGGTCACCGCCATGGCGCCCGAGGAGATCCGCGGCTCGGTCGTGGGCGTGGCGAACACCGACCGGATCCTCATCCCCCTCGGCGCGCTGCTCTTCGGGCTCGTCGCCGAGTTCGGCGGGGTCGCGTGGATGCTCGCCGCGATGGCGCTGAGCAACCTCGTGCTAGCGGGAGCGATGGGCGCCCTCATGGCCAGCGCGCGCCGCCCCTAGCCGGACTCCCCTCGTCTCTCTTCGGTGCCCCGCTCCCTATCCCCTGGCCCAGCGGGACGCCGAACGGCCGCCTCGCCAGGGCACGGGTACGCTCCCCGGCCGGCTCTCGCGGCGGTCCCACGCCCCCTCGCCCCGGAATTCCCCACCCTGAGGACGCAGTTATCCACAGGCGGTGGAAAACCCTGTGGATGGGGCCCCTGGGGAGTTATACACCGACTTCTCCACCGCCTGTGGAAAACTCTGTGCACTTCTCCCCAGATCCGGCCCCAGCACTCCACAGTGTGCAAAACTCGAGCGCACGGCGGCGGCCGAACGGGCCGCTCGGACGGATGTTCGGAAATTACAAGACGGTGATTATCCACAATGTGGAGAACGCCTGGGGAGAACCCGCGCCCGCGGCCCGGCTGTGGAGATCCTGGGGAATTCTTCCCCGGAGGCGGGGTGCCGGGCACTATCCCGCCGGCAGGTAGCGGGGTGGCGGGTGAAGAGAGTCCCTCGGGACTCCGCGCATACCCCGCGTCAGGTGAACACGATCCGCGGTTGGCGGCCGGCGGCCGCCGCGGGGAGTTCTTGTGGAGAGTTCCTGGGGCGGAGCTCAGCGCCGCTAGAACCAGACTCCCGAAGAGTAGAGAAGGATCCCACCAATGACGACAAAGGCGACGAGCGCGGTGATCGCCCAGCGCAGCCACGCCCGGCGCGCCAGCGTCGCCCCGGCGAGCGCCGCGCCCGTCGCCGCGCCGCCCAGGTGGCCCCACAGGGACACGCTCCCGGCGGAGATGAACGTGTAGGCAATGTTGATGCCTAAGAGGATGAGCGGGGCGCGCACGTCGAGCCCCGCGCGGAACGCGGTGGCCACGAAGACGGCCATGAGCCCGAAGATCGCGCCCGAGGCGCCCGCCGTGGGGACCAGCGGGTCGAAGACGATGATCGCCAGCGAGGAGCCCAGCCCGGAGAGCACGAACGTCGCGAGGTAGAACCCGCCGGGCAGCCGGCGCTCGATCTCCCGGCCGACGAAGAAGAACAGCGCGAGGTTGACCACCAGGTGCCCGAGGCCTAAGTGGATGAGCACCGCGGTCAGGGTGCGCAGCGCGCCGAGGGGCTCGACGATGACCTCGGGGCCGCGGACGAGGAACGCGTCGGTGACGGGCCCGGCCGCCGTCCGGGTGATCGAGCGCGCCTCGATCGCTTGGAGGAGCCACACGGCAATAAGCAGCGCCCCCACCGAGCAGGTCACCGGCGCGGAGCGAAACAGGCGGGCCACGGCGTTGTCGGACACGCCACCCAACCCTACCGGCGGTCCCGGCCGCCGCGGCCCGAGGCCGCGGGCGCTCGTCGGATGCCCGGCAGTCCCCAGGCCCGGGGGCAGCGCCGCGGGCGCAGACGCGACGACGCCCCCGGGCGCCGCGTGAAGGCGGCGCTCGGGGGCGCTTCCGTGGTGCCCCGTTACCGGGGGCGCGAGGCTACTTCTTCACCTCGACGGACTCGATGACCACGGCGTCGTGGGGCCGGTCGGCCCGGTCGGTCGACACGTTCGCGATCTCGTCGACGACCCTGCGGGAGTCCTCGTCGGAGACCTCGCCGAAGATGGTGTGGTGGTCGTTGAGGTGCGGGGTGGGCGCGACGGTGATGAAGAACTGCGAGCCGTTCGTCCCCGGGCCCGCGTTCGCCATCGCGAGCAGGTAGGGCCGGTCGAAGCGCAGCTTCGGGGTGAACTCGTCCTCGAACTGGTAGCCCGGGCCGCCCCGGCCGGTGCCGGTCGGGTCGCCGCCCTGGATCATGAAGCCCGCGATGACGCGGTGGAAGACGCTGCCGTCGTAGAACGGCCCCTCGGAGCCGCCCGAGGCGTTCGACGCGGAGTAGTCCCGCTCCCCCGTGGCGAGGCCGACGAAGTTCTCGACGGTGACGGGGGCTTCCTCCCCGTAGAGGTCCACGGCGATGTCGCCGTGGTTCGTGTGCAGAATCGCGGATGCGGTTGCCGATGTCATGGCCGCCCAGTCTAGCCTGGCGCGCCGCCCGGCCGCGGCGCATCGCCCGGCGGGGCTCGGCCCGCGGCGGTTAACCTGTGGGAAAGCGGCCGCACGCCGCGCGCCTGTGGGGCACCCGCCCTTATCAAGGCCGCGGCCGGCAGCGGCCACGACGACCGACCTCGAGGGGTGAGGACTAAAAACCATGACCGGCGAGAAACTCAAGATCGCCCTGACGCTGGGCAAGAACGCCTGGGACCGCTACGGCGAGTTCCGCGACCGCAACGTCGAGAAGACCTACGAGACGCTGCTCAAGGCCGCGGATAACTACGACAACGTCGCGGACTCGGTGAAAGAAACCGGCAGGGACCTCGCGCAGCGCGGTGCCCACGCCCTCGAGGAGCCCGCCGAGGAAGCCGGCAAACTCACCGCCCTCGCCCGGAAGCGGGTCGCCCGCGCCCTCGAGGAGGCGCGCAGCGGCGGGAAGGACTTCCGCCCGTTCGCCGACCAGGCGCAGCAGGACGCGGCCGCGAAGCTCGGCTGGCGGGTGAGCAAGCGCACCAAGCGCCGCGCCCAGGACGCCGCCGGCCGGGCCGCCGACCGCGCGCAACGCGCCCTCGATAAGAAGAACGCCAAGGCCGAGCTCAAGCGGCAGAAGAAGGAGCTCAAGAAGAACGACGAGGAGAAGAAGTCGTCGCTGTGGCGCAACCTCGGGCTCGCGGCGCTGACCGCGGCGATCGTCGCGGCGGTCGCCTACTGGTACCAGTCGCGGCGCCAGGAGCCCGCCGGCACCGAGGTGCCCCGCGTCGAGGAACACGCCGGCGGCCACCAGTCCGAGCTCGTCTACTCCACGAGCACCCCCACCGGGGAGGACGCCCGCGCTGCGGCCGACGAGGCCGAGTCGGGCGCCGCGACGACCGTCGACCCCGAGGCCGAGGAGCGACGGGGCGGCGCGCACGAGCTGCGCGACGACCGCTAATACTCCGTTATCAAGGACCCTTCTCTGCTTCCTCCCCGTAATCTGCGGGGAGGAAGCGTGGGCTTTAGCCGTGGGCTGCGTTAGCCGTTTTCGTCAGCCGTAGCCTGGTCATAGAGCTCGAAAAGGTGCGCGAGAATCTCTGGATCCTCGGCATCGCTCGGGAGGCCGTAAGCCGCGAGAACAAGCTCGTCAAGCTTCTTGTGGGCAACGCCGAGCTCTGGGAACATAAAATCATTATCCGGATCATAAAGATCCTTGATTTTCGCATCCGGATATTTCTTCCTGGACTCCAAAACCTCGCTAGCCGCATTTACTATCGATTCCCTAGTGGTAGAATCAACGGTCGGCCAGATAAAATTATTATAAACGACCTTCTTGGAATAACGATAATCGCTCTTCAATCTGCCGCAGACTGCGTCAACCCAGACGTTGTGAGTGCTGGACTGAAGAATGCCAAAGTGATACAGATCAGCTTCTGGAATAAGGAATACCAGATTGCTACACAACGTAGAAGGGTCCATGAAACCAACAGGGATACGCGGACGCCGCTCCGATGATATCTTAGGAATTACTACCGAAGTTCCCTCAGGAACCTTCTCCACATGGAATTTAGTCGGCCGATCGGCGATTTTTTTCGTTGTGGCACTATTTCTAGAGAGCCGAAAATCACGAACAGCTCTAACGCGATCCATAACAAGCGGAAGTTTATTGAGATCCCCAAACTCTGCCTCCCCCAAGTAGAGACACCACAGCTCCCGGCCTTCGATAAATTCTTTCGATCCAACCCAAGGACGGAAGTATTTCTCCGCCCCAGGTTCGCTCTCAATAAATTCGCGCATCTCCTCGGCCGAGAATAGATAATTCCCCCGTCGACGGGTTTGTTTCCAATCCCAATATTAGGAACGTCAGATAGCGGCTTCGTACGACTCCGAACAAACGTATTTTTGGCCGGAGCGAGATAGTAATTAAGCTGCTCGGTTACTCGCTTTTCGGCAGGAGCATCGGGACCCTCATGGTGAAAGAGAGTCTTCGGCTTGCGGTCGCCATGCGAAAACCCAACGATCACACAAAACACGTGAGCCTGGCTCGTGGACTCGTTGCTCCACCGGAACGTGTCATGGGCGAAGTCGATGTGCACGCCTAGCTGAGAGAGCGGGTACCACAGGTTAGCCACCTGCTCGCCCTGAACGATCGAGTTCGTCGACACAAACGCGCAGCGCATATCCGTTCCGACGCTGTACCGGGCCGCCTTGGCATACCAGCCGCCAACATAGTCAATGTTCCCGACGTTTTTCGTCGCTCCGGCCTCGGCGAGCGCTGCTGTGAGATCTGGTTTCTGACTCCCACCTTGGTTACGAGCGCCGAGGAACGGCGGGTTGCCTAGCACGTAGCTACACCGGCCAGGATCAAGTACCTCGGTCCAGTCGGTAGTAAGCGCGTTGGCCTGTCGGATGTGCGCGGACTCCCGGAGAGGGAGATCCTCGATCGTGCGGGTGACGATCGCGGCTGTCTCCGCGTTGGCCTGGAGCTCGGCGATCCACAACGCCGTCGAGGCGACGCGCACGGCGAAGTCGTTGATCTCCAGGCCGTAGAACTGGTCGAGCGACACCTTGACCGGAGAGATGCCCACGTCCTCGAAGCCCAGAGCCTGCTGGTCGTCGTTGAGCTGAGCGAGGATGATGTTTTCGATCTTTCGAAGCGACAGATAGGTCTCGGTGAGGAAGTTTCCCGAGCCGCACGCAGAGTCTAACAAGACATCGCATTTGATGAACGGAGCGTTGCGTTGGCGGGTTGGCGTTAAGGGGGTCTGGTTCTCGCCTTTCGTTGGCGGGTTTGATTTGAGCAAAACAATCGCCCGTCGCCGGAGTGGCTGACGGGCGATAGAAGAAGGGGCGGGTGCTAGAGTCTGATAGCCAGTTCGTGTCCGGACTTGAAGTTGAAGGTGATCCGATCCTGGCTGACGATGGCGTGGTCGATCAGCGCGCTCCACTGGCGGGGCTCAAAGCGATTGACCGGCTCGGTGAGGACGGTTTCATAGGCGGCTTGAACGCTGCGACGCCGTGAGGTCCGATTGGCCACCTCGGTTTCCAGCGCGACTTTCTTTGTGCATGCTCGCTGGTACTTTGCTTCGGCGGCCTCGAATCGCTTGAGGTAGACGGCTTGGTCTTGGACTGCCGTCTGGTTTTGAGCGATCAGTTCGTCAAAGGTGGCTTCCAGCTCGGCGGTCTGTTCTTCGATCTGTGCGATGTCGGCTTCGAGCTCGTCGGTCGCGAACGCGAGCGCGATTGCTTCCCGCATTTGGCTCGGCGCTTCGAGTTCGACAGCCAGTTTGCCGAGTGCCTTAAGGTAGGCGGCTTCGATTTGCCCGTCGCGGACGGTGGGCGTGGTGCAGACAGTGTCTCCTTGGTATTTGTGGTTGCACTGCCACACGGTGTACTTGCTGGGAGTGTTCGACGCCCACGTTTTTCGCCCGTACCAGTTGCCACAGTCAGCGCATTTGAGGCGGCTGGAGAACAGGCCGGTTTTCGAGCAGCGAGTACTGCCGTGGCGTGTGGAGAGCTCGACTTGGACCTGATCCCAGGTGGCTGGGTCGATGATCGGTTCGTGATGCCCTGTGACGTAGCACTGCGGGACTTCGCCTTCGTTGACCTTCGTGGTCTTGGTGAGGAAGTCGGTGACAATGGTCGTCTGGATCAGGACGTCGCCTCGGTATTTCTCGTTGCGCAACAGGGAGCGGATTGTGGTCGTAGCCCACCGGGTGTTGCCTCGGGAGGTGCGGTGGCCTTCGGCTTCGAGTATGTGCTTGATCTCGACGATCGATTTGCCATCCAGGAAGAGCTGGTAGATGCGTCTGACGGTTGGGGCTTGGGTCTCGTCGATGACCATGGTGTCGCCCTCGCCGCGCTTGTAGCCGAGGATGTTGGCGTAGGCGATGATGGGTTTGCCGTCTGCGAAGCGTTTGCGGTGGCCCCACGTGACATTTTCGGAGATCGAGCGTGAATCTTCTTGTGCCAGCGAGCTCATGATCGTGATCAGTAGCTCGCCCTTGGCATCCAGGGTCCAGATGTTCTCTTTCTCGAAGTAGACCTCCACGCCTTTGTCTTTGAGCGCTCGGACGGTGGTGAGGGTGTCGACGGTGTTGCGGGCAAATCGGGAGACGGATTTGGTGATGATCAGGTCGATTCTTCCTGCCAGCGCGTCCTCGACCATGCTTTGGAATCCCTGGCGGCGTCGGGTGGAGGTGCCGGAGATTCCCTCGTCGGTGTAGATTCCGACCATCTGCCAGTCGGCTCGGCTGCTGATGAACCGGGTGTAGTAGTCCACTTGTGCCTGGTAGGAGGTCGCCTGGTCTTCGTGGTCGGTGGAGACTCGCGCGTAGCCTGCGACCTTTCGGATGATTTGGGCGCTGAGGCTTGCTCCAGTGTGGAGGCGTCGAGTCGCTGGGATGGTCGTGATCTTCGGTGCCATCTATGCTTCCCCTTCCTTTCGCTTTCGCGCACCGGCCGCGTGTTGGGCCGCAAGGGTGCGCTCACGCCACTCGGGGTCCGCCCACAGCTCCTTCATTCGCTTGCTTTTGGCGGCGGCGACGGCTGGGTCATTCGATATGGTGGCGGCGCGTTTCGAACGGCCTTCCGGCCCGAGCTTGGCATTGGTTCGCCGGGCTACTTCTGCCTGCTTGGCTCGGCGCTCTGGCGTCCACGCGTCGCTGATCTTTTGCTTCCGGCGGGCTTTGTCTGCCTCGGATTCTTTAGATCGCTTCTGCCTGCGTATCTCGCACTGATGCCCGTATTCTTCCTCGGACAAGTTCGCCCAATAGGCGCGCAACCTTTGCCCGTGACGTTCTCGCACGCCGGGGGTGTCCCAGTAGGCCTGGTAGCGCTTCTGCGGATAGTGAATCGTGTGTCGGCTCGTTGTTCCGTCTGCGTACTCGACTTCGGCCGTTTCTTGGTCATAGATGACGATCCGGGTAATGCGAGCAGTCATTGTTTGTGCGTCGAACTCGTCGAGGTCGAGGGCTTCGCATACGAGGGCTTCGAGCGCTTCGTTTGGGATGCGCTTGGAGTTCGGGCAGTCTTCGCCGTCGCGTTTTGCCGCGCACGACCAGGATCGCCGTTTCGTGCCGTCGACCAGAGTGCGTACCGATGCCCGGTAGTACTTGTCGTGGAGTGGGCAGAACAGCATGTGGGTGAAGTCTGAGGTCGGGATCGACCAGTTTGCCTTGGCCCCTTGCGACCGGCGGTTTTCTCTCTCGTCTTGAACCTGCTGCCACACGTCAAGATCGATGATGGCCGGATGCGTGTCTTCGACCCAGTACTGGTCTTGCTCTCCTTCGTTGGGCTTGGAGTGGCCGCCAGGGCTGATCGTGATGTGTTTTTGGAACAGAGAGTTGCCTGTGTACTTCTCGTTGCGCAGGATGTTTCTGATCGTCGTCGCTTCCAACGCGGCCCCGGTCGGCCCGACCACGCCTTCGGCTTCGAAGATGCGGGCCATCTGTTCAGCGGAGACCTTGGCGAGGTAGTAGTCGAAGATCCGGCGCACTACAGCCGCCTCAGCCTCGTTGATCTCGACGCGCCCCTTGCCGTGGTTGGTGTAGCCGTAAAGGGAGAACCCGTTGTGCTGGCCTTGTTGAAACCTCCGTCTGATGCCCCACTTCACGGATTGGGATTGCTGGTCGGATTCCGCTTGGGCGAAGGAGGCCAGCAGGGTCAGCAGCAACTCGCCTTCCCCTGACAGAGTCGAGATATTCTCTCGTTCGAACCGGACTTCAACCCCCATGGATCTCAGCTCGCGCACCACGCTGAGCAGATCGACGGTGTTACGGGCGAAACGGGACACGGACTTGGTCAAGATGATGTCGATCTCACCGGCACGCGCTTTGTCGATCATCCGGATGAACTCAGTGCGGGCTTCGATGCTCGTGCCTGAGATTCCGTTGTCCGCAAACACGCCTGCGAACACCCAGCCGGGCGTGGAGCCGATGAGCTCGTTGTAGTGCGAGATCTGCGTGGATAGCGACTTGTGCGTACGGTCGGTCTCCATTGAAATGCGACAGTAGGCCGCGACGCGTTTGACGTGGCTTTCAGGCATCGGCCTGGCGTTTATTATTTCCAACGTCTTCCTCCTTCTTGGTCACGTCCATACACGCTCTAAAATCGTTATTTATCCAGTCGATCAGGCCGACTGCTTCACGGTGTACACCGGCTGACAAAGGTCGATGAGAGCGGCCTCGAGTCGAGCTTTCTCATCGGCGTCCATGTGGCCGTTCTCGCCTAGCGCGTGAAGGCGGGCACGGTCGATGAGGAAGCCAAATTCGCGGGCGAATGCCGTGGCGTCAGCCATCTTGTCGGGCTTGTTCAGAAGCGGGTGGGCGATCACCTGCGCCCTCCGCGAGTCCCGAACCGAGTGCGCACATAGCAGGCGTGCGAGCAGTATTTCTGGCTTTGCTTGCTCCGAGAGAACGCGTTTCCACAGCCCAGACAGGTTGCCTGGCGCTGACCGCGTTCGTTCTGCTTGTGTTGCCAGGAAGCCCACCGGCACGTCGGCGTGCAGAATCTGGCCCGCCCGGTTCTTCCCTCTAGAGCCCTGCCGCACCAGCCGCACACACGCCTGCACTCCGGTGAGCCTTGAGTGAGCTCGTAACGAAGACAACACGAGCGCACCTGATCGCGGGTCAATCCGCAGAAAGCAGCAATGGACTTATATCCCCAGCCTGCGGCCCTCACGTTCGTGATCCGCCGGATTGTCAGTGGAGTCATTGAACACACCGTCCTTTCACTCCACTGCCGACGAGTGCGGATGTGTGAGGACGTCATCGTCAACCCTGGAGGTTTTCTCGCCGGTAACGGGAATCGAGGCGAGGCTGCGGGTGAGGTCGATAAGTTTGTTTGAGCCTTCCCGGTTCAAGACGACGACATCATCGAGTTTCGGTCGTTCGAGTCTCTTCTTCGCGCCTGAAAACGGACCTCGCCAACTACGCCAGGCTCGCGCACAACTTGGATCTCGAGCTGGCGACGCTGTTTCGCAACTTTGCCGGAATCTCTGCCACTTCCACTGTCTTCTGAGCAGCACACGCTGCTACGCCGCTACATCGGACTTGACATATTCAGTGCTCGCTGTATAATTCAGTGCATGCTGACTATTATTTCGCGTCTCGACGTGATGAACCGCCTGGGTCGTGCACTGGCCGACCCCACTCGATCTCGGATCATCTTGACCTTGCTCGACCATCCCGCTTACCCGGCGGAACTGGCTCGAGCTCTGGACCTGACACGCTCGAATGTGTCCAACCACCTGGCATGCCTGCGCGATTGCGGTATCGTCGTCTCCGAGCCCGAGGGTCGTCGGACACGATACGAGATCGCCGATCCGCACCTGGCGCAGGCGCTGACGACACTGGTCGATGCTACCCTGGCAGTAGACGAAGACGCCCCGTGCATCGATCCCGCCTGCTCGCTTCCCGGATGCGACGTAGCTGGGGAGGGCGCATAATCCTCACCACGGTCTTGCAGGCGATAGGCCTGTTCGCAGCTACCAACATCGACGACATCATCGTGCTCTCCCTCTTCTTCGCGCGAGGGGCAGGCCAGAGAGGCACAACCGCTCGTATTCTGGCCGGCCAGTACCTCGGATTTGCCGGCATCCTCGTCGCCGCGATCCTTATGACCATCGGCGCCGGAGCATTTCTGCCCCCGGCAGCTATTCCATACTTTGGTCTCATCCCTCTGGGCATCGGCCTCCGGGCCGCATGGCAGGCCTGGCGCGGAGACGATGACGACGATGACGACGAGGCCAAGGTTGCCGGCAAGAAGGTCGGCGTTTGGACAGTCGCAGGCGTCACGTTTGCCAATGGCGGCGACAACATCGGTGTCTACACCCCTGTATTCCTCAGCGTGGAACCTCTCGCAGTAGTCGCCTACTGCGTTATCTTCCTCGCGTTCGTTGCGGTCCTGGTGGCCCTGGCAAAGTTCGTCGCCACCCGCCCCCCGATCGCGGAAGTGCTCGAACGCTGGGAGGACATCCTCTTTCCCATCGTTCTCATCGGCCTCGGCATCGTGATCCTCGTCAGCGGCGGAGCTTTCGGGCTCTGACATAGCAGCAGTGTTCCAACGGCGGTTGCGTCCCTTAGTGTTGTGTAACGCTTGCTGATGGGACTTGACCGTGAACCTTGCCATGCTTGACGCTGCTGCCTGGTCGCGGCCGCGCACCGAACAGAAGCCGACTCCGCCTGCTCCGCGGGGTGGTCGCAAGCCTGACGCTGACGACATTGAGCAGTGGAAGTTGGGCGACAACGCGCCGCCGAAGGTGTCCTTGCCCTTTGTCTCGGTGCGGGCTGTAGCGGCGCTACCGCGTCGTACCTCCGTGCGGAGGACGTCACCCGAGATGACAACGGAACCGTGTGGGTAAAGCGCTACAACATGGTCCATGCTGTCCCGGTGTCGGCGGTGTTCGCGGGCGTGGTGGAAGAACTCGCGGCCAGAAAAGATCCGCACGAATACGTTCTTGGCCGCGGAGAAAACCCGTGTGGCACCAGGGGCTCAACGTCGGGCGGGACTTCCATGTGCTTCCCAGCCGGCTTCGCGCGACGTGGGCCGTTGCGGTGTGCGCTGCGGTGCGAAGAGAAGTAGCCGTCAGTGCCATTGGCGTTGCCAACGTCGTTCCATTCGAGCGCCACTTGCCTACCAATTACGACCGCACGGACCCGCTGAGCGACCACGTTGAGGAGTTGACTGACCTGTTCACTGACTGGGTGACAACGACATGGCGAACTTGTACCCGCAGACCCAAGAGAACTTCTCCCAACTCAAGTACGCCGCCGACCTCGTTGATACCTCCGGCGTGGTTGAACTGGTGGAGAACTGGCGTATTGAAGATGGGCTCCAGACCGGCCGCGGTGGTCGCCCGCAGTATGTGACCATTCGCACCGCCATTGTGCTCTGGGTCCACATGGCGCTGACCAAGCGCCCGCAACTGGTCGCCCGTATGTCGGAGGTCGTCGCCTTCGGCATGAAGCCGTACATGCGCGACTACTTCTCGCTCGTCAACGAGAACGTGGACCTGAGCACCCGTGACGGCCGCATGGACTACAACAACGACTGGTACCACCGCATTTGGCGCGCCCTTGAGCGCGTGCGGGCAACTATGGAGCCGTACCCTGAGGAACCGGGCCGGGTATCGGCGTGGGCTAACCCTTCTGATGGGAGCCGAGGTCGAGGTCCACGCCGCCGGCCATCTCCTTAGCGAGCGTCGCGGAGTCGACCTCGCCGCGGGCGGCGGTGAGCCGCACCCGACCGTTGCCGAGCACGACGAAGCGGTCCCCCACCGCGAGCGCATGCGCCGGGTTGTGGGTGATGAGCACCACGCCGACGCCGCGGTCCCGGGCGGCGGCCACGAGCCGCAGCACCATCTCCGACTGGCGCACCCCGAGCGCCGCGGTCGGCTCGTCGAGGATCAGGAACCGGGCGCCGGAGTGCACGGCCCGGGCGATCGCCACCACCTGGCGCTGCCCGCCGGAGAGCCCCCCGATCGGCCGGTCGGTGTCGGGCAGGTCCACCCCGAGGCGCTCGAGGGCCTCGGCGGTGGCACGGCGCATCTCCCCGATGCGCAGCAGCCCTAACCTGCTGAGCTCCCGGCCTAGGAAGAAGTTTCGCCACACCGCGAGGTCGTCGACGAGCGCGAGGTCCTGGTGCACGGTGGCGACCCCCCGGTCGAGCGCGGCCCGGGGCCTGGGAAAGGAGACCTCCTCGCCGTCCAAGAGGATCCGCCCGGCAGAGGGGCGGTGGCGACCGGAGAGCACCCCGATGAGCGTCGACTTCCCGGCGCCGTTGTCGCCGAGCAGGCAGGTGACCTCCCCGGAGGACACCTCGAGGCCCACCCCCTCGAGCGCCGCGACCGGCCCGTAGTGCTTCCCGATGTCCTTCAGTTCGAGCGTCGTCACGAGCGCGCCTCCCGCTGCCGCTTCGCGGCGATCGTGTTGGCGATGACGGCGATGAGCAGCATGCCGCCGAGGAAGAACGTGAACCAGTCGGGGTTCCACCCGGCATACACGATGCCCTGGCTGGTGATCCCGAAGATGAGCGCGCCGAGCGCGGTGCCAACCACGGTGCCGCGCCCACCGGTCATCGAGCAGCCGCCGATGACCGCGGCGATGATGTAGAGCAGCTCGTTGCCCACGCCCTGGCCCGCCTGGATCGAGTCAAAGGTGAAGAGGTTGTGCATGCCCACCACCCACGCGGCTGCGCCCACGCCCATGAACAGCGCAATCTTCACCCGCTTCACGGGCACGCCGACGGCCCGGGCGGCGCGCTCGTCGCCGCCGGAGGCGTAGATCCAGTTGCCCCACCTCGTCGAGTCGAGCAGGACGCTCGCGGCGGCGACGATGAGCAGCCACCACAGGACCGTGATGCGGACCTCCACACCGAAGACGGGGATCGTCGAGCCGAACACGGCGCGCGCCGAGTCGAAGCCTTCCATGTCCGCGATCGAGGGGGTCGCGACCTGCCCGGAGACGAGCTTCGTCACCGCGAGGTTGAGGCCCTGGAGCATGAGGAACGTCGCCAGCGAGATGAGGAACGACGGGATGCCCGTGCGGGTGACGAGGAAGCCGTTCCACGCCCCGATCGCCACGGCGAGCACCGCGGCGAGCAACGCGCCGACCCACACATTGAGCCACAGGTTGTAGGCCAGTGTCGTCGCGGTGAGCGCCGCGGTCGTCACCGCCACCCCGGCGGACAGGTCGAACTCGTTGCCGATCATGAGCAGCCCCACCGCCACGGCCATGATCCCCATCGTCGAGCTCGCGTAGAGGACGGTGGCGAGCGCATCGCCGGAGCGCATCGGGGGCGCCACGGCGAGGAAGAACGCCGCGACGACAACCACCCCGGCGAGGCTGCCGAGCTCCGGGCGGCGGGCGATCCTGCGGGTGATCGTGCTCATCGCAGCCCCTCCCTCGCGGCCTCGAGGATGTCGTCGACGTTGGTCTCGTCGACGATGCTCGGTCCCGTGTAGACCGGCCGTCCGCCGCCCGGGGCGGAGCCGTTGCGGTGCGCGAGCCAGATCGCGTCGACGGCGAGGTAGCCCTGCAGGTAGGGCTGCTGGTCGACGGCGAAGGCCACGTCCCCGGCCTCGATCGCACCGGCGAGCTCGGCGTCGGTGTCGAAGGTCGCCACCGCCACCTCGGAGCCGGACGCGGCCGCGACGGCGCGCATCGCGACCGGGGCGGTGAGCGCCATGATCGCGTCGATCGCGTCGTCCTCCTGAAGCTTCGCCTCCATCGTCGCCTGCGCGGCGGCGAGCTCCATCCCGTTGACGTAGAGGGTCTCGACCTCGGCGCCGGCGGCGCCCTCGGCGACGCCGCGGCAGCGCTCCTCCTGGGCGTCGTTACCTTGTTCGTGGATGACGCAGAGCACGCGGCCCGCGCCGCGCTCGGCGAGCTCCTCGCCGGCGGCGCGACCGGCGACGGACTCGTCCTGACCGAAGAAGGCGCTCATGCCCGCGTCCTGCCACTCCTCCATCCCGGAGTTGAGCCCGACGACGGGGATGCCGGCCTCGTCGGCGCGGCGCGCCGCCGGCGCGAGCGCGGCGGCGTTGGGCATCGTCATGGCGATCCCGTCGACCCTCGAGTCGACGGCGTTGTCGACGAGGTTCGACTGGTTGGGGCTCTGCGGGTCGGCGGAGTAGCGCAGCTCGATGTTGTTCTTCTTCGCGGCGTCCTCGGCGCCGCGGCGCACGAGGTCCCAGAACGTGTCCCCCGGCGCGCCGTGGGTGACCATCGCGACGGTGAGCCTCGGGGTGTCCACCCCGCCGGCGGTGCCGCCGGGCCCCTCGCCGCCGCGCGGGCGGCCGCCGGTCTCGCTGCAGGCGGCCAGGCCCGCGGCGAGCGCGAGCGCGGCCACGGCCGCCGCCCCCCGCTTGAGGGACGACCAACTCAATAAAGCCATAACCCTCTAGCCCACACCGCCCGGAACCCCCGGGCAAGGGCGCGACCCGAGGCTTGATCGATTCAGGCACCGGGGCCAGCGCGGCGGCGCGCTCCGCTGGCGGGGGTGGCTACCGATACCCCCGGCGCGCGCTCGGCGAGGGCCGGACGCCGGTTTTTGCGATTTTTCACGTGAAACATCGAAAAACCGGCCGCGTGGCTCAGGCGTCCTCACCCGCGATGCGGCCGCCGACGGCGGCGAGCGGGGCGAGGGCCTTGACGAGGATCTCCTCGAACTCGGCCGCCGGATCGGACTGGGCGGTAATCGCCCCGCCGACCCCGATGGTGCTGCGCCCCGGCTCGGAGACGATCGTGCGGATGGTGATCGACAGGTCGCACGCCCCGCTCAGCGAGAACCACCCAATCGCGCCCGAGTAGATCCCCCGCGCCCGGCGCTCGAGCCCGTCGAGAAGCTCGAGGGTGCGCAGCTTCGGCGCACCCGTCATCGAGCCGCCCGGGAAGGCCCAGCGCACGCACTCGGCGGCGTCGACGCCCTCAGCGAGGCGGCCTGTGATCGTGCTCACCAGCTGGTGCACGTGGGAGAAGCTCTCCACCTCGAAGAGGCCGGGCACCGCGACGGTGCCGCGGCGGCACGAGCGGTTGAGATCGTTGCGCAGCAGGTCGACGATCATGAGGTTCTCGGCGCGGTCTTTTTCGGAGCCCGCGAGCTCAGCCGCGAGTGCCTCGTCCTCGGCGGCGTCGCGGCCGCGGGGCCGGGTGCCCTTAATCGGGCGGGCCTCGACGAGGCCTTCGCGGTCGACCTTGAGGAAGCGCTCCGGCGAGGCGCTAAGCACCGCGACGTCGTCGTCCTCGAGGAACGCGGCGAACGGCACCTCGCTCAAGGAGCGCAGCCGGCGGAACGTCGCGTACGCGTCGTCGAGGGCGGGCCCCTCGGCGGTCTGGGTGAGGCAGAGCTCGTAGGACTCGCCCTGCCGGATCGCCTCGAGGCAGGCGCGCACGCTGTCCATGTACTCGCCGCGGTCCTGCTCGAGTCGGTACTCCGCCCCGCCCGCGGGTGCCTCCTCGGCTGCCTCGCCCGCGGGCCCTGAGGCGGCGACCTCCTCGACGACCCGGGCCGCGGCCGAGAGCCACTCCCCCGCCGCGTTGCCCGAGTCCGGCCCCTCGAGCGCGAGGAGGTAGGTGACGCGCTCGGCGTGCTCGATGACGACCGCGCGGTCGGCGAGGAGCAGGCTGGCGTCCGGCAGCGGGGAGCTAAACCGCCCCTCGCCGCGGCCGGGCAGCTCGTGGCCGAGCTCGAAGCCGAGCGTGCCGACGTAGCCGAGGGAGAAGTCGAAGGGCAGGCCCTCCGGGGCGGGCGCGGCCCGCTTTGCGATGCGCTCGCCGAGCAGCGCGAAAAACCCGTCCGGGGCCGGGAGGCTCTGCTCGCCGCCCGCGGTCTCGACGGTCGCCTCCCGGCTGTCGACGTCGTAGCGCAGCGCCTCGCTCAAGGGCCCGGAGTCGTCGCCCATGATCGTGCGGCCCGCCTGCGGCGCCCCGGAGGCGGAGCTGTCGAGCCAGAACCGCCTCGAAGAGGCGCCGTAGAGCCGCTCGAAGAGCGCGCGGGCGTCGGGCTCGGCGTCGACGCGGCGCCACCGGACCCGATAGCCGCCCTCGCCCGGGCGCGGCCCGCGCGCCGCCGGGGCCGGAGCCGCCGCCGGCCGGGAGGGCGCGCTCGCGCTTTTGCCCTCGACGAGGCGGCGGAAGTTCTGCAGCATCGCGAGCCCGTCGGGGGTGCCGATCGACTCGGGGTGGAACTGGATGCCCCACTGCGGCTTGTCCGTGCGCTCGAGCCCCATGACGACGTCGTCCTCCGACCACGCCGTGGCCTTGAGGCTGTCGGGCAGCCGGTCGGCGGCGAGCGAGTGGTAGCGCACCGCCTCGATCCCCTGCCCTAGGCCGCGCCATAGGCCCTCGCCGTCGTGGCGGATGCGGCTTGGCCGGCCGTGGCGCGGCTCGGGGGCCAGCCCCACCCGCGCGCCGGCCTCGAGGGCGATGGCCTGAAGCCCCAGGCACACCCCGAGCACCGGGATCTCGCCTTGCTCGACGGCGCCCCACGACGCCCCGAGGTCGCCCGCCCGCTGCGGCCGACCCGGCCCCGGGGAGACGAGAATCGCCTCGATCCCCGCGAGGTCGAGCTCCTCGAAGGGGCGGTCGTGGGTGACGACCGTGGGATACTCGCCGAACGCCCGGTAGGCGAGGTCGGCGAGGTTATAGGTAAACGAGTCGTAGTTGTCGATGAGCAGGGAGCGCATCGCGCGGCAGCCTCCTTAACCAGCGTTCGCGGGGCCTCAGCGGGCCCAACCCACCCAAGCTTAAAGCCGCGTCCCCTTATGGTCGGGCGCCGCTCCCCTACCCCGCCCGACCTGGAGGCGTCCCGCCACGGAGTCGACAGCGGCGAGGATCCGGTCGCGCATCGCGGCGGACGCCCCGAACCGCTCGAGGGCGTCGTGCACCGCGTCCGGGGCCTGCTCCCACACCGCGGCGACGACCGAGAGCACCCGGTCGGGGTCCTGCCCCGTGCGGCGCGCGTAGTGCCGCCAGTCGTCCCGATCGACCTGGGCGTAGTGGTACTGCTCGCCGACGGCGAAGGCCAGGCGCTGGTCGTACGCGGGGTAGGCGGCCACAGAAACGAGGTCGTAGGCCGGGGCCAGCCTCGCCCCTTCGGGGCGGATGAGCAGGCCGTGGTTCTTCGCGTGCGCGTCGGAGTTACCGATCGCCACGTTGAACGCGAGCAGCCGCGTGAGGCGATCGAGATCGCCGGACGGGTCGACCGAGCGGGCCCGGATAAGCTCCGTGACGTCCGCGAGCGCGGGCCCGCCGGAGAGCTGGTATTTCGCGGCCGGCCGGTAGCCGAGCGCCTGGCACAGGTCTTCCTGGTGGATGCGCCGTACCGTCCCGTCCTCGTCTCGGTCGCGGTCGAAACGCTCGACGACGAACACCCGCTGCCCGCCGATCTCCTCAAGGCCGCCGCGCGCCGCCTCGATGCCCAGTTTCCGCGCCGCCGCGAGCATCGCCGTCTCGTTGATGTCGGCGTCGGTGAGCCTGGCGGGCGCGGGCTTGAGGATGTGGGTGGAGGGCTGGTCACCGCGCGGCAGCCGCCAGCCCTCCCCGTCGCAATACAGCCCGATCTTGGGCTGCTGCCCGGCGAGCGACACCCGCGGGATCTCCTCGTCGTACGGCATTGCGCCGTCGTTGTCACGCAAGTCGGCAACTAAACAACCAACCTCGTGCTCACTGAGCGGCACGCTATCGCGCGACCAGTCGGGTGCGCTCCCCTCTGGGACGAACACCGCCGCCCCGGCGACGTCTTGGCCCACCACGGCGAGCATGGAGACGGGGTCGGCGGTATCCACGCCCCGCCAGCGCCTCGACCAGTCCTTCAGGGTGGCGTGGTTCTCCGGGATAAGGGAGGCCAGATAACGACCCGTCCGCCGCGCATCGTGGCTCCGCCGCTCGAGCGGCAGAGACAGCGACAGCGGGTAGGCATCCGGATCCTCCACCCACTCGTCGGTGTAGGTCAGCTCCGGGCCGCGCTCACCGGGTCGAATCGTGCCCGCCAAAGTGCCGGAAAGGTACACATCAAGAGGCCCAGCCACGATGCCCTCCCCTCGCCCGATTCTGAGTGACCCGGAGTATAGCCGGAAGCCGACGGCCCACCCGCCCGCAGATGGGCACAGAAAAACCCCGGGCCGATAGGCCCGGGGTGGGTGCTGGGAAGTGGAGCATAGGAGAATCGAACTCCTGACCTTCTGCTTGCAAAGCAGATGCTCTACCAATTGAGCTAATGCCCCATGTCCCGATGGTGGGCCTAGCAAGAATCGAACTTGCGACCTCATCGTTATCAGCGATGCGCTCTAACCGACTGAGCTATAGGCCCGTGGAACGGCTCCCTACTCTACACGGCGGCCAAACAAGCACAAAACCGCAGGTAAATCGGCGAAAACCAGGATGCGTGCCCCGACGCGCGCCGGACGATTGACCGGGCCATACAAGTGCAGGTATACCTTATCGCTACCTGTGGAACCACTACGTGTGGGCAGGCTCGACTTAATAGCGACGGTCGGGCCCCAGGCTTCCTATCGGACGGGACCCCGGGCCGGATCCGCGCCGCGCCGGAGTCCCCCTCTTTGCCACTGGAGAACAAGTGACAACAACCCCTCGCCGGGCGCTCCCCGCCCTGGTCTCGGCCGTGTTCCTCGCGGCCATGATCCCCGCCACCCCGGTCCTCGCGCACGCGGAGGAATCCCCGAACCCCGCCGCCGGCGCGCCGGCGCAGCCCGCCGAGCGGGTCGACGAGCTCGCCTGGGGGATCCGGACGAGCTTCACCAACTACATCTCCGGCCCCTCGGAGCTCAGCGGCGGGGTGCGCTTCGAGGACGGCAGGTTCCACTTCCCCCTGAAGGAACAGAGCTTCGACCCGGAGACCCACCGGCTCGACGCGCAGTTCGAGGGCACGGTCACCTACCTCAACTACTGCGCCTCGCAGAAGGGCAACTGGTTCAACCAGGCCGACGGCTTCGAGCGCATCAAGCCCTGCGCGCTCGACCTCGTCATCTCCAACCCACGCGTCGTCATCGGCGACAACGAGTCTTTCGTCGAGGCGACGATCTCCTCGAAGCAGTACCCCCTGGGCAACACCTACGCCCCCAAGGAGCCCGTGCGCATCGCCACGCTCTTCCCCGGCGGCGCGGGCTTCAACGCGGCCGACGGCGTAGTCTCCTGGGACAACGTCGCGGCCACCCTCACCGAGGAGGGCGTGTTGGCGTTCTCCGAGTTTTACAACGTCGGCGAGGGCCTCGATTCGCTGGCGCTCTCCTACCGCGGGGAGGGCGCCCGCCCCACCGCGACCGGCCCGTCGCTGCGCTCCGCGCAGACCTTCGATACCGGCCTCGACTACACCGACCGGATCCACCGCACCCTGGGTGCCGGCTCGTGCACCCTCATCAACGCCGCCGAGGGTCGCGGCTTCACACTCCTCGACCGGCAGCTCGAGGAGCTCGCCAAGCTCGAGCTTCCCATCGAGCGGCCGGTGTTCACCGCCGTCGACCCGGCCACCTCGACGCTCTACTACGTCGAGAAGCGCGGCGAGAAGGCCACCCAGATCAAGTCCGTGGCCTTCGGGAAGGACGGCTTCGGCGCTCCCACGGACGTCGCCGAGGCGCCCGGCTACGTCACGGGCTTCAACCGCCACCCGGAGACCGGCGTCATCGCGGCGATCTCCGAGAACGAGGCGGGCGAGGCGCACCTCACGACCATCGTCGACGGCGCCGCCACGACCGCCCCGCTGCCCGGCGGGGAGGCGCTCTTCGGCAAGCCCCTGGGCGAGTTCTCCGACTCGCCCTACCGCAAGCAGTTCGACGTGAAGAACGACCTCGCCGAGCTCTCCCCGGTGTCCGGCGGCCGGTTCCTCTTCAACCCGGGCATCAACGTCCACACCGAGAACGAGGAGGAGCACTACCGGCAGTTCCTCCTCGCCATCGACCCGGCGGCTAAGGACACCGCCTCGCGCGCCGCGCTCGTCGAGGGCTCCTACCGGGAGGGCGACAACCGCTACCTCGAGCAGATCGCCACCAACGGCGACCTCGTCGTGCGCTACAACAACGGCTACAAGGACAACTCCGTCGTCGAGATCTCCCGGTTGAAGGGCAACGCGCTCGAGGAGATCCGGCCGCGCACCCGCCTCGGCGAGCTGCACAACGTCTCCTCGGTGTCCTTCGACCCCAACGGCCGCGTCGTCGTCTACGAGGGCGCCGGCGGGAGCCTCAACTGGCTGAGCGAGGACTTCTCCTCGATCGAGGGCACCGTCCCGGTGCCCAACGGCCGGGAGACCTTCCAGAACGACCACGGCCAGTTCCTCGCCGCCGAGGGTGGGGATTTCTACCTGCCCACCCTCGACGAGAGCCGCGGCGACCACGTCGAGTACTACGTGCTGCGCCGCATGGCGCTGGCCCTCCCGCCGGGCACGGAGTTCACCGACCCCTGCGCCAAGGAGAAGAAGCCCACCCCGCCGGCGCCCGACGAGACCGGTCCCACCGCGCCTCCTACCTCCGGGCCGGAGGAGACCGACCCCACCACCCCGCCGGCGCCCGCGCCCGGGGGCCCCGACGTCCCGGACGCCCAGCCGCCCCACGAGCCCGGCGCCACCGGACCCGGCACCGACGGCGACGATAAGCCGCCCGCCGCCGGCGAGGACACCCCGCCCGCGGGGACGACGCCCAGCGCGGACGAGACCCACGACCCCGATCCGACTCAGGCCGGCCCGGGCGGCGCGGCGAGCCCCGCCCCTGGCACGCCCGGCGGCGAG
>NZ_JH815195.1:341450-366970 GCF_000296405.1 Corynebacterium otitidis ATCC 51513
CGCCGCCGTGGCGACCGGGAGGCTGCGCCGGAGCAACCGCTAGCCCCACGCCCGCCGCCCCCGGCGTCCTGCCCGGCGGGCGGCGCCGCGCCCGCGCGAAAACGCGTAAAGCCCCGCCCCGGGAATCCTCCGACGGATCCCGGGGCGGGGCTTGTCCCTACCCTGCGGCGGCGCGCTAGTTGCGCTGCACCTCGAGCATGAGCCCGCCGAAGAGATCGACGATGGCGTTGTAGATGAGCGCGAGGATCGGGGCGAGCAGGGTGAGCACCGCCCCGACGATCGCGCCGCCCACCGCGGAGACGCTGATGACCAGGCCGAAGGAGACGAGCTGCTCGCCGCCGACGCCGCCGATCACGCCGTTGAGCCGGTCCCAGATGCCGGCCGCGTCGAGGCTGAAGTACAGCAGGGTCACGGCGAGCACCCACGCCAGGAGCCCCACCAGGGAGAACGCGAGCGTCACGCGCAGCGCCGAGGCCGGCGCGATGCGGGTGATGACGACTTCGCGGGTTGCCATGGGCGTCACCTCGTTCGTAGTGGAGTTGGGGCTGGCTCGGGCCCGCGGCTCGGCGCCGCGGGCCCGCGTCCCGGGTTCGTTCTCGAGGGAGTATACCGCAGGGTTTCTTAAGGGCCGTCTCCCGTTTTACCCACCGGGGCTGCAGGTTCTCACCCGGAAAGTAATTCCCGGGGCCGCCGCGGCGCCCGCGCTGCGGCGCGCCCCAGGGGCCCGCGGCGGGGCGCGGCGAAGGCCCCGGCGGGGCGCCCATCGCCTCCGCCGGGGCCTTATCGTCACCGCTCGGCGCGGGCGTGCGCGCCGCTTAGTCTTTCGGGCTAGGAGTCCTCGCCGTCGGAGCGGACGCCGGGGATCTCGTTGAGCCGCTCGGCGTCGTCGTCATCGCCGGCCTTGTTCGGGTCGGTGGTCTCGCCGGAGGCTATCGCCTGGGCCTCCTCCTCGCCCTCGCCCTCGACGTTCTTGTCGATCGCGAGGAGCTTGACGTCCTGCTCGAGGTCCACGAGCCGCACGCCCATCGTCGCGCGCGAGGAGGGCCGGATCTGGTTGGCCTTCGTGCGGATGACGCCGCCGGCGGAGGTGATCGCGAAGAGCTCGTCCTCCTCCTCGACGGCGATCGCGCCGATGAGCCGGCCGCGCTTCGGCGTGTACTTGAACGTCATGACGCCGAGCCCGCCGCGGCCTTGGAGGTGGTAGTCCTCCATCGCGGTGCGCTTGCCGTAGCCCCCGGAGGTCGCCACGAGGAGGTAGCCGCCCTCGCAGACGACGCACATGGCGAGAAGCCGGTCGTCGCCGCGGAAGCGCATGCCCTTCACGCCGGCGGTGGAGCGGCCCATCGGGCGCAGCTGCTCGTCGTCGGCGGTGAACCGGATGGCCTGCCCCTCCTCGGAGACGAGCAGGAGGTCGTCCTTCTCGCTGCACAGGGCCGCGCCGATGAGCTCGTCGTCCTCGTTGAGGTTGATGGCGATGAGCCCGCCGGAGCGGTTGGACTCGTAGTCGTCGAGCCGGGACTTCTTCACCCGGCCCTGCGCGGTGGCGAGCACGAGGTAGGGCGCGTCCTGATAGGACTGGATCTGGATGACCTGCGCGATGCGCTCGTTGGGCTGGAACTCTAAGAGGTTCGCGACGTGCTGGCCGCGCGCCGCGCGGCTGGCCTCGGGGAGCTCGTACGCCTTGAGGCGGTAGACGCGGCCGAAGTTCGTGAAGAACAGGATCCAGTCGTGCGTGGAGCACACGAAGAAGTGGCGCACGACGTCGTCCTGCTTGAGCTCCGCGCCGCGCACGCCCTTGCCGCCGCGCTTCTGCGAGCGGTAGGCGTCGACCTTCGTGCGCTTCGCGTAGCCGGTCGAGGTGATCGTCGCGACGACCGACTCGCGGGCGATGAGGTCCTCCTCGCTGACGTCGCCGGTGGCCGCGACGATCTGGGTGCGGCGCTCGTCGCCGTGCTTCTCGACGATCTCGGCGAGCTCCTCGTGGACGATGCGGCGCTGCCGCTCCGGGGAGGCGAGGATGTCCTTGAGATCCTCGATCTCGCGCTCGACCTCGGCGAGCTCGTCGATGATCTTCTGCCGCTCGAGGGCTGCGAGCCGGCGCAGCTGCATCGCGAGGATGTGGTCGGCCTGCGTCTCGTCGACGGTGAGGAGCTCCATGAGGCCCTCGCGGGCGATGTCGACGGTCTGCGAGTTGCGGATGAGGGAGATGACCTCGTCGAGCGCGTCGAGCGCCTTGACCAGGCCGCGCAGGATGTGAGCGCGCTTCTCCTTCTCGTCGAGGCGGAAGCGGGTGCGCCGAACGATGACGTCGATCTGGTGGTCGACGTAGTAGCGCAGCATCTCGTCGAGCCGCAGGGTGCGCGGCACCCCGTCGACGATGGAGAGCATGTTCGCCCCGAAGTTCGTCTGCAGCTGCGAGTGCTTGTAGAGGTTGTTGAGCACCACCCGCGGCACGGCGTCGCGCTTCAGGGTGATGACGATGCGCATACCGACGCGGTCGGAGGACTCGTCGTCGATCTTCGAGATGCCCGAGAGCTTGCCCGCGCTCACCTGCTCCGCGATCGAGGAGACGAGGTTGTCGGGGTTGACCTGGTAGGGCAGCTCGGTGATGACGATGAGCTGGCGGCTGCCCTGCTCCTCGATCGTCGCGACGCCGCGCATCCGGATCGAGCCGCGGCCGGTGGCGTAGGCGTCCCGGATGCCCTGGTCGCCGACGATGAGGCCGGCGGTGGGGAAATCGGGGCCCTTGACGTAGCGCATGCACGCCTCGAGCGCCTCGTCGCCGCTCGCGTCCGGGTGGTCGAGCAGCCAGTAGATAGCGTCGGCGAGCTCGTTGAGGTTGTGCGGCGGGATGTTCGTCGCCATGCCGACCGCGATGCCGCCCGAGCCGTTCATGAGCAGGTTCGGCACCCTCGAGGGCAGCACGTCCGGCTCGAGGGTCTTGCCGTCGTAGTTCGGGCTGAACTCTACGGTGTCCTCGCGGATGTCGCGGACCATCTCCATGGCCAGCGGGGTCATGCGGCACTCGGTGTAGCGCATCGCGGCCGGGCCGTCGTTGCCGCGGGAGCCGAAGTTGCCCTGGCCGTCGACCAGGGGGTAGCGCATGTTCCAGTCCTGTGCGAGGCGCACCAGCGTGTCGTAGATCGCCGAGTCGCCGTGCGGGTGGAACTGGCCCATCGTGTCCGAGACCGGGCGCGAGGACTTCACGTAGCTGCGCTCCGGGCGGTAGCCGGAGTCGAACATCGCATAGAGGATCCTGCGGTGCACCGGCTTGAGCCCGTCACGCACCTCGGGGAGGGCGCGGCCGACGATCACCGACATCGCGTAGTCGATGTAGCTCGACTGCATCTCCTCGTTGATGTCGATGGGGAAGACGCGATCGCCGGCGTCCGGACCGCCGGGGCCCTGGGTGTCGTCGCTCATGGACAACCTTTCTCCGTGATCATTTCCAAGCGCTCCCATCTTACCGCCCCAGCCGGCGCCACAGGCCGCCAGGAGCCCGTTCGACGCACCGGGATGCCACCACTTTGCTACCGTTTCGGTTCATGGCCATGACCCTTCGCCTCACCCCCGACCAGGACCGCGCCCTCGGGGTGCTCGCCCGGGCGCAGCACTCGAGCAAGCACGAGGCCGCGGTGCGCGCCATCGTCGCCACCGCCGCCCGGCTGCTCTCCGACGAGCGGGTCGCGCAGCTCGCCCGCGAAATGCTTCCCGAGTACGCCCGCGCCGAAGAGCGCCTCGCCGCGGAGCGGCGCCGGTGAGCGGGCCACCGCGGGGCTTGAGCCTCGAGGCGCTCCTCGGGCTCGCCGACGAGGTCTGCGAGCTCACCGGCGCAAGCGTGCGCTCGATCGCGGCGCTCGCGGCGGCGGCCGCCACCACCGAGGCGCGCCTGCACGGGGTGCCGCTCCACGAGAGCGCCACGCAGGCCGCCGCGAGCCTCGCCGAGGTGATCCGCCGCACCGCGCCCTTGAGCACCACCCGCGCCACGGCGCTGCTCGCTAGCCTCGCCGCCGAGGTGCTCACCCGGCTCAACGACGCTCCCCCGCCGGCCGGGTAGCCCCGCCCCGGGGGCGCCCCGCGCCTCCCCCGGCAGGGCTTTCGGCCCGACGGGGCGCACCGGGATCTGGTAGGGTCCCGTGGTGTTGTTGTGATTGCAGTTAACTCGTGTGGTTATTGAGCTTGTCTCGGGTGGCTGTGGCGGAAGAATCGCAACAACGCCGGGGCGGCTGGCGTGCGCTACGATCGACGACACGATCGGGCGCAGGCATCCGCCCCGACGCGTGCGCCCCGCCTCCCGCGGGGCGCACTTCCCATCCGACCCGGACAACCGTGCCCGGGCCCGCCCAAGGAGGATGACCACACCCCATGGCCGAGCTTTCTTCCCTGCTCTCCCAGCCCCGCCGCGACGACGTCGTCGCGGACCTCGCGCGGCTGGCCGAGACCACCGTCGAGGAGCTCGGCGGGCTCACCGGCGCGGGCGCGCGCACCGCGCTCGCCGCCGCGAAGAAGTCCCGGCCCCACGTCGTCACCGCCGGCATCGACCGCGTGCTGCCCGACCTGGTCGCCGCGCTCGAGGAGCTGTGGGGTAACTACCAGTCCTCCGCGGTCAGCGACTTCGGGGTCTTCCTCGACAACAACTCCCCGCTGGCCATCGACGTCCTCCTCGAGGCCGCCGACCGCAACGTCGAGGGCTCCTCGAACTCCGTGGTCAAGCGCGGCTACGGCGCCGTGCGCGGCAAGGCCGAGAAGCACCTCAAGCCCGTGCTCCCGGAGCTCGGCCGCACCTTAGAGAAGCACACTGCCTAGCCCTGTTTCCCCGGCCGGACCCGCCCCACGGGGCGGGCCCGCCGCCGGAGACGAGCCGGCCGATAAGTAACAAGAAAGCCCCCGCGCCGCGGCGCGGGGGCTTTTCTCGCTCTTTTCACCGACCCGCCACGGGCCTTGGGGGCCCGGGGCGGAAACGAGGGGGTTAGGCCCTTAGATGTCGAGGAAGCGGACGTCCTTGGCGTTGCGGGTGATAAACGAGCGCCGCGCGACGACGTCGTCGCCCATGAGCACGGAGAACACCTCGTCGGCGCGGTGCGCGTCATTAAGGTCGACGCGGCGCAGCACGCGGGTCTCCGGGTTCATGGTCGTCTCCCACAGCTCGGCGGCGTTCATCTCGCCGAGGCCCTTGTAGCGCTGGATGCCGTCGTCCTTGTTGATCTTGCGCCCCTCGTCGAGGCCCTTCTCCAGCGCCCGGTCGCGCTCCTCGTCAGAGAAGACGTAGTCGGGCTCGCCCTTGTGCCACTTGAGCTTGTAGAGCGGCGGCTGCGCGAGGAAGACGTGGCCGTCCTCGACGAGCTGCGGCATGAACCTAAACAGCAACGTGAGCAGCAGCGTGGCGATGTGCTGGCCGTCGACATCCGCGTCGGCCATGAGCACGATCTTGTCGTAGCGCAGCTTGTCGATATCGAACTCGTCGTGGATGCCCGTGCCCAGCGCGGTGATGATCGCCTGGACCTCGGCGTTCTTCAAGACCTTGTCGAGCCGGGCCTTCTCGACGTTGAGGATCTTGCCGCGCAGCGGCAGGATCGCCTGGTACATCGAGTCGCGCCCGCCCTTCGCGGAGCCGCCCGCCGAATCGCCCTCGACGATATAGAGCTCGGAGATGCTCGCGTCCTTCGAGCGGCAGTCGGCCAGCTTGCCGGGCAGCCCGCCCATGTCGGAGGCCGACTTGCGGCGCACGAGGTCGCGGGCCTTGCGGGCCGCCTGCCGGGCGTGCGCGGACGAGATCGCCTTGTTGACGATGACCTTCGCCTCGGCGGGGTTGGCCTCGAACCATTCGCCGATCTGCTCGTAGGCGACCTTGCGGACGAACGAGCGGATCTCGGTGTTGCCGAGCTTCGTCTTCGTCTGCCCCTCGAACTGCGGGTCGCCCACCCGCACCGAGATGACCACGGCGATGCCCTCACGGCAGTCCTCGCCGCTGAGCTTGCCGTCCTTGTCCTTTAAGAGCTTGTGGTCGCGGGCGTACTTGTTCATCACCGAGGTCAGCGCCGAGCGGAAGCCCTCCTCATGGGTGCCGCCCTCGACGGTGGCGATGGTGTTGGCAAACGTGTGCACCGACTCCGAGTAGCCCGAGTTCCACTGCATCGCGAGCTCGAGCTCGTGGTCGTCGGCCTTCTGCTCGAAGCCGATGATCGAGGGGTGGATCTCCTGCTTCGAGCGGTTGAGGTGGGTGACGTAGTCCGCCAGCCCGTCCGGGTAGTGGAAGGTGCGGGTGCGGTCCTTGCCGCCCTTCGTGGCCTTCTCCTCGCCGGCCTCGGCGGCGGTGTCGATCTCGTCGAGGGAGGTCTCCTCCCCCGGCCCGGCCTCCCCGGCGAGCTCCTCCGCCCCGGGGCGCTTGTCGGTGAGCGTGATGGTGATGCCCTTGTTGAGGAAGGCCATCTCCTGGAGCCGGTTCGCGATCGTCGTGAAGTCGAACTCGGTGGTCTCGAAGATCTCGGCGTCCGGCCAGAACCTGATCGTCGTGCCGGTGCCGCGGGCGTTGCCGCCCTCCTCAAGCTCGTCGGGCAGGGAGTTCTCGAAGTTCTGGTACCAGTGCTTCCCGTCGCGCTTGATGTCCGCCTCGACGCGGGTGGAGAGCGCGTTGACCACGGAGATGCCCACGCCGTGGAGGCCGCCGGAGACAGCGTACGAATCCGAGTTAAACTTACCGCCGGCGTGCAGCTGGGTCATGACCACCTGGACCGTCGGCGCGCCGGAGGCGTGCATCTCGACGGGGATGCCGCGGCCGTTGTCGACGACCTGCACGCCACCGTCGGCCAGGAGGGTGACGTCCACCCTCGTCGCGAAGCCCGCCATCGCCTCGTCGATGGAGTTGTCGACGACCTCCCAGACGAGGTGGTGCAGGCCGCGGCTCCCGGTGGAACCGATGTACATGCCGGGGCGCTTGCGGACCGCCTCGAGGCCTTCGAGGATGGTGATCGAGGAGGCATCGTAGTCTTGCTGGTTGGTGGCCACGTCGATCGTGCACTCCTAGCTGTCAATCGGATATAGACTTCCTCATTCTACACCCCGGTAGGGACCCCCGAGGAAGGCCAGCCCGGGCGCTCACCGGCCCGCACGGCGCGTTTTTCGCGGCCCCGCGCGACACCAAGCGCCGCCGGTTCCTAACCGTAGGTGTCGCGCGGGCCACGGCCCTTGACGTGGAGGCGCCCCTTGCGCCAGCTCGGGCCCCTCGGCCCGAAGATCTTCAGCTCGGTGATGACGTCGCGGCCGACCTTCTCCGCGATGCGCGCGAGGATCTGCGTCTGGATAAGCCTGAGGTTCGTCGCCCACGCGGTCGAGTCGCACGACAGAAAAAGCGTCGTGCCCTTGAGCATCTCCACCGTCGTGTGCGAGGCGACCGGCTCGCCGATGAACTCCGCCCAGTTGCCCGTCACCCACGCGCTGGCGACGTCCCGGTTCCAGCCGCGGTGGCGGATCTCGCGGCCGACGAGCGAGCCGAGCGAGTCGAGGTTCTTTCTCGGCCGGATCTTGTAGCCGTCGCGCCCGGTGGGCACCCCGCGCTTGTAGCGGCGCCTGGGCCGCTCGTCCGCGGCGAGCCCGGGCACGCGCACGTCCTCGCCCTCGGCGGGCGGCAGCAAACGCCGCCTGGCCGAGCGCGGCTTCGGCCCCAGCGACGGGAGCCGCCCGCCGCGCCGGCGCGCGGCGCGCCGCATCGCGGCGAAGCTCTGATCGACGAGGTCGCTCGGCTCCTCGGCATCGGGATCGGGGGCGGCAGTCGGTTGCTCGAGCCCCTCCTCCGCCCGGCGCTCGTCGTCAGCTTCGGCGCCGCGTTCGGCGTCGGCGGGCCGATCGGGCGGGGCGGGCTCAGCACTCCGGCCGGGCTCGCCGGCCGCGTCGCGGGGGGTGGTGTCGTCCTCGGCCACGGGCTTATCCCTCCCCCGCCTCGCCGGCGGCGTCATTCCCGCCCGGGGCCGCGATCCGGGAGGTGCGCACGACCTCCCCGCCATCGCCCTGCTCGTCACTCACCTCGACGTCGTGGCGCGCGGAGATCCGCCGGGCGAGGTTCTCGGGCAGGTCGGAGTCGACCGCGGCGGTGATGAGCACCTGCTCGACCTCTTCGGCGAGCGCGACGAGCTTCTCTCGGCGCTTGGCATCGAGCTCGGCGAACACGTCGTCGAGGATGAGCACCGGGTCCGAGCCCTGGGCCTCGCGCAGGAAGCGAAACTCCCCGAAGCGCAGGGCGATGGCCAGCGACCACGTCTCCCCGTGGCTCGCGAAGCCCTTCGCCGGCTGGTCGCCGAGCCGAAGGTCGAGGTCGTCGCGGTGGGGCCCGACGAGGCAGAGCCCCCGCTCGATCTCCTTCGGGCGCACCCGGCCCAGCTCAGCGAGCATCGCCGCCTCGATGAGCGAGGCGTCGACCGCGCCGTCGTCGCCGGTGGCCTCACCCAGCGGCACCGTCGGGTCGTAGGCGATGCGCGCGGGCCGAGACTCCGGGGCGATGCCCGCATACGCGTCGTGCACGTGGGCGGAGAGCTCCGCGGTGGCGGCAAGCCTCGCGGCGATGAGCTGCGCGCCGAAGCCCGCGAGCTGCTGGTCCCACACGTCCAGGGTGCTCAGCGCGGACTCGCCCTCGCTGGACTGGTAGCCGGAGCGCAGCGCCGGCCCGGCGTGCTTGAGCAGGCTGGTGCGCTGGCGCAGCGCCTTGTCGTAGTCGGACTTCACCCCGGCCAGCCGCGGCCAGCGGGTGGTGACGATGTCGTCCAAGTAGCGGCGCCGCAGCGCCGGCTCGCCGCGCACGAGCCCCAGGTCCTCGGGCGCGAAGAGCACGCTGCGCACCACCCCGAGAAGCTCGCGGGGCGAGCGCAGCCTCGTGCGGTTGATCTGCGCGAGGTTCGAGCCGCTCGGCTTGATGAGCAGGTGCGCGCTGAGCTGCCGGCCCTGGTTGATCGCCGTCGCGGAGACCCGGGCGGCGCTAGCTCCGGCACGCACGAGCGGCGCGTCGCTCGACACCCGGTGCGAGGAGAGGTGTGCGAGCACGCCGACCGCCTCGACGACGTTGGTCTTGCCGTAGCCGTTGCGGCCCACCAGCAGCGTCACGCCTGGCTCGAGGTCAAGGTCGAGCGCGCCCCAGGAGCGAAAGTCGCGCAGCTCGAGGCGGCTGAGATGCATGGACCTGGGCCCCCTTTTAAAAAAGACAACAGCTCCGGCCGGTGTGCGCGCCCGACCCCCGTACAAAGCTCGCGGGCGCGGGCCGGGCGCCGATACCGGCCTTAGCCCGGGAGGCGCACCGGCATGAGCAGGTAGGTGAAGTTGGTCTCCGGGGTCGGGAAGAGCTCGTCCTCGCCGCGATCGGGTAGCTGCTCGGGCTCGGGGATCATGATCGCCGAGCGGGAGGCCTCCGTGAAGCCGAAGACGACGCGCTTCGCGCCCACGACACCGAGCCCGTCCTTGAGGTAGTTCGGGTTGAACGCGATGAGCAGGTCCTCGGGGCCGCGGTAGTCGGCGGCGACGGCCTCCTCGGCGTGCCCGGAGTCCGTGCCGCCCGCGGAGAGCACGACCTGCCCCTCGGAGAACTGCATCCTGATCTGCGCGTTGCGGTCGGTGACCAGGGAGACGCGCTTGATGGCCTCCTGGAGCGGGCCGATCTCCACCGCGGCGATGGACTTGTGGGTCTTCGGGAAGAGCGGGGCGATATTGGGAAACTCCGCGTCGAGGAGCCGGGTGGTCGTCTCGCGGCGGTGGGTGTGCACGCCGAAGAGCCCCTCCGCGCCGATCTGGTCGCCGGTGCCCACCGCGATCTCGACGGGGTCGCCGGTGCCCTGCTCGAGGGTGCGGGCGTTGTCGAGCAGCGTCTTGGCCGGCACGAGGAGCTTCGCCTCGACCGACTCGTCGACCGGGTCCCACTCGAGCGTGCGGCGCGCGAGCCGGAAGCGGTCCGTCGCCGCGAGCTCGAGCGTGCGGCCCCTGATGACGACGTGCACGCCGGTGAGCATCGGCAGCGTGTCGTCCGTGCCCGCGGCCGCGGCGACCTGGCTGACGGCCTCCGCGAAGGCGGCCGGGTCGATCGAGCCGGTGACCTGCGGCAGCGCCGGCAGCTGCGGGTAGTCCTCCAGAGAGATCACCGGCAGCTCGAAGCGCGAGGAACCGCAGGTCACCGTCGCGGTCGAGTCGTCGACACGCAGCTCAACCGGCTTGTTGGGCAGCGTGCCGATGATCTCGGAGAGGAGCTTGCCGGCGACCGCGACGCGCCCGGGGCTGGCGACCTCCGCGGAGATCTGCACGCGCGTGGAGACCTCGTAGTCGAAGCCGGCGAGCTTGAGGCCCTCGTCGTCGGCGGTGATCACCATCGCCCGAAGCACGGGCTGGGTGGGCTTGGTGGGCAGGTTGCGGGCCACCCACGCGACCGCGCCCGCGAGGTCGTCCTTGGCGACGCGGAACGCGACTTCCTGAGATTCCATAACCGTGAACAAGCTCCTTGCACCGCGGGTGATCGCGACCTCGGACGCGGGCGGGCGCGCCGCGCCCGTGGGCCGCCGAGGCGAATGACACGTTTAGGCTACCGGCCCGCCCGGGATGCCCCAACCGGCTCCGCCGGGGCCGGTGCGGGCGCCGCGTAAATGACAAGTTTGTAGTTCACAGGTTTGCGGCGAGCCTCTTTCCTCTAGGTAGGTTCCAGGAAATTTGATTGGGAGAAGCAGTAGGTCCTGTTGAATCTGGGGACAACCTGGATCGCCCGAGGTCGCCTCGGTCGCCGCGGGTGTGGGAACGAGTGTGGAAATCCTGTGGACAATCGGGTCGATCTGTGGATAACTTTCGGTCCCCGCTGGTTATCCCCAGATCACCCCGCGTTATCCACCGATTCTCCACCTGGCGGGCGTGGTTATCCACAGGCCGCCGAGCGGCGGGATCGCGGCGGCGGCGTGAGCAACACCATTAATGACAACCTCGTAATTACACGTGGTATCGGCGCCCGGACCCTGCGGGCGGGCCCCGGGGGGCTAGACCTGGGAGCGCGACTTGATGGTCTGGGTGAGCTCCTGGATCTCGTTGTAGGTCGCGCGGTTTTCCGTCATCTCGGTGCGGATCTTGTTGACCGCGTACATGACGGTGGTGTGGTCCTTGCCGCCGAACTGCTCGCCGATCTTCGGCAGGGAGAGCTCCGTGAGCTCGCGGCAGAGGTACATCGCCAGCTGGCGGCCGTGCGCGACCGCCTTCGTGCGGCCCGAGCCGACGATCTTCTCGACCGGCAGGTCGAAGCGCTCGGCGGTGATCTCGATGATCGCCTGCGGGGTGATCTCGGTCTGCGCCTCGCTGCCCATGCTGCGCAGCGTCGCCGCCGCGGTCGCCGCGTCGATCGGGCCGGCCGGGCGGTCCTTGTCGAAGTGGAACGTCGCCGAGACCCTGATCAGCGCGCCCTCGAGCTCGCGGATCGAGGAACCCGACATGCTCGCGATGAGCTCGAGCGCGTCCCGGTCGAGCTCGATGTTGTCGGACTCGGCCTTCTTCATGAGGATCGCGATGCGCGTCTCCAAGTCCGGCGGCTGGATGTCGGTGATGAGCCCCGCCTGGAAGCGGGTGCGCAGCCGCTCCTCGAGGGTGGTGAGCTCCTTCGGCGGGCGGTCCGAGGACAGGATGATCTGCTTCTTTGCCTGGTGGAGGGCGTTGAACGTGTGGAAGAACTCCTCCTGGGTGCCCTCCTTGCCCTGGAGGAACTGGATGTCGTCGACCATGAGCACGTCGAGGTTGCGGTAGCGGGCCTTGAAGGACTCCTGCTTATCGTCGCGCACCGAGTTGATGTAGTCGTTGGTGAACTCCTCGCTGGAGACGTACAGGATCCTCAGGTCCGGGTTGAGCTCCTTGGCGTAGTTGCCCGCCGCGTGCAGCAGGTGGGTCTTGCCGAGGCCCGAGCCCCCGGAGATGAACAGCGGGTTGTAGGCCCGGGCGGGGTTCTCCGCGACGGCGACGGCCGCGCTGTTGGCGAAGCGGTTCGACGAGCCGATGACGAACGTGTCGAAGGTGTAGTCCGGGTTGAGCTTCGACTCGTCCCAGCGCTGCTGCTTCGGCGGGGCCTCGCGGATGCGCTGGCGCTGCTGCTCGAAGACGCTGCCCTGCTGCTGCGCTCGGCGCTCCGGGCGGGGCTGCTCGACGGTCGGCTGGGCGGGCGCGCGGCGCCGCTCCGGCGCCGCGGGCGCCTCGTCCGCGCCGGAGTCCTGCGCCGGGGACTGCGCGGCGGGCTCGGCGCGCGGCTGCGGGGCGGGGTCCTCGCCCTCGACGAGGTTGACCAGCAGCTGGACCGGCTCGCCCAGGTGCCGGCCGACGACCTCCTTGATGTACGGCGCGAAGTCGGTCTCGATGAACTGCTTCGCACGCTGGTTGTGGGTCTTGAGGATGAGGTAGCCGTTGACGTGCAGGTCGGGCGTCGCCATGAACAGCAGCGTCCGCTCGAGGTGGCGAAGAGCCGGAATCCCGGAGTCGGGCTGCCCCGCGAGCGTCGTGAGCTCGTTGAGGGCGCCCTGCCACACGGCCCCCAGATCCTCGGAACCCAGGTCCTGCGTCACTGGCGTCGTCTCCTTCGTCATTCGTCGTCTCTCTCCCCCGCCGCGGGCGGCCCTAAGGTGCTGTCAACGCCCCAGGTCGCCGGCCTCGCGGCGCCCGGCCGGGGCGCCCGCGGCGGTTATCCACACCGCCGCCGCGCCGGTCAGCCGAGATTCCACAGTGTTATTCACACCTGTGGACAACTTCCGGCCTCACAAGTTATCAACACCGGCTGTGGACACTGTGGATAGGAGGCCCCGCGCGCCTCCGACGCGCTGACCTGCATGTTCGGTGCTATTGCGAGACATTGCCCACAACGAGGCGCCGAGTTATCCACAGGACGGTACTCCACAGCCGCTGTGGAGCCTGTGCAATAACGGTCATTGTTACCCGCTAGGGGGCTCCGATGTCGACGCCTTTCCCGACCCGGAATCGCCGCCCGCGGCGAGCGAAACCCGCCGGTGGCGGCGGGCGGCGCCGTGGCCAAGGAGAATGTGGAATGACAGTACTGTCATTAGCGCCCATTCCTGTGGAATCGAGCGGACGAACATCCTTGTAATTTCGGGTGCACCCGGGGTCGATTCGCCCGCCAGGGGGCGGCGTGTCGATTTGTTGCCTCCCGCCGGGTCGCGTAGCCTGGACCGATGTCTGCCGTACTGACCTGCGACGTTGAGGCGTCCGGGACCCGGTACGTGGCCCCGGCCGCCCGATAGGGGCGGCTCGCCGGGGGCCGAAGTGAACAACAGATCCGCGCCGGCGCCCACCGCGGCGGGCGCGCGATCGACAACCGATTGACCGCCAACACCCGAAGGAGACCATCGTGGCCAAGGGCAAGATGACCTACCAGCCGAACAACCGGCGCCGCGCGCGCAAGCACGGCTTCCGCGCCCGGATGCGGACCCGCGCCGGCCGCGCGATCGTCGCCGCCCGCCGCCGCAAGGGCCGCGCCCGCCTCACCGCGTAGCGCCTCCCGGCCAGCCATAAGTTTCGCCCACCGCCCGGTCCCCAGTGACGGCGGTGGGTGCGTTTTTTGCGAAGGCGGTGGCGCCCCCATGCTTCCCAAGCACCTTCGGCTCACCTCGCCCGCGGACTTCCGCCGCACGATCAGGCGCGGCCGGCGAGCCGGCTCCCGGACCGTCGTGGTGCACCGCCACGACGGCGCGGCCGGACTCGCCCGCTTCGGCGGGCCGCGGGTGGGCCTCGTGGTTTCTAAGGCGGTAGGCAACGCCGTGACGCGCCACCGGGTCTCGCGCCAGCTTCGGCACGCCGCCGGGCCCATCCTTGCCGACCTGCCTCGCGGGGCGGACCTCGTCATCCGCGCGCTGCCGGCCTCCGCCGAGGCGAGCACCGAGCGGCTCGGCCGCGACATCAAGAAGGCGCTGCGCAAGCTCGAGCGACGCCGCCGTGGCTGAGGACCTGGGCTCGTTTCGCACTATCGAGGGCCGCCGCATCCCGGCGCCGCGCTCGGCGGCGGCGCGCGCGCTCGTCCGGCTGGTTCGGTTTTATCAACGCCGTCTCTCAGGCTTTAAAGTAGTCTCCAGCTGCCGATTCGCGCCGACGTGTAGCGCCTACGCCCTGGAGAGCGTGGCCCGCCACGGCGCCGCGGCGGGCCTCGTGCTCGCCGCGGTGAGGCTGGCGAAGTGCGGGCCGTGGCATCCCGGCGGCTACGACCCGGTGCCCGTCGCGCTTCCCGGGGTGCTCGGGCGCCGGGGCCGGCACGGGGCTTAGACCGATCGACCATCGCTCCCGCGCGCCGCGGCGCGGCGGGGCCCGACCACCTCTAGAGGGAGTACCTAGGCACAGTGCTCAACTTCATCTACTGGCCGATTTCGATTGTGCTGTGGCTGTGGCACAAGCTCTTCGCGCTGTTCTTCGGCCCCGACAACGCCGCGTCGTGGATCCTGGCGATCGTTTTGCTGACCTTCACGCTGCGCCTGCTGCTGTACGTGCCGATGCGCAACCAGCAGCGCTCCATGGTGAAGATGCAGAAGGTGCAGCCGCGGATGATGGCGATCCGCGAGAAGTACAAGAACGACCGGCAGCGGATGATGGAGGAGACCCGCAAGCTCCAGAAGGAGATGGGGGTTAACCCGCTCGCCGGCTGCCTGCCGGTCTTCGCGCAGATCCCGGTGTTCATCGGTCTGTTCCACGTGCTGCGCTCCTTCAATCGCACCGGCGACGGCCCGGGCCAGGTGGGGCTCAGCCCGGAGGAGAACTACAACACCGCCAACTACGTCTTCAGCGTCGAGGAGGTGCGCTCCTTCCTCGATGCCGACCTCTTTGGCGTGCCGCTGTCGTCGTATATCGCCATGCCGAGGGACATGTGGGCGGCGTTCCCCAACGCCGGGGAGTTCGATCGCTGGCGCATCGTCGCCGTCGCTGCGCCGCTCATCCTCATCATCGTCTTCGCGACCCACATGAACGCGCGCATGTCGCTGCGCCGCCAGGAGAAGCGCCGCGCGGAGGGCAAGCAGGCCGCCCCGCAGAGCGAGATGATGGAGACCCAGCAGCAGATGATGAGCAAGCTCATGCTCTGGTTCATGCCGATGACGATCCTGTTCACCGGCGTGATCTGGCACGTGGGCATGCTCTTTTACATGGTGTCGAACAACATCTGGACGTTCTTCCAGAACCGGCACATCTTCGCGCTTGTTGACCGCGAGGAGGAAGAGGAGGACGAGCGCATCAAGGCCAAGAAGCGCACGACCGCCCCGAAGCCGGGCCAGAAGCCGAAGAACAACACGAAGAAGCGCGGCGGGAAGAACAAGAAGAAGTAACACCCCCGCCGCGCCCCGCCCGAAGGCCGTAGCCGACGTCTTTTCGGGCGGGGCGTCGACGTCGATGCCGACAACGAGAAAGGACACCTTCGGGATCATGGCTGGCGAGACGCCGCAGTCAGGCGGCCTGGACGAGCGCACCGCCGCGGCGGTCGAGAAGGTCTTCGGGCCGGCCGCGGGGCGGGCGGCGCGCTACCGCGACCTGCTCGCCACGGTGGGCACGGAGCGCGGCTTCATCGGCCCGCGCGAGGTCGAGCGTCTCTGGGAGCGCCACGTGCTCAACTGCGGGGTGCTAGCCGAGGCGGTGCCCGAGGGCGCGACGGTCATCGACGTCGGCTCCGGGGCGGGCCTGCCGGGCATCCCGCTGGCGCTCGCCGCGCCGAGCGTCCACGTCGTGCTGCTCGAGCCGCTGCTCAAGCGCTCGACGTTCCTCACCGAGGCGAAGGCCGAGCTCGGGCTCGACAACGTCGAGGTGGTGCGCGGCCGCGCCGAGGAGAAGGCCGTGCGCCGAAAGCTCCCCAAGGCCGACGTCGTCACCTCCCGGGCGGTCGCCCCGCTCGAGCGGCTGGTGCGCTGGTCGCTGCCGCTGGCGAAAAAGGGCGGCGAGATGATCGCCATGAAGGGCCGCAGCGTCGGCGAGGAGCTCGAGCGCGACGGCAAGGCGGTCGCCGCCGCCGGCGGGGGCCGGGCCCGCATCTTCACCGTCGGCGAGGGCGTGCTCGACACGCCTGCCTCGCTCATCGGCGTCACGCGGCTGCGCTAGCCCTACTACCCGCCGGGGCGGCCGGGAGCCTGATGGCTCGCGTCCTTGGCGGGCACTAGGATTTCACGTACATCACCGCCAAGGGCTCGAAGAAGGGATGGCATGGCCGAGGACACCACGCAGTCATCTAGCGACGAGAACGTGGCCATTCCCACGCGGAAGCCGCTGCCGTCGCCGGCCAACCCGAGGTACATCACCGTCGCGAACCAGAAGGGCGGCGTCGGCAAGACCACCACCGCCGTGAACCTCGCCTCCGGGCTGGCGGCCTGCGGGATGAAGGTCCTAGTCATCGATCTCGACCCGCAGGGCAACGCGTCAACGGCGATGGGCGTCGAGCACCGCGCCGGCACGCCCTCGAGCTACGAGCTGCTCATCGGGGAGGTCTCCGCGAGGGACGCGGTGCAGCCCTCGCCCTACTCGGAGAACCTGTTCTGCATCCCCGCGACGATCGACCTCGCCGGCGCGGAGATCGAGCTGGTGAGCATGGTGCGCCGCGAGTACCGGCTCTACGACGGGCTCAAGGGCGACTTCCTTAGCGAGGCGGGCTACGACTACGTCTTCATCGACTGCCCGCCCTCGCTGGGGCTGCTCACCATCAACGCGATGACCTTCGTCGACGAGGTGCTCATCCCCATCCAGTGCGAGTACTACGCGCTCGAGGGCGTGGGTCAGCTGCTCAACAACATCACCATGATCCGCGAGCACCTAAATCCCAACCTGCACATCTCGGGGATCCTTCTCACCATGTTCGACGCGCGCACCAAGCTCGCCGAGCAGGTCGTCGCCGAGGTGCGCGAACACTTCGGGCACGTCACCCTGCGCACCGTCATCCCGCGCTCGGTGAAGGTCTCCGAGGCGCCCGGCTACGGGCTGCCCGTGCTCGCCTACGACCCGTCGTCTCGCGGCGCGATGGCCTACGTCGCGGCCGCCGAGGAGTTCGCGACCCGCGGCGACTACCCGCCGGGCGACGAGACCGGGCCGATCGGCATCAGCCCCGAGACCGCCGACCAGCTGGCGCGCTCGCGGGCGGACCACCCCCAGGAGACGGAAAGGGCTTAAGGGCTAAGAACCACCATGGCGCAGCAATCGCACAAGGGCGGCCTCGGCAAGGGCCTCGGCGCGCTCATCCCCTCGGGCCCGGCGAAGCCGCGGCTGTCGGACGCGGCCGCCGACGCGATTCTCGGCGGCGCGAAGCGCGACCCGCGCGACCCCGACCCCGAGGAGCGCGAGCAGCTCGACCGGGAGCGCGGCCGCCACCACAACACGCTCAATGACATGATCGCGGGCGCCGGCGCTCGCGACGAGGAGCAGGCGGACTCGATCGGAGCGACATACCGGGAGCTGCCCATCGAGAAGCTCCGGCCGAACGCGAAGCAGCCGCGCACCGTCTTCGACGAGGACGAGCTCGACGAGCTCGTCCACTCCATCGGCGAGTTCGGGGTTCTCCAGCCGGTGGTGGTGCGCCCCGACGGCGACGGCTTCGAGATCGTCATGGGCGAGCGCCGCTGGCGCGCCGCCGGCAAGGCCGGCCTCGACACGATCCCCGCGATCGTCAGGGAGACCAGCGACGTCGCGATGCTGCGCGACGCGCTCCTAGAAAACATCCACCGCGTCGAGCTCAACCCGCTCGAGGAGGGCGCTGCCTACCAGCAGCTCCTCGAGGAGTTCGGCGTCACCCAGGACCAGCTCGCCGAGACGCTCGGTCGCTCCCGGCCGACGATCACCAACACCATCCGGCTGCTCTCCCTGCCGGTGGCGGTGCAGTCCAAGGTCGCCGCCGGGGTGCTCTCCGCGGGGCACGCCCGCGCGCTGATGAGTGTGAAGACCGGGGAGGCCGACCAGGTGCGCCTTGCGGAGCGCATCGTCGCCGAGGGGCTCTCCGTGCGCGCCACGGAGGAGGCCGCCACCCTGCTCAACCGCGGGGAGAAGGACAAGAAGCGCGCCCCGCGCCAGAAGCCCCCGCAGCCGGAGTACCTCACCCGCACCGCGGAGCACCTCGCCGACCGGTGGGACACCAAGGTCACGGTGACGATGGGCAAGCGCAAGGGCAAGATGGTCGTCGAGTTCGGCGACGAGGACGACTTCCAGCGCATTATCGGCCTCATCGAGGGCGAGGCCGACTAAAAGGCCGCAACGGCCCCGTCTGGGCCTCTTAAGGCCGCCTCACGCGCCGCGACGGCCCCCGCACCCGCCCGATAAAGAGGAGCGGCGCGGGGGCCGTCGTCGTATGTCGTGCGGCGCCAGGCCAGTCCTTCTAGCCGCGCTCCTCGCGCACGAGGTCGTCGAACTTGAACGTGCCGGTCGGCTGCGTGTCGTCCTCGAGGAGGTAGAGCCGCTTCGTGGCCACGACGATCGCCTCCGCGATCGCGTCCCTGGAGCTCGGGGAGGTCATCACCGCCACGTCGTGCGGGTTGGTGAGATATCCGGCGACGACCTCGATGGTGGGCATCGCGGTGAGGCGCAGGATCTCCCACGTGCGGCCGTGGTTGCCGCAGTTGAGCAGCTCGGTGCGGGCGACGATCTCGCGCTGGATATAGCCGGAGAGCGTCTCGCCCACCATGGAGCTCGCGCCGATCTCCGAGCCGAAGTAGAACGTCGCAACGCCCGAGGCCTTCTCGTTCGGGTAGCGGTCGCAGTGCAGCGAGATGACCAGGTCCGCGTCGAAGGCGTTCGCGATCTCCGCGCGGTCCTTCGAACTCGGGTCGTCCTGCCGGGGCCGGGAGAGGCTCACCTCGATGCCGGTCTCCTGCATGCGCTCCTTGACCCTTAGGGCGAGATCCCAGAGGATCTCCTCCTCGGTGATCTCCCCGAAGCGGCCCTTGACCGTCAGCCCGCGATTCTCCCCGCCGAGGCCGGGGTCGATGACGACGCGCTTGCCCGCGAGCTTCGGGCCCGCGGCGCGCACCGACTCGCGCTCCCTGATCGCGCGCGCCGAGCCGCCCGTGATGCGCCGGCCTAGAAGGCTCAGCGCGCGGATCGTCTCGCTGCTGCACACCCCGTCCGGGTCGAGCCCGTAGTTGAGCTGGTAGGACTTCAGCGCGTCCTCGGTGTCGCGCCCGAAGACCCCGTCGATGCGGCGGTCGTAGAAGCCGAGCTCCTCGAGCTGGCCCTGCAGCTCGGCGACGTCGTCGCCCATGAGGGTGTCCTCGCGCAGCTCGAGGTCGCGGGCGCCGAGCCGGTAGGTCGCGCCGCGCATCTCGCGCAGGGTCATCTCGTCGATCGCGCCGGTGGGCATGATCCCGCGGGACTGCTGGAAGGCCTTGATGACCTCGGCGAGCTCCGGCTCGAAGACGGTCTCCTCGTCGCTGAACTGCTCCGTGGAGCCCTGCGCGCTCGGCACGACGCCCGGGTAGTCCTGGAGGAGCCCGAGCCGCGCGAGCGCGAGTCGGGCCTCGGCGACGCGGGGACTGCGATCGCCCACCCGGAGAACGTCAGACACTCACATAACCTTCCTTCGCTCGGCGCGGGCGCGGCCCGGCACGGCTAGCGCCCCGCACGCGGGGCGGGCGCGGCGCTCCCCGCGTCGCCGCCCGGGAGCGGGGCTTTCTTCGTTAAAGAATCGAGGCGTCGGGCGCACCGGCGGGCGGCCCGCTTAGGCTTTAAGAATAACAGCTAGACGGAGCGATCAATGATCGCGTTGAGCTCGTCCTTGGGGCGCAGCCCGCTGAACTCCTCGACCTTCTTCCCGCCGCTGAAGATCACGACGGTGGGGATGGAGAGCACCTGGAACATCGCCGCGAGCGTGCGCTGGTCGTCGACGTTGACCTTGGCGAACGTCACGTCGTCGCGCTCGCCGGCGATCTCCTCGATGATGGGCGAGAGCTTCTTGCACGGCCCGCACCACTCGGCCCAGAAGTCCACGACGACGGGCTTCTCCGAGTCGACGACGCGCTCCTTGAACGTGTCCTGGCCGACTTCGATGACACTGGCCACGGAATCCTCCTTGCGGGTGGTAACGGGTGTCGGTGAAACGGGAATCCTACCGAAGGCCTAGGGCTTCGGCCTAGTCGTCGGCGAGTGCCTCGAGGTAGTGCTCCGCGTCGATCGCGGCGCGGCAGCCGGACGCGGCCGCGGTGATCGCCTGCCGGTAGTGGTCGTCGACGACGTCGCCGGCGGCGAACACCCCCGGAAGGTTGGTGCGCGTCGAGGGCTCGTCGACCTTGATGTAGCCGCCGTCGGTGAGCTCGACCTGGTTGTCGAGGAACGCGCTGCGCGGGTCGTGGCCGATCGCGACGAACACCGCCGCGACGTCGAGCGTCGAGGTCTCCCCCGTCTTCGTGTCGGCGAGCACCGCGCCGGAGACCTTCCCGTCGTCCTCGACGATGCGGTCGACGACGGCGTTGGTGACGAGCGTGATCTTGTCGTTGTTGCGCGCCCGGTCGAGCATGATCTGCGAGGCGCGGAACTCCTCGCGGCGGTGGACGATCGTCACGGAGCTCGCGAACTTCGTGAGGAACGTGGCCTCCTCCATCGCGGAGTCCCCGCCGCCGACGACGGCGATGTCCTTGTCCTTGAAGAAGAACCCGTCGCACGTCGCGCACGTGGACACGCCCTTGCCGATGAGCTCCTGCTCCCCCGGCACGCCGAGCATGCGGGCCTCCGCGCCGGTGGCGAGCACCACCGCGCGGGCGCGGTGGGTCTCGTCGCCGACGCGGACGGTCTTGACGTCGCCGGCGAGCTCGACGCTGTCGACGAGCTCGGGGTGCAGCTCCGCGCCGAAGCGCTCGGCCTGGGCGCGCATCTCCTCCATGAGCTCGGGCCCGAGGATCCCGTCGCGGAAGCCGGGATAGTTCTCCACCTCGGTGGTCTGCATGAGCTCCCCGCCGTACTCGTACCCCTCGAACACCACGGGGCTAAGCTCGGCGCGCGCGGCGTAGAGGGCCGCGGTGTAGCCGGCGGGCCCGGAGCCGATGATGATGAGGTCGCGGACGTCGTTCTCGGCGGTCATGGGCGGCATCTCCTTGGGAAACTTCGGGTCGAGCGGGCGACGACTAGGTATGCCCTTACGCGGTCCCGCCCATGATAATCCGCGCCCCGCGGCCCGCTACTCGCCCAGGGCAAGCGCCCGGCGAAGCCGCTCGCGGCCCCGCGAGCGGCGCGACTTCACCGTGCCGGGGCGCACGCCCTCGCGGTGCGCGGCGGTCTCCACGGTGTGGCCGTGCGCGTCGACGAGAAGGAGCGCGGCCGCCTGGTGCGGGTTGATGGCGCGCAGCGCGCGGCCGAGCTCCATGCCGAGGTCGGCGCGCGGGAACGGGTCGTAGGACAGCCGCGCGTTCGTGTCGAGGGGCGCCTTCTCGTTGCCGTCGAGGGTGAGGGACTCGCGACGGGGCCGGCGGTAGACGTGGTCGTAGGCGGCGTTGGCAACGAGCCGGTGCAGCCACGTCGAGAGCCGCGCGTCGCCCCGGAAGCGGGGCAGTGCCCGGGCGGCCTTAAACAGCGCGTCTTGGAGGATGTCGCGCGCGTCGTGCTCGTTCTTCGCCCACCGCCACGCCACGAGGTAGAGGCTGCGTTCGTAGCGGCGGACGATCTCCCGGAAGGCGCGCGCCTCCCCCGCGGCGAAGGCGGCGACGAGCTCGTCGTCGGTGCGGTCGGTGTGGTCGTGGTGCGGCATGAGAAATCCCCCGAATCGTTGGTGCCCTTCGCGGCGCCGTCGCTGGTGGGGCCGCGAAGCGGTGACCATTACACGCGCAAAACAACCGTGCCGCCGCGGGCGGCGTGCCCACTGCAGTGGGCAGTCAGGTTCGCCGTGGTGGCGTGGGGAGCAAGAAAAACGGCGGGCCCGTGGGGCGGGCAAATTCCCCCGGAGCCCCTGGGGCGGGCGGGGCCACGCGTGGCACTCCGGACCCCACAGACGCGGAGGCGCCCCGCGACCCAAAGGCGGGGTCGCGGGGCGCTGGGAGCATCGCCGCTAGCCCTCCTGCGGCGGCTCGGCCGGCGGGGTGGCGAAGCCGGCCTCGCGGGGCGCGCCCGTGCCCACGATCCGCGCCTGGCGCAGGCCGACCGAGTCGGCGTCCGAGGGCGTGGCCGGGAACCACAGGATCACTCCGGTGACGACGGGCGGCTCGGCGCCGCCCTCGTCGAGCGAGATCGTCGAGCGCCCCGAGTTGAGCTCCCCGGCGTAGAGCTGCTCGAGCTCCCCGACGTTCGCGACCTCCGCGGGGCTCTGCCCCTCGGTGAGCGCGTAGACCTCGACCGGGGTGTTCGGGTGCACGACGTCGAGGATGAGCTCGTGGAGCGCGACCCGGCCCTGGATCTCGAGCGCCAGCCCGATGCCCCCGCCGGGGATCTCCCCGTCCGGGTAGGGCGCCGAGTTCCACTCCGTCTCCGAGTCGCTGTCGACGACGTTGGCGACGTCCGCCGGGTTGTCGCCCGAGACGTCGCGGCCCTCCGGGCCCCACACCGAGATGTTCTGCAGCGGCTGGATGACCGGCTGCTGGCTGGGCTGCTCCTCGCGCTGCAGCGAGCGGCTGTTGACCGGTGCGTTGTCGTCCCCCGAGCTCAATGTCGCCACGAGGTACGTCGCCGCCGCGGCAACACCCACGACCGCGACGAACACGAACGCGGCGAGCACGCCCGTCCCGCGGCGGGTGAGCCCCCGGTTGCCGAAGCCGCCCCGGTCCTCGACCTCGGGCGCGGCGTCGCGCTCGACGAGCAGGGACGAGGGATCCGGCCGCTCGCCCGCCGGGCGCGGCGAGCCCGGCGCCCCCGGCTCGGGCGTTTCCGGCTCGTCGTCGCCGGCGGGCGGCTCCGCCTGCTCGTCGCCGCCGAGCCCCGCGGCCCGCAGCCGACGCGCCAACGTGTAGGCGGTCTCCTCGCCCTCGGTCTCGTCGTGCTTGCCCGAGCTCTCCTCGGAGTCGGGCACCTCGCGCGCGTCGCTGGCGAGCGCCTCGACCGCGGCCTTCGCGTCGCACACGTCCTGCGGCGCGAAGTCCTCGTCGATGAGCAGGTTGAGCGCCGAGGCGATCGCGTCGAGGTCCATCGGGTAGTCCGAGTCGTCGAGCACCGCCGGGAACGCGAGCACCGCTCGGCCGTTCGTCGTGATGCGAATGCGCGCCCAGTTGTCGAGGCCCAGCGGGGTGCCGCGGTCGTGGGCGGCGCCCACCGCGTCGGTGAGCGACGCAAGCGCGTAGGCCGCGGCGCGCGGGTTGACGCTCTCCGAGGAGTGCGCCACCGACTGCAGCGAGGAGCCGGACACCCAGTCGGAGACGACCAGGCAGCCCGAGCGGTACGCCGAGACCTCGATGTTCGGCGCGATCGCCTCGTGGTTGAGCCTGGCGAGCTGCCGGGTGCGGCGGGTGACGCGCGCGGCGTGGCGGGCGACCTCCACGGGGCTGGGCGGCGCCATGGGCGCCGAGCCGCTCGTGTCGACGAACGTGAGCGCCACGAGCCTGCCGGAGGACTGCTCACGCGCCTGCCAGAACCGCGCGCCGGGCACGGAGCCCTGGTCAGAGAGCAACCGGTACTTCCCGTCGGAGACGGGCGCGCCGGGCACGAGCCTGGGCCCGCGGACCACGCCGGCGGACATGGGCGGCGGAACCGGGGAAGCCTGGAAGGAGTCGTTGACGATGTACTGGCCGGACAGCTCCGCGGCGGTGGGCCGCTCGACCATGATCTGGCGCTCGGTGTCGGGCCGGATGATGCGCGAGAGCCCCGGGATACGCTGGAGCACCACGCCGAGGTTCTGCACCTCGGGCAGCTTCGAGAAGGACAGCACGATGCCGGTGACGACGACGAACACGAGACCCAGCGCGCCGAGCAGCAGCACGGTAAGCAGCGGGTTGGCGTCCTCCCCGGTGCTCGCGAACGAGCCGCCGGTCAGGCGCTGCACGACGAACTCGAGGGTGAGCGCCGCGGCCACGCCGATGAGCGAGGCCGCCACCGCCCACAGAGAGGTGCGCATGACCGCGCGAGCCTGCAGCGAGCCGAGCTTGCGGTGCAGCAAGAACGCGCCGATCACGGCGCCCGCGACGAAGCCGAAGCCGTTCGCCGCGCCGAGCAGGATGACCACCCGGTCCGGCGAGCTCGCCACGAGGGGCGCGAGCAGCGAGAGCACAGTCTTCGTCGCGGTGATGCCCGCGATGATGAACGTCGGGGTCCACGCCTCCTCGCGGGCGTAGAACACGCGCAGGTGCAAAAGCACGAGCGCGTAGGGGATGAGCGTGAACGCGGAGAAGCTCAGCGTCAGGCCGATAAGCTCCGTCGCCCGCGGCGAGAGGTTCCCGTACTGGAACAGCGCGGTGGCGGTCTCCGTGCCGAACGCGGTGAAGAAAATGATGACCGGGATGAGCGCGATGAACGTCAGCTGGGTGGCCATCGTCAGGTCCCCGACGACGGCGTTGTCGTCGCCGTCCGCCGCGTTGCGCGACAGCCGCGGCATGATCGCGGTGAGCAGCGTGACGCCAACGACGCCGTAGGGCACCTGCAGCAGAAGCCAGTGGTTCTGGTACACCAGCGGCGCCGCCGCGTCGGAGAGCGACGCGATGCGCGTGGTGATGATGTAGCCGGCCTGGGAGATCGCGACGTAGACGATGATCGCCAGCGCCATCCCGCCGAACTGCTTGAGCCGCTCGTCGAGCCCCCACAGCGGCTTCAAGTTAATGCCCAGGCGGCGCAGGTAGGGCACCATGATGAGCAGCTGCACGACGACGCCGAGCGTCGTGCCCACGCCCAGCAGCAGCACGTGCGGGTCGCTAATCCGCGACGGCGCCGCGGGGTGCAGCTCCCCGGGCAGCGCCAAATACAGCGACAGCACGAGGATGGAGACGACGTTGTTCGCCACCGGCGCCCACGCCCCCGGCTTGAACACGCCGCGGGTGTTGAGCACCGCCATGAACAGCGAGAACAGCCCGTAGAAGAGGATCTGCGGCAACACCAGGTACGCGAACGACGTCGCCTGCGTGACGTTGACGAGCCCCTCCGAGTCGAGGGTGAGTCTCGTGATCCACGGCGCGAGTATCACAGCCGCGACCGTCACCACCGCCAGCAGCGAGAACGCCAGCGTGAACAGCCGGCGCACGAACGCCTCGCCCCGGTCCGGGTCCTCCTTCTGGGCGCGCACGAGCACCGGCACGACCAGCGAGGTGAGCACAGCGCCGAGCACGATCTCGGTGATGAGGTTCGGCAGCGTGTTCGCCGTGTTGAACGCCGAGCCCACCGCCTCGCCGAGCGCCGAGCCGATGAGCACCGTGCGAAGGAAGCCCGTGATGCGGGAGATGAGCGTCGCCACCGCCATCGAGCCGGTCTCCCGGACGACCTCCTCGTCCGAGTCGTCCGCCGGCTCCGCGCTGTCGCGCTCCCCCGCCGCGACCTTCGTCGCCGCCGGGCGGGGCTGCTTCTGGCTGGCGCTGCGCTCCGCGGGCGGCCGCGGGGAGCGCGCCGGCTCGGCGGGCTCCCCCGGCGCGAGCGTGAGCTTCGAGCGGTCCTCGCCCTCTGGGGCGCGGGACGCGCGCGAC
>NZ_JH815195.1:367070-417501 GCF_000296405.1 Corynebacterium otitidis ATCC 51513
CGCGGGGCCCTCCCCCGCCGCGCGGCCGCCGCCGTGCGGGGGCCGGCCGCCCTCGTCGTGGTCTGACGGATTACTGGGAGTCACATCGACATTGTCCCCGCTGCCTCAGGGCAAGGGAAACCGACCCGGCCGCGCGGGCAGCGTTCTCTCAGGCGGCGTTCGGTGACCGTTCAGGGGCCGGGACGGGCCGGCCGAGCGGCGGCTACGCCTCGCCGGCCTCCCGGCGGTGGCGGCGGTGTCGCCCGATCTGGAAGACGACGAGCACCGCGAGCAGCCCGCCGCCCGCGACGATCGCGGTCGCGGCGCTCGCCTCCCCCGCGCGGGTCTGCACGGTCAGGGGCACCGAGTCGGAGATCTGCGCGCCCTGGGGGGTGGTGAGCCACACCCGCATCGTCGACTGGCCACCGGGCTCCTCGTCGACGATGTCGAGCTGCGCGGTGATCGAGCCGCGCGCCGGGATGTGGAGGATCTCGTCCTCGTGCAGGCGCACGGCGCTCTCCCCGGGGTCGTAGGCGATCCGCGCGACCGCGGGCAGCGGCAGGCCGTTCTCCGCGACGAGGAGCAGCGGGGAGGACTCCGAGGCACGGGTGTAGACGTTGCCCGGCGGCAGCAGCGAGACGGAGTCGCGCAGGCTGACGAGCATCGCGCGGTTCTCCGAGAGGCGGTTCGTCGCGCGGCGCCTCTCCTCGTCGGCGAGCGGCAGGGAGCGGGCCTCGGTGAGGCTCAGCGCGTTGAGGAGGTCCTGGCGCAGCGGGGCGGTGAACTCGTAGCGCTTCAGGCTGATCTGCTCCGCGTTGCGCATGATCCGGGTGAGGTCGTCGGCGAAGTTCGCCTGCTGGCGCACCCGCACGAGCTCCCGGTCGTCGGCCGCCGCGGGGTCCGGGAAGGGGCTCTCCCCGCCGCCGGGGCCGGCCGGCAGCCCCGGCCCGGCGGGCGCGGGCTCCGCGTTGTCGGCCTCCTCCGCGAGCGCCTCCTCCTGCTCCGGGCTCGGCGCGAGGTAGCCCTCGAGGGGCAGCGGCTCGGCGTCCCCGGCGGCGACGAGATCGGCCGCCTCCGCGACGAGGGTGGCGGCCTCCGCCCCGCCCCACGTCGGCGGCGGTGCCAGGAGCGTGGGCTCCTGCTCGGCGGCGGCGCGCTGCTCGTCGAGTGCGAGCCGCACCCCCGCCGCGCCGGCGGCGCGGCGCGCGGCCGGCGAGTCGAGCCGATAGTCGAAGCGCAGCCCCGGGTCGGTGTAGGCGGGGGTCTCCGGGGTCTCCCCCAGCGTCGCGAGCAGCCCCGAAAGCGAGGGGTTCACGCTCACGGTGCGGACGTTCTCGGCGGGCTGCCCGAAGCGGCCGGCGTCCTCGGGGCGCTCGGCGGTGTTGCCCGCCACGAGCGCGCGGACCGTGGCCTGCGGGGTGGGCCCCGGCGGGGTGTCGCCGCCCAGTCCCGGTTCCTCGAGGGTGAGGCTGCTGCCCTCCCGGGCGGCGCCCTCGGCCTGCTCCTCGAACGCGTCGGAGAGGCCGGTTCCCTCCTCGGTGGACTCCTCGTCCGCCCAGCCGAGCTGCCGGGCGGTCGCGTCGGTGAGCACCCCCGAGCCGGGCAGGACGATATTGGGCCGGGGCCGCACCCCGATGGCCTCCTCGACGGCCTCGGGCCCGCGGGAGAGCGCCTCGCGCATAAGCCACTCGTTGCCGACCCGCTCGAGCGCGTCGAGGTCGGCGTTCGCCCACGGCAGGGCGACGACGCACTGGTCGGCCGCCGCCTCGGAGAGCCTAGAGAGGAACTCCTCCGCGGCCGGCGAGGACTCCCGCCACGAGTCCACCTCGGGGGCGTCGTCCTCGAGCCAGCTGTCGCGCAGCCGCCGCTGGGTGGGCGCGAAGCCCTCGCGGGCCGCCCCGATGGCGTAGCCGTCGCGCATCCGGGAGACCGCGTCGAGCAGCGCCGGGTCGACCGCGAGGCACGTCGCCCGGGAGAGGTCCTCGTTGTCGCGCAGCTGCTCGTAGCCGCCGAGCAGCCCCTCGAGCCGCCCGCCCGGGGCGAGCTCCTCGGCGAGCGAGTCGTCCGTCATGAGCAGCGGCGCCGGCTCCGGCGACTCGCCGGTCTCGCCGGGCACGATCGGCAGGCGCGCCGCGAGCGGGTAGAGCATCGTCAGCTGCGGGGCGGGCTCCCCCTCGTCGGTCTCGTCGCCGTCGGCCTCCCCCGGCTCCCCCGGGTCGGACTCGGGGCGCACCGTGACGACGGTGCGCTGCGTGGTGTAGCTCGGCGCACCATCGCCCCCGTCCGTCGGCGTGGCTGCGGCCTCGACGAGCACCGGGTGCGTGCCCGGCCCGCCGAGCGGCAGGGAGCCCGGCTCCCCGTCGTCGGCGTTGACGCGCACGGTGAGCTCCGCCGACTCGCCCGGTCCCAGCGGCTCGTCGAGCGCGATCGGCACCCCGGCGGTGGCGTACTGGTTCGCGTCCGCGGCGAGCGCGGCGCGGATGTCCGAGACCGCGGCGATCGCCGGCGCGTGCCTGGGGGTGACGGTGACGCTCTCGAAGGAATCGGAGCTGTCGTTCTCGACGCGCAGCTTCAGCTCGACGACCCCGCCTTCGGTCATTCCCCGGTCGGAGACGTCGGTGATCGTGAGGCGCACCTCGGGGTCGTGCTCCCCGGCGCGCACGTCGGGGTTCGCCCACGCCTCCCCCACCTGGGGCCGGGAGTCGGACGCGGCCACATCCGCGCCCCACGCGGGCGCCGCGGGGGCCGCGAGCCCCGCCGCGAGCGCCGCGGCGAGAAGGCCGCGGGCGCGGCGCCTCGCCGCGGCGGTCATCGCGGCGTCCACCTCTCCTCGCGCTTCGCGGCGCGGGCCAGCTCGGGCATCCGGTCGAGGGCCCGCCGGGCGAGGCGCCGCTCGTCGGCGTACGCGAGCCGCTCGATAAGGCGGCTCAGCGGCGTCCACGCCACCTCGGTGACCTCCGGGTCCTCGTCGTTGAGGATCCCGTCGACGTAGTAGAGCAGGTGGTGGTGGACGGTCTTGTGGATCCGCACCCCCTCGGAGACGAACCAGTAGTCGATGGAGCCCATCTCGGCGAAGACCTCGCCGCGCAGGCCGGTCTCCTCCCACACCTCGCGCTCAGCGGTCGCGGCGCGCGGCTCGCCCGGCTCGACGTGCCCCTTGGGCATCGACCAGAGGAGCCGCTTGCGGCGGTCGAGCCGCCCGATGAGCGCGACGTAGACGCGGCTCGCGTCGAGTTCGCCGTCCTCGCCGACGGCCTCCGCGAGCCCGGAGACGACGAGCCCGCCGGCGGAGGTCTCGTCGCGCACGGGCATGGAGTCGCGCTCGCGCTGGGAGCCGGAGCCGCCGCGCCGCGGCCCCCCGCGGCGCCCCTTGCCCGCCGCCCGGGCTGGCGCGCCCCGCCGGCGGCGGTTCTTCTTCTCCCCCGACGCGCGGCCGCCGCCCTTCGTGACGCGCTTCCCGCGGCGGGCCTCGCCCGAGGCGCCTGCGGGGGCGGCTCCCCCGGAGCGCTTGCGCCGCGAGCGCCGCCGCTTCGGGCGACCGCCGCCGCGCGGAGACTCGGCATCGCCGGCGTGGGGGCGCGAGCCCGCCTGGTCGGGTCGCGCCTCGCCGGAGCCTGCCGAGTTCGTAGCCATGATGGCCGTATTTTAGTCCCCGCCGGGGCGGCGGCGGTACTCCGCTCGCCGCCGGGCGGGGTGGGCTGGGTGAATTAGACTTGGTCGGCGATGAGTACCTACGACACGCGCGAGAATCAGCCCCAGGCCCCGCTGGACGTGGGCTCCGCGGAGCTCCTCGTCGGCGCCGAGGCCGCGGTGCGCTCGCTGGCCGGCGACCTCGGCGCCCTCGTCGGGCGCTTCGCCGAGGCGGGCGAGTCGCTGTTTTTGGTGGGCGGCTCGGTGCGCGACGCTCTGTTGGGCCGGCTCGGCCACGACCTCGACTTCACGACGAGCGCCCGGCCCGAGGCGGTGCGGGGCATCCTCTCCTCGCTCACGCCGGCGGTGTGGGACACGGGCATCGAGTTCGGGACGGTCTCCGCGGAGCTCAACGGCCAGCAGGTGGAGATCACGACCTTCCGGGCGGACCAGTACGACGGCGAGTCCCGCAACCCCGAGGTGAGCTTCGGTGACACGCTCGAGGGCGACCTCGTCCGCCGCGACTTCAAGGTCAACGCGCTCGCGATCGAGCTGCGGCCCGGCGGCGACGACTCGCTGGAGACCGCCTTCCACGACCCGCTCGGCGGCCTGGCGGACCTCGCGGCCGGTCGGCTCGACACGCCCGCGAGCCCGCGGCGCTCCTTCTCGGACGACCCGTTGCGCATGCTGCGCGCCGCGCGCTTCGTCTCCCAGCTGGGCTTCGACGTCTCGGACCGGGTGCGCGAGGCGATGGGAGAGATGGCCGGGGATATCCGGCGCATCACCGCCGAGCGCGTCGCCGCGGAGCTCGACAAGCTCATGCTCGGCGAGCGCCCCTGGGCCGGCTGGGAGCTCCTCGTCGACTCCGGCATCGCGGAGCACGTCATGCCCGAGGTGCCGGGGCTGCGCCTCGAGCCCGACGAGCACCTGCAGCACAAGGACGTCTACGCGCACTCCATGCAGGTGCTCAAGCAAGCGATGGACCAGGAGGACCCCGAGGAAGGCCCGGACCTCGTGCTGCGCTGGGCGGCGCTGCTCCACGACATCGGCAAGCCGGCGACGCGGGCGAAGAAGCCCGGCGGCGGGGTGTCCTTCCACCACCACGAGGTCGTCGGTGCGAAGATGACGCGGCGGCGGCTGCGCAAGCTCAAGTACCCGAAGCGCACGACCGAGGACATCGCCACGCTCGTCTACCTCCACATGCGCTTCCACGGCTTCAGCGAGGGCCAGTGGACCGACTCGGCGGTGCGCCGCTACGTCACCGACGCGGGCGACCTCCTGCCGAGGCTGCACAAGCTCGTCCGCGCGGACTGCACGACGAGGAACAAGAAGAAGGCCCGCCGGCTGCAGCGCAACTACGACGCGCTGCTCGAGCGGATCGACGAGATCCAGCAGCGCGAGGACCTCGCGCGGGTGCGGCCGGACCTCGACGGGAACGCCATCATGCGTATCCTCAACATCAAGCCGGGCCCCGAGGTCGGCAAGGCGTGGAAGTTCCTCAAGGACCTCCGCCTCGACGAAGGGCCGCTCGGCGAGGAGGAGGCGACCCGCCGGCTCAAGGAGTGGGCGGAGCGCGAGCTGCGCTAGCGCCCGCGGGCGCCGGGGCGACGCGAAGGGAGAACCGCGATGGCTGACCACATGTACGCCGACCGCCTGTTTAAGGCCTTCGAGCAGAACGAGCCGGCCCCGGGCAGCCTCCTCGTCGCCGCCCCGGACCTCATGGCGCCCGAGTTCAGCCGCTCGGTGGTGCTCATCCTCGAGCACAACCCCACCTACACCCTCGGGCTCACACTCACGGCGCGCAGCGAGGTCGCCGTCGACACGGTGCTGCCGGCGTGGGCGGGATTCGCCGCCGCGCCGCCCGCGGTCTACGTCGGCGGGCCGCTGGAGCCGCGCGGGGCGCTCGCCGTCGGCGTGGCGAGCGCCGGTGCGGATATCGAGGCGGCCCCGGGCGTCTCCCGGATCGCGAACCGCATCGTCCAGGTCGACCTCGGCCAGGACCCCGAGTCGCTCGCCGGCTCCGTTGAGGGGATCCGCGTCTTCCTCGGGCACGCCGCCTGGGGCCCGGGCCAGCTCGCCGGGGAGCTCGCCGACGGCGACTGGTACGTCGCCCCCGCCCTTCCCTCGGACGTCGTGGCGCCCGCGCGCCGCGACCTGTGGGGCGACGTGCTGCGCCGCCAGCCCATGCCGCTGCCGCTGTTCGCGACCTTCCCCGCGGACCTCGTTGACAACTAGCAAGAAAATGCGGCGGACCCCGCAATGTTTCACGTGAAACATCGCGGGGTCCGCTTCGCTGTGCGCGGCCGTCCGCTCCCCTACTCCGAGTCGGCGTCGAGCACCGGGAACTTCTCGACCGCCGCCGCCCAGAGCTCCTCGAATTCCCGGCGGCCGAGCGCGTCGACGGCGATGTCGGGGTAGTCGCCGTAGTGCCGGGGGTGGGGCACGACGCTCGTCGGCGGGGCCGTCATCCCCGGCGCCGAGGTGCCGTCGAAGGCGCCCGCCACCTTCTCCCCCGGCGCGATCTCGACGATGCGGCGCAGCCGGCAGGTGTCGTCGTCGAGCTCCTCGAGATGGGCGGCGTGGGTGGCGCTGCCGACCCCCTCGACGCTGAAGGTCAGTCTGACGAAAATCGAGGGTTTCACGTGAAACATCCTAGCCCTCGGCGGGTTGCTCCTGCTCGCGGCCGTAGCGGCTCGCGAGCCACGAGCAGATGATGAGCTGCACCTGGTGGTAGACGATGAGCGGCAGGACGAGCAGCCCGACGCTCGCGGCCGGGAACATCACCGACGCGATGGGCAGGCCCGAGGCCAGCGACTTCTTCGTCCCGCAGAACTGGATGGCGATGCGGTCGCCGCGGTCGAAGCGCAGTAGCCGGCCGAGCCACAGGGTGACAAAGAGCATCCCGACGACCATGACGACGGTGAGCGCGAGGATCCCGACGAGCTCCCACACACCGACGATGCCGAAGATCCCCTGGTCGATGCCGCGGGACAGCGCGGTGTAGACGACGAGCCCTATGACGAGGCGGTCGTACTGCTTTACGTGCTTGGAGGACGCGAAGTTCCCGAGCCAGCGGTGGACGAGCTGCCCGAGGACGAAGGGCACCAGCAGCTGCAGCGCGATATCGCGCAGCGTGCCGAGCCTCACTTCCCCGGACTCTGTGGGGTCGAGGAGCAGGAGCACCAAGAGAGGTGTGAGTAGCACGCCGGCGATGTTGCTCGCCGAGGCGGCGACGATCGCGCCCGGCACGTTGCCCCCGGCGATGGAGGTGAACACGATCGACGAGTTCACCGTGGAGGGCACGAGGCAGAGGTAGACGACCCCGGCGAAGAGCCCCGAGCCCAGTAGCGCCTCGAGGGGCTGGAGGAGGAGCGAGACGAGCGGGTAGAGCGCGAAAGTAATAAGGAGGATGACCCCGTGGAGCCGCCAGTTCTTCAGGCCCGCGATGGTCTCCGCGGCGGAGAGCCTCGCGCCGTAGAGGAAGAAGAGGACCGCGATCGCCACGGCGTTGACGACGTCGAGCATCTCGCCGGCGGCGCCGCGGGCGGGGATGATCACCGCGAGGAGCAGCGAGCCGATGACGATGAGGATGAGCGGGTCGATCTTCTTCAGGAGTCTCATTGAAGGCAGTCTAGTGATCCGGGCGACAGCCGGCCCGGCGGAGGCCCGCTCCCCCGCCGGAGGGTCCGCGAAATGAATACGTCATTTGACGAAATAGCGCCGCCACCGTCGGTCGAGCGGTGGCGGCGAAAAATCGGTCTTTCCGGGCGCGTTACTCGGGCCTCGTGGCGGCCTTCATCCCGACGACGAACGCCTCGACCTCGCCGAGGGCCTCGGTGCGGGCGGCGTCGTCGCGGAAGCGGTGGGCGTCGCGCTCGTCCTCCCCGTCCCGGGGCACGAGGTGCGCGGCGATGAGCTTCGTGATCGCCGAGCCGGTGATCGCGCCGGCGGCCCCGGCGTCGATCGCGGCGCGCACCTGCTCCGGGGTGGAGATCCCGAAGCCGAGCAGCGCGGGGGCGGAGCCGTGCTCGCGCAGCTCTCCGACGGTGCGGTCGAGGCCGGTCGTCTCGGACGCGCGCTCGGTGCCGGTGACCCCGTCGCGGGAGATGGCGTACACGTATCCCCGGGAGGCGCCCGCGATCGCGGCGAGCGTCTCGGCGCTCGCGCGCGGTGGGGCGATGAAGACGGGGTCGACCCCGGCGGCCTCCGCCGCCTTGGTGAACGGGGCGCTCTCCCGCACCGGGAGGTCGGGCAGGAGCACGGCGTCGGCGCCGGCCTCGGCGACGAGCCGGTAGAAGCGCTCGAGCCCGAGCGCGAAGGGCAAGTTCGCGTAGATGAGCATGCTGATGGGAAGCTCGGGGAACTCCTCGCGCATCCGGGAGAGCGTCTCCATCGCGCGCTCGAAGGTCGTCCCCGCCTCGAGGCCGCGGACGTGAGAGTCCTGGATGGCGGGCCCGTCGGCGACGGGGTCGGAGTAGGGCACCCCGATCTCGAGGGCGTCGGCTCCGCCGGCGACGGCGGCACGCGCGATGGCGACGCTGTCCTCGAGGGAGGGGTCGCCCAGCATGATGAACGGCACGTAGGCCCCCTCCCCCTCGGGGAGGCGGTCGAAGAGCGTGGCGAATCTAGTGGTCATCGGCGTCTCCGTCCAGGTCGAGTTCGGGGTGGTCGGCGATCGTGCGGCGGACGTGCTCGATGTCCTTGTCGCCGCGCCCGGAGAGCGACACGAGGATCGTGAGGTCCTCGCCGTCCTTGGCTGCCTTCGCCCGCTCGAGGGCGTAGGCGAGCGCGTGGGAGGACTCGAGCGCGGGGATGATGCCCTCGCGCCGCGCGAGCAGCTGGAAGGAGCGCAGCGCATCGGCGTCGGTGACGGGCACGTAGCTCGCCCGCCCGGTCGCCGCGAGGTGGGAGTGCTCGGGCCCGACGCCCGGGTAGTCGAGCCCCGCGGAGATGGAGTGCGAGTCGGTGATCTGCCCCTCGGGGTTGCGCATGAGGTAGGAGCGCGCCCCGTGGAGGATCCCGACGACGCCGTTGTTGATCGTGGCGCCGTGCCGGCCCGTCTCGAAGCCCTCGCCGCCGGGCTCGGCGCCGACGAGCTCCACGCCGGGCTCGTCGATGAACTCGGCGAACATGCCGATCGCGTTGGATCCGCCGCCGACGCAGGCGACGACGACGTCGGGCAGCCCGCCGGTCTGCTCGACGATCTGGGCCTTCGCCTCCTGGGAGATGACCCGGTGGAATTCCTTGACGATCGTCGGGAAGGGATGCGCCCCGGCCGCCGTGCCGAGCAGGTAGTGCGAGTCCCTGAACGAGGCGGTCCAGTCGCGGAAGGCCTCGTTGACCGCGTCCTTGAGGGTCCCGGTGCCCGACTCGACGGGGACGACGGTCGCGCCGTGGAGCTGCATCCGGTAGACGTTCGGCTGCTGGCGCTTGACGTCGGTGGCGCCCATGTAGATGACGCACTCCATGCCGAGTAGCGCGCACGCGAGCGCGGTCGCGGTGCCGTGCTGGCCCGCGCCGGTCTCGGCGATGATGCGGCGCTTGCCCATCCGCTTGGCGAGGAGGATCTGCCCGATGACCTGGTTGGTCTTGTGGGCGCCACCGTGCACGAGGTCCTCGCGCTTGAGGAAGATGCGGGCGTTGCCCCTCCCCTCCCCCTCCGCGGGGAGGTTGCGCAGCTCGGTGAGCGGCGTGGGCCGCCCGAGGTAGTCCTTGAGGAGCCGCCGGTACTCGGCCATGAACGACGGGTCGTTCAGGGCGTCGACGAACTCCCGCTCGAGCTGGTCGAGCGCGGGGATGAGCGACTCGGGGACGAACTGCCCGCCGAACTCGCCGAAGTACGCTGGCAGGAGCGTGGGGCCGCTGTCCTGGCTCATGGTCGTCCTTTCCGGGTGTGGGATGTGGTGCTGAGGCTAGGCGCCGACATTCGATGTTTCACGTGAAACATTGCCTCCCCGCCGCAGCGCCTCGAGGCAGCGGGCGATCGCCGCGGTGTCCTTCCGCGGCGGCCCGGCGGCGTAGTCCGCGGGGTACTCGACGCCGGAGTTGAGGTCGACCCCCAGGGCGCCGGCGGCCGCGGCGGCGGCGATGTTGTCGGGGCCGATGCCCCCGGCGAGGATCCCCCTGCCGAGCACGTCGGCGGGCACCGCCGACCAGTCGAAGGCCCGCCCCGTGCCGCCGGCGCCGGAATCGAGAACGAGGCGCTCGGGGGCGTCCTCGGAGTCGAGCAGGCCGCGAGCGATGGCGCTCGCCCCCTCGGGATCGCGGTCGAAGGGCAGGGCGCGCCACACGGCGACGTCCCCCGCCCCCGCCTCGGCGGCCTCGCGGCGGACGCCGTGGAGAAGCTCGAGCTCCTCCTCGAGCGTGCCGCGCGGGGGCGCCTGCACCTGGAGGGCGAAGACGCCCTCCAGGGCGGCGAGCTCCCCCCAGCCGCGCTCGCGGCGGCTCACCGCGACGTAGTCGAGGCCGGGCTCCGCGGCGACGATTTCCCCCGATGTTTCACGTGAAACATTGCGGGGCGAGGCCTTCTCGAAGATGAGGCCGCCGTAGCTCGCCCCCGCCGCGCGCGCCGCCTGCGCTGCGGCCGGCTCGGTGAGCCCGCAGACCTTCGCCTCCCCGTAGGCGAGGCGGCGCGCCGCGCGGTCGACGTCCGGCTGGCTGGTGAGCTGGGAGCCGACGAGGAAGCCGTTGACCCGGCCGCCGATGGCCGCGACGGTGGCGTGGTCGCGGATCCCCGACTCGGCGACGACGACGCGGTCGCCGGGGATGAGGTGCGCGAGCGACTCGGAGCGCGACAGGTCGATGCTCAGGTCGTGGAGGTTGCGGTGGTTGATCCCGATGATCGGCGCGCCGAGGTCGACCGCCCGGCGGGTCTCTTCCTCGTCGACGACCTCGGTGAGCACGTCGAGCCCGAGCTCCCCCGCGGCCCGGGCGAGCCCCTGGTACTCCTCGTCGCTCAAGACCGAGAGCATGAGCAGCACGGCGTCGGCGCCGAAGTAGCGCGCCGCCTTGAGCTGCACCGGGTCGACGATGAAGTCCTTGCACAGCACGGGCAGGTGGGTGGCGCTGCGCGCCGCGCGCAGGTGGTCGTAGTCGCCGCCGAAGAACTCCGGCTCGCACAGCACGGAGATCCCCGCCGCGTAGCGCGAGTAGATCCGCGCGATGTCCGCGGGGTTGTAGTCGCGGCGGATGAGCCCGCGCGAGGGTGAGCGGCGCTTGCACTCCATGATGAAGCGGTTGCCGCCCCGCCCGCCGTCGGGCGCTCCCCCGCCTAAGGCCTCGTAGAGCGAGCGCGTCGAGCGCTCGAGGCCGGCCGCGTCGACGTGGCCGACGCGCGCCGCGATGTCGGACAGGTGGGTGCGGCGGCGCTCGACGATGTTCTCCAGCACGGTGGGGATCGAGCTAGCCACGGCCCTCACCCCGCGCGTTCACGAGCCAGTTGGCGACGGTCCCGTCGGCGAGCGCGTCGAGCGCGCGCCCGGTGCCGGCGTTAAGAGAGTCCGCGAGCCGCGCCGTGTAGAGCAGCGCCCCGGCCGAGGCCGCGATCGCGTCACGGTGGGCGGGCTCGCCTCGGCCCGCGAGGGTCTCCTCGAGGGCGCGGGCGTTGTCCTCCGGGCTGCCGCCGACGAGCGACTCGACCGGGTGCTCCGCGATCCCGAGCTCGGCGGGCTCGACGACGCGGTGGGCGACCTCCCCGCCGTCGAGCTCCCAGATGTCCGTCGGGCCCCACGTGGCGACTTCGTCGGAGCCGGAGCCGTGGATGACGAGCGCGTGGTCGCGGCCCAGGCCCTTGAGCGCCGCCGCGACGAGCGGGGCCTTCTTCCGGTCGGCCACGCCCATCGCCTGGAACTGGGGCCGCGCGGGCGAGAGCAGCGGGCCGAGGACGTTGAAGATCGTCGGGAGCTTGAGCTCCGCGCGCACGGGCTGCACGTGGGCGACCGCCGGGTGATAGGCGGGCGCGAAGAGGAACGCGAAGCCGGTGCGCTCGAACTGCTCGAACGCCCGGTCCGGGTCGAGCGCGATGGGCAGCCCGAGCGACTCGAGCAGGTCCGCCGAGCCCGACTTCGAGGACACCGAGCGGTTCCCGCTCTTGACGACCCGCGCGCCGAGCGCCGCCGCGACGAGCGAGGCCCCCGTCGTGATGTTGATCGTGTTGAGCCGGTCCCCGCCGGTGCCCGCGGTGTCGAGCAGCCCCTCCCCCGTCGCGGGGAACGGCCGGGCCGCGTCGAGGAACGCCGTCGTCGCGCCGTAGATGTCGTCGGCGGTCTCCCCGCGGGTGCGCAGGGTCGCGAGCAGCGCCGCGATCTGGATATCGGAGTACTCGCCCTCGCTCACGTGCCCGAAGACCGCGCGGGTCTCCTCCGCGGTGGGTGCGGGGTTGTCGAGGTAGTCGGTGAGCAGTTCCCTGGGTGTAGCCACGTCGAGTTAAGTCGTTTGCTAATCGTTGGTTGCCGCCCGGCCCGCGCCGGGGGTCGGGGCCTCGTTAAGAAGCGCGTCGATCGTGCGCTCGAGGAGCGAGGGCCCGACCGGGCTGAGGATCGACTCGGGGTGAAACTGGAAGCCCACGCTCGGCCCCGGACCGCCCGCGGCGCGCGAGCGGGTCTGCCCCGCCATGAGCACCGGGCCCTGCTCGCTCGTGCCCCACGCGAGAGCCTCGACGTGGCGGGGCGCGCGCCGGCAGCCCAGCGAGTGGTAGCGCGCCACCGGCAGCGTCGGCGCCGCGCCCGAGCCCCCGGCGAGCCCGCGGAAGAGCGGGGAGCCCTCACCGGAGAGCGTCAGAGCGATGTCGTCGGTGACGCCGTGGACCGCGCCGCAGCGCCCCACCTGGCCGCCGAAGTGCTCGAGGATCGCCTGGAAGCCCAGGCAGATGCCCAGAAGCGGCACCCCGCGCTCGAAGCAGGCGTCGACGATCTCCGGGAGGCGCCCCGAGGTCGACGGGTGGCCCGGCCCGGGCGAGAGCACCACGAGGCTCGGCTCCAGCGCGAGCACCTCCTCCGGGGAGACGGAGTTGCGCACCACGCTCAGGCGCGCGCCGCGCTCGGCGGTGACCGTCGCGCACGCGTCGAGCAGGTTGTAGACAAACGAGTCGCGGTTGTCGACGAGAACGATCGTCGGGGTCGAAGTCACCGGGCCACCTCCAGCCTGCGTCCCTGGGAGCTCGCGATCGCCGCGAGCACGGCGTCCGCCTTCTGGGCGGTCTCGTCGGCCTCCGCCTGGGGCCGCGAGTCACGCACCACCCCGGCGCCGGCCTGCACGACGGCGCGGCCGCCCTGAACGAAGCCCGAGCGGATGACGATGCACGTGTCGAAGTCCCCGCCACCGCGCAGGTAGCCCACGGCCCCGCCGTAGGAGCCGCGCCGGGCGCCCTCGAGCTCGCGGAGCAGCTCCGCGGCGCGCAGCTTCGGCGCGCCGGTGAGCGTGCCCATGTTCATGCACGCCCGGTACGCGTCGAGCGCGTCCATGTCCGAGGAGAGCCGCCCCACCACCCGGGAGACGAGGTGCATGACCCGCGAGTAGCGGTCCACCTGGAGCAGCTGCGCGACCCGTCGGGTGCCGGGCTCGGCGACGCGGGCGATGTCGTTGCGCGCGAGGTCGACGAGCATGACGTGCTCGGCGAGCTCCTTGTTGTCGGTGCGCAGCTCGAGCTCGTTGCGGATGTCGCGCTCGTGGTCGATGCTGCCGTCGGCGTCGCGGCCCCGCGGCCTCGTGCCGGCGATGGGATAGACCTCGACGCTGTGGTCTTCGGCGGTGAACTTCATCGCCGACTCGGGCGAGGCGCCGAACAGCTCGAAGGGCTCGTCGGGCGCGAGCTCGTCGGGCCCGCCAGGGGCGAGCCCGCGGAGGTAGAACATGTAGGGGCTCGGGTTCGCGGCGCGCAGTTCCCGGTACGCGGCGAACGCGTCCGGGCAGTCGATCGCGAAGCTGCGCGAGGGCACCGCCTGGTAGATCTCCCCGGCGGCGATCGCCTCGCGCACGCGATCGACCGTGCCGCGGAACTCCTCGTCGCCGACCGAGGCCCTCGCCACGACGGGCTCGCTCCCGCCGGGCGACGCGGCCCCGGCCGCCGCAGCGGGCGGCTGGGGCTCGGCGGCCTCCCGGGCGCGGGCCGCGAGCCCCTCGAGCCGCTCCTCGAGGCGGCCGGCGTCCCCGCCCGCGGCGAGGGCGCGCAGCCGCGCGGTGTTTTCCCGGTGGTCGACCTCGGCGACGGTCTCGGCGACGAGGAACTGGAAGTCGGGGAAGGTGTTCTCCCCCGCGGCCACCTCGGGCAGGTCCTCGAAGCTCGCCACGAAGTCGAAGGCGAAGCCCCCGGCGATAAGCGGGAGGTCCTCCGGCGCGCCGGGCAGCGTGGCGAGGGCGCGCAAGGTCAGCACCGGGCTCGGCTCGACGAGGCGCTCGCGCTCGTCGACGGCGGACGGCCGGGGGAAGGAGAAGACCGCGCCGGTCCCCTCCCCCGCCGAGCGGTCGACGAAGCCGGCGAGCTCGTCTTCGAGGTACGCGACGAGCGCCCGGCCGGAGTCGGTGAGCGGCTCGGCGAGCACGCGCGTGCCCGAGCACGTGAGCCGCACGCTCGCGGAGAGTACGAGGAGCGACTCGACGCCCGAGCGGGTGGAGACGTCCGCGCTCTCCAGAAGCACGGTGTCCGAGCCCTCGCGCCCGCCGAGCGCGTCGAACAGGCCCGCGGCGTCGGGCGTGTACGGGATCTCCTGGGAAAGCTCGGTCAGCGGCGTGCGGTTCACGGGTGGGCCCCCTGGGGGCAAAGGCTACGGGCGGCGGTGACCATGGCTGCGGTCTCCCTTCGTCGTCTCGGCGTCGGCGGTTGTCCCTCGCTCTGGCCCGGCCGGGGAGAAATGAGTGAAGGCCCCAGCTCGGACTCATGCGAAGCTGCGGGCCTTCGGCGGGAGGGGCACCTCCCGCGGGTTGTCAAGCGCGATCCACGCGTCGCCCGCTAGCGTGCGGGCCACCACCACTGGGCGCGGCGGGTGCTGGGGATCACGTTTCTCACGTCGAACGATCTTAGCGGGGCCCCCGGGTAGGGGCAACCGTACCGGCGCCGGGTCAGGAGTCGCGGCCCTCGTCGGAGTCGCGGGCCGCGCGGCGCAGCGCGTCGAGGTCCGGCGCCTGATCGGACGCGCCGGACTGCTCGCGGGCCATGTCGCGGGCGTCGATCCGGGCGACCGCGTGGGCCGCCTGGCCGGCGCCGGCGCCCACCGCGCACAGCGCGAGCACGACCATGAGCACCGGAAGGAGCCACATCCAGCCCGAGGCGATGAGCGCGAACGCCGCGGCGAAGAGCAGCGCCACCCCGCCGAACGTCCACATCGGCCCGGCGATGCGGTGGGCGGTCACCCACAGCTCCTTCGACTTGCGGACCTCGGGGATGTGGAGGCCGACCACCCCGTTGCCGGGCAGCTTCCCGCTCCACGCGAGGCCCCCCACGATGAGCACGGCGACGGCGAGGACGAGGAGGATGACGGCGATGAGGATCATGCCCGAAGCATAGAACGCCGCCCGGCCCCCGCCGCACCCGCCGGAGCGAATAAAAATGCTCTCAGCCAGGTTTGAGTGGCCTCCTACACAGTCGATACGATGTGTGGATCAGCCTCACAGAGAGGCGATTGTTAACTGGATACCCTGACTTCAAAGGCTTGGCATGACTTTCAAGAAGCTCGCCTCCTCGCTTCTCTTCAGGGTGGTCGTGGCGATCATCCTGGGCGCGGCGTGTAGCACCTTCTTCCCCGAGTGGCTCGGGCGCGTCTTTATGACCTTCAACGGCATCTTCGGGAACTTCCTCAACTTCTTCGTCCCGGTGCTCGTCTTCTCCCTCATCACCCCCGCGCTCGCGAGCATCGGCCGCGGCGCCGGGAAGTGGCTCGGCCTCACCGGCGGGATGGCGTACTTCTTCTCCGTCCTCGCCGGCGGGCTCGCCTACATCGTCGCCGTGGCGCTCTACCCCGTCCTCCTCGGCGGGCAGTCGCTCGCCGGCGGCGAGGACACGGACGTCTCCAGCGGGGAGCTCGAGCCCTACTTCACCATCGACATCGAGCCCCCGATGACGATCCTCGCGGCGCTGCTCCTCGCCTTCTGCCTGGGCATCGCCATGACCGCCGTGAGCTCCAAGACGCTGCGCGGCGCCGCCGACGAGCTGCGCGACGCGGTCATGAAGGTCATCGAGTCCTTCATCATCCCGCTGCTGCCGATCTTCATCTTCGGCACCGTGCTCGGCATCGGCATGAACGGCGAGATGCTCGAGATCATCGTCAACTTCGCGACCGTGCTCGTCACCGCCACGGTCATGACGGTGCTCTTCGTCGTCGCGCACTACCTGCTCGCCGGGCTCGTCGCGGGCAAGAACCCCTTCGTGCTTTTGAAGAACATCCTCCCGGCCTACGCCACCGCGCTGGGCACCGCCTCCTCGGCGGCGACCATCCCGGTAACCTACCGCTGCGTGCGCAAGAACGGCGTCGACAAGAACGTCGCGGGCTTCTCCGTGCCGCTGTGCGCGACGATCTCCCTGTCCGGCTCGATGATCAAGATCGTGCTCTTCGCGTTCGCCGTCATCTACCTGAGCGGCATGGACGTCAGCCTCGGCACCGCGGCCGCGTTCATCCTCATGCTCGGCATCACCACCGTCGCCGCGCCCGGCGTGCCCGGCGGCGCGATCGTCGCGGCCCTCGGGCCCCTAAGCGACATCCTCGGCTTCAACGAGTCGCAGCTCGCGCTCATGATCGCCGCGTACATCGCCATCGACTCCTTCGGCACCGCCGCGAACGTCGCGTCCTCCGGCGCGATCTCGACGATGGTCAACCGCTTCGCCGAGGGCAAGATCACCAACGAGCAGGTCGGCGACGCCGCCGCGGGCACCGAGGAGCCGGCCGCAAAGGCCACCGAGGACGCCCCCGCCGGGCGGGCCGACGAGACCGACGCCGAGGACTTCCGCACCGGGGAGGACCCCTCCCCCACCGGGGCTAAGGAGCGCGGCGGCTCGCGCACCGGACGCTAGCCGCCGGGCGCTAAGACGGCCCTCCCACGCCGTGGTCGGGCCGGTGGGCGGGATAGATAGACTGTCGAGTCATGACCTCCCCCAGCGCATCTGCAGCAGGCCCGGCGTTTCGCTACGACGCGAAGCTCGCCGACACGATCGAGAACCGGTGGCGGGGCTACTGGGCCGAGCACGGCACGTTCCACGCCCCGAACCCGGTGGGCGACCTCGCGCCGGGCGACGGCGCGAGCCTCCCGGGGGACAAGATGTTCGTCCAGGACATGTTCCCCTACCCCTCGGGCGCAGGCCTCCACGTCGGCCACCCCTTCGGCTATATCGCCACCGACGTCTTCGCGCGCTTCCAGCGCTCGCTGGGCACCAACGTGCTCCACACGCTGGGCTTCGACGCGTTCGGCCTGCCCGCCGAGCAGTACGCCATCCAGACGGGCACCCACCCGCGGACGACGACCGCGGCGAATATCGAGAACATGCGCCGCCAGCTCGACCGGCTGGGCCTCGGCCACGACGAGCGCCGCAGCGTCGCGACCACCGACCCCGAGTTCTACCGCTGGACCCAGTGGATCTTCTTAAAGATCTACAACGCGTGGTTCGACCCCGAGGAGAAGAAGGCCCGCCCCATCGAGGAGCTGGTGCCGCTCCTCGAGTCCGGCGAGCGGCCGCTGCCCGAGGGGCTTGAGGGCATCGACCCGGAGGCCGACAGCTTCGCCGAGCTCTCCCGGCTGGACCGGCAGCGCGTCGTCGACGAGTACCGGCTCGTCTACCGCGCGAACTCGATGGTCAACTGGTGCCCCGGCCTGGGCACCGTGCTCGCCAACGAGGAGGTCACCGCCGAGGGCCGCTCCGAGCGCGGTAACTTCCCCGTCTTCCGCAAGCGGCTTTCGCAGTGGATGATGCGCATCACCGCCTACGCCGACCGGCTCGTCGACGACCTCGACCTGCTCGACTGGCCGGAGAAGGTCAAGACGATGCAGCGCAACTGGGTGGGCCGCTCCCGGGGCGCGGACGTCGACTTCCGCTCCGGGGAGCACACCATCACGGTGTTCACCACCCGCCCCGACACGCTCTTCGGCGCGAGCTACGTCGCGCTCGCCCCCGAGCACGAGCTCGTCGACACCCTCGTCTCCGAGGGCACCGGTTCTTACGAGGGCATCGACCCCGCGTGGACGTTCGGGGAGGACAACCCCGCGGACGCGGTCGCGGCCTACCGCCGCTCGATCGCCGCGAAGTCCGACCTCGAGCGCCAGGAGAACAAGGACAAGACCGGCGTCTTCTTGGGCACGTACGCCACCAACCCCGTCAACGGGGAGAGTGTTCCGATCTTCGCCGCCGACTACGTGCTCACCGGCTACGGCACCGGTGCGGTCATGGCCGTTCCCGCCCACGACGAGCGCGACTACGACTTCGCCACCGCGTTCAACCTCCCCATCCGCTCGGTGGTGAGCGGCGGGGACGTCGCCAAGGAGGCGTATACCGCGCTGGGCGTGGCGGAGAACTCCGCGAACGACGAGGGCCTCGACATCAACGGCCTCAAGCTCGAGGACGCGAAGAACCGCGTCATCTCCTGGCTCGAGGAGAAGGGCCTGGGCCGCGGGAAGATCCAGTACCGGCTGCGCGACTGGCTCTTTGCCCGCCAGCGCTACTGGGGCGAGCCGTTCCCCATCGTCTACGACGAGGAGGGCGTCGCCCACGCGCTGCCCGAGGACCAGCTGCCGGTCAACCTCCCGGAGGTCGAGGACTACACCCCGCCGACCTTCGACCCGGAGGACGCCGATTCCGAGCCGCAGCCCCCGCTCGCGAAAGAGCGCGACTGGGTCGAGGTGCGCCTCGACCTCGGCGAGGGGGAGAAGACCTACTACCGCGACACGAACGTCATGCCGCAGTGGGCGGGCTCCTCCTGGTACCAGCTGCGCTACATCGACCCCACCAACGACGAGGCGTTCTGCGCCCCGGAGAACGAGCGCTACTGGGTGGGCCCCCGGCCCGAGGAGCACGGGCCCAACGACCCGGGCGGCGTGGATCTCTACGTCGGCGGCGTGGAGCACGCCGTGCTGCACCTGCTCTACTCGCGGTTCTGGCACAAGGTGCTCTACGACCTCGGCGAGGTGAGCTCCAAGGAGCCCTACCGGCGGCTCTACAACCAGGGCTACATCCAGGCCTACGCCTACAAGGACCGCCGCGGGGTCTACGTGCCCGCCGCCGAGGTCGAGGAGACCGAGGACGGGGGCTTCGTCTACGACGGGGAGCCCGTCGAGCGGGAGTACGGCAAGATGGGCAAGTCCTTGAAGAACGCCGTCGCCCCGGACGACATCTGCGACCGCTACGGCGCGGACACGCTGCGCGTCTACGAGATGGCGATGGGCCCGCTCGACGCGTCCAGGCCGTGGGCGACCCGCGACGTCGTCGGCGCGCACCGCCTGCTGCAGCGCATCTGGCGCCTCGTCGTCAACGAGGACTCCGGGGAGCTCGCCGCCATCGACGCGGGGCTCGGCGACGAGGACAACAAGCGCCTCCACCGCACGATCGCCGCGGTCCGGGAGGACTACGAGAACCTCCGCATCAACACGGTCATCGCCAGGCTCACGGAGTACGTCAACTACCTGACGAAGAACTACCCCGACGGCGCGCCCGTCGCCGCGGTCGAGCCGCTGGTGATCATGCTCTCCCCGGTGGCGCCGCACATCGCCGAGGAGCTGTGGGACCGGCTCGGCCACGAGGGCACGATCGTCTACGTCGAGTTCCCCACCTTCGAGGAGAAGTGGCTCGTCGACGACGAGCTCGAGCTGCCCGTCCAGATCAACGGGAAGGTGCGCGCCCGCATCACCGTCCCGGCGGACGCCGGTCAGGAGGACGTCAAGGCCGCCGCGCTCGGCGAGCAGGCGGTCGCCTCCCGTATCGAGGGCAAGGACGTCAAGAAGGTCATCGTCGTGCCCGGCAAGCTCGTCAACGTCGTCGCGAAGTAAGCCGGACACCCTCCTCCCCCGCCCCGGGCGCTTCCGGGGCGGGTGTTCTTAGAGCGGCACCCCGGTGGGCGAGAGCTCGATCTGGGAGACCGCGGCGGCCGCGGACGCCAGAGCCGCCACGATGAGCGCCGCGACGACGCCCCAGCGGCGCTTGGGCAACAGCGGCAGGCTCTCCGGGTCGGCGGCGCGGAGCCGCTCGGGCTCGGCGGCGAGCTCCCGCCAGGAGTCGGGCTCGTCGCCGCCGGCGGCCCACAGCTTCAAGGTGCGCGCGTCGCCGCGGGTGCGCGCGAGCCAGTAGACAGCTGGGATCGCCAGCGCCGCGGCGTAAAACGCGCCGGCCACCGCGTTCCACGTGGCGTCGTCGCCCTCGGCGGGGACGAGCGCCCCGCCGATCGCCATCGCGGCGGCGAGGACGAGCGCGATACTCGTGGCCGCGATCTTCCAGCCCGCGGGCCGGTAGGCGAGGATCCGGGCGGGCGCCTCGAGGGGGTCGGGCTCGGCCACGGCTAGGCCCCCGCCCCCGCGTCCATCACCGTGCCGCCGATGAGAACGAGCGCGGCGACGATCACCCAGACGATCGGCCAGTAGCGCTTCGGCAGGAGGGGAAGCTCCGCGCTCGGCTCGGCGAAGAGCTGCCGCTCCGCGGCGTTGAGGTGCCGGTAGGCCCGCTCGTAGCGCTCGTTGGCCTCGGCCCACTCGGTGATCCGGCCGCGGTCCTGGCCGTCGCGGTAGAGCCAGTAGCCGCCGGGTATGAGGATCGCCGCGGAGACGAGTGTGCCGCCGACGGTGTCCGCGAGGGAGACGAACGCGAGCGCAGGCGAGATGAGCGTGAGGACCCCGACGGCGACCGCCGCCCACGCCGCGACGCGCTTGCCGGTCGAGGGCTTGTACTTCTCGATGCGCTCGGCGGCGAGCTCGCGCTGCGCGTCGGACTGGCTGCCGTCGGCCTCGCTGGTGGGCTCGGAGCCATTGACGTAGGCCGCGATGTCGCGGCCGAGCTTGTCGGGGTCGCTCGTCGACGAAGCCACGGGATCACTGCTCGCTTTCGGTCGGGAGGGGTCGGGATCCGATAGGGCTCGAGGATAGTCGGCGGCCCGGACGGTCAGCCGCGCTATCCGCGGCCCGCGAATCCGGCGATGTCCAGGGCGGTGGCCACCCCACGGGTCGGGGTCGTCGCCGCGAGCCACGCGGCGCGCTGGTGGACGGCCGCGGCAGTGACCGCCGCCCGGTGGAGCGCCCTCCCCGGCTCACGGTCGCGGTCGATGCCGTCGATGACGGGGCGGGCCGCCCACGCACCGAGGATCCCGGAGAGCACGTCCCCGCTGCCCGGCGTCGCGGCCCAGCCGTGGCCGGCCTCGATGATGGTGGTCTCCCCGCCGCCGGCGACGACGGTGCGCGCACCCTTGAGCAGCACGACGCAGCCGAGCGCCGTCGCCATCGTCTCCGCCGCGCCGATCCGGTCGGCCTCGGGGTCGGGGACCTCCTCGTCGAGGGCGTCGGCGAGCCGGCGGAACTCCCCGGCGTGCGGGGTGATGACCAGCGGCGCCTGGCGTTTCGCCGCGGCGGCGAGCAGCTCCGGGGAGGAGGCCAGCACGGTGAGCGCGTCGGCGTCCGCGACGAGCGGCTCGGGCCTCTCGAGCAGCGCTGCGAGCTCCGCTCTCGCCTCGTCGCCGGTGCCGCGGCCGGGGCCGACGACGAAGGCCTGGACCCGGCCGGTCTCCTCGAGGGTGGGGCTCCACACCGCCTCGGGGAAGCGGTCGAGCACCCGGCCTGCGGCCCCGCCGACGACGCGCACCATCGCGGGCGTCGCGCGCACCGCGCCCGCCGCGGCGAGAACCCCGGCGCCCGGGTAGCGCTCGGAGCCGGCGAGCACGCCGACCACTCCCCCGCTGTACTTGTCGTCGCCCTCCCCCGGCTCGAGGTCGTCGACCCCGCGGAGCGCGATCCTGTCGCCTTCGACGACGCGCACGAGGCGTGCCTCCTTACCCGTCGCCGCCGCGGCGAGCTCCCCGGCGAGGCCCCGGGCCCGGCAGGGCAGGGAGATGTCGCGCAGCGCGACCTTCCCGCACGCGGCGCTGAGCGCGTGGGCGCGGCGCAGCCCGCCGAAGGTGACGGTTGCGGCCGCGGTGACGTGGCCGGGCTGGCCGCCCTTTGACGCGCCGGCCTCGCCCGTGTCGGCGGCCACGCCGCTGGGCACGTCGACGGCGAGGATCGGCACCCCGGCCGCGTCGACGGCGGCAACGGCGCGCGCGGCGGGCTCCTTGAGCGCGGGGCGCCCGCCGAGCCCGGCGATCCCGTCGATGGCCAGGGCGTATCCGCCGGCCTCGGGGGCGTCGTCGAGGACGCGTCCCCCGGCGGCGAGCAAGGCGTCGCGGGCGCGCTCGTGCACTCCGGAGCCCACTAGCAGCGCGTCGACGCGGCGGCCCTCGGCGGCGAGCTCCGCGCCGGCGTAGAGCGCGTCGCCGCCGTTGCCGCCGCTGCCGGCGAGGAGGAGCACCGCGCCGGGCCCGTCGAGCAGCCGGGCGGCCTGCTCGGCGACGGCGTGGGCGGCGGCGCGCATGAGCTCGTCGGGCTCGCGCTGGGCGCCAAGCAGCGGCTCCTCGGCGGCCCTGATCTGCGCGGCGGGGTAGAGCGGGGCGGTGTCGACCATGCCGCCAGTCTAGGGCCGGACGAGGCCGCATCATCCGAAAGAGTGAGGTGCGGCACAAAACCGTTGCACCCCTAACTTAGATGAGGCTATGGTTTAAAGCAGATCGAACGGCCGGGGCAGGTCGGAGCGCCCCGGCCGGGAGATCAAACGGGAAACACAGTGTGTGCGTCCTCACAGGGGTCGTGCCGGGGTGCGGGTTGCCGAGCCGTGTCGGCGACCCGCACCCCCTTTTCGCGTGTGGGGCCGGGCCTATGGTGGGCCGTATGACTTCCACGGCCCCAGAGCGTTCCCCCGAGCCGGGCCTCATCCGCGCCCGGGACGCGCACCTGCACAACCTCAAGCACGTCGACGTCGACCTGCCCCGCGGCCGGCTCGTCGCCGTGACCGGGGTCTCCGGCTCGGGGAAGTCCTCGCTCGCGTTCGGCACGCTGCACGGGGAGGCGCAGCGCCGCTACCTCGAGTCCGTCGCGCCGTTCGCCCGCCGCCTCATCGCCGGCGCCGTCGACCCCAAGGTCGGCAGCGTCGAAGGCCTGCCGCCCTCGGTGGCGCTGGAGCAGTCGAGAAGCGGCGGCTCGGCGCGCTCCACGGTGGGCACGTTCTCCACCCTGTCGAACGCCGTGCGCCTCTTATATTCGCGCTGCGGCGACTACGAGCCCGGCGTCCGGGAGCGCAACGGCGGGCGCCTCGACTCGGACTCCTTCTCCCCGAACACCGCGGTGGGCATGTGCCCCGACTGCCAGGGAACCGGCGTGGTGCACACCCCCGTCGAGGAGACGATGGTGCCCGACCCGGACCTCTCCATCGAGGAGGGCGCGATCCAGGCGTGGCCGGGCGCCTGGGCGGGCAAGAACTTCCACGACATCCTCGAGGCCCTCGGCGTGCCGATGACCACCCCGTGGCGCGAGCTGCCCCAAGAGCAGCGCGACTGGATCCTTTTTACCGACGAGCGGCCCGTCGTCGAGATCAAGCCCATCCGCGGCGCCGACCAGGTGCAGCGCACCTACAAGGGCACGTGGAAGTCGGTGGCGAACTACCTCACCGACACCCTCAAGGAGACCGAGTCGGACTCCCTCCACCGCCGAGTCCTGAGCTACATGCGCCACGAGACGTGCCGCACCTGCGGCGGGCGCCGGCTCGTCAAGGACGCGCTCAAGGTCACCTACCTCGGCTACCGCATCGACGAGCTCGGGGCGCTGAGCCTCGCGGAGCTCTCCCGGGTGCTCTCCGAGCGGGAGGACGCCGTCGTCAACGACGACGGGGACTCCGCCGCCGAGGAGGCCGAGCGCCTCCTGCTCTCCCAGCTCACCCCGACGCTCGGCACCGTCATGGAGCTCGGCATCGGGCACTTGAGCCTCGACCGGGCCGCCTCGACGCTGTCCGCCGGGGAGCTGCAGCGCCTCCGGCTCGCCTCCCAGCTCAAGTCCGGGCTCTTCGGCGTCGCCTACGTCCTCGACGAGCCGTCCGCCGGGCTCCACCCCGAGGAGCGCGCCGCCGTCGCCAGGCTCATGCGCCGCTTCCTCGACGAGGGCAACTCCGTGCTCTTGGTCGAGCACGACATGGAGCTCGTCCGCGGCGCCGACTGGGTCGTCGACGTCGGGCCCCGCGCCGGGGAGCGCGGCGGCGAGGTCCTCTACTCCGGGGAGATCGGCCCCTTCGTCGAGTGGGGCAAGGACCCCGACTGCCCCTCCCCCACCGCCAGGCGCCTCGCCGCCGAAGCCCCCGCCCTCGCCGATACCCCCCGCGAGCCGAGCGGCCGGCTCCGCCTCGGCGGGATCACGGCCCGCAGCATCGACGGCCTCGACCTCGATCTCGGGCTCGGCCAGTTCACCGCCGTGACCGGCGTGTCCGGCTCCGGCAAGTCGACGCTCGTGAGCCGCGTTGTGCCCGAGGCGCTCTCCGAGATCCGCGTCGCCACCAAGGGCAGCGCCGCCGCCCAGGAGTCCGCCGAGCGCTCCGACCTCGCCCCCGGCGAGGAGAACCCCGCATCCCGTATCGAAATCGGCGAGATCAGCGGCCAGGACGCCGTCGACCGGCTCGTGCAGATCACCCAGAAGCCCATCGGGCGCACGCCCCGCTCGACGCTCGCGACGTACACCGGCCTGTGGGACCGGGTGCGCCGCCTCTTCGCCGACACCGACGAGGCGAAAAGGCGCGGCTGGACGGTGACGCGGTTCTCCTACAACACCAACCAGGGCCGCTGCCCGAAGTGCCACGGGCAGGGCAAGATTGAGGTCGAGCTCGTCTTCCTGCCCGGCAGCTATACCACGTGCCCCGAGTGCGGCGGCGCCCGCTTCAACGACGAGGTCTTAGAGGTCGAGTGGAACGGCCGCACCGTCGCCGACATCCTCGCGCTCACCGTCGACGACGCGCTCGAGGCGTTTCGCGGCGACAAGAAGGCCAGCGCCACGCTCGAGGCGCTCCACGCGGTGGGACTCGGCTACCTGAGGCTCGGGCAGGGCGCCCCGGAGCTCTCCGGCGGGGAGGCGCAGCGCATCAAGCTCGCCACCGAGCTGCAGCGCGCCCGCCAGGCGCGCCGGGCGCACACGCTCTACGTGCTCGACGAGCCGACGACGGGGCTGCACCCGGCGGACACGGCGCTGCTCGTCGCGGAGCTCAACCGGCTCGTCGACGCGGGCAATACCGTCGTCGCCGTGGAGCACGACCCCTCGGTCGTCGCGCAGGCCGACCGCGTCGTGGAGCTCGGGCCGGGCGCGGGCTCCGAGGGCGGCCGGATCGTCGCCGACGACACCCCGGCGGGCCTCAGCGCGAAGGACACGCCGACGGGCCGGGTGCTCGCCCGGCTCGCCGGCTAGGTGTACTGCCCGGGATCGTTGATGACACGAGCCCGGGGGTAGTGACACGAAAGGAAGACCTCCGGTAACCGTGGTGGGTGCAAGCAAAATACCCCGCTACGGAACCAGGAGGCCTTCCAGTGACCCACCGTAACGCAACCCTGACCCCTACCGGGCGAGCCGATCTGGTCTCCCTGGTCGTCAACGAGCACTACTCGCTGCGTCGCGCAGCAGAGCGCTGCAACGTCTCCGCCACGACCGCGCACCGGTGGGTGAAGCGCTACCGCAACGGCGAAGGCTTCGACGATCGTTCCAGCAGGCCGCATAGCTGCCCGCACCAGCTCACCGACGAGCAGGAACAGCAGATTGTGGCCATCCGCCGGGACAAGAAGTGGGGCCCGCACCGCATCGCCCCGACCGTTGGGGTGGCCCGCTCCACCGTCGAGCGGGTCTTGCACCGTCATGGCATGCCGCCACTGGCATGCATCGACCAGGCCACCGGGAAACCTTTGCGCAAGCCTCGTCCGAAGCGCTACGAGAAGAAACGCCCCGGCGAGTTGGTGCATGTCGACATCAAGAAACTAGGCAAAATCCCTGAGGGCGGCGGGTGGCGGGCCCACGGGCGTGGCTCTGATCAGGACCGGGCCGCTCGCCGGGCGTCGGATGCCCAGGCCCGGGCTGGCGGCAAACCGGGGCGCGGCTATCGGTACGTGCACCACGCACTCGATGACCACTCGCGGGTGGTCTACTCCGAGATCTTGGACGATGAGCGCGGTGAGACCGCAGCGGGGTTTTGGCGGCGCGCAAAAAGCTACTTCGCCACCCTTGGTGTGCAGGTCACGGCGGTGATGACCGATAACGGGCCGTGTTACTACTCGAAGGTGTTCAACCAAGCGTTGGGCAAGGGCGTCAAGCACCGCTACACGAAGCCCTACCGTCCGCAGACCAATGGGAAGGTGGAGCGCTTCAACCGCACGCTGATGCAGGAGTGGGCCTACGCGAGGGAGTACGACAGCGATGCGGCGCGTGCGGCGACGTATCAGGAGTTCATCGACGACTACAATTGCCGCCGCACCCACACGAGTCTTGGGGGTAAAACCCCCATGTCCCGTGTGACCAACCAACCAGGGCAGTACAGCTAGGACCCGGCCTTCGGGCCACGCCCACCGGCGAGGGGCCCGGGGCGGTTGTTAGACCCGCTCGATGCCGATGGCGACGCCCTGGCCGACGCCGACGCACAGCGTCGCGACGCCGCGGTTGAGGTTGCCCTGCTCGAGGCGGTTGAGCAGCGTGATGGTGATGCGCGAGCCGGAGGAACCCAGCGGGTGGCCGAGCGCGATCGCCCCGCCCCAGGCGTTGACGATCTCCGGGTCGAGGTGGAGGTCGCGCACCGAGGCCACCGACTGCGTGGCGAACGCCTCGTTGATCTCCACGGCGTCGAGGTCGTCGACGCCCCAGCCGGTCTTCTTAAAGAGCTTCTCGGTGGCGGGCACGGGGCCGAGCCCCATGACCTCGGGCTTGACGCCGGCGTTCGCGCCGCCGACGATGCGGGCGCGCGCCTTGAGGTTGTACTTCTCCACGGCCGCCTCGGAGGCGACGATGATCGCCGAGGCGCCGTCGTTGAGCGCCGAGGAGTTACCCGCGGTGACCACGCCGTCCTTCTTTACGACCGGGCGGAGCTTCGCGAGCACCTCGGGCGTGGTGTTGGGGCGCGGGCCCTCGTCGGTGTCGACGATCGTGACGTTGCCCTTGCGGTCCTTGACCTCGACGGGCACGATCTCGGGCTCGAAGCGGCCCGCCTCGATCGCGGCCTTGGCGCGCATCTGGGAGTTATAGGCGAATTCGTCGGCGGTCTCCCGGTCGATGCCCTTGACCTCGGCGACCTCCTCGGCCGTCTCGGGCATGGAGAACGTCGTCTTCTCCTGGGCCTTAAAGATCGGGTTGACGAAGCGCCAGCCGATCGAGGTGTCGAAGATCTGCCCGGGCTTCGCGAACGGCTTCGCGGGCTTCTCGAGGACCCACGGACCCCGCGACATGGACTCCACGCCGCCGGCGACGACGAGGTCGGCCTCCCCGGCCTTGACGAGCGCGGCGGCGGTGTTTATCGCCGTCATGCCCGAGGCGCACAGCCGATTGACGGTGAAGCCGGGCACGTGCTCGGGGTAGCCGTTGAGCAGCCACGCCATGCGCGCGACGTTGCGGTTGTCCTCGCCCGCGCCGTTCGCGTTGCCGAGGATCACCTCGTCGACGTCGCCCGGGTCGATGCCCGCGTCCTCGACGACGCTGCGGATCGCCAGCGCCGCGAGGTCGTCGGGCCGCACCGAGGAAATCGCGCCGCCGTAGCGGCCCACCGGCGTGCGCTTCCCGGAGACGAGCAGGGCGTTCGAGGTCATCGTCTATCAACTCCTGACATCACGGATTCGTATGTGCCACATCATACAGGCCGCGATCGGTGAACTCGGGCGCGCCTAAGGGCGCCCCGGGGCGGCGCCCTTAGGCGCGATAAGCGTGGGCGCGGGCCTTGCGGCGGCGCCTCTTCTGGCAGCCGGGGCACCAGAAGAGATTGCGGCCCTCGACGGTTTCGCGGCTGATGCGGGAGCCGCACACGTAGCACGCCTGGCCCGCCCGCCGGTAGACGTAGACCCCCCCGCCGTGGGCGTCGACCCGCGGCTCGCGGCCCATCGCCTCCGGGGTGTGCTCGGGCTCGACCGTGTCGATCTGCCCGTGGTCGAGAGCGACGTGCATGAGGAAGACGAGGTCCTCCCACATCGCGTCGAGCTCCGCGTCGGTGAGCGTGTTGCCCGGCTGGGCGGGGTGGATGTGGCGCCGGAAGAGCACCTCGGCGCGGAAGATATTGCCCACCCCGGCGAAGAGGTCCTGGCGCAGCAAGAGCGATCCGATCGCCTTCTTCGAGCGCGACACCGTCTTCAAGGCCCGCCCGGCCGCCTCCTCGTTGCGCTCTTTCTCCCCCAGCGGGTCCGCGCCCTGCTTCTTCAAGGCCTCGGCGGCGTCCTCCTCGGTGCACAGCCGGCACCACTGCGGCCCGTGCAGGTCCGCGGCCGTTATCCCGTCGGTGAGCCTCAGGCGCACCTTGCCCACCGGCTCGGCGAGCGGGTGGATGTCGAACTTCCCGATGAGCCCCAGGTGGATCCACACGACCCGCTCCGGGCGGCCGGTGTCGAACGTGAGGAACAGGTGCTTGCCCACCGCGTCCGCCGACTCGAGGGGCAGCCCGTCGATGAGCGCCGCGGAGCTCGAAAACCGCCCCTGGGGGGAGCTCGCCTTAAGTGCGCGCCCCTTCGGGAACGCGCGGCGCAGGTCGCGGGCGAGGCCGTGGATAACGTGTCCTTCGGGCATAACCCCCAAGCTTAAGCAAGCGCTAAACTGTTCCAGGCGCCCACCGGGACGAGGCCTTCACGGGGCTGGGCAACGACACCAGCCGCCGGGCCGCGGCCGGCGCGAGTGGCGCCGAGGTACCTATCCGCGCAACCCGGGAGTGTAAACCGTTGCCCAACCTCGGCTTTGACCGCAGCCGCTACATCCGCCTCCAGTCGGAACACATCAAGAAGCGCCGGGAGGAGCTCGGCGGGAAGCTCTACCTCGAGATGGGCGGGAAGCTCTTCGACGACATGCACGCCTCGCGGGTGCTGCCCGGCTTCACCCCCGACAACAAGATCACCATGCTCGAGGAGCTCAAGGGCGACATCGAGATCCTCGTGTGCGTCAACGCGAAGGACCTGCAGCGCCAGAAGGTCCGCGCCGACTTAAACATCCCGTACGAGGAGGACGTGCTCCGCCTCGTCGACGTGTTCCGCGACCGCGGCTTCCTCGTCAACAACGTCGTCATCACCCAGTACGAGGACGACAACGCGCTGGCCACCGACTTCATCCAGCGGCTCGGCAACCTTGGGCTCAACCCCGTGCGCCACCGCGTCATCCCCGGCTACCCCACCAACACCGACCTCATCCTCAGCGAGGACGGCTTCGGGCGCAACGAGTACGTCGAGACCTCCCGCGACCTCGTCGTCGTCACCGCGCCGGGGCCAGGCTCGGGGAAGCTCGCGACGTGTTTGAGCCAGATCTACCACGACTATCGGCGCGGCCTGGACTCCGGCTACGCGAAGTTCGAGACGTTCCCCATCTGGAACCTCTCGCTCGAGCACCCGGTTAACCTCGCCTACGAGGCGGCCACGGCGGACCTCGACGACATCAACATCATCGACCCGTTCCACCTCGCGGCCTACGGCAAGCAGGTCACGAGCTACAACCGCGACGTCGAGGTCTTCCCGCTTTTGAAGTCCATGCTCGAGCGGCTGCGCGGACACTCCCCCTACCAGTCGCCCACCGACATGGGGGTGAACATGGCGGGCTACTGCATCAGCGACGACGAGGCGTGCCGGGAGGCGGCCCGCAACGAGATCATCCGCCGCTACTACAAGGCCCGCGTCACAGAGACGATCGAGGGCCGTGACCCGCTCGAGTCCGACCGCATCGCGATGGTCATGAGCAAGGCCGGCTGCCACGCGCGCGATCGCGTCGTCGTCAAGCCCGCCCTCGAGGTCGAGGCCGCCACCGGGGAGCCGGCTTCCGCGATCGAGCTGCCCGACGGGCACGTCGTCACCGGCAAGACCTCGGAGCTGCTCGGCTGCTCCTCGGCGATGCTGCTCAACGCGCTGAAGTACCTCGCCGGCATCGACGACGAGGTGCGGCTGCTCTCCCCGGACTCCATCGAGCCGATCCAGACGCTCAAGACCGAGCACCTCGGCTCGCGCAACCCGAGGCTCCACACCGACGAGGTGCTCATCGCCCTGTCGGTCTCGGCCGCCCGGGACGAGGCGGCGCGCCGCGCGCTCGCGGAGCTGAAGAACCTCTCGGGGTGCGACTGCCACACCACGACGATCCTCGGCAACGTCGACGAGTCAATCTTCCGAAACCTCGGGGTGCTCGTGACCTCCGAGTCGAAGTTCCAGCGCAAGACCCTCTACCGCAAGCGCAGGTAGAATCGCGCCCATGAGTGTCGTGAAGATCAACGCCCTGACCGTGCCCGCCGAGCGCCGCGACGTCCTCGAGGACCGCTTCGCCCACCGCAAGCACGCGGTCGACTCGGCCCCCGGCTTCGAGGGCTTCCAGCTCCTGCGCCCCACCGGCGACAACGAGGAGCGCTACTTCGTCGTCACCCAGTGGGCGAGCGAGGAGGACTTCGCGAACTGGCGCGACAACCGCGCCGCCGCGGCGCACGCCGGCCCCCACGGCGACAGCTCGGACGGCCCCGCCGCGACCGGCGCGGAGCTCCTGGAGTTCGAGGTCGTCCTCGACTCTCGCGAGGATTAGCGCCAAAAACCGGGAGGCCGGCCCGATCGGGGCCGGCCGCTAGACCGCGGGGTTGCCGGTGATGCCCACTGGCGCGGCGAAGAACACCCAGAACATGGCGTGGGGCAGAAGCACCCAAAAAACGCCCATCCACGGCCGCCAGCGCACGAAGCGGCGCAGCTTGCGCAGCATCATCCACGCGCACGCCGCCACGCCGAGGGCGGGCAGCACGCAGCTGCCGATCGACCAGGCCAGCTCCCAGCCGCGGGAGCACAGCCATGTCGCCGCGCCCGCCTCGCAGTAGGGCCCGCCCGCGATGCGGCCGGCCACCGCGATGAGCAGCGAGGCGAGCACCGACGCGATCGGAACGGCGATGAGCAGCCGGATCGCCTGCCTCGTCGAGCGCTCCCCCTCGCTGGCGATCTGCCCCGGGTCCGGCTGGTCGGCCAGCTCGTCGACGCTCCGCGGCTCGGGCGGCAGCAGGTTCGTCTGGTCCGCGTTCGAGCGCAGGTCGTTCTCCGGGTGCTCCCGGGAGGAGCGGTCTTCGTCCTCCCTACGGAAGCGCCACTGCTCGCGGCGCTTTTTCGCCTCCCGGGCGCGCGCAGAGAGGTCGAAGCGCCACTCGTTCCCGCCGCGCCCGGCGTCCCCTTCTGCGTCGTTGCGATCCGTGCTCACGCCCCCAAACTTAAGCCCTCCAGCGGCCCCGCCGTAAGTGCCTCGCTAGCGCGGGTTCACCCGCAGGTCGGTGATCTGCGCGTCCGCGGGCGCCTCGAGGGCGTGGCGCACCGAGCGCGCGACCGTCGCCGGGTCGACGTAACGCTCCGGGGTGTAGTCCTCCCCCCAGCGCCGCGGTCACCTGCCGCTGCATGCCCGTGGCGACGCGGCCCGGGTAGACCGACGTGGCGCGCACGTCGCGCTCCTCGGCGCGCAGCGCGTCGAGCCACGCGCGCGCAGCGTGCTTCGCCGCCGAGTACGCCGACCAGCGCGGCGACGAGTGCAGGCCCGCGCCCGAGTTGATGTAGACGACGTGCCCGCCGGCGCCGGTCGCGCCGGGCGCGCGGCGCAGCCTCGGCAGCAGCAGGCGGGTGAGCTCGACGGGGGCGTGGAGGTTGACCGCCAGGGAGCGCTCCCAATCATCGCGGGTCGTCTCCGCGACGGCGCCAAGCGGCGCGACGCCGGCGCTGTGCACGACCGCGTCGAGGGAGGGTACCCGGTCGAGCGCCTCGTCGAGCGGGCCGGCCTGCCCCTCGAGCGGCCGGGTGAAGTCGGCCTGCCACGTGCTGGCCTCGGCAAGGCCCTCCGGCTCGCGGGTGCCGTAATGGGCGGTGACCCCCCACCCCGAGTCGAGGAGCTCCCGGGCGATGGCGCGGCCGATGCCGCCGCTGGTTCCGGTCACGAGTGCGTGAGGCATAGTCGGTGAGAACCACCTTTCGCGCGAAGCGAGCGTCGTACCTTTCCTGACGCCCGCCAGTCTAGGAGGCGCGGGGCGGCTCCGCGGCGGGAAAGAGCACGGTCGGCACGGAGATGTGGCCGAGGAAGGTGCGCATCGACGAGCCGGCGAACACCCGCTCCAGCGGCCCCGCCGGCTGTGAGCCGAGGCAGAGGATGTCGCCCTTCTTCCACTTGAGCGCCCCGATCGCGCCGGACCAGCCGCGGCCGGTCGCGACGCTGGAGGTGAGCTCGAGGTCGGGGTATCGTTCGGCGAGCTGGTCGCGCACCCGGTCGAGCTGCGCGAGCGCGTGCTCGCGCCACTCGGTGGTGTGCTCGAGCCCGGGCTCCGAGGCGTCCTCGAGGGGCGCGTCCGCGATCCCGGACGGGGAGAACACGAGCAGCCGGAGCTTCGCTCCGACCTCGCTGGCGAGCATCGCCGCGGCGTCGAGCGCCGGGTTGGAGCCGGCGTGCGCGGCGTCGAGGTAGCCGAAGTTCACCCGCTTGATGCCCCGCTTCGCGAGGGTGACCTTCTTCGGCGCGAGCGCCAGCGGCCGCGGGGAGGAGTAGAGCAGCGCCTCGGCGATGGACCCGGGCCGGAAGCGGCCCGCGGGCCCGGCGGCGCGGGAGCCGACGATGACGACCGACGTGTCGAAGTCCTCGGCGGCGCGGGTGATGAGCTCGTCCTCGGTGGGCCCGTCGAGGAACACCGAGTAGTTCTCGTTCCACTGGCGCCGCGGCACGCCCGCCTCGTCGAGGGCGTGGGCGACGGCCCGCTCGCAGGCGAGCGACTGCTTGCCCAGCCAGCGCTGGTACTTCGCGCTGCGCTTGGGCAGCGCGGGCCAGGGCCGCTGGTGGGTGGTGACGACGCGCAGCTCGACCGGCAGGGTCCTGGCGAGCCACGCCGCGAGTGTTAGCGGCTCGGCGCCCGTCGACTCGGGCCGCCAGGCCACGAGGACGCGGAGGGTCCGGGGGACGAGGGACTCTGATCGGGCCACGTGCTTCTCTCCGGGGCTTGACTCGCTGGGGGAATAAGGACGCTTCCCCTCATTATGGCCGGCGGCCCCCGCCCGGCCGCGCACCCGGTGCCCCGGAGCCGCTACAGCTCGATGTGCGGGGTCTGCTCCAGCAGGCTCGCGTACTTCTCCGCGAGGCGCAGCACGAGGTGGGAGACCTTCTCGAGCTCCTGGAGGTCCTCCTCGGAGAGGACCTCGAGCATCTTGGCGAAGTACTGGTTGCGCTCGCTGGTGACGCGCTCGAGGGCGGCGCGGCCCTCGTCGGTGATGTGGACGCGCACGCCCCGGCGGTCGGAGGAGTCGCGCACCCGGTCGAGGTAGCCCCGGTTGGCGAGCTGGTGCACCGCGTTGGAGGCGGTGGGCATCTGAATGTTCTGGCGGCGCGCCAGCTCGCTCGTGCGGGCCTCGCCCCCGTCGGCGAGCTGCTTGAGCAGGCACACCTGCGGCGAGGTGAGGTCCGAGCTGCCGGTCGCCCTGGCGTGCATGACGTAGAGCTGAGTCAGCGCGGGACGGATCCGCGCGGCGAGATCCGCGGCAGTCGAAGAAGTCATGGCCGAAAGCATAGCGTAATTCCTCCGCGAAAACGGAATTACCGCCCGCGCATTTCGTTACAAAACCGTTATACTTCGACGGCTAAGTTGAGGAATGCGTCGGCCTTGGCGCGGGGCCGGGCCGCCGATCCGCGCGCGGAGTCGGCGTTTGACCTGCACAGACGCATGCTCCCGGGCAGCGGGAGCCGCGTTCCACTTTATGGTTACCCGCTGAAAATGGTCTACCTCATTCGAGCGGGGAGATTGTTCAATACGCCTCACCCGGGCCCGCGGAGCCCGATTGTGAGGAAGCATTCATAAACGGATCACCGCCAGCTGGTAAAGGTCTCACAATTGCTAAAACAATTCCCGCCAACTCGCCCGGAACGCGGCGCGATGCCGGGGCCTAGCCGGCTCGCTACAGTGGGGAAAATGCACTCGCCCATCGTCTACGGCCACGCGATCAGCCACGAGCTCGAGCGCCGCCGCGTCCTGGGCAACTGGCGGGCCGGGCGCGTGCCGCGCCGGGACCTCTGCGACGCGGACTTCCTGCTGCGCACCGCGTCGAGTTACCACGGCCACGCCGCCGACGAGCCGTGCCCGGTGTGCGAGTCCGAGCAGTTGCGCCACGTCAAGTGGGTCTACGGCACCCAGCTCGGGCGGCGGGGCAACACCGCCCGCGAGGACTGGGAGATCGAGGAGATCGTCGACGCCTACGGGGAGATCACCGTCCACCTCGTCGAGGTGTGCCCGGAGTGCGGCTGGAACTTCCTCCTGCGTGAGATGATCGCCTACCCCGGCGAGCGCCGCGAGGGCCGAGCCTGAGTATCAGCTGTGAGACGGGCGTGCGGGCGGCGCCGATTGCGTTTCGCCGCCGCCCGGGCGGGCAGTACGCTCCAGAGTTAACGACCAGCACCAGAGAGTGACAGGGGCTAGCTATACGTGTCTGAGAACGAGTCCCAAGGGCAGGCGACGACGAGCGCCCCCGACGCGGAAGACGGCAACGGCGCCGACAACGAGCGCTCGCGCAGCTTCCTATCCAGCCACCCTGTGTTGTGGTGGCTGGTCGTGGCCGTGCTGCTCATGCTCATCGTGCCACTCGCGGTCTTCGGCATCGCCTACTCCCAGGCGGAGGTCCCCGAGCCGGAGGAGCAGAGCGCCAAGCAGGTCTCGCAGATCCTCGCCTCCGACTCGGAGACCGAGCTCGCGCGGATCGTGCCGCCCGAGGGCAACCGCCAGCAGGTGACCCTCGAGCAGGTGCCTAAGCACACCCAGGACGCGGTGCTCGCCGCCGAGGACCGCGAGTTCTGGAGCAATCCGGGCTTCTCCCTGTCGGGCTTCGTGCGCGCGGTGATCGGCCAGGTCACCGGCAACGACTCCGCCGGCGGCGGCTCGACGATCACGCAGCAGTACGTGAAGAACACGCTCGTCGGCAACGAGCGCACCGTGCAGCGCAAGCTCCGCGAGCTCGTCTACTCTGCGAAGATGACGCGCGAGTGGTCGAAGGAGGAGATCCTCGCCGGCTACCTCAACACCGTTTACTTCGGCCGCAACGCCTACGGCATCTCCGCCGCCGCCGACGCCTACTTCGGCAAGCCCGTCGAGGAGCTCACCGTCGAGGAGTCCGCGGTGCTCGCCGCCGCGATCCAGCGGCCGAGCGAGCTCGACCCGTGGAACAACCGCGAGGAGGCAGAGCAGCGCTGGAACTACGTGCTCGACGGCATGGTCGGCATGGGCGAGCTTCCGCCCGAGGAGCGCGAGGGCATGGAGTATCCCGAAACCCGCGACCCGGCCGAGTACGAGCCCTACACGGAGGCCACCGGCCCCAACGGGCTCATCAAGGACCAGGTCATTCGGGAGCTCGAGGCGAAGGGCGTCGACGAGCAGGACGTCACCACCGGCGGGCTGAAGATCACCACGACGATCGACGCGCAGGCCCAGCAGCAGCTCGTCGACAGCGTCAACGAGATCCTCGAGACGCAGAATGACAACATCCGCACTGGTGTCGTCTCCGTCGAGCCGAGCACCCAGGCGGTGCGCGCCTACTACGGCGGCGAGGAGGCCAACGGCTGGGACTATGCAAACGCCCCGGTGCCCACCGGCTCGGCGTTCAAGATCTTCGGGCTGGCCGCCGCGCTCGAGCAGGGCATCCCGCTGAGCACCCAGTACTCCTCGGACCCGGTGACCCTGCCGGGCGACATCACCGTCGAGAACGTCGACGGCAACGTGTGCGGCTACTGCAGCATCGAGGAGGCGCTCAAGCGCTCGCACAACACGAGCTTCATCCGCCTCCAGGACGACCTCGAGAACACGACCCAGGACACCGCCGACATGGCGCACGCCCTCGGCATCGCCCGCTCCCTGCCGGGCATCGACGAGACCCTCACGGAGAACGGCGAGCAGCCCTACGAGGGCATCGTGCTCGGCCAGTACCAGTCCCGCCCGTGGGACATGGCCATCGCGCTGGGCACCCTGACCAACCGCGGCGTCTGGCACGACCCGCACTTCGTGCAGCGCGTCGAGAACGCCCGCGGCGATGTCCTCTACGAGTGGGAGGACACTGCCGGGGAGCGGCGCGTGAGCGCCCAGGTCGCCGACAACGTCATCCAGGCGATGGAGCCCATCGCCGCGTGGTCGAACAACAACGACCTTGCCGGCGGGCGGCCCTCGGCGACGAAGACGGGCACCACCCAGCTGGGCGACACCGGCTACAACCAGGACGCCTGGCTCGTCGGCTCCACCCCGCAGCTCTCCACGGCGGTGTGGGTCGGCACCGAGGACAACTCGCCGCTGGTCACCCCGTGGGGCGGGCAGGTCTACGGCTCCGGGCTGCCGATCGACATCTGGAAGCGCTTCATGGACCAGGCCCTCGAGGGCGAGGAGATCAAGCCCTTCCCCGACGCCCAGCCGGTCACGTGGGGCGACGGCAACTACGGCGGCGGCGGCAACCCGGGCGACCCGCAGGGCTACGTGCCGCAGCAGCCGCAGCAACAGCAGCAGGTGCCCCAGCAGCAGGCCCCGCAGCAGCAACAGCCGGTCCAGCCGCAGCAGCCCGCCCCCCAGCAGCCGGCGCAGCCGCAGCAGCCGACGGGCAACGCGCCGGCCGCGCCCGCGCCCCGCGAGGGCGAGGGCGAGCAGGACGCCGCCCCGGAGGCCCCCGTGGACACCGGCGAGCCGCAATAAGCCCCGGTGACCTGCCGAGCCGCGGGTGGGCGATTCGCCCACCCGCGGTTTTTTCGCTACCCTGAGCAAGTTGCTCGACGCAACGACCCTCCTGCCCCGGCCGACGACGTACACAGGCCGGGGCCGACATTTCAAACCAAGACCATAGGAGGTGACAAGGCACGTGCGTCACTACGAAGTGATGATCATTCTCGATCCCCAGCAGGATCAGCGCACCGTGGCTCCGTCTCTGGAGAGGTACCTCGACGTCGTCCGCAAGGAGAACGGCAACGTCGAGAACGTCGACGTGTGGGGCAAGCGCCACCTGGCGTACCCCATCAACAAGAAGGACGAGGGCATCTACGTGGTGGTCAACCTCGAGTGCGAGCCCGACACCGTCAAGGAGTTCGACCGGCTCATCAGCCTGAGCGACTCGGTGCTGCGCTCGAAGGTCCTGCGCACCGACGCGTAGCTCGGGTTAGACTCAGGGCCCACCGCTAAGACTTCAGGACGGGGGACAACCGTATGGCACAGGGAGAGACTCCGATCACCGTCGTTGGCAATTGCGTCAACGACCCGGAGCTGCGATTCACCCCGAACGGCGCGGCGGTCGCGAACTTCCGGATCGCCTCCACGCCGCGGCGATTCAACTCGCGGGAGAACCGTTGGGAGGACGGCGAGGCGCTCTTCTTGACGTGCAACGTGTGGCGCCAGGCGGCGGAGAACGTCGCCGAGACGCTCGCGAAGGGCATGCGCGTCATCGTCAACGGGCGGCTGCGCCAGCGCTCCTACCAGAACCGCGAGGGCGAGAACCGGACCGTCTACGAGATCGAGGTCGACGAGGTCGGCCCGTCGCTGAAATTCGCGACCGCGCAGATCAACCGCAACCCCCGCGAGGGCGGCGGTTCCGGCGGCGGCCGGGGCGGCTTCGGCGGCCAGTCCTCCCAGCAGGGCGGCGGCTTCTCGCCGGGGCCGCAGGGCGGCTTCGGCGGCGGCCAGTCGAACTCCCAGCCGGACAACGACCCGTGGAACTCCGCGCCGAGCACCGGGGGCTTCGAGGGCGACGACCAGGACCCCCCGTTCTAAGCAGAGCACACCCGCGGTATGCGGTCGGTGGGCCACGAGATAGGCACCACGATCCACGTACCTCACAGTAGAGAAAGGCAGGGATCATGAAGCTGATCCTCAACACTGCCGTTGAGCACCTCGGGGACGCGGGCGACGTCGTCGAGGTGAAGGACGGCTACGGGCGCAACTACCTGCTCCCGCGCGGCCTCGCCATCCCGGCGACCGAGGGCGCGATCAAGCAGGCCGACGAGATTCGCCGCGCCCAGAAGGAGCGCGAGATCCGCGACCGCGACCACGCTCGCGAGATCCGCGACCAGCTCGACGTGCTCACCGGCGTGACTATCGCCATGCGCACGTCCGGCAAGGGCAAGCTCTTCGGCTCGGTGAGCCGCGACGACATCGCGGACGCCGTCGAGAAGGCCGGCGGCCCGAAGCTCGACAAGCACACCATCGACCTGCCGAAGCGGCTCGTGAAGTCGACCGGCAAGTACCGGGTGCTCGCCGACCTCGCCAAGGGCATCCAGGGCAAGATCGATTTCGAGGTCGTCTCCGTGTAACGAATCGTGGAAGGCGGCGGCCCGCGCCTGAAGAAGCGGGCCACACTAGACAACAGCGCACCACCAGCCCCGCGCCGCGACCGGCGTCGGGGCTGGTGGTGTCTCTGGGGGTCGTTTCTCCCCGCCCGGCGTTATTCACACCCGCCTGCGCGGCCTGTGGATAACTGTGGCCGGCCGTGTGGATTATTCCCGCAGGTCGCGGGGCCGGAAGGTTAGTATCGGACAACCAGTCGGTCGTCAAATGCCCAGTTCGCGCGGCGTGTCGCGGCTGAACGCTCGGTACTTTTCCCTTAGAAACGCCGCTGAGCTGGGAAAACCTGTAGGTCGGCAGATCGTAACTTGCGATTCACGACGCGCGCGAAGTTGTGCACAGAGTTATCCCCAGGCCGACCTGGGATTCGTCGAGAGCCTGTGGAGGACGCTGTGGACAATCGCGCTGGGGCGAGTTGCGGGCGCCGCGCCTCGGCGTCCCGCGCGGCTCTCGGGGACCGGCACGGTGGCGCTACGATAGACGCGCCGAACGGCCGTCGGCCGAGAGAGAGTCAACCGAGTGTGCGGGGGTTGTGGCGATGAGTGCAGCTGAGTCGGCGCCCGAGCCGGCCGACGTCATCTACGACGGGCCGGCCGAGGAGCGTTCCAACCGGTCCCGCGGCGGCCGGGGGCGCGACGAGGGCTTCAGGCAGCCGCCCAGCGACCGAGAGGCCGAGCAGGGCGTGCTCGGCGCGATGCTGCTCAGCCGCGACGCCGTGGCCGACGTCATCGAGGTGCTCACCAACCCGGACGAGTTCTACCACCCGGGCCACGGGATGATCTTCCAGACGATCCTCAACCTCTACAGCGAGGGCGAGGCCATCGACGCGGTGATCGTCTCCGACCGGCTGGGTCGGCAGAACCAGATCGACCGGGTCGGCGGGCCGACCTACCTGCACACCCTCGTGCAGAGCACACCTACGCCAGCGAACGCGCGCTACTACGCGCGCATCGTCGCGGAGAAGGCCACGCTGCGCCGCCTCGTCGCCGCGGGCACGCGCATCGCGCAGCTCGGCTACGACGGCGCCGAGGGCGCGGAGATCGAGGGCATCGTCGACCTCGCGCAGCAGGAGGTCTACGGGGTCACCCGGCAGCAGACCACCGAGGACTACTCCCCCATCTCGGAGATCCTCGAGTCCACACTCGACGAGCTCGACGAGATCGCCACCCAGGGCGGCCTCGCGAAGGGCGTGCCCACCGGGTTCACCGACCTCGACAACCTCACCCAGGGGCTGCATGGCGGGCAGATGATCATCATCGCCGCGCGCCCCGGCGTCGGAAAGTCGACGCTCGCCCTCGACTTCGCGCGCTCCGCGGCGATCGGCAACGGCTACACCTCCGCGATTTTCTCGCTCGAGATGTCGAAGACCGAGATCGCCACCCGCGTGCTCTCCGCGGAGACGGAGGTGAAGCTCCAGGACATGCGCGCGGGCCGGATGGACGACCTCGCCTGGGAGAAGCTCGCCACCAAGCTCGACAAGATCAGCTCCGCGCCGCTCTACATCGACGACTCCCCCAACCTCACCGCGATGGAGATCAGGGCCAAGGCGCGCCGGCTCAAGGAGCAGCACGACCTCAAGCTCATCGTCGTCGACTACCTGCAGCTCATGACCTCGGGTCACAAGGTCGAGTCCCGACAGCAGGAGGTCTCGGAGTTCTCGCGCCAGCTCAAGCTGCTGGCCAAGGAGCTCGACGTGCCGCTCGTGGCGATCTCGCAGCTCAACCGCGGCCCGGAGAACCGCACCGACCGCCGCCCCCAGCTTTCCGACCTGCGTGAATCCGGCGCCCTCGAGCAGGACGCCGACATCGTCATGCTGCTCTACCGGCCCGACTCGCAGGACCGCGAGGATGAGCGCGCCGGCGAGGCGGACATCATCCTCGCGAAGCACCGCGGCGGGCCCATCGACGAGGTGACGGTCGCCCACCAGCTCCACTACTCGCGCTTCGCGAACCTCGCGCGCGGCTAGCCGCTACGCGCGGTGGGGCTTCAAGCCCCGCAGCCGCAGCGAGTTGAGCACGACGAACACCGAGGACAACGCCATCGCGACCCCGGCGAGCATCGGGTTGAGCAGCCCCAGCGCCGCGACGGGCACGAGGAGCACGTTGTAGAGGAACGCCCAGGCCAGGTTCCCCTTGATGGTCCTCAGGGTCGAGCGCGACAGCCGGAGCGCGTCGATGATCCCGGCGACGTCGTTGCGCAGCACCGTGATGTCCGCCGCGTTGATCGCGGTCTCCGCGCCGGACTGCATGGCGATCCCAAGGTCCGCGCGGGCCAGTGCCGCCGCGTCGTTGAGGCCGTCGCCCGCGACCGCGACGCGCGTGCCCGCGTCGTGGAGTCGCTCGACGGCGCGCAGCTTGTCCTGCGGGGTCGCGTGCGCGGTGACGCGCTCCGGCGGAATCCCGACGGCCTCCGCGGCCCAGCGGGCCGCGGCCTCGTTGTCGCCCGTGAGCAGCGCGGGCTTGACGCCCATCTCGCGCAGCGTCGCGACGTCCTCGGCGGAGTGCTCCCGGATCTCGTCGCTGAGGTAAATCGAGCCGAGCGGCTCGCCGGCGCGGGTGATCGCCACCGCGGTGAGCCCAGTCCGATCGGCGCCGGGAACCGCGGCCTCCGGCCGGGTGAGGGTGACGCGCGCCCCGTGAACGGTGCCCGCGATCCCGCTGCCGGGGATCGCCTCGACGGCGGACGCCTCGGGAGCGTCGGGGACGGCCGTGGCGATGGCCCGGCCGATGGGGTGCTCGCTCCCGGCCTCCACGGCGGCGGCCAGGGCCAGCAGCTCCTCGCGGCCGACGCCGTCGGCCGGCTCAACCCGCGCGATGGTCATCTCCCCGGTCGTCATCGTGCCCGTCTTGTCGATGAGCACCTCCTCGACCCCGGCGGCGGCCTCGAGGACCTGCGCGCCCCGGATGACGAGGTTGAGCTTCGCCCCCTGCTCCGTGGCGACCATGATCGCCAGCGGGGTCGCCAGGCCGAGGGCGCACGGGCACGCCACGATGAGCACCGCGACGGCGCTCGTGAACGCGGCCTCCGCCCCCTGCCCGGCGATGAGGTGCCCGAGAAGCGTGAGCGCGGAGATCACGAGGATCCCCGGCACGAAGTACAGGCTCACCCGGTCGACGAGCTGCTGGATTGGCGCGCGCGACTCCTGGGCGTCGGCGATGAGCCGACCCAGCTGCGAGAGCGTGCTCTCGTCGGCGGCGGCGGTGACCTCGACGATGAGGCGCCCGTTGCCGTTCACCGCGCCGGCGGGCGCGTGGTCGCCCTCGGCGACCTCCGCGGGGTGGCTCTCCCCAGTCAGGAGCGACACCTCGAGCGCGGAGGCGCCCTCGACGACCGTGCCGTCGAGCGGCACGAGCTCCCCGGGCCGCACGAGCACCCGCTCCCCGACCGCGACGTCGGCGGTGTCGACGATCGCCTGAGCGCCGTCGCGCAGCACCGTACAGCGCGGCGCCTGGCGCTCCTGGAGGTCGTGGAGCGTCGAGCGCGAGGACGTCTTCGCGCGATCCTCGAGCAGCTTCCCGACGAGAAGCACCGTGACGACCACGGCGGCGGTCTCGAAGTAAATCTCGTCGTGCGCGCCCGAGGCGGTCAGCGAGAACTCCATGCGCATCGCGGCATCCCCCGCGGAGCCGAACAGCAGCGCCCAGAGCGACCACAGGTACGCCGCTGTCGTCCCCAGGGACACCAGGGTGTCCATGGTGACCCCGCCGTGCCGCAGGTTGGTCAGCGCCGTGCGGTGGAAGGGCCACCCGCCCCACAGGTACACGGGCGTGGTCAGGGCGAGGACCACCCACTGCCAGTACGGGAACTGCAGCGGGGGAACCATGCTCACGACGAGCACCGGGAGGCTCAGCGCGGCGGAAACGAGCAGCCGCACCCCCCTATCGGTGCGCCACCACGGGCGGCGCGCTTCCTCCTCGTCCCCCGCCGCCGAGGCGGCCTGCCCTCCCTGAAGCTCGGCGGCGTCGTAGCCCGCGGCCCGCACCGCGGCGATGAGCTCGTCGAGGCTGGGGCCGGACGGCTCGACGCTCACCCGGGCGGTCTCGGTGGCGATGCTCACCCGGGCGTCGACGCCGGGCAGCTTGTTGAGCTTCTTCTGCACCCGCGCGGAGCAGGCGCTGCAGCTCATCCCGGAGACCGCGAGGGAAAGCTCCCGGCGGTCCTCTTCCTTGGTATCCGGCATGGATCTAGCGGACCTGGTAGCCGGCCTCGTCCACCGCAGCGCGGACCGCCGCGTCGTCGACGTCCGCCCCGGTGACGGAGAGGCGCCCGGAATCCAGGTCGACGTCGACGTTCTCGACGCCGTCCACGCCGGAGACCTCCGCGGTCACGGCGTTGACGCAGCCCTGGCAGTGCATGCCCTCGACGGTGAAGTTCTTGGTCGTAGACATAACGGCAACCTCCATAAATCACGTGCGGGCGCGGGACCTCCCGCGCCGTGTAACCCCAAGGATAAAGCGCCGGGGACCCCGGCGGAAGACCCACTCGGCGCGGTTTCGACGGGGAATAAGAACAAGCCCGGTGCCGTTGGGCTGGACACGCGGGGTCGGAGAGACCGGCTCTGTAACCGTTAGGATGAGGATATGTCTACCGTTGATGTGACGACCGACAATTTCGAGAAGACCGTCGAGGGCGAGGGCATCGTCTTCGTCGACGCGTGGGCCTCGTGGTGCGGGCCGTGCCGCCAGTTCGCCCCCACCTTCGAGAAGGCGTCCGAGGAGCACCCCGACCACACCTTCGCGAAGCTCGACACCGAGGCGCACCAGGACCTGGCCGCTGCCCTCGAGATTCAGTCGATCCCGACGATCATGGCGTTCCGCGACGGCATCCTCGTCTACCGCGACGCCGGCGCTCTGCCGCCGAACGCGTTCCAGGACCTCATCAAGCAGGTCGAGGACCTCGACATGGACGAGGTGCGCAAGCAGGTGGCGGAGCAGAACGCCCAGTAGGTCCCGCCGCCGCACCGAATAATCCCCCGGCCGCTGAGCACGAGGCTCGGCGACCGGGGGATATTCATTCACGAATGAATCCCGACGCCCCGAGCTGGGCGATCACTCCCGGCGGTAGGACATGAGGACCCCGCGGATCCCCGCGTGGAAGCCGTCCCTCAGGCTCACCCGCTGGGTCTCGCTGAGCGTGTACTCGTGGAGCGTCTCGCAGGCGAACTGCAGCAACGGCCGATCCACCTCGGGGGGAAGCCCGCCCCCGGAGAGCATGTGCGCGTTGTCGCGCTGCTCCGTGGTCGCGGCGTTCGAGTACCACCACACTGCGTACTGCTGCCCCACGTCGTACGGGGTCTGGAATCCGGCGCTCGCCCACACCTCATTCGGCAGAGGCACGTAGCGGGAGCGCAGCTTCCGCTTCTTCGCCATCATCGACGGCTTCGGCCGGTCGCTGCCGCTGTCCCGACAGGGATCGCCGGAGCTCTTGCGGTCCTCTCCCCCGCTCGGTTCACTCGGCGTCGCGTCGGCCGAGCGGCGAGGGTGCTCCGCCTGGGAGGTGGCGTCCGCCTCCTCCGTGGCCGCCGCGGTAGGGGTCGCCGGCGCTTCGGGCTTCTCCGGGTCGGTGCTGGGCGGCTGCTCCCCCACGTCCTGGCCGGCCGCCGGATCGTCTCGCTGGTCGTCCTGGTCCTCGGGCTTGTTCCGCACGACCGGAGGGATTGGGCCCTCGAGAACCTCGAGCTTCATCGTGTCGGCGAAGTCCTCGCGCGGGTCGAGGATCGTGGTGGTGTCGCAGGAGTGGCGCAGCGCGGAGGACATCGAGTCCCACCCGAAGCCGTAGAGGTGAACCCGGGAGCCCGCGAGGGCGGCCTCGTTCACGCCTGGGATCATGTCCGCGTCGCCCGAGACGAGCACCATGTCGGAGCACTGTTGGTGAACACCGGCGAGGACCATGTCCGCGACGAGTCGAGTGTCGACGCCCTTCTGGGTACGGCGGTCGCCCCACTCGATGAGCTGGCCGGAGCGAAGCTGGACGCCGTCGCAGGTGCGTAGCGCGCGCTGGTAACGGTGCGGGCCGGAATCGGGGATGCCGTCGTACCAGTACTGGCGGTGGATGGGTTGGGAGAGCTGGTTCTCGATCTTCGTGTTGAGGGTATCGACGACCTTAGGAAGGTCGATCTCCAGCTGAGACCGGGCGCCGGTCTCCCAGGAGTTGTAGAAGCTGGCTAATAAGTAAGAGGTGTCGACAAAAACTAGGGTCCGTTGAAGCATCGGCTAAATCCGTTCGTCGTTGACTAAGCGGTCACGTCATCAAGTCTGCCCCACTTGGCCCGGACTAGTCGACGGCCCGCCTCACTGGCGAGTCGGCCGTAATCGTCGGCGGTTCGTTGACCTGCGGTCATCGACCGAGCCTGAGAATCCTGTGAGTCTGTGTCCGCTCAGGAGGGGCGTGCAACGACCTCTCGTGTGATGGGATCAGGTACGTGGGGCGCCCCGGCGGCGTGCTGGAGCCGCCGAATAAACCGGCATCCAGAAAGGCGAGGGCCCAGCCCGCGTCTCGACAGACGCCGGCCGACACCCGAGTCTCGATCAAGCGTGACCCTGCGAGCGGAGGACGGCAGCCTGAAGCGTCCAGGTGCCGGTTGGGGAAGGCACCCCGGTGCGTGGGGTGGGGCCGACGAACTGACCGAGCGCGGTCTTCTACGCTTCCCCCGTGAACGGCGCGTAAAACACCGTTAATAGAGCCTTGTGACCTGCGGTGTTGCTGTTGTCGGTGGGGGTTCGTATAGTTATGCCTCGTCGCCGAGCAGGCCGGACGCGCTCCGGCCGGCAGCACCCACACGGAGACACGGTCTCCCGGTCGGGTTGCGGAACACGCAGTAGGGCTGCTAAACTTCGGTGTCTCGCACGGGCGTCACCCACTGTTCAATGAACGGTTGGTGTGTGGTCGTGTGGTGTTGTGTGAGAACTCAATAGCGTGCCATGATTATGTAACCCTAAACAGCTAGGCGTGTAGGCGCCCGGCTGGGTGGGGTTGTGACGATCAGTGTCAAGCCCCCAAAACACGGGCGACCACGCAGGCACACAAGTCTTATGGCTTGGTGGTGTCGTGTGGTGCATATCTTTTTTGGTTTTGGGATGGTTGATGCTGGTGGGTTGCCTGCGTGGATGCGGCACACCAGATGGTGTGGTTGGTTTCGACCCCCGTCGAGACGTGACCAGGCCGGTGTGTCGCGCGGCCACCAACACAGTCGTGTTTTGGGTGGTGGGACGTGCGGGCAGCTTTTTTGCTAGTAGATCCTTGAATCTTATTTTTTTACAGGATTAACCACCCTACGCTACGGGCGAGCCTCGGGCTAGACCTGTTGTGTGTGGGTGGTTGTTGATGGAGAGTTTGATCCTGGCTCAGGACGAACGCTGGCGGCGTGCTTAACACATGCAAGTCGAACGGAAAGGCCTGCTTTCCCTTGTGGATTGCGGGTGCTCGAGTGGCGAACGGGTGAGTAACACGTGAGTGATCTGCCCCCAACTTGGGTATAAGCCTGGGAAACTGGGTCTAATTCCCGATAGGACTGCAGGGTGGTGCCTGTGGTGGAAAACGATTTTCTAGTGGTTGGGGATGAGCTCGCGGCCTATCAGCTTGTTGGTGGGGTAATGGCCTACCAAGGCGGCGACGGGTAGCCGGCCTGAGAGGGTGGACGGCCACATTGGGACTGAGATACGGCCCAGACTCCTACGGGAGGCAGCAGTGGGGAATATTGCACAATGGGCGGAAGCCTGATGCAGCGACGCCGCGTGGGGGATGACGGCCTTCGGGTTGTAAACTCCTTTCGACCGCGAGGAAGCCGCCTGGTTGGAAGGGTGGTGACGGTAGTGGTAGAAGAAGCACCGGCTAACTACGTGCCAGCAGCCGCGGTAATACGTAGGGTGCGAGCGTTGTCCGGATTTACTGGGCGTAAAGAGCTCGTAGGTGGCTTGTCGCGTCGTCTGTGAAAGTCTGGGGCTTAACTCCGGGTGTGCAGGCGATACGGGCTGGCTTGAGTGCTGTAGGGGAGACTGGAATTCCTGGTGTAGCGGTGGAATGCGCAGATATCAGGAGGAACACCGATGGCGAAGGCAGGTCTCTGGGCAGTCACTGACGCTGAGGAGCGAGAGCATGGGTAGCGAACAGGATTAGATACCCTGGTAGTCCATGCTGTAAACGGTGGGCGCTAGGTGTGGGGACTTTCCATGGTTTCCGTGTCGTAGCTAACGCGTTAAGCGCCCCGCCTGGGGAGTACGGCCGCAAGGCTAAAACTCAAAGGAATTGACGGGGGCCCGCACAAGCGGCGGAGCATGTGGATTAATTCGATGCAACGCGAAGAACCTTACCTGGGTTTGACATGCACTAGATTAGGCGAGAGATCGTCTGTCCCTTTGTGGCTGGTGTGCAGGTGGTGCATGGTTGTCGTCAGCTCGTGTCGTGAGATGTTGGGTTAAGTCCCGCAACGAGCGTAACCCTTGTCTTATGTTGCCAGCACGTTGTGGTGGGGACTCGTGAGAGACTGCCGGGGTGAACTCGGAGGAAGGTGGGGATGACGTCAAATCATCATGCCCCTTATGTCCAGGGCTTCACACATGCTACAATGGCCGGTACAGTAGGTTGCGAGACCGTGAGGTGGAGCTAATCCTGTAAAGCTGGTCGTAGTTCGGATTGGGGTCTGCAACTCGACCCCATGAAGTCGGAGTCGCTAGTAATCGCAGATCAGCAACGCTGCGGTGAATACGTTCCCGGGCCTTGTACACACCGCCCGTCACGTCATGAAAGTTGGTAACACCCGAAGCCGCTTGCTCCACTTTGTGTGGGGTGGTGTCGAAGGTGGGATCGGCGATTGGGACGAAGTCGTAACAAGGTAGCCGTACCGGAAGGTGCGGCTGGATCACCTCCTTTCTAAGGAGTTTTTTTGATACATGGATGCGCCATACTAACAAGCGACTAAATGAGTGTTGTTTGGTGTGTGGTTGCCCATCGGGGCTAAACCTGGTTGTCACTGGTTGAGCGTGTGTCCTGTACACGCGAGCCACAAAGCATAGTCGTGTCACGTTGTTGGGTGTCTGGCGCAGCACGCAAGTGTTGTGTCGTGCCTACACACCATCACTAACCGGAATGGTTTGGTGGTTGGGTGTGGGTGGTGTTGTGTGAGAACTGCATAGTGGACGCGATCTGCGATTATTTTTGTTGATTGTGGCAAGTCTTATGTTGCTTACTGGTAGCATACGGCCAAATATCTGAGACAGTGTTTTTATCTTATGGGCGCATAGTGGATGCCTTGGCACATCATGCTGATGAAGGACGTGAGAGGCCGCGATAGTCCTCGGGGAGTTGTCTACTGAGCGTTGATCCGAGGGTGTCCGAATGGGGAAACCCGGCACCTGTCTGTTGGTGGGTGTCACCGTGTTGCTGAATGTATAGGCTTCGCGGGGGTGGAACGGGGAAGTGAAACATCTCAGTACCTGTTTTTTGAGAAAACGAATGTGATTCCGTGTGTAGTGGCGAGCGATAGCGGATGATGGCTAAACCTGGTGTGTGGATAACTCGGTAGGGGTTGCATGCTGGGGGTTGTGGGGCATCGTTGTTCCCAGTCTACCGGCTGGGGTTGTGGGTTGTGTGTGTGAGTTGAACTGGTTTGGGATGGCCGACCGGAGTGGGTGAGAGTCCCGTAGACGAATACGCACGCAGTCTGCGATGATGGTGTTCCCGAGTAGCAGCGGGCTCGTGGAATCTGCTGTGAATCTGCCGGGACCGCCTGGTAAGCCTGAATGACATGGTGTGACCGATAGTGGATAGTACCGTGAGGGAATGGTGAAAAGTACCCCGGGAGGGGAGTGAAATAGTTCCTGAAACTGTGTGTCTACAAGCCGTCAGAGCCTTTTGGGTGATGGCGTGCCTTTTGAAGAATGAGCCTGCGAGTCAGCGGCGCGTCGCGAGGTTAACCCGCCTGTGGGGTAGTCGTAGGGAAACCGAGTCTTTGTTGGGCGGGTGAGTGGCGTGTCCTGGACCCGAAGCGGGGTGATCTACCCATGGCCAGTGTGAAGCAGCTGTAAGAGGTTGTGGAGGCGCGAACCCACGTAGGTTGAAAACTGCGGGGATGAGTTGTGGGTAGGGGTGAAAGGCTAATCAAACTCCGTGATAGCTGGTTCTCCCCGAAATGCATTTAGGTGCAGCGTTGCATGTTGAGCGTGGTGGAGGTAGAGCGACTGGTTGGTTGAGCGGGATTATGCGTCTTAGTGATACCTGCCAAACTCCGAATTCCATTGACGTGTTGTGTGGCAGTGAGACTGTGGGGGATAAGCTCCATTGGTCGAGAGGGAAACAGCCCAGATCGCCGGCTAAGGCCCCTAAGGGTGTGCTAAGTGGGAAAGGATGTGGGGTCGCGAAGACAGCCAGGAGGTTGGCTTAGAAGCAGCCATCCTTGAAAGAGTGCGTAATAGCTCACTGGTCGAGTGGTTCTGCGCCGAGAATGTAGTGGGGCTTAAGTACACCGCCGAAGCCGCGGCGCCATGGTTTGCATGGTGGGTAGGGGAGCGTCGTGCGTGTGGTGAAGCTGCCTGGTGATGGGTGGTGGAGTGCGTGCGAGTGAGAATGCAGGCATGAGTAACGATGAATCAGGTGAGAATCCTGGTGGCCGTATGACTAAGGGTTCCTGGGTGAAGTTTGTCTGCTCAGGGTGAGTCGGGTCCTAAGGCGAGGCCGTCGGGCGTAGTCGATGGGAAACGGGTTGATATTCCCGTACCGGTGCTGCCGCGTTCTTATGGTGAAGCGTTGATACTAACTGTGCCGCATCCCGGATCGACAGCCTTTCGGGGTTGTTGGTTTTTGCGGGGTGTGGTGTGGGGCCTGATGCGTGGTAGCCAAGTGATGGGGTGACGCAGTGTGGTAGCCACGCCTCCGGTTGGTTGTGGGGGTGTAAGCGTGTGGCCCGTGTGGTTGGTAAATCCGCCGCACATTGTGGGTGAGGCGTGATGCGTAGCCACCTTGTGGTGGTGATGGTGGTGATCCTGTGCTGTCGAGAAAAGCCTCTAAGCGAGTGGTGGTGTTGCCCGTACCCGAAACCGACGCTGGTAGTTGGGTTGAGTATACTAAGGCTTGCGGGTGAACTGTGGTTAAGGAATTCGGCAAATTGTCCCCGTAACTTTGGGAGATGGGGAGCCACCTTGGGTCGCCAACACGAGCGGTTGGTGGGCGTGGGGTGGTCGCAGAGGCTAGGGGAAAGCGACTGTTTACTAAAAACACAGGTCCGTGCGAAAACTTGGGTTGATGTATACGGACTGACGCCTGCCCGGTGCTGGAAGGTTACGAGGAGCTGTGGGCCCACGCTTGTGGGTGTAGCGGTGAATTTAAGCCCCAGTAAACGGCGGTGGTAACTATAACCATCCTAAGGTAGCGAAATTCCTTGTCGGGTAAGTTCCGACCTGCACGAATGGCGTAACGACTTTCCTGCTGTCTCGACCACAGGCCCGGTGAAATTGCAGTACGAGTAAAGATGCTCGTTTCGCGCGGCAGGACGAAAAGACCCCGGGACCTTTACTATAGCTTGGTATTGGGGTGTGGTTCGGTTTGTGTAGGATAGGTGGGAGACTGTGAAGCCGCACCGCTAGGTGTGGTGGAGTTGTTGGTGAAATACCACTCTGGTCGTTCCGCGCCTCTTGAACCTTGGCCCATGATCTGGGTTGGGGACAGTGCCTGGTGGGTAGTTTAACTGGGGCGGTTGCCTCCTAAATGGTAACGGAGGCGCCCAAAGGTTCCCTCAGTCTGGTTGGTAATCAGGTGTTGAGTGTAAGTGTATAAGGGAGCTTGACTGTGAGAGTGACTGCTCGAGCAGGAACGAAAGTTGGGACTAGTGATCCGGCATCTCCTTGCGGTTGGGGTGTCGCTCAACGGATAAAAGGTACCCCGGGGATAACAGGCTGATCTTCCCCAAGAGTTCATATCGACGGGATGGTTTGGCACCTCGATGTCGGCTCGTCGCATCCTGGGGCTGGAGTTGGTCCCAAGGGTTGGGCTGTTCGCCCATTAAAGCGGCACGCGAGCTGGGTTTAGAACGTCGTGAGACAGTTCGGTCTCTATCCGCCGCGCGCGTGGAAACTTGTGGAAGGCTGTCCCTAGTACGAGAGGACCGGGATGGACGTACCTCTGGTGTGCCAGTCATTCTGCCATGGGTGTTGCTGGTTGGCTATGTGCGGGAGGGATAACCGCTGAAAGCATCTAAGCGGGAAGCCTGTTCCGAGATGAGGTTTCTTTTGAGGTGTCCTAGAGATGATGGGGTTGATAGGCCGGGGCTGGAAGCTCTGTGAAGGGGTGTTGAGGTGACCGGTACTAATTCACCGACTCGAAAACACT
>NZ_JH815196.1 GCF_000296405.1 Corynebacterium otitidis ATCC 51513
GCCGTCGAGGCGGTCCGGGGGCTCGGGTGAGGGTGCGCCGCGCGGCGGCCGCGCTCCTCACCGCGGCGCTGTGGGCCGCCGCCGAGCCCGTCGCCCGCGCCCAGGACGCCGAGCACCTGGAAGGACTCGAGACACCCGGCGAGGCCGATGTGCTCGAGGACTTCGGCCCCGACGAGGGCCTCCCGCCGCCGGGGGCGGAGGAGCTTCTGGGGTTCCTCCCCGAGGAGCTCGCCGACGCGCTGACCGGCGCCGCGGGGCGCTCGGGCTGCCCCGAGCCGATCCCCGCCGAGGGGCCGGCCGGGCCGGCAGTGCCCGTCCACGAGGCTCCCGCGGGCGGCGCGAGCGGGGCGGGCGTCGCCGTCGCGGTCATCGACACCGGCGTCGCCGACCACCCCAGGCTCGGCGGCGTGGAGCCGGTCGCGGACCTCGTCGACCCGCTCGACCCCGACCCGCACCGCGACTGCGACGGGCACGGCACGGCGGTCGCGGGCATCATCGCGGCGCGCCGCGGCCCGGACGGCTACTCAGGGGTCGCGCCCGGCGCGAGGATCCTCAGCGTGCGCCAGTCGACCGCCTACCCAGAAGGCGCGGGCGGCGGGACGCTCGACGGGCTCGCCGAGGCGCTCCGGCTCGCGATCGAGGCGGGCGCGGGCGTCGTCAACGTCTCGGTCGTCGCGTGCCTGCCCGCCGGCGAGGCGCCGCCCGCCGCGCTTGGGGAGGCGCTCGCCGCCGCGGAGGAGGCCGGCGCGCTCGTCGTCGCGGCGGCGGGGAACATCGGGGAGGACTGCCCGGAGGGATCGGTCGCGCACCCGGCGGCCGCGGAGACGGTGCTCGCGGTCGCGGCGCTCGAGGGCGGGGCGCCGGCCGGCTACTCGCTGGCGGCCGCGGGTCGGGGGCTCGCCGCGGAGGGGCACGCCCCGGTCGCGCTGAGCCCCGCGGGGGACGGCCTGGCCGGCGGCGTGGCCGTGCCCGCCGGGGAGGGCGTCGAGGAGCGGGAGTTTCGCGGCACGAGCTTCGCCGCGCCGGTGGTCAGCGGGGTAGCGGCGCTGCTCAAGGAGCGCCACCCGGAGGCGACCGCCGCGCAGCTGCGCGGCCACCTGCTTCGCGCCGCTGCCGCCCCGGCCGGGGTGGTCTCCGCGGCGGACGCCTCAGGCGCCCTGCTCGGGGAGCCGGGCGTCCCCGCGGCTCCCGGGCCGGCGACGCCAGCGGGGCCCGGGGCGGGCTGGTCGCGGTTGAAGGGGCTCGCGCTCGCCGCGGGACCCGCCGGCGCGGCCGCCGCCGCGCTCGGCGGGGGG
>NZ_JH815197.1 GCF_000296405.1 Corynebacterium otitidis ATCC 51513
AGCTCTCCGCCGGGGCGCTCGCGCTCGCCGCGGCGGGCCTCGCGGGCCTGGCGCTGCGTCGCATCGGGCGGCGCATCGCGGGCCTGGCCGCGGGCGCGCTCGCCGCGGCGCTCGCGCTCGTTCCTGTCACGCTGTTGGCCGGCGGCCCCGACCCGGAGAAGGTGCAGCGCATCGCGTCTGCCGAGCCGGCGAGCTCCCAGGAGGCCGCGCAGGCCACCCCCTGGTCCGAGGTGCTCGCCGCGCAGGCCGAGACGTGGCCGGCTCTGTTGACCATCGCCGCGCTCGCCGCGGCGTTCGTCGCGGCCATCGCGCTGGCCGTCTCCCCGGGCGGGGACGCCCGCCGCTCGACGAAGTACGAGCGCGACGCCGGCCGCATCGAGGCGGCGCGCCGCCGCGGCGCCGCCGGCGAGGACGAGCAGCGCGCCGTGTGGGACGCCCTCGACGCGGGGATCGACCCCACCGAGCGCGAGGCCGACGACGAGCCGGGGGAGGGCGCCTTCGAGTCAGGCGGAGAATCCGGCTCGGCGAAGCGGGACGGCTTAGGCTAGAATTCTCCCTGTCTGTATCACGCAGCACTCCCGGGCCCGGCCCGAGGTACGCGACAGTGCGGGAGGTTCCCATGGCGGTGACTGTGGTTCCTGGCATCCCGGCGGCGCAGCGCGCGGCGCTTGAGAGGCGGCAGGGCACGGTCCCGCTCGCCGACATCAAGGCCCGCGCGCTGCGCGCGCCCGCCCCGGCCGACGCGCACCGCGCGCTCGTCGGGGAAGGCTGCGCGATCCTCGCTCAGCCCGGCCCCGCCGCGAGCCCCGCCGAGCTGGCGGGCACCTGCGACCTGGCGATCTCCCCGCTCTCCGGGGGTCTTCCGGCGCTCACCCGGCTGTCGGGATCCGGCCTGCCGGTCGTGGCGACCGGGCTCGTGTTCTCCCCCTACCAGGTCTACGAGCTGCGCGCCGCGGGCGCGGACGCCGTGCCGCTGCCCGCGGACCTGCTCGCCGACGACCACGCCGCGGGCCTCATCGACCTGGTGGAGTCGCTGGGCATGCTCGCCGTGCCCGTCGTCGGGGACGCCGCCGGCGCGGGCCGGGTCGTGGAGCTCGGCGCGCGGGCGATCGCCGCGGCCACGCCCGCGCCCCTCTCAGAGATCTCCGCCGGGCTGCCCGCCTCCGTCGCGGTGCTCGCCGGGCAGACTGCGCTCGCCCCCGCCGACGTGCTGCGCGCCGCCTC